>JAZQFH010000001.1:0-23215 GCA_045539425.1 Erysipelotrichaceae bacterium
CAGCTGAGATTACCACTGGATTACATAAGAATTATTCCAGAGGATGATGAAATTCATACATTTTTAAAGGTTATGGGGAGGATCGAAATAGAGAGATATCTTCCAGGAAGTAACGGAAGAGGAAGAAAAGGATATAACCCGTTTTTACTTTATGACTTCTAACAGTTCCCTTAGCGAATTGATATAGGCGTCCCCTCCGCTCTGATCACAGAGGTAGCGGTTTTCCCTGCGCACGATGCAATAAGCTCTGGAAGCTAAGGCCGCATCAATTCCCACGCGCGAATCTTCCACCACGGCACATTCATCTGCGCTTAAGCCCAACAGTTCCATTGCCTTCAGATAGACTTCCGGGTCCGGCTTGCGCTTACTGACTTCATTGAAGGAAACCGTCGCGTCAAATAAATCTTCCCAGTGATTCTGCGCAATCACCGTATCAATCTTTTCCCTAGTGCTTAAGGAACCGATGGCCAGACGGTAGCCCCTCTTTTTGAGTTCATGCAGAGCTTCATCGCTGCCTTCCATGCGGATGGAGTAATAATCCATGGGGTCGTGCATGACGCTCCAGTAATATGTCATGACTTCCTTCAGTTCTTCTTCACTCTTCTCCGGAAAGATCTCCGGAATCTGAAGCGAGAAGCGGTGTCCGACATAGGTATAGGCCATTTCCGGCTTCCACTCGATTCCGTAATGCGAAAGGAACTGGATCTTCCGCTTAAGATAGTGCAGCTCGGAGTCGATCAGCACCCCGTCCAGATCAAAGATAACACCCTTGATCATCTCAGTCTTCCGGGCTCCAGGATTTCTGGACCTCATCGATCTGCAGTTTTCCGTCCGTCTTTGCGGCTACCTGGTATTCATCCTCATAGACGATCTCACCCGGGAAGTTGGTGCACACAAGATAATACGGGCGGTTATATTTCTCCAGCAGCCATAGCATCGGCCTTAACATCTTCATCATCTGTTCACTGTTTTCAATCTTGAACCAGCAGACGACTGGCTCCTGCCGCTTGCACGGCTCCGGCCAGGGCAGATTATGGGCAAACCAGTCATCCAGCTCCTCAAAGAGAGCCTTGTCTTCTTCCTCCATCACATTCTCTTCCAGCATCTGATTAAACATGCTGAAAACGCCCTTCGCCCACATCGTATTTTTCGCAAGCGCCTTCCCCTGGATTCTTGCATATTTATAATTCAGCTTCATCTTCGTACCTCCGGGTATTCGGTGATCTTCTTTTTCTTAATTATATCCAAAATCAGGCTTCTTTGATATCCTTCCTGCCCTGCCTTATTGTAATATGTGAAAGGTCCCGCATCCTGCGGGACCATGTTTGTATGCTTCAATTCGTGAACAGCTGATCCTGCTCTCAAAGGAACGAGGATCCGCCGGTGACGATCCAGCAGGCCAGTATCGCAATGACCAGTGCTCCCGTATAGACGCTGTGCGTCTTGCGGTAACATACCGTACCGATCAGAGAGAAGAAGAGAACCTGCGGCACAAAGAGGATCAGAAGTGACATGAACGGTCCTCCGAACGTGCTTCCGAACAGAAGGTCCGCACCCGGAGAGATATTCATAAAGAACGGAATGTACTCAATCAAAGTGATAATCAGAACACCACCGGCCATCAGGAAGAAGTTCTTCCCCCAGTCTCCCATAAAGCCGAGCGGACCGTTCACATAGGTGGACTGTGTCCGGAAGGTCGCAAAGATCTTGGAGTTGTTCATGATGTAGAACAGCGCAAAGATCGGAAGATAGACTAAAAACTGCAGTGCCCTGATTCCGGTAAACGGACGGAAGAACGGCCAGACAAAGCGCAGATCCAGATCAAACACCAGACTGTAAATCCAGTTGATGAGGTACACCATACCGGTCATGCACAGTGCCAATAGCAGCGATTTGGCAAATAAAAGCCAGTCGATGTGCTCATTGATCTCCGCAGAGCCAAGCCCTGTTTCCCTGGTGTCTTTCCGCTGTCCTTTTTTCCTGCGTGAAACAGCGCTGATGATATTCGTAATCACCATGACAAGAATCAGAAAACCGTACCAGCTTACAAAGCCGTTTCCGACCGTCATGCGGAAGATTTTCTCCGGAAGGGGCAGTAAGCCGTGTCCCAGCTGCGTCATAAACGGGAACGAGAAGCCGGCAATGAGGATCGTGATCAGAGCTCCGCGCCAGAAAGCGCTGCCTTTCTTCAGATTCCACTCATGCGGTAATGGCTGTACGATGGAGGCAAAGAAGCCCGTATCCAGTAAGAAGGACATCAGCGGGAACATTGCCAATAGCACTAACAGCATTGCCGCAAGTGTCAGATATTCCTTCGTCATGGCATTCTGGTCGTTATATGCCAGCGTAGATACGTGTCCCGTCGCCTGATCCATCCATTCCATTGCGACAGCCAGGCCGTGGGCGTTATGGGTGGTCAGACGGTGATTGGTATAGAGAAGCTCCATTCTTCTGGCTGAGCCGTCACTGAAGTTTCCGAATGTGGTATCCCATGCCGCCTTGTCCGCCGTTGTCTGCAAGAATTCATAGCGGAGCGGAGTTTTTAACAGGTTATCACTCACAATGCGCTGATAGTCACGGAAATAAGAGAACTCGTCGTATTTCGCCTGTAACAAAAGAACATTATTGAAGTGAATGGAAGGGTCATAAACGCTGTTGCGGAAGAGTTCCCCGCACTGCAATACCGTTGCGACCGGTTCGATCGGTGTACCGTAATAGGCCGCCGCAACACTCCAGCTGGACCAGGTCCCCATGGAATGTCCGCTCAGTGCCATCTTCGTATTGTCCACATACGGCAGTTCGGACAGGAAGCGGTAGGCTTCGATTCCGCCGCAGCTGGAATCCGTAATGGCATTGCCTTCTTCATCTTTGGAATAGTGATCGTTGAAGAAGGACAGGTTCGAGAAGTTCATCATCAGCTTATAGCGGTTCACGCCGCCGATCTTTGTATACGTCCCGTCTGCTTCCGAATCATTTCCGTAGTTGACCGTCACCTTGTGATTGACGTAGCCGCGGTTTAATAAGCCGGCCTTGCTGGTGCCGTGACCGTACTCGTCCAGTGCCAAAACAACGTAGCCTCTCCGTGATAATTCCATGGAGTAGGCGGCGCAGGTCTCATGGTCGTTTTGATAGCCGTGCAACAGCAGCACTGCCGGTGCTTTCGCGGCTTCCGAGGCACTTTTCGGCCGATAGAGTTTGTAGGTAAGATCCCCGGCTTCGGTATGCAGAACACCGTCGGAGATTTTGACGGAACCTCTGTCACGCTGGATGTTATTCGCCATAAACATGCATCCGCATGACAAAAGTAATAGAACCAAGACAAAAACGAGCTTGAAACTACCTTTGGATTTCATAAGTTCCTCCCCTATTGATGATATGATAAAATATTTCTCTATCTTAACTATAAATCATTTCCCGCTTTTTGAAAACAGACAGCGAAAAGAACCGTATGATCCAAAAAAAGAGAAGTCTTTTCAGAGACTTCCCTGTATCATCGCTTCAGATCACTGCCCCGCAATGCACCCAACGTGAGTTTATTTATGAATATACATGCGTGACATTTCCGGTTCGCCGTCCCCCTGAACCATGCAGAAAAACTCCCAGCCGTACCGCTCGTAGAACCCGGTATGATCGGTAAGCAGGTACACCGGCGTAATACCCTTCTGACTCAGATCGTTCACGGCCATGTTCAGAAGAACTCCCGCAATTCCCTGATTCCGGTATGCTTTCTCGGTGTACACCGCACAGATATTCGGAGTGAGATCCTTCCGGTTGTGGAAATCGTTTTCGATCACTCCCAGACCTCCCACGATCCCGTCATCTTCTAAGCAGAGATACCAGCCGAGTTCCGTTTTTCCGCTTAGATAAGCGTCCATACATTTCAGATACGCCTCTTTCGGAACACCCCACTTCCTATGGAACCAATCCGCTGCCGCTTCTTTCAGTTCCGGCATATCCCGCAGTGTTATATATTGATACATACAATACCTCTTTAAAATTCGAATTTGCCTTTCACCATGTTATTCTGTCGGATATGGTGTTTCGCCTGGAAAGAATGACACCTCCATTTCTTCCTCAGAACGCCATTTTACTGAACGATAAAGTTTATTCCCTCAAAACTGCTCAATTCCTTTTTGAGCCTGTCAAAATCATTCTTCGTCGAGGTCGTTACTTCCAGTCCGACATTGCCGACGATTCCGCTTTTCGCAGGAATCGTATCAATGTAGACATCATCACTGAGAATGGCATAGAGCTTGTCTACGATTGACTGGATAATGTCTACATCGCTGACTTCAATATAAAACCGCATGTAACGCAGCCGATTATGTTCCATTTTCGTAAACAGGCTGGCGTTAACAACGCAGATGAGAGTTGTGATGATACTGCCGGTATAGAACCCGTAACCAAGAGCGATACCGGTGATTGCGGTTACCCACATCCCGGCAGCTGTCGTAAGTCCAACGATGGAACTGTCGCTTTTCACCAGAATGGTGCCGGCACCGAGAAACCCGATACCTGATACAACCGAAGCCGGTATTCTGAACACGTCACCTTCTAATCCCATGACTCTCGAAACATACAGGCTGCACAGTGATGTCAGAGCACCGCCCATGCATACGAAAATATGCGTACGTAATCCTGCAGCACTGCCATGCATGCCCCGTTCATTTCCGATGATACCGCCGGCAATTACCGCCAGAATGATTCTCAGCAAGACGCTGAACCAGTTAAACTCATGAATATAACTGATAAAAAAACCAATGGTTTCCATTTAATCCCCCCAAAAACTCCAGAAGATCGATCATAATAGTTTCGTTGTCTTTGTTTATTATACTGCAAAAACATACCAAGGATAGGTGAAACTGTTCCAATCCATATCAGGAGGCATTTTTTGATTCATGGGGATTCACATGACATGTACACAACAAAAAGAGTTCTCTTGAACTCTGCTCTTTTCCCTGGTGGAGATGACGGAATTTATGACTTCTGAAATGCGAAGAAGACGATTCCGTTACCTGCCGGCCTATAGCAGCAGGCCTTCTCTTATTTCTGTTATAGAGGTGCTCAAAATCCTCAAAAATCTGTCTGACAGACATCAGCAGGATTTGTCAGATCTTTATCTTTCGCTTATCCATGATGATGTCACGACAGCAGTCCCCCCTCAGACAGATCCGAATACCTGATGAACTCAACGTGTTTTCTGAGATTGCTGTAAGCTGTGGTATCTGTCATGCAGAAGATTTTACACAGTGATCGGATCCCGTATGTTTCAAACATTTCAACGTATGCGCACCTGGATATGCTGTACTCGATTTTTCCGTCGGATACTTCGAACTGATCATAGGAGATGCTGCCGTCCTTCACACGTTTGTCGTGGTCTGAGATATTCCATCTTTCCGCGATCTGATAACTGTTAGGAAGCAGATCAATGCACCGGATCAGGTACTTAATGAAATTCCTCCGGCTGCTGAAGCCGCTGTTTACAGCATCAATGATTTCACTGTCCGATAAACCTGATTCCTTTAGTTCCAGACACATGGTAATGATTGCGTAGATATACTCTGCATTCGTTGACGGATAAACATTATGTTCAGCATATTTTTCTGAAGCATACATCTCTGTCAGCCTTTTCTCATAGGCTTCCTGTTTCCTCTCAGGATCACTGTAGTTACCTGCATCAATGATCTTCCGGTAGATATTCCCATACCTTTTTACTGTTTTTTTCATTTCCATATTCTGTTTCTCCATATGATCGTAATGGTTATGTAAAAGGATACTGTTACGGGTTATCCGTCAGCGACAAATTCGAATTTGCAATGCATTGTTTAATCGGTCTTGCTCAAATTCAAACTACAATTTTTCTAATCTCCGGTATGATACCTCTGCTGGGATTATTTAAAAAACTTCTTTTACATTAAAGCATCTCTTACGGATCCGATTGATCAATAACTTTAACAGAATGCTGCTTTTCCTTCCGCGAAAGGATCAGCATGCCTATTCCCATTACGATAAGGATGAAAAAGGCAAATCCACCTGACCATGCCTCCATCGATAATGTAAACCGCACTGAATCCCGCCCAAATGTTCCCAGCATGGAGCGCTCCAGTGAGAGCAAAGAAACAACTGCGCTGGCACACGATGTATTTCTAAGAGATATCATAACGGCTGACTTTTGCCGATGTGCCTTGATTGTGTTTCGTATTGAGAGCGCGACAAATACAAGGGTATAAGCAGCGGTGACGACAGCGACCATCTTGCTTTTCAGAGGATTGCGATGTTCCACGATTGTAAGGATCATCAAACCGCACTCAATGACAGCGAGTCCGAACATCGCCAGCCCATTGTGCCGAAGCAGATCGACAGCTGTTCTTCTTTTACTTTTAGGCAGTCTCAAGGTTGATAGCCTCATCAGACCGATAAGCAGATAAAACGCAAACAGTGTTAGATACCAGTAAGACCGGTAGACGATACTGATGATACCGTTTATGATCGCAAAGGTCAGATTCCACCCCCATGCTCATCATATGCGACAGGAACGGCTTCCCTCGGATAAACTCTATAATTCTGTGAACAATTCCGTTCATGTATTTGCTCCGCTCATCTTTTTCTCAAACCGGAACATTCCTTCCGAGAATTGTTCATTCGTCTCTTCAGCTGTGTCGGGATCGTTTGGATCGGGATGATGGCTGTTGTAGAACTCCACGATGTGAAATCCGCATCGGTTGACATAGAAGTGGATATTGCGCTTCTCAAAATAAGGCGTTACGGTCTCCCAGACCTTCACCTCCGGATGCATACGTTCAACAGCACACCACGCCGCATAGCCGATGCCCTTGCTGTGGACTTTGGGAGAGACAAAGAGGATCTCAAGAACACCGCGATCTCCCTCTGTCTTGATGATCACGCCGCCGACAGGCTTGCCGTCCTGCATTATGCGATAGGCTTCGCCGCTGTCGATGGACTGTTCGATTGTCTCGCGGGAAATGATCTGTTCATCTTCTTCGTTACGATCATCGCAAGGACCGAATTCTTCCAAAGCACCGTAATTGAATGCTTCCTGATTGTCCAGTATAAACTGCTCCCGATCTTCAGGCTCAAGAGGAATCAGAGTAATATCTGTCATGTCTTATCACCTCATCAAACTTCCGATTTATCTCTCTGTACTTATTATACAAAAACAGGACCGTTACGGTCCTGTCTGTTACCAATCTGGTGGAGATGACGGGATTCGAACCCGCGACCTCTAAAATGCGAATCTAGCGCTCTCCCAACTGAGCTACACCCCCGAAAAATAGGTTAATGACGCGATTAACCTACGATTCTTACTAAGATAACCAATGCGAAGAAGACGATTCCGTCAACCAGAGTCGCATTTGCGATGAATTTTTCCGGTCCGCGTTCCTTAACGTTATTGAACAGGTTTAATCCGCCGCTGCCGGTGAAGGCACTGCTGATGCCATCTGACTTACCGCTTTGTAACAGGGAAAGGATAATCAACAGTACTGCTGAAATCATTAATAACACGTCTAACATATCCGTTTCTCCTTTCAGTGCTAGATTATTATATCACTCGCTTTTTTAAAATACAATTACTTCTTGTTTTTCCGGTAGATAATCTCCAGCCCCTTCAGCATGAGATCATTGTCCAGCGTGATGTCGCTTTTGCAGTACGGAACGATGACTTTTGCCAGTCCGCCGGTCGCCACAACCTTACTGTCGTAGCCGAGCTCCGCTTTCATCCGCTCGATCATGCCGTCTAATAAGGATGCCTGACCGAAGACGATTCCGCTCTGCATGGCCGGGATGGTTTCAGCATTGATAACTTTCTTCGGAGCTTCCAGAGAGATCATCGGAAGCTGGCTGGTGCCGGTTCCGAGGGCTTTTAAGGATAACATGACACCCGGAATGACCGCACCGCCTAAGAAGGTTCCGCTCTTGTCCACAGCCACAACGGTTGTTGCCGTACCCATATCGACAACCAGACACGGAGCACCGTAAAGGGAAAGAGCACCTGCTGAGCCTACGATCAGATCCGCGCCGATGGCTTTCGGATCTTCCGCCTTGACCTTCAGTCCCGTCTTGATTCCCGGTTCAACGATCAGTGCCGCAATGCCCGTAACCTTTTTGATGGCTTCGCGCAGGTAGTGCGTTAATGGCGGTACCACACTGGAGATGATGGCTCCTTCGATCTTCGTCTCGTCAATGTGACGGATTTCGAAGATGTTGTGTAAGAGAACCGCGTATTCCGTTTCCGTTTTATTCAGATCCGTGGATACCCTCTCGCTCAGAATGATCTTCTGATCTTCAATCAGACCGAATTCGATGTTGGTATTCCCCATATCAACCGCTAATAACATATTGCACTCTCCTTTATTATTTCCGGACTGCCTTGATGATGCGGGCAACGACCGGTGTTAAAACCATGTTGACGCCAAGTTCAAATAAGAAGTTTAGACCGATGATGGCTTTTAAGACGAAGCCGCTGACATTTTCAAAGCCCAGTGCCGCCGCAAAGTCTTTTGCGATCTGGATGAACGTTGTCGTAAGAACCAGGGTAAAGAGTCCTGTATTGATAAACGGTGCCAGAACGGCTGCCAGTGCCGTGGCGATGAAATCATTGGTATGTTTCAGTGCCTTATAGACCAGTCCCGGAATAAAGCCTGCCAGAGCGCCCTTTAAGATGCATACCAGAAATGTCATCACCGGATTTGTCTGTAACATGAGTGTGCTCAGAGCTTCTCCGCCGCTTAAGACGTTTAAGAAGACCACCGTCCCGAAGACGAGACCTAAAAAGGCACCGTAGAATTCCCCGTAGAGGATCGCGCCGATGACGATCGGAATTAAGGAGAAGGTCGGAGTAAACGGACCGATCTTGATTCCGCTTGCGACAGTCTGCAGCACGACGATAATGGCTGCGAGGAAGGCAGTGCCTACCAGTTTTCTTGTTTTCTGATTTGTCATAATTCCTCCTGTTTTCATTCCCGTAGCCGGCTCTTCACCGCCCGAATAGGGATATGATACATTTCACATGTGTTATTATAGCAGATTTGTTTTTTCTGAAAAGAAAAATCGGCAAGATACCTGAATTAACGCATAAGTAACCGTTTTCAGGTTATAATGGGGTCATGATCAACGTACTGAAAGAAACCCCGGAATACACCGTATGCATCAAGCCCGTCGGCATTTCCAGTGAAGAAGGCGGCATGGTCTCTCTGTTAAAAGAAGAGCGTCACTCAGACATCTATCCGGTGCACCGGATAGACCAGGCGGTCAGCGGCATTATGGTCTACGCCAGAACAGCTGAAGCTGCCACCTCAATTTCCAAGACACTTGAAAACAAGAGCTACCTCTGCGTCATTCCGGACGTTTTGAAAGATGAGGAAGGGGACATGCAGGACTGGCTGTACCACGATAAGCGCTCCAATAAGTCCTACCCGGTGAAACGGGAGAAGAAAAATGCCAAAGAGGCACTTCTTTCCTATCGGATTCTGGAGCATAAAGACGGTCTCGCACTCGTTTCTGTGACTCTAAAAACCGGACGCACCCATCAGATCCGCGTGCAGTTCGCTTCGCGCAAGGCACCGCTTTACGGTGACGGAAAATACGGCAGCCGCATCAAGGGGACAATTGCCCTTCTCTCCTGTCGGCTTTCCTTCAAAGATCCGAAGACAAGGGAAAATCTTACATTTGAATTCCTTCCGGGAGATGCGAAAGAGCCGTTTTCCCGTTTTGACTTTTTTCAAAAAAAGTCTATAATAGAAATTCCGGATTAATCACTGCACCCTATCCGACCCATAGCTTCAACTGTGACTAACCTGTAACGGAAAGGACACAAGAAGTTTATGAATGAAATATTTACAACCGCTGTGGCATTATTTGCCGGTCTGATGATGACGCGCCTCTTTAAGGCAATCCATCTCAAATTCCCGGATGTCACGGCTTTTTTACTGGCCGGCATTCTGGTCGGCCCCTACGTCCTCGGACGTTTTGACGGTTTTGAAACCCTGCAGAAAGTGGAAGTGCTTCACAACATCAACGATGTGGCCCTCGCCTTCATCGCCTTCTCCATCGGCGCCGAGTTCCGCCTCGATAAAATCAAGGCAACCGGCAAGGCCGCAACCGTAATCGGAATCGTACAGGCCGTTGCCGCAACCGCACTGGTGGATCTGGCACTCATTGCCCTGCACTTTATCTTCGGTGCGGAGGTCCTGCCGCTTCCGGTCTGCCTGACGTTAGGCGCCATCGCTTCCGCAACCGCACCGGCTGCCACATTAATGGTCATTAAGCAGTATCATGCACAAGGTCCTCTGACCTCCCTGTTATTACCGATCGTCGCACTGGATGATGCGGTCGGCTTAGTCATCTTCGCCATTTCCTTCGGTGTTTCCGAAGCGCTCATCGGCGGAAACCTCAGCGTGATCACGGTGCTTGTCAATCCGTTTCTGGAAATCGTTGCCTCACTCTTACTCGGATCAATACTTGGAGCAGCCCTTGCCGAACTGGAGGAATTCTTTGAAAACCCGGGTCAGCGGCTGGCCTTAAGCATTTCGATGGTCTTCTTCGGCTTAGCCCTCTCCTCCGTGAAATTCACTTTCGGTGCAGTTACGGTAGGCTTCTCTTCCCTGTTAGTCTTAATGATGCTCGGGACGCTCTTCTGCAACCTGTCATCGTATTCGGAGGAAGTCTTCTTCCACTCCGATGAGTGGACAACACCGCTCTATGCCTGCTTCTTCGTCTTAAGCGGAGCGGAGCTGGACCTTTCGGTCTTTACGGACTGGCGTATTATCGTGATCGGCGTTGTCTATGTCCTCTTCCGTATGGCAGGGAAATACCTTGGCGCAAGAGTTTCCTCAAAAGCCATGAGATGCCCGGAGGATGTTGTGAAATACCTCGGCATCACACTCTTCCCGCAGGCAGGTGTTGCCCTCGGCATGTCCGCTACGGCGATGGCACTGGGTGCTTATGAAGGAAGTCTGATCCGCAATGTTGTCTTATTCAGCGTATTGATCTACGAGCTCATCGGGCCGTCATTGACCCGCTCCTCTCTGATCAAGGCGCACGAGATCAAGGAATAATAATTCAAAGGCACCGGTTTTCGCCGGTGCCTTTTTCATCACTAGTTCATTGCAGATTCCCGGAAGTATCCGGATCATTACTATTTTCCCCAGTTTCTTAATCCGCTGCCACGCGCATAGAGGATCTCTTTCAGATACTCCACTTCCCCGGATCCTTCTGAGATCTTTGGAACATTCACAGGTAAAGTACCTTTTGGAGCCTCGCTCTGATATGCGGTATATACCGCAACCGCCACATTCAGATTGAACGGACCGTTTCCTTCTTCATCATATGCATTTCCATACGGCTGATAGGCACAGAGGATCGCGTCCGCATCATTGTAAAGAGATGCATCATACGGCAGATTCAGACTGATCAGAACAGTCTTCTTGCCCGCATCTTTTGCTGTGCTGAGCACTTCGGTCAATACTTCACTCCTTACGGAAGACTGCGATAAGAGAACGATCTGCTCTGCACTGTTCGCTGCTTTGTTGATTGCGGCTTTATCCGCCCCGGTTCCACCATGCGGCAGAATCACAGTATTGGATGGATTGATTCCTTCCTTCTCCAAGCGGCTTAAGGCATAGTCTACTGCCGGTTTGCGGTAGTCACTCGGTACCAGAATCAGTGTGCTCTGAGTTGGATCCAGCGGTAAGGCTCCGTTGTCGTTTTTCAGAAGCGTCATGGCTTTTAAGGTGATTTCCCATTGCCGCCTGTAGTTTTCCGCTGTTCCGACAGCTTCCCTGGCTGAGGAAATGCTCTCACTCAATGATGTTTCTTTGGCATCCAGGATTCCATTCTCCTCTTTCAGCTTTAAGATGCGGTACACGGAATCATCCAGCTCTTCTTCCTTAATTTCTCCGTTATTGACCCGTAAGACCAGCTGTTCCAAGTATTCTTCCATAATCGGGAAAGTATTGACGGAACCTCCTTTATAAAGATTCACCGGGCAGAGCAGAATGTCCACGCCGCTGTTGATTGCCAGTGTTGCCGCATCGATCGGATCAAAATGGGAGGCGATGGCATCCATGTCCATGGCATCCGTAATAACAACCCCGTCATAACCCATTTCCTTACGTAACAGATCCGTAATAACGGTATGAGATAGAGTGGCCGGAAGCGTCACTTCCCTGCCGTCCTTTTGGGAGATGTAAGTTTCCGTTTCAATTTTCGGAAATTGGATATGAGCCGTCATGATCATATCCGCTCCCGCCATAATTCCTTTTTTAAACGGAATCAGCTCACATGTCCTCAGCTCTTCGAGTGTATATTCGGATAGCGGTAAATGGGTATGGCTGTCTTCTCCGACATTGCCGTGTCCCGGGAAATGCTTCAGGGCACCTGAGATACTGGCTTTTTTCAGTCCGCGGATAAACGCCGTGACGTGCTTGGCTACCACATTTGGATCATCCGAGAAGGAGCGTACCCCGATGATCGGGTTCGCCGGATTGGAGTTCACATCTGAGACCGGCGCAAAGTCCAGGTTAAAACCTAAGGCAAAAATCTCATCCCCGAGCATCTTGGCCATCTCTTCCGTTAAGGCAGCCTCTCCCGTTGCGGCTAGTGCCATATTACCGCAGCCGGTCAAACCGTAGGAAACCCGGTTTACCATGCCGCCTTCCTGATCGACACAGATAAACATCGGGATCTCAGCCCCGGATTCTTTGGCTGCACTTTGCGCATCGTAGATCAGCGTTACAGTCTGCTCGAGATTTTCCATATTTCCGCCAAAGAGGATCACACCGCCAAAGCCGTATTTCTTTAGCAGTTCATGGTATTCTTCGTTAATTTCCGTTGCCAGAAAGGTATTCTGAGCGTCCGAGCGCAAAGCGACGATCATCATCTGCGCCAGCTTCTCCTCAACACTCATCTGTTCCACTTTTTCCCGGATCATGTCCTGTGTGTCTTCCTGCGGTGTTTCTTCTTCTTTCTCATCCGGATCTTTTTCCTCTTTGTCCGGTACGGGTTCCTCTTCTTTTTCATCCGGCGTTACATCTTCCTCTTTTTTGGAAGAGCAGCCGCTCAGCGCCGAGAAGAGCACGGCGCAAACCAGTAGTAATAACAGCAGTTGTTTTCTCATACTGTTTTCTCTCTTTCTATCAATTCCCCATAAGGAAAAAGCCGGGGATTCCCGGCTGTATCTTCGTCTTAGTATAAATCAGCCTTCTGATTCGCTTCAAAGAGGCGGATCTTCTGAACAGCGACTTCTTCAAGTGCCTTCATGCATTCCGGCTCGATCTTGTTCGGTTCGCGGAGGTTTTCGTTCTTTAACACTTCCCGCATCTTATTGTAGAAAGCGACCTTGATGTCAGAAGAGATATTGATCTTATTGACACCGTTCTTCACCGCTTCGGCAATCTCGCTGTCCGGATTATTGCTGCCACCGTGGAGTACCAGCGGTTTGTCCACGACTGCCTTGATTTCCTTTAAGATGTCGATTCTCAATTTCGGCGTCACGCCTTTCGGATAGAGTCCGTGGGATGTTCCGATGGCAATGGCTAAGGAGTCCACACCGGTACGGGCGATGAATTCCTTCGCATCGGATGGTTTGGTATAGATGATCGTCTGCGCATCATAGGCTTCACGCGATGTTGTGACACCGATCGTGCCCAGTTCGCCTTCCACGGAAACGTTGACCGCATGTGCCACTTCACAGATCTTCTGACAGAGGGCGACGTTTTCTTCAAACGGTAAGGAAGAGCCGTCGATCATGACGGAAGTGAACCCGTCCTGAATGGCCCGCATGACATCTTCCAGAGATGCACCGTGGTCCAGGTGCAGCACGCAGGGAATCTTGGTTTCCAGTAAACGTTTACGGATCGCTGCCGTAATGTCATCCCCCGTGAATGCCAGTTCATGCGGATGGATCTCGATGATCACCGGTGCATTTTCTTTTTCGGAAGCATTCATCACTGCCTCAAACATGGCATAGTTACTGATGTTGAATGCCGGGATGGCAAAATTGTGCTCTTTCGCAACAGCCAAGAGCTCTTTCATATTCATTAACATGATCTAATCTCCTCTAGTGTTCCTCTCTATTGTAGCACGGACATTCCTACTGAATGCCTCTTTCATAAAGATTCCGGATGCCGGAAATCTCCCCTTTTCCTCTGAGGTAAAAGTCCAGTACTTCCTTCACTTCCCGTGCGCTCTCATCCAGAAACGTGAGACGCAGCGCCGCGGCTTTGAGACGTTCCGTATCCGGAACAGCCATCGGCTCCTTATGATAAATCGTCGCGATGCAGTTGTCGCAGTCCGTAACGATCGGGAAGTCCCCGAGTGCCCCTTTCAGATAATAGTTTTTCGTATTCCCTTTTTCCCTGCAGTACTGATGATTGGTCTTTTTGCCCACATAGTTGCCGATCGGGCACTGATGCGTTACCATCAGCGGCAGCTTCCCGTAGATCGGAATCTCCGCGTTCGAGACATCCGCCAGCCTGGAGAGTTCCTCATAGCTGTTCTCCATGGATACCGCAACGCTTCTGACTCCTTTTTTCTGCCAGAAGGAGAGGGAATAGCTGTTGATGATATTTGCCGTATAGTCCACGTAGACTTCATCATTCTTGACGTCATGATAGTGTCCGAGTGAACTGATGAGGAATCCGTCGCAGCCCGCCTTACGGTAACAATCCAGTTCCTTCTGCGTTTTATCCATGACATACTGCCGGTAGATCCGCGGCAGTTTCACAACCAGTCTTTTTCCGCCCTCATGGGCCAGTGCAACGGCTTCTTCCAGATGATTCCTTAAGATCTCATTCATTTCAAAATAGATGACTTCCACTTCCGGATATTCCAGCACAGATGTAAACTGTGCCATATTCTTCACTTCCGCGTGATATGTTTTCTCTTTCGCATCTTTTTTGGCAACCTGCTCCAGTACCGGATATTTCTTTTCTCTTTTATAGGAGGAAATCATTTTCTCTTCCAGTGCCTCGCAGCCCTTCTTACGCAACGCATTTAAGGCTGCCTTATTTACAAAGAGATTTCCTTCCATCTTTACCTTGATATCATCCATGCGGAAGATGGTATCCCCGGTTTTACTCAGCTGTTCTCTGACGCCTGCCTCAGTGAGCGGCTGATTGAGTGCCGCCTGCGGGCTATCTCCCGTTACGCTGACACTTACGCCGTCGCACTCTAAAGACAGCTGCATCGGTTCGTTTTCCTTTAGGACAACGCTTCCACTGATTCCGTTTTTGCGCTTCGGTTCCAGTGTTTTCGATAAGAACTCACTGAGCTTTTTATCATACGTCAGAAAGACTTTCTGTCCCTTATGAATCGGTCCGTCCAGCTTAAAGGAAGTGATCTGATCTTTCCGGCTTTCCTTATTGATATAACAGCCGATGCCTTCCTCATTGGACGTCCAGATTTCAATGCCGTCCCCGTTGTTCAGATCTTCAAAGAAGCGGATGGAGACGATCTTATTGCGGAAGTCGTACTTTACGACTTCACCGACTTCCACACCCCAGTTGCGCGGATGTATGGTGCACATCATGTCGCTTCCGGAATGCGTTTTTAAGTAACCCGTGGAGAAATATCCGCGGTTAAAGAGTTTCTGCAGTGTTTTGATATCCTCCGGATCCACCCGGTAGTGTTCCCGGTCGGCATAGTAAAGATCAATATATTTCCGGTAGATCCTGCTGACCCCGGCCACATATTCCGGTGACTTCATGCGCCCTTCGATCTTTAAGGATGCCACTCCGGTATCCAAGAGTTCCGGCAGGTATTCCAGCGTACAGATATCCTTGGTGGATAAGAGGTGTCCTTCCGTGATTTTCTCTTTTCCCCTATAGAGCTCATAGTTCATCCGGCAGTTCTGGGCACATTTCCCGCGGTTTCCCGAGCGGCTGCCCAGAACGGAGCTCATGTAGCACTGCCCGGAATAGGAAACGCAGAGCGCTCCGTGAATAAAGGTCTCAATGCGCAGCGGGGTATTCTCTGTGATATGGGCAATATCTAAGAGAGAGAGTTCCCGGCTTAATACCACCGTGGTTGCACCAAGCTCTTCAAACTCCTTCACGTCATTCAATGAGTTGGTCGTTAACTGCGTGGAGATATGGACATGGAAATCCGGCCAGTGCTTCCGGACGAGGGAGATCGCGCCCAGATCCTGCATGATCAGCCCGTCCACTCCCATGGCATATAACGAGTCGATAAAAGGAAGAAGCTCTTCAAACTCCTCATGTTTATATAACGTATTTACCGTGACGTACACTTTGACTTCGTATTTATGACAGTAGTCACATACTTCATTCAGTTCCTTCTCGTCGAAGTTGTTGGCATAAGCCCGGGCATTGAACTGCCTTCCGCCGAGATAAACCGCATCGGCACCGTTCTGAACGGCTGCTCTGACGCAGTCAAAGTTTCCGCTTGGAGCTAATAATTCTGCTTTCATCGTATCACCACCTCCATTATATGCGATGTTTGACTTCTTTTTAAGAGCTTAAGGGAAAAAGAAAACAGGGAGCTGATTTCTCAGCTCCCTGTCTAAGCTTTCTTTGGTTTTTCTTATTTCACTGCGTTGATGATTGCCGTGAAGGAATCGACCTTTAAGCTGGCACCGCCGATTAATGCACCGTCGATGTCTTCCATTGCCATGTAGTCCGCAATGTTTTCCGGTTTGACGCTTCCGCCGTACTGAATACGTACTCTGTCAGCTGCGTCTTTACCGAAGTTTCTGCAGACTTCGTCACGGACGATCTTGCAAGTGTCTTCCGCGATTTCCTTGGTTGCGCTCTTGCCTGTGCCGATCGCCCAGATCGGTTCATAAGCGATGACCATATTGGCAACCTGTTCTGCATCCAGGCCGTCTAAACCGGCTTTGATCTGGCCTCTGACCCATTCTTCCGTCTTGCCGGCTTCGAATGTTTCAAGGCTTTCACCGCAGCACATGATCGGTGTGATACCGTTTGCGATTAAGGCTTTGACTTTCTTATTGACTGTTTCGTCTGTGTCGCCGAACATCTGTCTGCGTTCGCTGTGACCGACGATACACCATTTCAGACCGATTTCCTTTAACATCGGAATGCTGACTTCACCCGTATAGGCGCCGCTTTCCGCGAAGTGGCAGTTTTCTGCCGCAACGATCAGTTTGTTGGCATGTTTAATACTTTCGTTTAATGCCAGAAAGCTTGTCGCAACACCGAAATCGGCATTGTCATGTAAAACCGGTTCAATGGCTGTAATGAAGTCCACTGCTTCCGCAATGGTCTTGTTCATTTTCCAGTTACCAACGATAATAGGTTTTCTCATGATTATTTATCCTCGATTACGTCTACGCCCGGTAAACCGTTACCTTCTAAGAATTCCAGGGAAGCGCCGCCGCCAGTGGAGACATGGCTGACCTTGTCAGCGTAGCCCAGCTGTTTGATCGCTGCTGCGGAGTCGCCGCCGCCGATGATTGTAGTGCCTTCCGTTTCCGCTAATGCTTTCGCAACAGCGTTTGTTCCGGCTGCCAGTGTCGGGTTTTCAAAGACGCCCATCGGGCCGTTCCAGACAACTGTCTTGGCATTTCTGACTTCTTCCGCGAATAATTCAGCAGTCTTCGGACCGATATCGAGGCCCTGTTTGTCTGCTGGAATATCCGTGACATATTCAACTTCCACCGGTGCATCGATCGGATCCGGGAAGTTTGCGCAGACTGCAGTATCCACCGGCAGTAATAATTTCTTGCCGAGTTTTTCCGCTTTGTCCAGCATTTCCTTGCAGTAGTCGACTTTTTCGAGATCCACTAAAGACTGACCGACTTCCTTGCCCTGAGCCTTCATGAATGTGTAAGCCATACCGCCGCCGATGATCAGCGTGTCGCATTTTTCGAGTAAGTTGTTGATGACTTTTAATTTGTCCGCAACTTTGGCACCGCCTAAGATTCCGACGAATGGTCTGACCGGATTTTCAACAGCATCGCCTAAGAATTTCAGTTCTTTTTCAATTAAGAAACCGACTGCGCTTGGTAAGTATGTCGGGATACCGACTGTGGAAGCATGTGCTCTGTGGACGGATCCGAATGCATCGGAGACATATAAGTCACCTAAGGATGCCCAGTATTTGCCTAATGCTTCATCGTTCTTGCTTTCGCCCTTTTCATAACGGGTGTTCTGCATTAAGACGACATCGCCTTCCTTGCAGTTCGCAATGGCGTTTTCAAGTTCTTCGCCTCTGGTCGCATTTACGAAAGTGACCTTGGAATTCGGCAGGTATTCCTGTAATTTCTTGGCGACGATGGACATGTCGTTTTTCTTCTTGTCCGCTTCCGTCTTTTCCGGATCCTTGTGGTCCACTTTTCCTAAGTGAGAGAGTAACACTACTTTTGCCTTATGTTCAATTAAGTAGTTGATTGTCGGTAATGCGGCAACGATACGGTTGTCATCCGTAATGACATCTCCCTTGTGAGGAACGTTGAAGTCAACACGTACGATGACCTTCTTACCTTCAACATTTAAATCGGTAACGATTTTTTTAGACATTTTAAAAAGTCCTCCTGTTTTTACACGATAATTATACCATTTCACCTCTATGATGTGAATAAAAGCGTCCACGAAAAAACATGCGTTTGGCATGTTTTACTTCTCACATTTCCGTATTCCTGCTTCCGTGCAGAGATAGCCGACGGGCTCATCGTGCACCTCGGTTTCCAACTTGGAGCATACCATCTTTTCAAAGCAGAAGCAGACGGTATTTCCCCGGAAATGATGCAGAAAGCGGTCGTAGTATCCGCCGCCGTGCCCGAGCCTCTCGCCTTTTTGATTGGCACTGAGACAGGGGACGATGATCAGATCGATCCCCTCTTTCAAAAGGGTATCTTCCGCTCTCAACGGTTCTTCGATCCCCATCGATGTCGTAATCAGAGGATCTTCTTCTTTATAGCGGACGGCTGCCATTTCCCCGTTTTCCAAACACTTCGGTACGGCAACGGTTTTGCCGGCTTTAAGTGCCTCTTTCAGGATCCTCCGGGTCGATGGTTCCTGCTTTGTATTCAGATAGAGAAAGATGCTTCGGGCATTCTGATAAAGCGGACTATCCAGAAATGCCTCTTCCATCCTTTGGGAAGCACTCTTTACGTATTCTTCGCTCAGCGCTTTCTGTTCGCTGCGCAACTCACGCCGCAATTCCCGCTTAGTCATGATAGAAGAGCGGTTTGGCGCTTCCTTCCGCAAGATCATTCACTGTCGTGTATCCGCTCTGTAACAGACGGTTTAAGAGGGAATAATCCATGATCTTTGCCCAGATATCCGTCTTCAGCTTCCCTACGGCGGTCGGGATCATGCGGGAGATCTTCTCCAGAGGACTCACCGCAAACTCAATGGAACCCTTCAGGTTCAATAGATAGCTGATCAGTTTTAAAAAGGCCACCGAGTTCACATAGACGATCTCCTCGATGCGGATCGGATCATCGGATAAATCGTAAACGACATATCCTTCGCACTTGTGCTCCGCGGAATAGTATGCCAGCGTACGGTAATTCATGGCGTCGTTGTAGATGCGCTTGCTCTGATAGTATTTCAGATCACGGATTCCGTACCCTTCAAAATGGGAGGCATACTGCTCATAGACATGCAACAGATCGATATCCTCGTAGGTGTCATAGATCATGCTGGTCGGGTAGACCGGTACCTGAGCACGGGAGATCGTATACTGCCTCTGGATGTACAGCGGCTCAAAGCCCATTTTCTTATAGATCTCGTTTCCTTCCGGCCGCACAAAAACCAGCAGGTTGTTATAGGAAATCTCTTCCAGAATCTCCTGCATCATGATGCGCTGATTCGCTTCCTCACGCATCAGGGCATTGCGGTAGGGATTCTTCAGAAAGACGGCACGGACCGGATATCCCTTCAGCATGATGTCGACTTTTTTCGCATAGATCGTTGCGGCAATCTCCCCGTTATCCTCCACCAGATACGTATCGAACGGATCGTATTCCTTCTCAAAGAAATAGTTCACGTAATCCTGCGGAAAGGAATTGGAGTAAAGGGTGTGAAGCGCATTGTAATCCTGCGTATCTGCCTTGCGAATCATGCGCTATTCCTCCCGTTCCGTATAGGAATCCCTGATGATGTTTTCCTGCTTTTTGCGCTCGTCCTGACGCTGTTTCAGAATGCTTAAAAGGAAGCAGACGAAGAGGATGGCAACCACCGCCAGGATCAGAGGCCAGGCGATTTTGATGATCATCCCCGCAATCAGTACCAGTAAGATCAGTAACAGAATATACATAGGCTTCTCCTTTATGCGTTAAGCTGCTGCAGTTTTTCCGCCATCTCGTTCAGCTTGGCGAGACGGTGTTTCATACCGGACTTGCTGATGGGAGTTCCGGTATTGGTTTCATAGAGGGAACAAAGCTCCAACAGACTTGCCTCCGGGTTTTCCTTGCGGAGCCGGACGACTTCCTGCAGTTTGTAGTCGAGATGTTCGACGCGGTTGTTTTCTTCGAGGATCCGGATGCTTTCCAGCTGTTTCTTTCCGGCTTCCAGTGTTTTGACCTCATTGGCCAGCTCGCAGTTGTCAAGTCGCGTCAGTGAATTGATATAGTCCCGCTGAATGCGGACATCCTCGAAGTTCATCAGAGACTCATATGCCCCAATCAGCCTCAGAAAGTCTGAGATTTTTTCGGATGCCTTCAGATAGACCACATACTGGTTTCTCCGCTGGATCTGCTTCGCCGGCAGATTGAAGCGTAACATGAGCTGCTGGATATAATCCGCATGCGTGTTACGCAGTGTGGCAATCTCCAGGTGATAGCTGGTGATGGCCGGGGAATTCACCGAGCCGCTGGCCATGAATGCTCCCGCCAGATAGGCTCTGGCGCAACAGTCTTTCCTCACGATGCTTTTGAGCGGATGTTCCCGCAGTGTTCCTTCATTCAGAAGCGTCAGATCATCCAGGATCTCGCGCACGTTGGAGCGAACCTGGATCACGTAGATATTATTCTTTTTCAGATTCATTTTCTTGAGAATGGAGAGTTCCATCCTCGGAGCGTAGCTTTCCTTTAAGAGCGTCCAGATCCGCTTGACAGTCGTCGCATTCTCCGTGCGGATCGTCAGATAGAGCCCCTGCGAGTTCAGCCCCAGCGAGCTGCAGAGCTGAATCAGAGCCGCCAGCTGCGCTTTCTGGCAGCACGGCTTCAGGATGTTCTGCCCGATCTCCGCCTTTACATCGGTTGTGAATGACATGTTTCTTCTCCTATCAGCCGCTCAATGACCCGGCGTATTTTATCCGGATCATGCCGTATGAGTCCGTTCTCAAAGCTGAGCAGGCTGGCATTTACGATTCTGTAACGGTGTGTCTTCTGTTTCATGAAAACCGGGTAGGCATATTCGCTCTCATAGCGCATTAAGGCATCGTGCGGCATGGCATCCTTTGCCCTCACCACTGTATCCAGCTGTCCCTGAAGATGTTTTTCAATGGCTTTCACGTGGTCTTCCAGGGAGTATCCGTCTGTCTCCCCGTGCTGCGTCATCGCATTGCAGAGATAGATTTTCCGGGCACTTGACGCATTGATGGCATCCCGTAATTGCGGAATGATGAGGTTCGGAATGATGGAAGTATACAGGGAGCCGATCCCGAAGATGATGATATCCGCCTTCCGGATGGCTTTGATGGCGCTTTTGGTCGCCGTCACTTTCTCCTGATAAAAAATCTCCTCGATATTGTTGAAGTACTTCGGGATATTGCTTTCACCGCTGACGATCGTATCGTCATCCATCCGGGCGCAAAGTGTCACGATCTGGGTCGTTGAGGGAATGACATCCCCTTTTACCCTTAATACCTTGCCCAGCTGATGGATCGCGGTCATGATATCGCCGCTTTTCTGCACCAGTGCCGTCAACATCAGATTTCCCAGATTATGCCCGCCGATATCTTCGTTGTTTTCCGAATTAAAGCGGTAATCCATCAGTGTCGTCAGAAGCGTCTCTTCCTCGCTTAAGGCAATCATAACGTTCCGGATATCTCCGACAGCCGGAATATGCATGTATTTTCTCAGCCTGCCGGTACTGCCGCCGTCATCCGCAACGGTGACGATGGTGGAAAGATGCACGTCTTTCAGCTGTTTCAGTCCGCGCAGGATCACCGACTGACCATGTCCTCCGCCGATGACTACCACATTCATTTTTTTCATAAACTTCACCTGTAAAAATTATACCACGCTGACGGGTGGGTCACAATATTGAATCAAAAATCCACTCTCATTCATTTCATTCATACTTTTTCTATGTTATTTTTTAATTGTGGATCATCACCTCCTGAGGTGAAAAAACTACCTGCCTATCACCGGTTTTTACAGGATCCATTTCCCGCCATCCAAAGCCGATGGCTTTTTTCTACTCCTGACCTTCATTTCATATTATAATGAAATGGACATATTACTTATTGAGGTACCATATATGGATAAAAAATGGATTATTATCGCTATCATCACCGTCGCAATCATCTTCCTTACCGAAGTCCTGCGCCGCGTTTTGACCAATTACTATTCCAAACAGCTGATGAATCAGCTTCTCTCTTCCGACTTCAACGGCTTCTTTGACACGTTGAACAAAAAGATCGTTCAGTATCTGCTTCCGCCGTTCAACCGGGATTATCTGAAGCTGAATGCCTATATTGCCCAGAGCAACAAAAAGAAAACCGACGAATTATTCAAATCCTTTGAGACCAAATATCTGAATGCCGCGCAGAAAGAAGCGGTTAACACCAAAGGATTCTTCTACTACCTTTCCTTAGAGGAAAATGGAAATACCCGGAAATACTATGACCGGTTAATGGAAACCCTGACGGATGAAGTTCAGAAGCGCGATATCGACCGTCTCTTCAACACCTATATCGTCAAGGGAAAGAAGTATCTGAAAGAGACACTCGAAGAAATTGAAGATGCCCCGCTCGAAGCAAAGGGACAGCTGGAAGCCCTGGTTGCCAAAATGTATGAGAATGACGGCAACGAAGAAGAGAGTGACAAGCATCTGGATCTGGCCATGATGTATCAGCAGCAGCTGATTCAGAAAACAGAGAAAGAAAAGGAAGAGTAAAAGTCAAAGGGGCTGTAACGAAATAAGAAAGCCCATAGAACAATAAAACCCGGTGAAGACCGGGTTTTACTGTATAATGTAATCATGAATTACACTACTACTAATAGGCAAGATTATAGTAGCGCAATTCAGCTGAGATTACCACT
>JAZQFH010000002.1:0-8449 GCA_045539425.1 Erysipelotrichaceae bacterium
GGTATAAGTCTCGCCGTTGATATAGCCGTGGGTCTTACAAATGGAATAAACCGGAGACAAGGTATAATATGGCAACTTGTAGTTTTCTGCAATGGTGCGAACCAGCTTAGCTGCTGCCTGCCAGTCAGGAAGCTTTTCACCAAGGAACGCATGGAATACGGTTCCGGAGGTGTAAAGAGTCTGTAACTCATCCTGAATATCCAGTGCCTCAAAAATATCTGCGGTAAAATCTACCGGCAGGTGGGAACTGTTGGTATAGTACGGAGTTCCGCCGTCGTTGGCTGTATGGATATCCGGATATTTCGCCTTGTCGATCTTCGCCAGACGATAGGATGTGCTTTCCGCCGGAGTGGCTTCCAGATTGTAGAGGTCGCCGTATTTTTCCTGATAGTCGGAGAGCTTGTTGCGCATGAAGTTCAGAACTTCCTTCGCAAATTCCTGGGTTTCCTTGTGCGTCAGATCCTTCTGTAACCAGTTGGCATTCAGACCGACTTCATTCATGCCGACCAAGCCGATCGTGCTGAAGTGGTTCGCGAAAGTTCCGAGATAACGTTTCGTATACGGATAGAGTCCGCCTTCCATTAAACGGGTGATGACATCACGTTTTGTCTTTAAGCTGCGGGCGGAGATGTCCATCAGATCTTCCAGACGGCGGTAGAAATCTTCCTTGTCTTTCGCAAGGTATGCGATTCGCGGCAGGTTGATGGTGACGACACCGACGGATCCCGTGGATTCACCGCTGCCGAAGAAGCCGCCGGATTTCTTGCGGAGTTCGCGCAGATCCAGACGCAGTCTGCAGCACATGGAACGGACATCGCTCGGTTCCATGTCAGAGTTGACATAGTTGGAGAAATACGGAGTTCCGTATTTGGCCGTCATTTCAAATAAGAGCTTGTTGTTTTCCGTTTCACTCCAGTCAAAGTCGCTGGTAATGGAATATGTCGGAATCGGATACTGGAATCCTCTGCCGTTGGCATCGCCTTCGATCATGATCTCGATGAAGGCTTTATTGATCATATCCATTTCCTTCTTGCAGTCTTTATATTTGAAGTCCAGTTCTTTTCCGCCGACGATGCAGTTCAGCTCAGCCAGATCATTCGGGACTGTCCAGTCCAGAGTGATATTGGAGAACGGGGCCTGCGTGCCCCAGCGGGACGGCGTATTCACACCGCAAACGAAGCTCTGGATGCACTGTTTGACTTCCTTGTAGCTCAGATTGTCCACACGGACAAACGGAGCGAGATACGTATCGAAGGAAGAGAATGCCTGCGCACCGGCCCACTCGTTCTGCATGATGCCCAGGAAGTTGTCCATCTGGTTACATAACGTGGAAAGGTGGCTTGCCGGAGCGGAAGTGATCTTGCCCGGAACACCGCCCAGGCCTTCCTGGATCAGCTGCTTTAAGGACCAGCCCGCACAGTATCCCGTTAACATGCTTAAGTCATGAATATGGATGTCGCCGTTGCGGTGAGCGTTTCCGACTTCGGAGTCATAGACTTCGCTCAGCCAGTAGTTGGCCGTGATGGCACCGCTGTTGTTAAGGATCAGACCGCCGACGGAATAGGTAACCGTGGAGTTTTCCTTGACACGCCAGTCCAGCGCCTGCACGTAACTGTTGACCAGCTCCTTGTAGTCGAGCATGGTGGCATTCATGTTACGGATTTTTTCTCTCTGTTTCCGGTACAGGATATAGTTCTTGGCAACATCATTGTAGCCTGCCTGGATCAGGATCTCTTCAGCCGAGTCCTGAATGTCTTCCACGCCGATCTTTCCGTCCTTGACTTTCGGTTCAAAGTTGGATGTGACCTTTAAGGCAAGCAGGTCAATGACGCTTGGATGAAATTCCCGCTTACTGGCTTCAAACGCCTTCGTCAAAGCCGCGGAAATCTTCTTGATATCAAATTCGACGATCTTCCCGTCTCTCTTTACGACCTGATACATAATTCTCCTCCTATTTCACCCCGCGTAATTCCGCATTCGGGCAGTATTTTTTTACCTTCTGCTCAATTTCTTCCATTTCCTCAAGGCTGTAGGCACTGAAGCCTTCCTCGATGCATCTGCCGCTGTCGTTAAACTGCTGCAGATAGTAGTGCGGTGCATTGCGGATACTCTTGGCAATCTCCACAAGATCCTCCGGAGTATGCAGCTGCCTTACCACCGTGGTACGGAATTCGTAATCGACCACTCCGCTCAGAAGGTAGCGGATGGACTTCATGACTTCTTTTTTCTGGAAAGCTCCCGCAGGCAGTCCCACCGTCTGGGGATATTTGTCCATGGTATTCTTGATATCCATGGCCACATAGTCCACCATACCGGTTTCGACGACTTCCTTGAGCCTGTCCGGGTAGAAGCCGTTGGTATCCAGCTTTATCTTGTATCCTAAATCTTTGATCTCACTGATGAAATCAATGAGTCCTGGCTGGACCAGCGGCTCCCCTCCGGTTATACACACTGCGTCTAGGACATTCTGCCGTTTTTTCAGATAGTCGATAATGCTCTCCGGAGAGTAGAATTCAAAGTTCTCCGGCAGAAAGACCAGATCCCGGTTGTGACAGAACGGGCATTTGAGATTGCAGCCGGCCGTAAATATGGTACAGGCCAGCTGATTCGGATAGTCCAGAAGCGTCAGCTTCTGCAGTCCCCCAATCTTCACCCCGTTGTAACTCTCATCCGGTACAATACTGCGGGCATTGTTGGTGACTGTCTGCATCCATTCCTCCATCTGGGAAGAATCCGGAGTGTTCAGTAACTGATTGCAGCACTCCTTGCGCAAACGGTAGATGTCGTTGATGATCGCTGCGGTTTTGGCTGTGGTGTAAAGGTGCTTGACGCGCTTGTCCTGCTCATCGCTCTGTGTTTCGATGTAGCCCTCCTCCATCAGTTTCTGAATGGCTTTGGTCGTCGTACCCTTATCGATATCCGCCAGTGCCGCAAGCTGCTGCATGGTGACACCCTCATGTTCGTTGATCAGTAACAAAAAGTTCATCTGGCCGCTTCCGATGTCATACTGTGCCAGATTGCGGTCGAAATACTTCTGGACATACCGGTAAAGAATGGAAATGTTCATTAAAAAATTGTTCTGATTGTTGTTCATAGGCGTCCGACTTAGTTGCATTTCCAACTAATCTACTTTAATTGTAGACAGAGCTTTTTTAAAAATCAACAGGTTAGCCTCGGCTTTTTTGAATTTCATATTTCCCCGCCCTTTTCGCACTGCTCCAGACGCAAAAAGAGGATGTTCCGTTACGGCATCCTCCCTGCTTTCTTTTCTATGATTTTTATGACTTTCAGACGATTTATGATGTAAGCCTGTCGTCCGTTTTCCTCCTTTCACTGACTTCTGCCTTTTTTTCGAAACGGTTGTTCTGATCAAACAGAATCAATCCCATTACATTTCCGATACGGTATACCCAGTGGAATGAGAGCGGCAGATAGATGTGTACAATTCCGCTCTGATTCATTTCCACGATCCGTGTTTCATATACTCCTCTTCTTTCTCCGAGAAAAACGACCTCCTTTCCCTGGATGGTTTCCCTGTCGCCCGTAAGATGCAGTATGATTTCACCGCATCCGTTTTCTTCCGGCAATAACAGATTCTCCTCTTTTGCCGGCATTTTCGTTTTTATCAATTCTCCTTTCATTTGTATGAACAGGGCAGACAGTTTCCGTTTCCAATCCAACATTGTAGTTCATCTCTTTTCTGATTCCATCATAAAAGACCGGTGCACAAAGCATCGGTCTAAAATTTAAATATCGAAACGTTTTTATATAATTTATTTAGACAATTATATTTTTATCAAAGTCTGTCCTAGCGGCTGTAGTACTTGGCAAATTCCGCCGGTGTCGGAATCTGGGAGAGCTCTTTTGCTTCTTCGCGGATCACTTTGAGCCAAGTCTGGATCAGGTTTTCTGGGAAGACGTTGCCCTTTGTCAGGTATTCATGATCCTCTTCCAGCGCTTTCAGACTCTC
This sequence comes from Erysipelotrichaceae bacterium, assembly GCA_045539425.1. Lineage (GTDB taxonomy): Bacteria > Bacillota_I > Bacilli_A > Erysipelotrichales > Erysipelotrichaceae > RUG14871. The sequence continues at coordinate 3,971 of JAZQFH010000002.1, forward strand.
TTCGAGTGTGGTTGGCAGATGGTCAAGTTTTGCCTTTTCCTCATCGCTCAGATCATACAGGTTGAAGTCAAACGGTCCCCAGTTCTGCTTGTTCGGATCGATTTTATTCACAACACCGTCCAGACCTGCCATCAGAATGGCGCTATAGGCGAAGTACGGGTTGCAAGTCGCATCCGGATTGCGCAGTTCAAAACGCTTCTTGTCTTCCGTCTTGACATATGCCGGGATACGGATGACCGCGGAACGGTTCGCCATGGCATAGCCGACCGTAACCGGAGCTTCAAAGCCCGGGACAAGTCTCTTATAGGAGTTGGTGGACGGGTTTGTGAAAGCGCACAGCGATTTGATATGCGTCAGTAAACCGCCGATGAAATACATCGCCGTTTCGGAAAGCTGACCGTACGTGTTATCCGCATAGAAGACGTTCTTGCCGTCCTTCTTTAACAACATGTGGACATGCATGCCGTTGCCGGCTTCCTTGTAGATTGGCTTCGGCATCAGCGTTGCCGTCATGTTGTGCTGGAGTGCCGTGTTGCGGATGATGTATTTTGCCAGCATCGTATCGTCTGCCAGCTTGTCCATGTCATTCAGTTCGACTTCCACTTCCAGCTGTCCGCTGCCGCCGACTTCATGGTGATGGTATTTGACGTCGATGCCGAAATCCTTCATGTAGGAGCAGATATCATTTCGAAGATCGTACGTGCTGTCCAGCGGAAGATCAGCGTGATAGCCGTCCCTGGCGCCGATATGATAGCCGTGCGAATCAAAATTGTTGCTGCTCCAGACGGATTCCGCACTGCTCAGCGAATAATTCATTTCGTTCGGGCTTACCTGATAGGCGACGTTATTGAGTACCGTGAATTCATATTCCGGTCCGATAATCATCTCATCGGCAATCCCGAGTTCTTTCATATATGTCAGCGCATGTTTGGTGACATTGCGCGGATATTCATCATAGTCTTTGTTTTCCGGATGGGTGATCACGCGTACATCGCCGAACATCGTCAGCGTCTTGCGTGCCACAAACGGATCGATAACTGCCGTGGATACGTCCGGTACGAAAACCATATCGCTGTTCTCCACTGCCGCGTAGCCGTAGTTGGATCCGTCAAAACCGATTCCATCCACCATCGTCTTTTCATTCAGGCGCTCTGCCGGAATGCAAAGATGCTTGAAACCGCCTTTGATGTCGATCAGTTTAAAATCAACGTACTCAACTTTTTCATCCTGGATGAATTTCATTACTTCTTTGATATTTTGAAACATTTCTTCTTTACCTCTGGTACGTATATCATATCATATTTTCATGCAGATATACCTTACCCTAGTGGACCAGCTCACGCAGTGCATTTCCCGTCCGCTTGTACATCAGATAGGTAAAGAGCGAAGTCACCGCAAATTTCACGAGGTTGAACGGGAAGACCGCAAAGATCATGGCCGTGCGGTAGTCACTTACCAGCGAATTGACCTTGCTGACCATACCGATAATCGCATCCATCGGCATCCCGTACATTTTCGCATACATCGGGAAAATCATGACAGCGTTCAGCACGGCAGCCACCAGGCTAACACAAAGTGTGGAAAGGCATAAGCCAAGCAGCGCTCCCTTGCGGGTATGGTTCTTCTGATAGAGATAGCCGGCAATACCGGTATAGACACATCCGCAGATCACGTTCATGATCTCTCCGACAAAGGCCGTCGAAGTCCCCTTCAGTGCCAGTTTTAAGATGATTTTAAGGATGACGACCGCAAAACCGGACAGCGGGCCAAGATAAAATGACGCAAACAGAGCCGGTAGTTCGGCAATGTCCAGTTTCATAAATGACGGCGCAAAGGGCAGCGGCAACTGCAGGAACATCAATAACGCGGCCAGCGCACTCAGTATGGCAATTAAGGTAAGCCGGTAAACTTTTTTCGAGCTTTTCATCTTCTACACCTCCCTGAAATAAAAAAGCCGGAATGCAGAGATTCCAGGGCAAATGTTATGAAATCTTCTTTCATCCGGACTGTCACCGTCGGTACCGGAATCTCACCGGTTCATGCTTGCGCTCGCGGACTTTACCGCCGGTAGGGAATTACACCCTGCCCTGAAGACTGTATATCTGTACTATAACACGATGTAAAAAGATTTCAAGCGAAGTGCATGCACCCCGCCCGAAACCATTTGACAACTTTGATATAATAACAATGGAATCGAAAATCGGGAAAGGAAGTTAAAAACCTATGATTAATGTATATATTATCTCCGGCTTCCTGGGTGCGGGAAAAACGACCTTCATTCAGAAGCTGTTAAACGAAAAGAAATTCGAAAAAGTCATGTTGCTGGAAAACGAATTCGGTGAAGTCGGTGTCGACTCCGCCTTCTTCTCCGGGAATCTGAACGTCAGGGAAATCAACAACGGCTGCATCTGCTGCTCCCTGCAGGGCGACTTTGAAGATGCGCTGGAAGAAATCGAAGAGATGGGCGTCACGGATCTGATCATTGAGCCGAGCGGCGTCGGCAAGCTCTCCGAAATCATCAACGTTATCCGTAACGATGACGACTACCGCATCGTTTCCCATATCTGCATCGTGGACGTCAAGACCTGCAAGAAGTACCATGTCAACTTCAAGGAATACTTCGATGATCAGGTCAAGGCAGCCAATGCCGTCATCCTCTCCCATCTGGATGTTGCCGATGAGGAAAAGAAGGAAGCGGCCATTGCCTTAGTCCGTGAAATCAATGAAACAGTGGATATCACCGATCAGCCGATCGATGAATTCAATATCTCCGAGCTCCTCGACATTATCACAAACGGAGGCAGCCTCTTACCGGAATTCGATCTTGAAGAAGAAGAGGAACATGAACATCATCACCATCATCACCACGATGATGAAGATGAGGATGAAGAGGAAGAGCACGAACACCATCATCACCACCATCATGACGAAGACGAGGATGACGACGATGACGATGAGGAAGAAGAACATCATCATCACCATCACCACCACCATCATCACCATCATCACCATCATCACCATGATGACGATGAGATCTTCGACAACGTGATCATCCGTCCAGAACACGTCTTCACAAAAGAAGAAATGGAAGAGATCCTCTCCAAGATGGACCCGGATATCATCCGTGTCAAAGGTTATGTCCATGGCGAAGAAGGCACACTGTATTTCAACTACGTCTTAAATGAATACAATGTCTACTATGGCGAAACCAGAGACGAAGCACTTGTTTCCGTCATCGGAACAACACTTCACGAAGACGAGCTGACTGAGGTCTTCCATGGCTAAGCCGGTCTATGTCTTCAGCGGCTTTCTGGACAGCGGCAAGACCACAGCCATCAAGGATATCCTGAGCGACCGCAACTTCAACGAAGGCGAAAAGAATCTGATCATTGCCCTGGAACAGGGAGATGAGGAATACGATCAGGAATTCTGCACGGACTTCAAGTGTGATGTGGTCTACTACAGCGGACTTGCCGAGCTGAGTAAGGAAGAGATGAAAAAGCTGGACTTCATCTACAAACCGGACCGCATTATCGTGGAACTCAACGGCATGGAGAATGACAACGATTTCTACAACATGGATCTCTATAAACCGTGGATCATCGTCCAGGCACTGACCTTCTTTGACGGCAGCAATCTGCGTCTGTACATGAACAACATGAAGCAGTTCGTCTACAATCATGTAATCAATGCGGAAGCCATCTACATCAACCGCTGCAAGCGTGAAGATGTCCTGTTCTACCGCAACAACATGAAAGCCATCAACCCGCGGGTCCAGATGGTCTTCATGGATGAAAACGGCGACCAGATCAACGACATCCAGCAGCAGCTTTTCGATACTTCGAAACCGCTGAAAGTGGAAGATGAGGACTACGGCTTATGGTATCTCGATGCTATTGAAAATCCGCAGCGCTACGACGAAAAGCAGATCACACTGAAACTGCAGTACGTCATGGCCGTTCCTGAATATGAAGATGTCTGCATCATGGGCAGAAAAGCCATGGTCTGCTGTGCCAACGACACGCAGGATGCGGCTTTGACCTGTGTTGGCGTCAATCCGGCCAAAATGAAAAAAGACCAGTACTATTACCTCTCCGGCATCATCCATACGCTGGAAGATGAGGAAGGCTACGATACCTGCGTCTTATATGTCGGCGATGTGGAGGAAGCGGAAAAACCGAAAGAAGAATTCGTCAGCTTCAGCTAAGAAAGCATAAGGGGCTGTAACGAAATAAGAAAGCCCATAGAACAATAAAACCCGGTGAAGACCGGGTTTTACTGTATAATGTAATCATGAATTACACTACTACTAATAGGCAAGATTATAGTAGCGCAATTCAGCTGAGATTACCACTGGATTACATAAGAATTATTCCAGAGGATGATGAAATTCATACATTTTTAAAGGTTATGGGGAGGATCGAAATAGAGAGATATCTTCCAGGAAGTAACGGAAGAGGAAGAAAAGGATATAACCCG
>JAZQFH010000003.1:0-71177 GCA_045539425.1 Erysipelotrichaceae bacterium
CGGACCGACAGTTTGCCTCCTTCTTCCTTCAGATTCCATCTCGCAATGGACACCCTTGAACTTGGCTAAGCCTTAGGGGTTACCGCCCTTGGCTGGAGGTGCGTTTCAACCTCCGAGATATGTGCCATGCCCGGCACACAAGAAAGGCGGAAAACATTTCCGCTTTCCGCCAGTATTTCTATTCTTCCGTCCGCTTGTTGACGCGTACGTCCGTGACCTGATATCCGTTTTCCTCAAGCAGTGCGCGGATCTTTTCCGCACGCACATCCGAAACGCGGATGACAACGCTGACCGTCTCGTCACGATAGACCGCCAGGTTGGTGATGTTGATGTCTTCCTTGGCCAGTAAAGCGGAGATCTTTGCGAGGATGCCCACTTTGTCTTCCGGAACATCCACCACTAAACGCGTGCCCTCTTCATAGTAACCCAACAGTTCGATAAAGGCTCCGAAGATATCCTTCTGGGTGATGATACCGAGAAGCTTATGACTGGCGTCCACAACCGGCAGGCAGTTGATGCCGTGCCTGCGCATCTTGTCTGCCGCCTCTTCCAGTAATGCATCCGGATTGATCGTAATGACATTTTTGATCATGATGGAATCAATATTCGTCTTATTCAGAATATAGTTCAGCTCATGAATGGAAAGGCTCGTCGCATTACTTGGTGTGTTTGCCTGGATCACTCCTTCCGTAATCAGACCGATCAGCCGGTTGGTATTATCCACGACCGGAAGGCGGTGGAAGTCATTGGTCACAAACATATCCAGTGCTTCGGAGATCGTCACGTTCTTATCGATCGTAACGGGATTTTTCGTCATCTTGTTCTTTACATACATGCTCTTATCCTCCCAGGTAGGCTTTCTGTACCTGCTCGCTTTCACTCAGTTGTCTGCCGGTACCGCTTAAGACGATATTTCCGGTTTCCATAACATAGGCATGGTCACTGATGGAGAGTGCCATCTTGGCATTCTGTTCCACCAGAAAGACCGTAACGCCGCTTTGATTGATCTCGCGGATAATGCGGAAGATTTCCTGTACCAGGATCGGAGCCAGCCCCATGGACGGCTCATCCAGCAAGAGGATCTTCGGCTTTGCCATTAAGGCACGTGCCATTGCCAGCATCTGCTGCTCCCCGCCCGAAAGCGTTCCGGCAAGCTGCTGACGCCGTTCCTTTAAGATTGGGAAGATGGCGAACACCTTCTCGATATCTTCCTGGATATTATCCTTTCTCAGATAAGCTCCCAACCGGAGGTTTTCCTCCACGCTCATCTTCTGGAAGACATGCCGTCCTTCCGGAACCTGAATCAGTCCCATGGAGACGATCTTCTCAGCGCTCATCTGCGTGATTTCCACATCATCTAAGATTATTTTACCACTGCTCGGGCGGATCAGTCCGCTGATTGCATGCATGATTGTCGTTTTCCCCGCACCGTTGGCACCAATCAGGGAAACGATCTCTCCGTCTTCAATTTCAATATCGATGCCTTTGACGGCTTCGATCATGCCGTAACTGACATGCAGATCTTCAATTTCCAGCATACTAAACGCCTCCCAGATACGCCTTAATGACGTGAGGATTCTTCTGTATCTCTTCCGGAGTCCCCTCCGCAAGCACCGTTCCGTAATTGAGCACCGTGATTCTCTCACAGATTCCCATGACCAGCTTCATATCATGCTCGATTAAAAGAATGGAGATATGGAAGCGGTCGCGTACGGTCCGGATCGTATTCATCAGGTCCACCGTCTCACTCGGATTCATTCCGGCCGCCGGTTCATCCAGTAACAAAAGACACGGCTCGCTTGCCAGTGCCCGGGCAATTTCCAGCCTCCGCTGGGCACCGTACGATAAGTTATCTGCTTTATAATCCGCAAATTCATCCAGATGGAAGATTTTCAAAAGTTCCATCGCCTTTTCCCTGGCAGCCTTTTCTTCCGCATAGAATTTCCTGGTGCGGAAGATGCCGTCCAGCGTGGAATAGCGGATATGGTTATCCATACCGACAAGCACGTTTTCCAGAACGCTCAGCTGGGAAAACAGACGGATGTTCTGGAACGTCCGGGCGATTCCCGCCTTATTGACGGCAACCGTATCCAGCTTGGCAAGATCCTGTCCGTTCAGAACGATCGTGCCGCGCGTCGGCTGATACACCTTGGTTAACAGGTTGAACACCGTTGTCTTCCCGGCACCGTTCGGGCCGATCAGACCGATGATCTCATTTTCATGAATATTCAGATTGAAGTTATTGACGGCAGTCAGTCCGCCGAAGTCAACACCGAGCTTGCTGACCTGCAAAATCTTATTCTCCGGCATTGGCTTTCTCCTTTCTCTCCGTCAGTTTCTTCTTCAGCTGCTGCATCTTCTGCTTTAAGAGCGGATTGTTGCTGATCAGCATGATCAGAATCAGCACCACCGCATAGATCAGCATGCGGTAGCGCTCGAGGAAGCGCATCATCTCCGGCAGCATGATCAACAGCGTCGTCGCAATCATGGTACCGTTGATATTTCCCAACCCGCCCAGAACAACGTAGACCAGAACGAGAATGGACTGGTTGTAGTCAAATTTGGCAGGCGTCAGTGTCGCATAGTTTAAGGCATAGAGTGCTCCCGCCGCACCGGCCAGGGCACAGGAGAGAACGAATGTCAGCGTCTTCATCTTCGTGATATTGATGCCGACGCTCTTCGCCGCAATGCGGTTGTCCCTGCTCGCCATGATCGCCCTGCCGTTTTTGGAGTAGATCAGGTTGTAGCTGATCAGTAAGGCAATCAGGATCAGGATGACCCCCGCCGTAAAGGAAGCAATTCGCGCCGTACCGGTCGCACCCAGCGGCCCGCTGATCAGCGCCTTTCCTCCCTTGGCAATCTTCAGTTTGTCTTCTATGAAGCTGAACTGGAATCCGTTTGCGTCAAAGCCGAGATAGGTATTGTTGATCAGACTCTTGATGATCTGACAGAAGGCCAGCGTCACAATTGCCAGATAGTCCCCTTCCAGTTTCAGTACCGGAATGGAGATCAGATAGCCGACAAGCGTGGCAGTTAAGGCACCGCAGACCATCGCAATGCCCAATCTAAGCGGTGCGAAGGTCACCGTCTTGGCAAGGTAGCCGGAGACGACGACGGCCGTAAAGGCACCGACGCTCATAAAGCCCGCATGTCCCAGACTCAGCTCTCCGCTGATGCCGACCACCATATTCAGCGCGATTGCCGTTGTGATGAAGCAGCAGAGCGGTACGAGCATGTTCTTGATCATGGTGGACAGATTTCCGCTTTTCAAAAGTACCTCCAGAACCAGGTAGGCTAAGAGAACACCCAGATAGGAGAAGGTACGGCCGCGGTGATTTTTATCAAATAGTTTCTTCAGCATACTTCCACCTCCTACACCTTCTCATTGACCTTGCTGCCGAGCAGGCCCGTCGGCTTAATCAGAAGAATGATGATCAGTACGGAGAAAACGATGGCGTCGGAAAGCTGCGTGGAAAGATAGACTTTGGAAAGCGTCTCAATCACACCCAGCAGGATCCCGCCGAGCAGTGCTCCCGGAATGGAGCCGATGCCGCCGAAGACCGCTGCCGTAAAGGCTTTGATGCCCGGCATGCTGCCCATCATCGGGTAGACGCTGGGATAAGTCATGCACAATAACATCGCCGCAATCGCTGCCAGTCCGCTGCCGATTGCAAAGGTGACGGAAATCGTGCGGTCCACGTTGATTCCCATCAGTTTCGCCGCATCTCGATCCTCTGAACATGCCCGCATTGCCATTCCCGTTTTGGTATGGTTGATAAACAGCAAAAGGCCAGCCATGATCAGAAGGCAGACGGCAATCGTCAGAAGCGTCACCAGCGAGATGGAAAGCTTTCCGTCAAAGAGCTGCAGCGAGCTGTTATTCAGAATATTCGGGAATACCTTGGTATCGTTGCCGAACACCAGCTGCGCTCCGTTCTGTAAGAAATAGCTGACGCCGATGGCTGTGATCAGAACAGCCAGATTGGAAGCATTTCTGAGCGGCTTGTATGCCAGTTTTTCCACCGTGATGCCAAGCAGCGTGCAGACGATGATTGCCGCAAGTGTCACCAGAAGCGGGGAAAGATTGAACTTTGTCAAGGCAAAAAAGGCCACATAGGCCCCGATCATGATAATGTCCCCATGGGCAAAGTTCAGCATCTTCGCAATGCCGTACACCATCGTATACCCTAAAGCGATGATGGCATACACACTGCCCAGACTGATTCCGATAATCAGGTAAGATAAGAAGTTCATACTACATACCTCAAAATTCAAGGAAAGGCTGCCGGTAACATAGACCGGCAACCTTGTTTTCTATAAGTGGATTACTGTCCGACGTACACGCCGTTTTCGATACGGACTGCCTTCGGTGTTTTGCTGACTTCACCGGTCACTTCCCAAGTGGAAGTACCCGTAGTTCCCGTGAATGTCATGGAAGTGAACTGTTTCACTAAGGCATCACTGAGTTCTTCATTGCTCATGCCGCCAGTCACGTTTGCGCCTTTGAGTGCCTGATAGATGGCGTAAACCGCATCGTAGGCATCTGCCGCAAACTGAATCGGAGCTTCGTTGTACTGCGCTTTGAAGTTCTTGACGAAGTTCACCGTGAATTCATCCGTCGCATCTTCAGAGAACGGTGTTAAGAGATATGTGCCTTCCGCCAGGGAAGTATCAAAGCCTTCCAGAGCTAGGATGCCGTCCATGCCGTCCACACCGAAGAAAATCGGTGCATAGCCGTCTTTATTGGCTCTGTCTAAGATTAATGCTGCCGGTTCATAGTAAATCGGTAAGAAGACGAGTTCCGCACCGTTGTTTTTCGCTTCAGAGACCTGAACGCTGAAGTCCGTTGCACTGGAGTCATCGAATGTTCCTGTGTAAACGATCTGTAAGCCGTTCTGATTGGCTCCTTCCACGAATGTATTGTAAATACCCTTGGAGTAGTTGTCATCGTTTTTATAGATCACCGCAACCTTGCTGGCTAAGTTATGCTCCTTGATATACTGTGCGCTCAGTTCGCCCTGTGCCGGGTCTGTGAAGCACATCTGGAACACGTTGCCGAAGTAGCTTTCCGGATCATTGATATCCGCAAACGTAACTGCCGGGTTGGATCCGCTCGGAGTCAGAGCGAAGATCTTATCTTCCGCATACAGCGGGGAAACCGCTGCTGCCGGTGTACTGGTCGTACAGCTTAAGGAAACCTGCATACCCCAGTCTTTCAGAGCACCGTAAGCGGAAACCGCTTTTTCCGCATCATGTGCGTCATCTTCAAAACGGAAATCGAATTTGATCGTGTCGTCTTTGGCATTGATTTCATTCACTGCCAGAAGAGCACCGTTGTAGACTGCATTTCCGTAAACAGCTGCGCCACCGCTGCGCGGGCCGCTGCCGCCGAGTTTGATTGTAACCGTACCGTCGGCGCTTTCGGAACCGCCGTCGTTTCCGCCGGAATTGGAACATCCGACGAGTGTCATGATCATAAAGAATGACAAAACTGCAAGAAGTATCTTTTTCATTTTTTTATCCTCCCAAATACAAAAATGATTAGTAACGCTACCATTTTATCCCAAGAAAAAAAGAAAGACAAGAACTTTTTTCATCATCTTTCTCTCTTTTCTTACATTTTTACATTCTCGTATGAAAGAAGTTTCATTTTCAGCTCAATTCCCCCGGCAAAACCGCCGATGGAACCGTCGGATGCGATCACTCTGTGGCACGGGATCATGATGGCAACAGGGTTGTTGTGCACCGCCTGCCCGACCGCCCGGTATGCCTTTTTGGAGCCCGTCATTTCCGCAATCTGACGGTAACTTCTCACTTCTCCATAGGGGATTTTTAACAGCGCTTCCCAAACCGCAATCTGAAACGGCGTCCCGCTGAATTTCAGGGGAACCGTAAATCTTTTACGTGCTCCGCTGAAATACTCGTGCAGTTCCCTTTCCGCCTTCTTCAGCACGTCCGTCTTTTTTACCTCTGCTTCCGTGCGGTATTCAGCGCGAAAGGACAGTTTGATCAATGCCCCGTCTTCTTCCATCAGAAGCAGTTTTCCGACAGGACTTTCCATTATTGCCTGATATTTCATTTTTTATAATAGCGGTAGTAGGCTTCATCCTTATCCGGATCCACCGTCTCTTCCGCTTCCTCATACAGATAGAACACCGTATCCCGGTAGAGCTCTTTAAAGTCTTCGAAGGAGAGCGTGTAATGAGAGCCGTGAAAGCGTCTTACCACCCGCTGCTTATGGATGAAGAACTGGTCCAGCTCCCTCGTCGTCAGCATTTCCCCTTCATTTAAGTAAGCGATTGCCTCGCTGAAATTCTCACATTTTTTCACTTTTCGGCCTCCAGATAATCCAGGGCGAACTGTACCTCAAGCGCCATGCCGTTGATCATTGCCTCTTCCTTAAAGTTCACGTACGGGGAATGCAGCGGTGCACCTCCGTCCGTTCCGAGATGCGCAAACACGCACGGGATTCTCTCAGCGAATTCCGCAAAATCCTCGCCGATCATCTCCGGATCGCGTGAGACGAGCTCTTCCGGATTATTCAAAATCTTTCTGGCGCTTTGACGCAGCTGTTCCACCATCGCATCATCATTGATCAGAGCTCCTGCAGAGTTGACAAAATCCACCTTTGCCTCGCAGCCATAGGAAGTTGCCAGATGACTTGCAATCTCTTCAAACATCTGCGGCAAACCCTTCTGCACTTCCGTATTAAAGCTGCGGCAGGTTCCTTCAAGATATGCTTCTTCCGGAATGATGTTATACGCGCTTCCCGCGTGGATCTGTCCCACCGTAACAACCAGCGGCTCCAGCGGATTCACGCGGCGCGAAACCACCGTCTGCAGCTCGCCAACCAGTGCACAGGCACAGACCAGGGAATCCTTTCCCTTATGCGGTGTAGCCCCATGCGCCCCGACACCTTTGATGCGGATCTGGAAGCGGTCCACGCCTGCCCAGTCCGCGCCGTTTCTGACGCTCACAACGCCGCACGGTAAAAGCGGGTCCACATGGATTCCCATTCCGCCGTCGACATGATCGATGGCGCCGTTTTCCACAAAATAGAGTGCTCCTTCCGAAATCTCTTCCGCCGGCTGGAACAGAAGGCGTACTTCCCCGCCGAATTCATCCGCATGTTCCTTCAGGATCACGCCGGCACCATACAGCATGGCCGTATGCAGATCGTGACCGCAGGCATGCATTCTGCCTTCCGTTAAACTCTGATAGGGAAGTCCGGTTTTTTCATAAATCTCCAGTGCATCGTGGTCCGCCCTTAACATCACGCACTTCCCGCCTTCTTTTTTCCCGTAGACATGTGCGATCACACCGCTTTTCGGCAGCTTCTCGTAAGGAATTTTTGCCTCATCCAACAGAGTGCAGAGGTATTCCTGCGTCATTTTGCACTCCATGCCGATCTCCGGATTCTGATGCAGTTTTCTGCGGATCTTTACCGCTTCGGGATAGATTTCTTCACATGCTTTTCTGATTTCTTCCGCTCTCATTTTGTCCACCTGTAATATCTTCCTTACAACGTATTTTACCATACGCGAATCGAATCTGCGCGAAAACACAAAAACCGCATTTCTGCGGTTTGTTGCGTGTTGCTATGAATTTTCAGGAAGCTGTCTTGACTCTGTGGCATTTTCCGTGCAAAGCACAGTTCGCGCATCCGTGAGAGCACGAAGTTCTTCCGTACTTACGGTCATTGATCATACTTCTTATGATCAGAGCGACAACAGCCAGTAAGATGAGCAGGACCAGAATGGTACCCGCATTGTTTCTGAGAAACAGCATGATCAATTCTCCTTTCTTAAATTAGTCTTTATATGGATCCTTGCGAACAAGGAAGTAGATAATGCAGGCGACTGCAGCGACTGCCAGAATCGTACCGATGATATTGCCGCTGCCTGCTAACATGGCACCTAACTGATAGACCACAAAGGCGACCACATAGGCGACAAGACACTGGTAGGCAATGGCGAACCATGTCCACTTGGCGTTGTTCATTTCTCTCTTGATGGCACCGATGGCCGCAAAGCACGGCGCGCATAAGAGGTTGAAGGCCAGGAAGCTGTATCCGCTGTAGGATGTGAAGGCATTCGCCAGCGCACGGTAAACCGTCGGAGCTTCTCCTCTGTATAAGATGCCCATCGTGCCGACGATGTTTTCCTTCGCAATCAGACCCGTCACGCTTGCGACAACCGCTCTCCAGTTACCCCATCCGAGAGGTTTGAAGATCCAGGCGATCGCATTTCCGCACATGGCCAGAATGGAGAGACTGATTTCCTCTTCTTCCAGCATACGGAAACCGCCGTCGGCGAAACCGAAGCGGGAGAGGAACCAGACCACGATCGTACTTAATAAGATAACCGTACCGGCCTTCTTAATGAAGGACCAGCCGCGTTCCCACATCGAACGTAATACGTTCATCAGTGTCGGCATATGGTAAGCAGGCAGTTCCATAACAAATGGAGCCGGATCTCCTGCGAACATCTTTGTTTTCTTTAAAATGATACCGCTGACGATAATCGTTGCCATACCCAGGAAATAGGCACTCGTGGAGACCCACGGAGAGTTTCCGAATAAGGCACCGGCAATCATACCGATGAACGGAACTTTCGCACCGCACGGAATGAATGTTGTCGTCATGATCGTCATACGTCTGTCACGTTCATTCTCGATCGTACGGGATGCCATAACACCCGGGATACCGCAGCCGGTACCGACTAAGATCGGAATGAAGGATTTTCCGGATAATCCGAAACGGCGGAAGACACGGTCCAGAACGAAGGCAATACGTGCCATGTAACCGCAGGATTCCAGGAAAGCAAGTAAGAAGAAGAGGACCAGCATCTGCGGGACGAAGCCCAAGACCGATCCGACACCGGCGACGATACCGTCTAAGATCAGACCTTTCAGCCAGTCAGCACAGTTGAGCTTGTCTAACAATTCTTCCACTAAGACCGGAATACCCTTGACCCAGACACCGTAATCAGCCGGATCCGGTTCCGTGGCGTCATATTTTTCCATGACGCTCATGGCACTCGTCAGATCTTCATACGTGTAAGTAACATCTTCCGTTGCCAGCGTTTCTTCATCTTCCAGAACATAATCTGCTGTTGCACCCGGCTGGATCTGTGCGTAGGCGCTCTTTAAATCATCCAGAGTGACCTCTTCATCCATGCCGATAAAGGCATCGACGACGTTTGCGGCTTCGCCGTATTCCTCGGCTACTTCCTCATACTGTGCACTACCGATTCCAAAGAGATGGAAACCGTCTCCGAAGAGTCCGTCGTTTGCCCAGTCCGTTGCGGAAGCACCGACCGTGACCATGGAGATGTAATAGACTAAGAACATCACTAACGCGAAGATCGGTAAGCCGAGCCAGCGGTTGGTGACGATCTGGTCGATCTTATCCGAAGTGGAAAGTTCTCCGACCTTTTTCTTCTTATAGGAACTCTTTAAGATTTCCCCGATATAAATGTAACGTTCGTTAGTGATGATGCTTTCCGCATCGTCATCCAGTTCTTTTTCCGCAGCCTGGATGTCTTTTTCAATATGATCCAGCGTTGCTTTCGGCAGATTCAGCTGCTCTAAGACTTTCTCATCACGTTCGAAGATCTTGACCGCATACCATCTCTGCTTTTCTTCCGGCAGACTGTGAACCGCTGCTTCTTCAATGTGGGCTAATGCGTGTTCCACAACACCGGAGAACTTGTGCATCGGAATCGTCTTGCCGCTCTTGGCTGCCTTAATTGCCGCTTCCGCCGCTTCCATGACACCCGTTTCCTTTAAGGCAGAGATCTGAACGATCTTCACACCAAGCTGACGGCTCAGCTCTTCCACATTGATGTGGTCGCCGTTCTTCTCGACAACGTCCATCATGTTGATGGCGACGACTGTCGGGATGCCAAGTTCCGTTAACTGTGTTGTCAGATACAGGTTACGCTCCAGGTTAGAGCCGTCAACGATGTTCAGAATCGCATCCGGGCGTTCATTGACCAGATAGTTTCTGGCGATGACTTCTTCCGTTGTATACGGAGAAAGGGAATAAATACCCGGAAGGTCGGCGATCGTAACATCGTCATGCTTCTTCAGTTTTCCTTCTTTTTTCTCAACCGTGACGCCCGGCCAGTTACCGACGAACTGGTTGGAGCCTGTCAGGGCATTGAACAGTGTGGTTTTCCCGCTGTTCGGGTTACCTGCTAATGCAATTTTCCAACTCATAAAATTCTATCCTTTCCCAAAAAGCGGATTACTCCACTTCAATCATCTCTGCATCTTCTTTTCTTAAAGACAGCTCGTATCCACGGACTGTCAGTTCCAGCGGATCGCCGAGCGGAGCCACTTTACGGACGTAGATTTCCACACCCTTGGTGATTCCCATGTCCATGATTCTTCTCTTCACGGCACCTGTTCCGTGCAGCTTTACGACTTTCGCCGTGCCGCCGATAGGGACTTCTCTTAACGTTTTCATTTCAATACCTCCCGTTAAATCATTATTTTTGCAGCCATATCCCTGTTCAGGGCGACTCTGGATTCTTTCACATTGACGATCAGATTACCGTTCAATTGCGTGATTACACGGATCCTAGCTCCTACTACGAAGCCGAGGTCCTCCAGATGCTGCTTCACTTCATTGTTTCCTCCGATTTTACGGATGATGTTTTCTTCATTCGGATTTGCAAAAGTTAATGGCATCATAACTACTCACCTCTTTCACAAAGTTACCCTTTGCTAACTACTTCATTATAGTTAGTCAGCGCTAACCTGTCAACGTCATTTTTTGCACTTTCTTTCTTTTTTGTAGTGCAATGAAGCGGAATCAGTTATAATTTTTATATTAATAATAAGGAGTAGACGCATGAAGATCACACGTAACCGACATCTGCATATTCTGAGCGCTCTGCTCGGCGCGAACGCTCCCCTTTCTTCCAGCGAACTTGCCAACCGTTCCGATTCTTCCATTCGGACCGTCAAGCAGGATATTCAGGAGCTGAACCTCGCCTTGAGCAAAGAAGGATCCGCCCGGATTCTTTCGCGCAAGAGTCTCGGATACCAGCTTGAACCGCTGGACGCGGAAAAGTATCAGGCACTATTTACCAGTGTCTCTGTCATGCAGCTCCTGTATCAGAAGATTTCAATCGAATCCATGAACCGCTCTTTCTACATCCTGAAGCGCTTCTTATCCGATGGCGCTGTCAGCATGGAGGAGCTTGCAGACTATTTCTTTCTTTCCAAAGCCTCCTTCCGGGAGGATTTCAAGCGTTCCGTGCGCTTTCTGGCATCCTATGATATCCGCGTGGAAAACGCCGGAAAGCAGATCTACCGCATTATCGGAGCGGAACAGGATATCCGTCAGGCAATGGTCGAAGTTCATGCCTCGCAATATCATGATTTCGAAATGCTTTACTCCTATGAACCTTTCAATGAGGAGTTTTATTCACAGCGGCGCGAATACGATGATCTGCGTCATGCCATGCTCAAAATGGTCCGCGAAAGCAGGATCACGCTGACCGACCTCGGCTCCAAAAAGATTGCGACATTGCTCTGTCTTTCCTTAAGGCGCAGAAAAAAAGGGCTTCATCCCTCCATTGATCCCGCTATGGCGGAAAAGATCCGTGAGACCTACGACTACGCTCTGGCAAAAGAAATCTTCCACATGGCACTAAATACAGAGGAAGCGGAAGAGAGTGAAATTCTCAATCTGGCACGGATGATGCTCTGTTTCCGCGATCTGGACCTGCGCTCCGGCGATTCTCCGGAGCTTCCGGAATATCTGCTTCGTCAGAACGCTACTCTATATGATTCCGTTCGTGAATACATGGCTTCCCAGGTTGCCCGGGCTCTCTTCAGCACGGATATGTTCTACATTTTTGACAAAAGCTTTGAATCCATGCAGCTGCAGATCTTCCTCACCCATTACTTCGACTCCACCAAGCGGCACAGGATCGTCACATACGTGGAACAGGAGGAATATCTGACTTCTCCGATGGCACTGGAGCTCACCCGGATCAACATGCTGCAGCTCGAAACGCTTTTACAGGAGGAGATCAATGACTCCACGATTCTGGGCTACTCTTCTCTTTACGAGGAGCTCTTACGCCGCGTTTCGCTGAAATACAACCGGATGCGCCTTGCCATCACCTCCGTACAGGGACTTCCCTACGCCTATCAGGTCCGCCAGCGGCTGATGGAACATTTTTCCGCTTACATCCGTTCGACCGAAGTTCACAATCTCTACGAATTTCGCCGTTATGATTTTTCCCAGTTTGACTGCATCATCATGACCGGGCTGACCCTGTATTACGTCTATCCGATCAAACTGGTCCGCTACCGGCCGCTGGAGCTGGAAAACAATACGATCCGCATGTTCCGGGAAGTGTTCGCGGACGGATTTGACCGCTCTTATCTGGAGAAGATCAAGCAGATGACACACCTGCACAAAGACGTGAATATTTCTTCAGCGGAATCCTTTATGGAAGCGCTCAGCTACCGCTATGGAAAAGATGATCAAAGCCAGCAGGAACTGCTGTCTTCCTTTATAAAAAAAGAGCGCATGCTCTCCCAGCTTGTCAGTAAGACCGGAGTGCTGCTCACTTTCCTGTCTTACCGCTATACGGAGCGCGAATTCATTGATATCATCTCCCCGTCCCAGACGGTTTCCTACGGCGGCTTCCAGAAAATCAATTTCATCATCTGCGTCTGTATCCGGGATGATACGGATCTGGCGGACAAGAAAGCGCTGGACAGCATTCTGCAACATCTGATTTATGACAGTAAGACCATGGAGAAAATTCTTTCCGACAGCGAAAAGACCTACGATGCGATCTTCCAGCAGGTCATCCTCGACTCTTATCAATCGTAGTGCACCCAATTGCACCTAATTAGGTGCATTTTTTTATTTTGCACCTTTTTAGAGCTAAATGTCAGCGTTTACATTAATATACAAAGAATGATATTCTTTAAGCAGTTAAAAAGAGAGGCAATAAGATCATGTTAAAATTCTTTATTTCATCTCACGGACATTTCGCCAGCGGAATCAAGAGTTCCGTTGAGATCCTGACCGGCCCGAAATCCAACTTCACGGTATTCGATGCCTATGTCAATCAGGATTCCGTCCAGCAGCATCTTGACGAATTCTATGAAACAGTCACTCCGGAAGACAAGGTCATTCTCTTAAGCGATCTTTACGGCGGAAGCGTCAACCAGGTCATGTACACCTATCTCGACCGCCCGAACACCACTCTGATTGCCGGCGTCAACCTGGCACTCGTTCTGGAGCTTGCCGTCAGAGAAGAGATTACGGACGAAGAGCTCGAAGAACTGGTGGAACAGAGCAGAGAAATGCTGCGCATTGTCCAGTTCGATAATTCTGATCCGATCGAAGAAGACACAGACGGCTTCTTCTAAGATATTTTTTAGGAAAGAGGTATTCAAGCATGTTAAAAGTACTCAGACTCGACGAACGTTTAATCCACGGCCAGATCGCCATCAAGTGGTCCCGCCACACGGGTGTTGACCGCATCATCGTCGCCAACGACGCTGCCGCAACCAACCCGGTCGTTCAGAAATCCTTAATGATGGCTGCTCCTGCCACCTGCAAAGTCGCCATCAAGAAAGTGGATGACGTCATCGAAATGATGAAGAATCCGAAAGCTGCCGATCATGACATTCTCATGCTCGTCAACAACCCGGATGACCTGTTAACTCTGTTAACAAAGATGGACACAAAACCGGCACTCGTCAACATCGGCAACTACGGCCGTGTTGCTCCGAAGAAAGGCACGGAAGCCCGCGCATCTTACCGTCCGAACCTTTATCTCTATGATGATGAGAAAGAAACATTAAAGAAAGTGCTGGGATGCGGACTGAACACAGTCTATCAGACCACACCGGAAGAAACAGCTGAGCCTTTAAGTAAGGCATTAAATTAGATTTTAAGAGAGAGGAGGAACTAATTTATGGCTGGTGCTGCATTATCAATATGCATCGTTTACTTCCTGCTGAACTACATTGACGAAATCTGCTTATCCTGGCAGGCGTTAACACGTCCAATCGTCATCGCAGCTTTTGCAGGCCTGGCTTTGGGAGATTTCAGAACAGGCATCATTATGGGTGCTGAACTCGAAGCTATCTTCATGGGTATCTCCGCAATCGGTGGTGTTATCGCTGCTGACGCGACGTTATCCTCCGTTATCGCTGTTGCTTACACGATCTTAAACGGTGCAAGCATTCAGGAAGGTGTTGCCATCGCATTCCCGATCGGCACGATCTTAACAAGCATTAACGGCTTATCCATGTCCCTTATCGCCAACCCGATGGCAGCTTACTGGGAAAAACTGGCAGTGAAAGATCTGAAACAGTTCAAGATTCAGAACTTTCTCTTCGCAGCTTTCATGAAGCTGATCCCGACAGTTGTCTTATTCATCGCTGTTGCTTACGGTGTTGAAGGTCTGAACAAGTTATTAGCCGCATTACCACCATTCATCATGACTGGTCTGAACGCAGCCAGCGGAATGATGATCGCCGTCGGTTTCGCGATCCTGACTTCCATGATCTGGGACAACGAAGTAGGTATCTTCTTCTTCGTCGGTTATGTTATGGTTGCTTATCTGCATATGGACACAGTCGCTATCGCCATCATCGGCGCAGCCATTGCTGTCACAATGTTCTTCAACAACAAACGTCTGATCGATTTGAAAAAGGAATTATTAGCTGCCGGTGTCAATGCCGAAGCTAACACAGATGAGGAGGAATTCTTCTAATGGCCAACAACAATTTAACAGCTCAGGAAAAACAGACTCTGAACAAAATGTTCTGGTTATCCCATCTGGTATTCATCAGCTTCTCCATGGTTAAAATGGAAGCCAATGGATTCACGATGACAATGGAACCGGCATTAACCGAATTATACAAAGATGATCCGGAAGAAATGAAGGAAGCTGTCTTAAGACATCAGTCCTTCTTCAACACTCATGCTGTTCCGTTCTCCTTCGTCGCAGGCTTAGCCTACGCCATGGAACGTCAGCACAAAGAAGGCAAAGTTGACGGCGCTACAATCGAAAATATCAAAGCTGCCCTGATGGGACCGACAGCCGGTATGTTCGACTCCCTGTTCTTCAACTGTATCCGTGTTATCGCTGCAGGTATCTCCATCAGCTTATGCAAAACGGGTAACTTCTTCGGTGTGATCTTATTCATCCTGTTATACGGTGTTTCCCAGTCTGTCGTGAAATACTTATTACTGAATGCCGGTTATACGTTAGGTACATCCTTCATTGACCAGGTATTCTCCAGCGGCCTGATCCAGGTTCTGACAAAATGTGCATCCGTCTTAGGTTTAATGATGGTTGGTGCCATGACTGCTCAGATGGTCAACGTTCCGTTAAACTTAGTCATCAATACAACTGGTGTTGAAGGCGGCGGCGTTAACCTCGGTGAAATCATCAATCAGGTCTTCCCTGGCTTATTAGGCGTCATCTGCTTATTCGTGATGGTCCGCTTAATCAAGAAGGGCTGGAAACCGACTCAGCTGATCTTATTAATCTTCGCAATTGCATTAGTCGGTGCGGCTATCCACGCATTCTAAGATTCAATAAAACAGACAGAGGTGAGGTTTGCCCCTCACCTCTTCTTTATTCTTCTGATCTCAGTACACAGAAGCATTTCTTTACTGAGATGAGAAAAATAATCAACGGAGGAAATAATTATGACAAGAATTCTGTTTCAGGGTGATGACTTCGGCTTCACCAGAGGTGTTACACTCGGAATCGTAGATTCCATCGACCGCGGTGTTCTGCGCAACACCGGATTATTCGCCAACATGCCGAGCGCAGCCTTTGCGGTCTCCTTCATGAAAGACCGTCCGCAGGCCTGCTTCGGTATTGACTTCAACCTTGTCAGCGGCCCGTGCTGTGCCGATCCGAAAGAGATCCCGCACTTAGTGGACGAAGAAGGCAACTTCATCCGCTCCGGTGTCCGTACCAGAGACCCAAGATGGCAGACAGTCGAAGGAAGAGCGGAACTCTTCCCGTACGATGAAGTGGAAAAGGAAATTCTGGCCCAGTACAACCGTTTCATTGAATTAACGGGCAAGAAACCGGAATACCTGCATGAGCACTCCATCTCCAGCGAAAACTACCGTAAAGCCATCCACAACCTGTCCGTTAAGGAAAATATTCCTTACTCCAGCGAGATCTGGAGTGAGCTGGGACTCGACAAGCCGCAGCAGAAACTGTTTATGAATAATATGGCTACCCAGAAGAAGATCTTCGATCCGGCGGATCAGTTAAATAAAGATACAACCAAACAGTTCATGGATTTAAGAGAAGAACTCGTCGCCAACGGCACCAGCGCCTTCTGCTGCCACCCGGGCTATGTCGATGCCGACCTCTTAACATTAACCACACTCTCTTTGGAACGCGCCAAAGACGCTGCCATGATGCAGAGTGAAGAAGTCATGAAGTGGGTGAAGGAAAACAACGTGGAACTGATCACCTACCGTGACCTTATCAAATAAGGAGCAATATCATGATCTTTCACAGCAACTGTATTATCTCTGAACAGGGTACCTTTGACGGCTATCTCGTCGTGGAAAACGGCGTGATCACTGATATTGTCCGCAAGGATGTTGAAGAATTGACATCCGATGTGGATTACGGCAGTAAGATCATCATCCCGGGCATCTTTGATACGCACAACCATGGCTATATGGGCTGGGTTCCGGGCGACAGCGTGGAAACAACGCTTGGCTACTGCAAGGCCCTGGCTTCCGCCGGCGTCACGACCATCTTCCCGACAGTCGATGAGCCGGAAGCTTTCGAAAAGATCTATGAAGCCTCCCGGAAGAATGATGACGGTGCCCGCTTGATGGGCATTCACTCCGAAGGTCCTTACCTCAACCGCGTCGGCGAAAAAGGCGTGGATACGGGACATCCGGATATTGACCTTGATCATATTCAGAAAATGATTGATTCCGCGCACGGCATGCTGAAACTGCTTGCCATTGCACCGGAACTCGAAGGAAGCAGAGAAGCAATCCGCCTCTTAACAAAAAACGGCGTCCGCGTGGCCTTCGCCCATTCCAATCAAACGTATGAAGAAGCGATGGAATCCTTCAAGGACGGCATTACGGTCATTACCCACACCGCCAACGTCATGAGCGGTCTGCATCACAGAAACATGGGTGGCTTAGGTGCAGCCATTCTGAATGATGACGTCTTTAACGAACTGATCTGCGACGGCCTGCATGTGCGCAACGAGATGATCGATATCATCCTGCGCGTCAAGCACAACTTTGAAGACAAGGTCATGATGATCAGCGACAACGTCCAGATGGCCGGCTTCCCTGCCGGAAGATATAACGGCTTCTGGGGACCGTTCAACATCACGGAAGAAGGCTACAGCCTGACGGATACGGGCAGACTTGCCGGAAGCGCCAAGCCGGTGATCTACGGCATACGCAACCTGGTCAAAAACCTGCATCTGCCACTCGAGCTCGTCTCACGCATGGCTTCTCTGAATCCGTGCAGAGTCTACGGCTTTGCGGATAAAAAAGGCTCCCTCCGCGTAGGAAAGGATGCCGACTTCACGGTCATCGATGATGACTTCAACGTGTATGAAACCTACCGTGAAGGCAAAAAAGTCTTTGACTGCAAAATTGACACGGATCTTCTCAATCACGAATACTACGAGCGTACGCACATCAGCGATTAACAGATATGAAAAGACGGAAGTTTCCAATCAGCTTCCGCCTTTTTTCTTTTCTCTTTCTTATGTAAGATCTTCTCCGTTTGTGCGGCAACATTTCTGATACCAGTAGAAGGAATCCTTCCGGTATCTATCATATGTACCGTTTCCGAAATCATCCACATCCACATAGATAAATCCATAGCGCTTGCGGATCTCTCCGGTTCCGGCACTGACCAGATCCAGACATCCCCATGTGGTATATCCGATCAGATCCACGCCTTCTTCCACGGCTTCTTTCATTGCCTGAACGTGAGCCTTGTGGTACTCGATGCGGTAAGGATCATGAACCGTTTTATCCTCTTCCAGCGTATCGTAAGCCCCCAGGCCGTTCTCGCAGTTGAGAAGCGGAATCTGATAGCGGTCATACATCTCATGCAGGAAGAATTTCAGCCCTTCCGGATCGATTGCCCAGCCCCAGTCGGAGACTTTCAGATACGGATTGTGCAGACCTCTGGTCTGGTTTCCGTTGATCTCTTCCAGATCCGTCTTATGCGTAGTTACTATATTGGTGAAGTAGTAGGAGAATTCCAGAAAATCCACCTTCCCCTGACGCAACACCTCTTTGTCCTCTTCGCTGATCTCCATCGTTATGCCAAGTTCCTTAAAAAGGCGCCTGCTGTAGGAAGGATAATATCCTCTGACAAAGACATCCGCACAGAGATAGAAGGTATCCTGCAGCTGCTTCTGATTCGCCAGTTCATCCTTCGGATCGCAGGTATAGGCATGGGAGAACATGCCGGCAACCATGCAGCCGATCTTCTTTGCGGGATAGTGCTCATGCAGATAACGGACCACGCGGGCACTGGCAATCAACTGATGGTGAATGCCGAGATAGACTCCCCGGATCTTCTCCGGACGTCCCTTGTACTGCATTGCCGCAAACTGGGCAATGTTGATCTCGTTGAATGTGCTCCAGTAGGTGACCTCATCGAATTCATCGATGGCATATGTCGCAAACCCCGTAAACTCATCAATCAGTTTCCGGTTTTCCCAGCCGCCCATCTCCGTAATGTAGAATGCCGGCATGTCGTATTTGTACAGATGAACCAGCGGTTCGATCCCGTATTTTCGGAGTTCGCCAAACACATTGTGGTAAAATTCCACCCCGGCGTCATTCACACCGTTCTCTACGCCTTTGGGGAAGATTCTCGCCCAGGAAAGCGTCAGATTCAGTGCCTTGAAGCCCATCTCCGCAAACATGGCGATATCTTCCTTATAGTGATGGTAGAAATCCGTCGCCTTGTGATTCGGATAGAATTCCCCCGGAATGCAGGCCAGCTTTGCGCCTTTTGGAAGATCAACGTTTTCGATAAATGCCGGAACTTTCCCGTAAGTGCCATCCGGCATGATGTAAGTTGCCATCCGCGGCGTCGTCACATTGCCGCCCAGATGGTAATCCGTCATATTCGGAGCTTTTCCGCCCTCATCCCAGCCGCCTTCGGCCTGGTTGGCGGAAATATCTCCACCCCATAAAAACCCTTTTGGAAAGCCCATATCATTCTCCTTTTCCGTTTTCCTGACGCACAACGCGTCCGCGATTATTCACTCTTGTTTTCTTCAAATTCCCTTTCTTCTTTCAGTGCCTGGTTATCCAGCACCTTGAAGAACGGGTAGTAGACCACGACGGAAAGCAGTTCCGCAAGCAGCAGGAAGATGCCGTAGCTGATTCCGCCACCGGAAAGGAAGCCGCCGATGAAACCCGGCATGACCATGATTCCGATGCTTGCCGTCGGAATGCCGATGATTCCAGCTGAAGCCAGAATGTAGTAAACCACGTATACCAGAACCGGATAGAGGATAAACGGTGCCAGTAAGATCGGGTTTAAGACAACCGGAACGCCGTAAACCGTCGGTTCAATGATATTCAAAATACCCGGAACCAGAGAGATCTTTCCCTGAACTTTATAACGTTCGCTCTTGGCGAAGAACGCCATGCAGATGACTAAGCCGAAGAGTGCTCCCGGGCCGCCCATGAACTGGATGATGTTAAACCATGTCGTATAGCTTAATACGTTCGGTGCAGGTAAACCCGCCGCAACCGCATTGATGTTTTCCACCATCGGAATCTGGAAGATTGCCATCACGGCTACCAGAACGACCAGTGTTCCGTGGATACCGAGCCACCATAAGATGCAGCAGACGAATACCGCAATCAAGTGTCCCGGTAAGGAGTTGCCCAGATTTACCAGCGGCGTCTGCAGCGTTGTATAGATAAACTGTGTCAGAGAGCCATAGGATGTTCCCGCAAACACGCCTCTTAAGATAACAAACGGCAGTGCACTGATGATTGCGGGAGGAATGGAAGCGAAGTTGGTTGCCACAAACGGAGGAACGGATTCCGGCATCTTGATGACAAGATTCTTCTTCACGGCCCAGCAGTAGAGTGACGGTGCAATGATGGAAACGATCATGGCCGTAAATACGCCCTGTGCGCCGAGATTGGAGAGGTCAATCAGATTCGTATTACCGAACGGACCGGCTTCCACAACTAACGGAGTGACGATCAGAAAACAGGCAAGCGCCACGCCGGCTCCGGCCAGACCGTTACAGCCCTTCTTGGTTGTAATGACATAACCGATTCCGACAGCCATGAATAATGCCGTGCTGTTCAGAATGGTCACGACCGTGCTCATCAAATCGTAAAGGCCGATATTCTGCAGGAACGTTACCCACGGAGTAATCGGCAGAGAATAGAGAACCTGGAAAATCGCACTCAGAACCAGGACCGGCATGACCGTCATCATGCCTTCCATAATGGAACTCAGATACAGATTGTGCTGAAACTTCTCAACTGCCGGCATCAGTTTTTCAATGAATTTGTCTAACTTCGAATTGTTCATAATAGATCCTATCCTTTCTATCAGATTTTTAGTTAAACGTTTAACTATAACGGTATAAATTCAGGCCCTGTCCATTGCCGGATCGGACAGCAGCCTTCATTCAGTTCCATATTGGTTAAACGTTTTACAAACCTATCATAACATACTTTCCGGAGATTGCAACACTTTTTTGTAAAACGTTTTACAATTTCTTGCAATTTTCATTTTTTCCGTTTACCATACGTTTATAAGGAGTGTTACAGACATGAGTGTAAAAGGAAAACTGTCCATTCGCGATATTGCCAAAGAAGCCAATGTTTCCATTGCGACGGTATCGAATGTGATCCATAAAAACGGG
The DNA here is from genome assembly GCA_045539425.1 of Erysipelotrichaceae bacterium. Taxonomy (GTDB): domain Bacteria; phylum Bacillota_I; class Bacilli_A; order Erysipelotrichales; family Erysipelotrichaceae; genus RUG14871. Next base: position 20,926 of record JAZQFH010000003.1, read on the forward strand.
AAATATTCCAAGGAGACGGAAGAGCTGGTGAATTCCATCATTGAGAAAAGCGGCTATGTATCCAACAATGTCGCCCGTTCTTTAAAGTCCTCTTCTTCCCACATGATCGCTGTCATCATTCCGAATATTTCCAATGATTTCTTCTGCACCATTACCATGCGGATCGAGCAGTCCTTCACGCAGCGCGGTTATTCCACTTTGATCTGTAACACCGGAAACAACCCGGAGAAGGAAAAGGAATACTTCCGTACTTTGCGAGGCATGATGGTGGACGGTATCATTTGCATCTCCTGCCAGATGCATTTTGACCGCTCTCTGGTATCCCCGGACACACCATTGGTCTTTGTTGACAGAAACTTCTCCGACGATAACGAGTACACCTACATTCTTTCCGACACCTATAAGGGAATGTATGATGCGACAAGCATCCTGATTCAAAAAGGCTGCAGAAACATCCTCTTTGTTTCCCGTGACAACAACACCCGCATTGACGTCAACTCGCAGAACAATGCCGGACGTCTGTTGGGCTATCAGGCCGCCATGCAAAAAAGCGGGCTGAAATGCGATGAGTATAATCTCCTGCGGATTCCCGTACAGGAAGAATCCATAGAAGCCTGTGATAAATTCATTCAGGAATATCTGAAACAAAACGAGAAACCGGACGGCATTGTGACATGTTCCGATAACGAAGCCATCGGCATCATCCGCGGCTTAAAAAAAGCCGGTCTTCGCGTTCCTGAGGATGTTCTGGTCTTCGGATTCGATAACACCTTCCGTTCGGAGATTTTCTCCCCTTCCATTTCCACTGTCGGGCGCTTTAACGAAAAAATCGGCCATATTGCAGCGGAAGAGCTCTATGAGCAGATTCACGACCCGTCGTACCGGAAACCGAAAAACATCATTCTTCCGGTTCAGGTCATTGAGCGCGAATCCACCCAGATCAAATGAAAACAGACGGTATGCATAACGCTTACCGTCTAGCTTTTTGTATTATGAGAATTTAAACGCTGTCCTTTTGTAAGTGACAGTCTACTTCTTTATTTTCTGAAAGAAATTCTTTAAAACTTCCGTATAACCGTCCAGATCAAACAGGACGCTGGCCGCATGCGTCGCATTTGGGAAGATGTGAATCTCACTGTAGCCTTTGGTTGCTTTCTGCATGTTGATGCTGTGCTGCGGTACAATGAAGTCGTCCTTTTCCCCGTGAATGAAACAGATTGGGATCTCATTATCCTTTAAGGTATCGATCGGGCGCATCTCTTCATAGGAGTAGCCATAGCGCAGTTTGGCACAGAGGGATGCCACTTTTGATAATCCTTCCGGCAGTTTCATCAACTTTAATCCGTTTGCCATCACGCTCGCAATTTCCGAGAAGCCGCAGTCCGCCACGACGAAGTCGATCTGCGGTTTGTACTGCAGTACCGCCACGCTTGTCGCGCTTCCCAGTGATTCTCCCTGAATGCCGAGCACTTCCGCGTCCGGATAACGTTTCCTTGTATCTTCAATTAAGACATTCAGATCCTTCGCCTCGCGGATGGAATACGTGCAGAAGGTCTTCTCATTCTCTCCGTGCCCTCTTAAATCATAGAGAACCACGTTAAATCCGAGTTTCAGATAGACTCTCGCATATTTCAGAGAACCGATATGGTTATCGGTATACCCGTGCGAGATGATCACGTATTTATGACTTTCTTCCGGGTTTTTCAGATACTGCACGTGCAGTGCATATCCGTCATAGCTTTTGACGATATAGTCTTCTTTTTTCACTTCATCATAGAAGGTCAGATCATAATGATCCGCCTGCCACGCTCTTGCCTCTTCCAGCGTCTGTGCCTTGATACCAAGCGAATAGTTCGCCAGATACAGCCCGAAGGCAATCAGTGCTGCCAGCAGTAATATCAACAGAATTATAATCCACTTCATAACAAACCTCTACACTAACGGAATCTCCACGACTTCCGCCATTTTCCCGAGACAGCTCTCAATCTGCTCGGAAATATCCTTGATCAGGCGTTCGGAAATATCATCGTTCTTTTCCTTCGCCAGATTTTCCATCAACCCGTTTCTCACGTCTTCCGAAATGTGATCAATTCTTGACGCAAAGAAACTCTTCGGCAAGAGCCTTCTTACCGCATTGGGCAGATTGGCGTTCAGCAGTGCGTCCTGCATCTTCTCTTTCCCGAGTGCCAGCACCATGATGCTTAAAATTGCCCCTGCAATAATACCCGGTAAGCCGTTGGCGATCATTGCCACGCCGCTTCCGCCGCAAAGTAAACCGACCAGAATCGAGATGATGCCGTCAATCAGCCAGGTGATCTCTTCCACCGCGAAGATATCCCTGCTTTCGACCTTCACGTCAATATCGCTGACGGAAAGGAAGGAATTCAGATTCAGTGCCGAATACGGAACGTTGTGTTTCACGCAGATCGGCATCGTATATTTTTCCAAAGCGAAGGAGATATCCTTCAGCCATTCCCCAATCGGTTTCTGAAGAAGATGTCTCGCTTCTTCGGTATGCAGGAATTCATCGATTCCCTCCTGCAGTTTTTCATCGATGTCGCTCAGTTTCTCCAGGCTTCCCTCTCTCCAGAGGTCCACGATCGGCAGCGCCACTTCCTTTAAGATCGGATCCACCAGAGCGTCCACCGTCTTGCGGTAAAGCTTCTGGATGTTCTCTCCGACAATATCCTCCACTACACTGGAATCCTTCAGGTCATTGACATCCTTTTTGAATTCCCGCAGTTCTTCATCGATCTTTCCGCAATAGGATAACCCCGAAGCGACGGAGAATTCCGGTTCGCTGCCGCGTATTACGACCGCTTCCGGGAACACTTCCGCGCACCAGTCACGGATCGCCGGAAGTTTGGACACGCCGCCCGTCAAGAAAATCAGTTCCGGCTCTTTTCCCTCAAGACTCTTTGCGATCTGCCTTAAGGCATCCATGAAGACTTCCCTGAAGGAGCGGTTGTCCAGTTTCGCCACCTTTTTATTTAACAGCTGAGAGCCCACTTCGGCATTCATCTTCAGCGTCAGTCTGGCCGGAAGCAGATTCTGGCGGATGGAGACATTCTGCACGCAGTCATTCTCCTTCCAGTAATCCTCATCCGAGAAATATTTTTCCTTTAATCGTCTGGCCGCAAATTCCGCATAGCTCTTCCAGACGGAACTCTCTTCAAAAATCTTACGGATCCGTTTGCCGTCAAAGCTGCTCTCCAGAGCTTCCTCCAAGAGGATCTCATCCATGATGCCGCCGCCCAGAAAGACTTCCCCGCCGGTCTGCAGTTCTTCTTCCTTCCCGCCGCTGATATAGGCGAAGTCGGTCGTGGAAGAGCCGATATCCACTACCAGGACCGGCTGAGAGAGAATGTCGTAACCCACCTGCAGATACTTGCTCTGACAGGCGGACACCAGTGCCGCCCTGCTTTCCGAGATGATCTTCACCGGCGGGTAGCCGATGGATTCAAAGATTTCGCGGTATTCTTCCCGCGTCAGCTTATTCCAGCCGGCAGGACAGCCGATATAGAAGCAGCTGTCTTCCCCTTTCAGAAGATCCCCGTTGCTGTAAAGCTCCCCTAAAACACCGCTCGCGAAGCTTTTGACATCTTTGCGTGATGCCTTGTCCGTCAGAAAGCGGCTTTTGAAACGGAGCTTGCGTTCCTGTACATTCGGTTCGTAACAGGCTTTCTCTCCGATAAAGAGTTTCCCGTCTTTTCCAAGGGCATAAGCCGTGATAAAGCTTCTGGCTTCCGCAACGCTCAGAATCTCGGGTGCTTCATGTGATTCTTTTTTTAAACGGGCAACCGCGCTTTCCGCATCACCCAGATCAAATCCGTAAAACCGGTCCATCATTCACCTCCGGACGCCAGTCCCTTTTTCAGAATGGTACCCTCTAACAGAAATGCCGGACGGATCGTGGAAACCGCTTCAGACGGCATGAAGTCGAAGTACCCTTTATTCTCTTTGGTATATTCCACCACTTCAATATGATGTTTGTGCAGATAGTATTTCAGCTGCGAGACAAATTCCTGTGACAATGGATTGTCTCTGTCGGCATAGGCGCTCTCCAACAGCTGCGCATACAGCTCAATTTCATTGTCATCCACGCCGCTGCCGCCTTCCTGCATCTGTTTCTTTAAGGCAATGCTCTCGCGGATCTGCAGCTCTTCCAGCTGTCTGTCAATGACCAGAACCGTCGCAAAAACGGACTGATAGATCTTTTCGGAGTCGATATGAACTTCCGCATAATACTGCTTTCTGCTTTTCGCTTCCTTCTTTTTTGAAAAGATTCCCGCTAAAAGAAGAAACAGCGATGCCAGAAGCACCCCGCCAAATAAGACCCAGGGGTAGTAGTCTTTGGCGTACTGGACATAGGCGATATAGATATAGCCTAAGGAAGCCAGAGAACATAATAAACCGAGGAAGAGAAAGACGGTAAAGAAGACGCTGCGCTTCGCCTCTTCCTTTTTCCCGTTGACCTCTTCCCGCGTAAATACGGTTGCTTCCCCGTCCGCTTCCAAAGCGGAAAAGGCCGGCTTCACACTCTGCATCATAAAGGAGGCCGCCTCTTTCTGCGCATCGCTCAGATCCTGTTCATTGTAGGAATACAGGATGCGGTCGAGTTCATTGCGGACCTCTTTCAATGCGGCTGCCTTATTCAGGGTTTTCGCCAGATTATTCAGAAAACGCTCTTTATCTTTTTCAAGATACATCTGCATGGAATTCATTTGCGTATACCTCGTCTGGTTTTATTATATCATCTGCAGGAACATGAAAAAAGCACATCACTTTCCATGTGCTCCCTCTTCCGCTCTTCTGTTCAGTTCCTTCTCCACTTTATTCAGCGTATCAAAGAAACGCTCTGTTGCGATCATCGGTCCGAAGCAGAGCACACCGAACACGTTCCAGTCAAACATGTGCCGGTAGGATGTCAGCTTCCCCTCAATGCCAAGCTCGATTGCCTTTTCCTTCAACTCCTCCGCCACCTTTGCCATCCACACAAGCGTATAGATAAAAAGCGTGGGAATCCCCTTCAAATAGGCAATATAATACTTCTCCGTCTTATGCCCGAGCACTTCGTCAATCTCATCCTGCAGTCCGCGCGGCATATAGATCAGAAAGAAGATCCCTGCCGTAAAGAAATCGATGAAGCCGAGCCAGAAGCCTTTTCGGTCGGTATGCTGAAATCTCATAGAATAATGATAACGCACTCCCATAAAAAAGTTCACGTTTGAGTGAACTTCGCTGTTTAGATCATCGTAATGGTGATATGGTAGTTTGCCGCAACGGAAGTGATGATCGGCTCCATGATCTCATAGACCTTGAGGATTGCCATCTGATCGGCATCTTTCAGCATCTCTTCTGCGGAAAGCCGCTCCGTCATATCTCTGAGTGCGGCACTTTCCAGCATGTTCTGCTCTTCGGCCGTCAGCTTGATGTCCCCGAAGGCCAGAAGTCCCCGTTCCGTATCTTCAAATTCCATCGAGTCCACATCCAGATTCACGCTGTGCAGTGCGGCATGCGGAATCTGCAGTACGACCACACGCGCGCTGTGATCCACCTTGATCTGGCTGCGGGCGATCCTACTTAAGTCAACGGTATAGAGTCCGTTGGCATGGAAGGTCACATTCTTCACTTTCGAGAAGATGGCCAGATTCCCCAGCCCTGCTCTTGTGATGGTGGTTGCCATCGTGATCGGCTGCTCCATCACAATCAGTTCCATGTTTTCCTTGGCCTTGCCTAAGATCGCATCTTCAAATTCCGCGGAAGTATGCGTGAAGACGCCCTGATTCATAATGACATCGGAAGTTTCGCTTCCCGCCACCTGCCCTGTGATCATGGGATCTTTCGGCTTCATGTTCTGATAGACGGTAAATCCGCCCAAAAGACAGCCGGTCAGAATCCCGATAATATAGAACTTCATATTCTTTCCGAGTTCACGGAAGAATTCTTTCACTTTTTCCAGGAGTTTTTCCATTGGCGTATCCTCCCTTTCTTCCATCTGTATCATAACAGAGAAGTGCACTTTAAGAGAAAAAAGCTCATAAGTTACTGCTTATGAGCTGTAAATTACTGATTTAAGAGGGCTTTTTCCGTTTCCAGCGCTTTGGAGAACTGGGTTTCGTAAAGTTCCTGATACACGCCGCCGGCACTGACCAGTTCCTTATGCGTACCGCGCTCGACGATCTGCCCTTCCTTGACCACGATGATCTCATCCGCCGCTAAGATCGTGCTTAAGCGGTGGGCGATCAGGATGGAAGTGCGCTCATCGATCAGCGGATCGATGGCTTCCTGGATGAGGCTTTCGGAAATGGAGTCCAGGGCGCTTGTCGCTTCATCAAAGATCAGAAGATACGGATCCTTCAGAAGAACGCGGGCAATACTGATTCTCTGCTTCTCCCCTCCGGAGAGTTTTAAGCCGCGGTTACCGACCATGGTATCCAGCCCGGCTTCCTGATTGGAGATGAACTCCCAGATATTGGCCTGCTTGCAGGCATCGATCATCTCTTCTTCCGTGGCATCCGGCTTTGCGTAGAGCAGGTTATCCCTTATCGTTCCGTTAAAGAGATACGTCTCCTGGGAAACCACACCGATATTGTCACGCAGTACCTTCAGGTCGATATCCTTGACATTGACATCGTCAAAATAGACCGCTCCCGCATCCACATCGTAAAGACGCGGAATCAGGTTGACGATGGTGCTCTTGCCGCTGCCGCTCGGACCGACGATGGCGATGCTTCTTCCAGCTTCGAGCTCAAAGTTGATATCCTTTAAAATCTGACGCGAGGAGTCATAGGAGAAGTCGACATGTTCAAAGCGGACCTTTCCTTCCATATTCTTAATCTCCACCGGATTCTTCGGTGTTTCAATTTCCACCGGCATGTCGTAGTAGTCAAAGATACGGGTAAACATGGCCATGGAACGGATCCATTCCACCTGGATATTCAGAAGCGAGTTGACCGGTCCGTACATTCTGCCCAGTAAGGACACCATGACCGTGATGTCACCGACGGAAAGATTCTGATTGTATTTCATCATTAAGATACCGCCAACCAGATACAGCAGCATCGGTCCGATGGAAGAGAATGTGGAGATGACGACCATGAACCATCTTCCGGCCATGCTTTCCTTCACATTCAGATTGATCATCTTCTTATTCAGCTTTTCGTAGCGTGCATATTCGTAGTCTTCCTTCCCGAAGAGCTTCACCAACAGCTGCCCGCTGACGGAAAGTGTTTCGTTCAGGATGCCGTTGATTTCATCGTTGCAGGCCTGGGAGGCATTGGTGATCTCCCATCTCGTCTTGCCTGCCATCCGTGTCGGAAGCGTGAATAAAGGCACGATCACAATTCCCAATACCGCCAGAATCCAGTTCTTCTGGAACATAGCCACTAAAGCCACGATAAGCGTTACCACATTGGAAAGGATACTCGTGAACGTACGGGTGATGATCGATTCTACGCCGGAGATGTCCGAAGTCATACGGGTGATGATATCTCCCTGGTTATTGGAAGTGAAGAAGCTCTGCGACATCTTCTGCAGATGACGGTACATGGAGTTGCGCATATCGTAGGTGATATGCTGGGCGATCCACGTGTTCAGATAGCTTTCCGCCACCCCGATCAGATTGGATAAGAGCGTCACCGCCAGACTCAGAATGATCAGTTTGATGAGGGCTTCCATATTCCGTCCGATCAGACCTTCATCAATGATGCGGCCTGTGATGATGGACGGATATAAACTGAACAGACTCGAAATAAAGATGCAGAAAAGCACCAGTGCCATCTGCTTCCAGTACGGTTTCAGATAACTGAAGACCCGTAATAACAATTCTTTTGTGACTTTTGGCTTATTGGCTTTCTCCTCTTCCGTTAAAAAGCCTCTGCCCATTCCTCTACCCGGACCCGGCATAGACGTATCCTCCCCTGTTTATTTTTTCAAATTATAGCACATGAGATATGTCCCTTATGTGAACAAGACACAAAAAAAATGCATGTCTCCATGCATCGGATTCATTCTTTTTCCATCGCTTCCACCAGGAAGATCACGGGACGGCAGCCGTCGTTGCAGCTGATGACAGCCGAATTCCTCTCTTTCATCCAGTCCTTCAGAAAGTCCTCTCCGCCATGAGAGAGCGCAAAGACAAAATGACTCATGCTCTGCCAGGCACTTTCACATAAGCCTTCCGGCTTTTCCCAGCCGTTCGACACGAACACCTGACCTTCCTTACAGAGTTCGCAATAACCCAGTCCTTCAACCGCATATGCATCGGCAATCTCTTTCTGAAAGGTTCTCTTCAATACCGTAATTCTGACCGGTTTCATTCCTCTTTCCTCCTCTTAAAGAAAAATATCCTCTGTCACTCTGTAACCCCACAGATCTGCCCAGCTTTCCGTATAAAACGAATAGTAGGAACGACGTTTTCTCTTGCGGTAACGTTTCCAGTAGTAGAGATGTTCCCAGAGCGCGGACGGGATGCCGATCACAAGCAGGTAGAGCGGTCCCAGAGCGAGCGACTGGATCGTATGTCCGTACTCGTGGACTGTGATCCGCTTCCCGGCATGTTCGCTGACGAAAATATACATGCCTAAAGAGACACAGTTATCACTTTTCCAGACGGTTGCCCGTGAGCCGTGATAATCAAAGTGCCTGTTGTGAATATTCCACAGATAAAGAAGAAAGCCCAGCAAGGTCTGCGGAAATCCCCAGGTCCACTGCGCGAGCCGATAGAAAAATGTTTTCATAGAAAAACGGTCCCCTGACGCCACCCTCATCCTTTTAAGCAAATATCCGGTCATAATTGATACGTAATACCTGATACGTGTGTACCCGATCGGAGAAATACGCGATGTTCGGGGATTCGAACCCCGGGACTATCTCATCGTCTACCACCTGTAAGATCTTTCGATCGTGCAACTTGCGCAGTTGCCGCGTGATATTCACCCTTAAAACGACTACCGACTGATTATGATTAGTCTTCGATCAGATCAACGGTCCAGTTTGCCTGCTGGATTCGGTTATCCAGTAAGCGGACTTCTTTCGCGATCCGGTCCGCTTCCTTCTGCAGTTCTTCCACGTTGACGACAGAGACCACCTTGATCTCTGAATTGCGGGCGCGGTTGGTCTTCTGTGATGCGGAATAGAGGATATCCCTGTAAGCACTCTGTTTCAGCTTCAGTACATCCTTTTTCGCAATCAGCTCCGTTAAAGAGACGCCGTCCAACAGGCACTTGCAGTTGGTCAGATTGATCTTCTGAATCAGATATTCCAGTCTGTTAAGATCTTCGTTGAGTTCCTTCAGCAGTTTTTCCGGTTTTTCATCCGGTTTTTCGCCTTCCTGCACCAGTACGTTGGACTGGATGCGGGAGCGCAGCTGTTCAATGCGGGTATTGAGATCCGCTCTTTCCTGTAAAGCTTCCGCTAATTTCATCTTTCACACTTCCTTTTTTCTTTATTATACACTAGCGTCAAAGGTGAAAAAGCGTAACATGGATTCAAATAAACGCACTTTATAAAAAAAACTTTAAGGAAAGAAAAAAATAAGTTAAGATATAACTAAGATGAAACGTATTTTATACGAAGGGAGAAAATAATGAATTTATTACAGCTTTTGTTAGGAACATTGACATCCAATGATTCCGTCAATTCAGTCTCGAAAAAGACAGGTGTCTCTTCCGGTTTGGTTTCCAAACTGATGATTGCGGCAATTCCGCTCTTAATCAGCTACATGACAAAGAACGCTTCCAAAAAGGAAGGTGCTCAGTCCCTGTTAGGTGCTTTAACACAGCATACCAGCAGCAAGCCGGTTTCTCAGCAGATTGCCAACGCGGATGACACAGATGGTGCCAAGATCATCGGCCACATCTTAGGTCAGGACCAGAACGCCATCGTCAGCAACCTGGCAAACCAGACAGGTCTGAACGCGAAGGAAGTCAACGCCGTTCTGAACAATATCGCTCCGGCATTATTAAACAGCTTATCCACAGCCACAACAGCTACAGCCAATGCTCAGGCAGCAACAACAACAACTACTACTACTAACAAAAAGAAAAAAACACAGGCTGCTTCCCAGGCAACAACTCAGAACAGCGGTGTGAACTTAGCTGACGGTATCGACTTAAGCGACTTAGTCGGTTTATTAGGCGGCAGCGGTGCAACAGCACAGCAGACACAGCAGCAGGCAAACAGCGGTCTGAATCTGTTAGGCTCCCTCTTAGGCGGCAACCAGCAGCAGACTCAGCAGTCCAGTGGTCTTGGCAACATGCTCGGATCCCTCTTAGGCGGCGGTCAGCAGCAGACTCAGCAGTCCAGCGGTTTAGGCAACATGCTCGGATCCCTCTTAGGCGGAACATCCCAGCAGTCCACTACAACCAGCCAGGCAGACGGCTCTGAACTGTTAGGTTTATTAACAGGCTTACTGAAATAAGCAAAGAAAGCATAAAGCATCCGGGAATTGTGATCCCGGATGCTTTTTCTTATTGTTACTTTTTAGTGAAATTCATTTCACTAACTTTTATTTCACTAAAATACGGTAGAATTTCTTTCTTTTAGAATAAGAAGAGATTCAGTCCCGTTTCCTCATCGTGATAGCGGTCCACCGTTCCGTCGATGACCTGGATGAACATCTCACAGGTTGCGGAGATCCGCGCATTGTTCAGGTGTCCTCCCACCGTATGACCCGTCTCATCCGCCGCACTCATATGCAGATGGGAATAGTATTCCCCGTTCATGGTATTGATGGAGCCGTGCAGGGAAACGATCTCATAGGCGCCGCTGAAATGATTGCCGTGGAATTTCTTTTCGTTCACGTCAAACACGCCCACCGTAAAATCATCCACCGCGCCAAGCGCATTGATCTCTGCCAGTTTGATGTTTTCCTTTAAGGCGATCGCCTTCACCTGTTCCGTGATTTCTTCCCCGCGGTCAAATCGCGCCACAATCATATTTTCAAATCTTTTATATTCCATTTTCCTTCTCCTTCATTTTGTTTAATGTCCATGCGAACCCTTTGGCCGTTCTCCAATCCGCATCCTTAAAGTGGTTCCCTTCATTCATTTCCAATATGCACTCGCATTGATTTGTTAAAGCGTCACGCATGATTTGAATGCAGTCTTCCACTTTCGCCATACGTGCGTTCCGGCTTTTCTTTTCCTTATCTCCCAAAGAGAGATAGACCGCCTGTGCATGTATGGTCTTACTTTGATAATGCTCCGTAAAGTGATCAAACCAGACGGACGGCGATGCCGCCGCAATGCCGTCAAAAGAGTCACACTCATATCCCCCGTACAGGGCAAATAAACCCGCGAGCGAATACCCGCCGAGAATGATGCGTTTCGCACTTGTCTTTTCCTTTAGTACCGGAAGGATCTCATTCCGCAGAATCTCCAGCATCTCTTTTCCCTTTCCGCCAAAGCCTTCCTTCCCGAAAACGGGATTGGATTCCCACGGGGAAAGATCGTCATTCCAACTTTTGACCGGGATCGCTGCCAGGGTAAATGGCAGGCTGCTTCTTTCTTGAATGAGTCTTACTTCACTTTCCAGTTGTTTCGCTTCGTGTTCGTCGCTCATCTGTAACAGAAGATTCTCTCCTCCGCAATCAAAAAGCGTGACGATAAAAGATGCGATGGTAATGGATTCTTTCATGGACAACTCCTTACCTAAGTATTGTAGCACAGAAAAAATGCTCTTTTTCAAGAGCATTTTCACTTCTATTTATTGATGCTTTCGAGCCATTCTTTTGGCTGATCGTCGTAGCCCAGAATCTTTGTGACTGTTGCCGCAACGTTGGCTAAACCGAAGTCGCCTTCCTTGATTTCCGTTCCTTCCGGTCCGTTGTAGATAATAAACGGAACTCTGGCCAGGGAGTGGGATGTCTTGGCTTTCGGTGTGCCGTCCGCATTGAAGCCTTTGTCATACATTTCATCGGCATTGCCGTGGTCTGCCATGACAAGTAATGCATAGTCATGTTTCAGGCAGGCATCCATGACTCTCTTGAGGTTGAGGTCAACGGATTCGACACCGATGATGGTTGCTTCGTAGTTGCCCGTATGGCCGACCATGTCGCCGTTCGGGTAATTGCAGCGGATGAACTGATACTTGCCGCTTTCAATGGCTTCCACGATCTTTTCCGTGACTTCCGTTGCCTTCATCCACGGTTTCTGATCGAACGGGATGATGTCGCTCGGGACTTCTTCCCATGTTTCGAGTTCATCGGAGAATTTTTCGGAGCGGTTGCCGTTCCAGAAATATGTCATGTGTCCGAATTTCTGCGTTTCGCTGCAGGCGTAGGATCTGACACCCTTGTTGACCAGGAATTCGCTTAATGTATGTTCGATATGCGGCGGTTCAACTAAGAAGTTATCCGGTAATTTGAGGTCTCCGTCATACTGTAACATGCCGGCATAGAACACGTTCGGTTTCTTCGGCATATCGAATTTGTCGAAGCCCTTGTTCATGTAGTCGAATGCCTTGGATAATTCCACGGCACGGTCGCCACGGAAGTTATACAGGATGAGGGAATCGCCGTCATCAATTGTTCCGGCAGGAACGTCGTTTTCACCGACGACAAAGCCCGGCAGATACTGGTCCGTATAGCCGCCTTCCGCACGCAGTGCTTCGATAGCTGCTCTGGCGCTCGGATACATGTCTCCGTCACCCATAACATGGATATGCCAGCCCTTTTCGACCATGCCCCAGTCTGCTTCATAGCGGTCCATGGTGATGACCATACGTCCGCCGCCGCTGGCGATGGCACCGTGGAAGCTGTCATCGTTGAGTTCTTTCAGAACGTCTTCCAGCTGATCCACATACTGCAGTGCGCTGGTTTCCGGAACGTCACGTCCGTCTAATAAGATATGAACACGGACTTCCTTTAAGCCTTCTGCTTTGGCTTCTTTGATCATGGCGATCAGATGAGAAATATTGGAATGCACGTTTCCGTCGGACAGTAAGCCGAGGAAATGCAGTTTTCCGTTATGTTCCTTTACGAAATTCACGGCACCCTTCCAGGCATTGCTTTCATAAATCTTGCCGGAGGCGATGCTTTCGTTGACGAGTTTGGCACCCTGGGAGTAGATCTGGCCGCATCCTAAGGCGTTGTGACCGACTTCGGAGTTACCCATATCATCATCGCTCGGTAAGCCTACCGCCGTACCGCTGGCCCGGATCGTTGTGTGAGGCCATTTGCTCATTAATTCATCCAACTGTGGTTTGTAGGCGTGCATGACCGCATTGCCTTTGTCTTTTTCGGTCCAGCCGACACCGTCCATAACCACTAATACTACCGGTTTACTCATTATATAAAACCTCCTTGAGTATACTCTTGTTCCATGCTTATTTTACCCCACCTTTTGCGGCATTGTCCAGCCGTATTATCAGGGTGTTTTCAAAAGAAAAAGGGCCGTTCCGACCCCTGATTTCTACTGCATTCCCATGATCAGAGAGCAGAGATCATCGTATGTGATGCCGTCTCCCTCTTCCACTTCGATGTTCTTGTTTAAGACCGTGACGGAGAAGTTTTCAACCGTATTGCTGAATAAAGCGAGGTTGACCGTCTTGCCGTCCCCGTAAAGATCCAGTGCGACGCCCTTATGAACATCCTGCCAATTCCTGGAGTATTCATGATAGTCCCCAGCCAGTTCCTTTCCGGAAAGTTTGCTGGATTTGGAGACGATCATCTCACTGATCTCGTTTTCATACATGGCGCGGATCGTTCCCTCCATTGCCATGTAACCCGTGAATTTGTATCCGTCCGGTAATGCTTCCGGAATCGGCGGATCGAATTCCACGCCGGCAATCTTCAGTGCCTCGTTCAGATCTTCCGTGAATGTCCACGGATTTGCCATGTTGATATCCACGCTGCCTTCCTTTAAGAACGTTGCGGTTTGACCTTCCTTGTCATCATGCCAGACCAGCCGGTTCTCATCGACATCGAAATAGCCCGTGCCGTCCGCATAGACAGAATTGCCCGTCTTGTTTCCGTTTTCGTCAAAAACGTTGTTGACCAGCGTACCGTCCTTGTATTCGATGCGCTTGTCCGCTTCGTTATAAGTTGTCTTGAACTCGTAATGCGCCTTTTCGGATGCGGAGTTGCTCCAGTCGATGATGATGCTGTCCGCCCTGACTTCCATCTGGGCGCGTCCGCTGATTTCATCATAATAGAGTCCGACATATTTTTCCGGTGTTTCCGTATTCACCGGAGTTTCCTCTTTCTTTGCACAGCCGCTGAGCATGGCCACGATCATCAGTGTGCTCAGAACGATCACTGTTAGCTTTTTCATATTTATTTACCTCCGGCAGATTTTTCTGCAGCACTTCATTCTAGCACTTCTGTTTTCTTATGCAACTCATCCTTGGATAAGTTACCTCTTTTGGCTAGTATACGGAGCAGCCGCACTGCTTCATCTGCTTCATGCGCAATAAGGCGGTGTCGGCATCCTCGAAGATATCTCCCTCCGCGTTTTCCCGGTCGCTGAACGCCACGCCGAAGCTCAGCGTTGGCGCATTGATGCCGTCAAACTCTTTTAAGAGCTGTTCATTGATCTTTTCCACCTTGTCAAATACGAGCGGTTTCATATTTGACATCATGCGCGTCATGATGATGACGAATTCATCTTCTTTTAAGCGGCAGATATCGTCCACGTTGCGGAAGTTCTCGCGAAGTACCCTCGCGACCGTCTTGACAACTTCATTCATCTCCGCCTTATTTCGTGTTGCGCGCATCTCTTCGAAGGAGTCGATATCGGCGATCAGCACCGCAATATGATCCTGGTCGGAATCATGAAAGAGAATATCGAAGGCGCTGTGATTGTACACGCCTGTCAGAGGATCGTGCAGTGCATCGTAAGTGATGTTATCTTTCGGCTCTCTTCTGACGCCTCTTTCAGGGGAGAGTCTCTCTTTTTCCTCTTCCTGCTTCTTTGCGACAAAGCTTTCGAACTCTTCTGCAGGAAGCGGGCGCGAGAAATAATAACCCTGGACAAAGTCGCAGCCCATGTTCTTTAAGGTGAGCATCTGTTCTGCCGTTTCCACACCTTCCGCAATCGTCGGCACTCCCAGCGATTCCGCCAGAGAGATCACGACATTTAGCAGGCGCGTATCCTTGCGCTCCTGGAAGGCATTGCGGATAAACTGCATGTCCAGCTTTAAGGCATCGATCGGGAGCGTGGAGACCATATTCAGGGAAGAGTATCCCGAACCGAAATCATCCATTTCAATACGGAAGCCCTTTTCTCTCAGCTCGGCGACCTTGCGGATCATCTGGGTGGAATTCTCCGTATAGGCGGATTCCGTGATTTCCAGAATCAGTTCGTGATGATCCAGCTGATACTTTTCCACCAGGGATTCCAGATAATCCACCAGATCCGCATCATACATGTCGATACGCGAGACGTTGACGGAAACCGGAATCGAAATGTTCAGCTTCTCTTTCCATGCGGCAATCTGTCTGGATACTTCGCACCAGACGTAATTGTCCAGCCGGCGAATCAGGCCGTTCTCTTCAAAGAGCGGGATGAAGACGCCCGGCGATACCATGCCCAGCTGCGGATGTTTCCATCTTACCAGCGCTTCCGCGCTGCTGAGCGTCGGCGTAGCCCCTCTGACATCGAATTTCGGCTGGTAGTATACCATAAACTGCTTTTCCTTAATTGCCGTATGGAAGTCTTCCAGCAGCTGCTCGGCGTACAGTTCCGCTTCATGCAGTGAATCATCGTAGATGGCAATTGTCCGGCTGAACTGGTTCTTCACCGTATCCGCCGCGCTCTTGGCTCTGTCGAATCTGCGCTCCACATCGATCTGCTTGTCGACATTGCTGTAAACACCCATGCGCAAACGGACCCGGCTGTCATCATTAAAGCCCGCCGTAGCCGCTTCCAGAATGACGGAGTAGTCCGTGCGGTGCGGGCAGTAGATCAGGAAAGTATCCGCTTCCCTGCGGCAGACGATTCCGCCGCACTCGCGCACCAACTGGCGCAGCCGCTCACCGACCTTGATGAGAACCTCATCCCCGTACGCGCGGCCATAGCGCTCGTTCAGCATATGGAAATGATTGATGTCGATCACCATGGCATCCGTTTCCGTGTCGCGATGATACACATCGTACTGTGCCGCATAGCGGTAGAAATATTCCTTGTTATATAAGCTTGTCAGCTGATCGCGCTCGGTCCAGCGGATGATATCCCTGTCTTCCGAAAGCTCGATCGTTCTGAGGATACGGGCAAGGATGACTTTGGGCTGAGGGTAAGGTTTCGGAATGAAGTCGATTGCCCCGAAGGTCAGACTCTCCACCTCCGCTTCCCTGTCCGCCGTCATGACGATAACCGGCAGGCGGGAATACTGCTCTTCCGCCTTGATCTGCTTTAAAACATCCAGACCGTGCATGTCCGGAAGATTCAGATCCAGTAAGATCATCGAGAGCGTATCCTTATTCTCCTTAATCTTCGTTAAACCGATGGCGCCGTTCTCCGCAAAAATCAGTTCATACTGCTCCGAAAGGATCATGCGTAGTATTTCGCGGTTGATCAGTTCATCTTCAATCACCAGTAATTGTCTTTTTCCGTTTGCGGAATGGAAATTCAGTACACGTTCCGGCATCCAGTCATCCTCCTCGTCTTAATACTCATCGCTGCCTTCATCTTCCCAGGCAGCTTCAATTGTTCACTTTGGTTTCTGTCCGCTTTTAAAAGCAGCGGACTTTGTGGTATGTCACCCTGCTCTGACGGATATTAGCGTATCAGTGTCTCCAGGGTTTCATATAAGAGCTGTGCATCGATCGGCTTGCTGAGATGGGCATTCAGCCCTGCCTGCATGCTGCGCTGCACGTCTTCGTCAAACGCATTTGCCGTCAAGGCAATCATCGGGATGCTGCGGGCATCTTCCCGCTCCATCTCCCGGATCAGCCGGGTGGCTTCCAGACCGTCCATCTCCGGCATGCGCATATCCATCAGTACGGCATCATAGTAACCTTCCGTACTGGCTTCGAATTTTTCCACGGCAATTCTGCCGTTTTCCGCCAGGTCCGTTTCCATTCCCCTGGCAGAGAGGATCATCATCATGATCTCCGCGTTGATCGCCACATCTTCCGCCAGAAGGATCCGTTTCCCGCGCAGATCCGCCTTATGGGCATTGCGGCTGCCCTGCTTGATTTCAAAGGCTTTACGGAACTCTTCCATGACCCCGGACGCAAACAGCGGCTTGGCCACAAAGCTGTCCACTCCGGCTGCCCTGGCTTCTTCCTCCACATCATCCCAGTGGTAGGAAGTCAGAATAATAATGGCACTCTCATGTCCCGTGATGGCGCGGATCTGTCTGGTTGTCTCCAGTCCGTCCATCTTCGGCATCTTCCAGTCAATCAGAATCAGATTGTAGGCTTTGCGTCGGGCATGATGCATTCTCACCATTTCAACGCCCTTTTCTCCGCTCATGGCCAGTTCGCAGTCGATTCCGACCTGCCCGAGCACGATTTTCGCGTGTTCAAGAGCAATCGGATCATCATCAATCACAAGCACATGCAGATTGTGCAGCTGCACCTGTTCCGTACTGCTCTTCTGCTCGCGCTGGCTTTCTCCCAGGGTCAGAGTGACCGTAAAGATGGAGCCTTCCCCTTTTTCACTCTGCACATCGATCGAGCCGTTCATCATCTCCACGATGTTCTTGGTAATTGGCATGCCGAGTCCGGTGGAACCGTATTTGCTGGTGGAGGAGGAATCCTCCTGCGTGAAGGAATCGAAGATATGCGGCAAATACTCCTTACTCATACCGATACCGTTATCCGCGAATGTCATCCGCAGCGTTGCCTTATCGTCAAAACGGTTGAGCTCCTCAATCGTAAAGGAGATATTGCCGCCCGACGGGGTGAATTTAACCGCGTTGCCCAGGATGTTGATCATGATCTGACGCAGTTTCATCTCATCCCCGATATAATAGTCGTCAATCTTCCCGATCGTGCGGCACTCATAGTGCAGGCCTTTATCCCTGCACTGGGAGCTGATCATCGTGTTCACCTGCTCCAGTGCCTTAAAGAAGGAGAATTCCTCCTGCTTTAAGACCATCTTGCCGGATTCGATACGGGACATATCCAGAATGTCATTGATGATATTCAGAAGATGGTTGGCGCTGGCCCCGATCTTCTCCAGATGTCCACGTGTTTTCGCTGAAATCTCCGGATCGTTCAGCGCAATGTTATTCAAACCGATGATGGCATTCATCGGGGTACGGATCTCATGGGACATATTGGAAAGGAAGGCCGTCTTGGCACGGTTCGCTTCCCTTGCTGCCGCAAGCGCATTATTCAGCGTCTCCGCGGCTGCCAGGTTCGCTCTGGTTTCCGCATCCACATCCGTAAAGCACGCCCCTACCGCATGGACCAGATGGTCATCGCGGTCTTCCGGATGGCGGACACCCGCAAACTTCACCATTTCATAGCTTTCCCTGCCGTTGCGGTTAACCATATAGCGGTAGGAAATGACCCGCTGGGTCTTCAGTTTTTCCTTGATTGCCTGCGGCTGCACGAAAGCCAGAAATTCTTCCAGATGCTTTTCGCAGACATAGCGTCTCGCGTAGTCTTCCACCTGTTTCAGATAGCGGAAATGCTCGTTCTTTTTTAAGCCCTTGACTTCCGAGTGCGCCTGGTAACAGACGCCTTCATCCTTATCCAGATCAATATAGTAAACACTCCAGTAGTCAGATGCCAGCGCCGTGATGAGCTGGTTCTGCTCTGCGTGTTCCTGTTCCTTTTTCAGTAATTCATCCTGCAGTGCCAGCCGCTCTTCCAGCTCCTGCTGCTTGACGCGGATCTCCGTCTCGCGCTGCTTGGCTTCAGTCATGGTGGTCACATCCACGCACATCCCCAGCGTGCAAAGCTTGCCGGAGGCATCCGTGAATTTCAGTTTTGTCGTCTGAAGCGAGTGCATGTTGCCTTTGGCATCCGGTACATCTTCAAAAAAGACGTACGGTTCCTCCATCGCGAGCGCCCTGGCATCATCCTCCACGAAGTGGGAGGCCGTCACCGGATCGAAAATATCAAAGTCAGTTAACCCCACGACCCCTTCCGGACTTTCCTTATGGGCATATTCGGCAAACGCCTGGTTGCACGCCAGATAGCGCCCCGTTTCCGCTTCCTTGGAGAAGCTCATCGCCGGCATGTTGGAAAGAAGGGAAGCCACCGATCCCATCAGGGAAGCCAGTTTGGCAGCCGTTTCCACCTGTTCGATCAGCTTCAGGTTTTCTTCTTCCTTCCGCTTCGCTTCGCGCAGGGCTTTCTGCACCTTCTGTCCTTCGCGGACATCATCGTCAACGTCCTTGAATCCACAGACAACGCCCATCTTGCCGTTAGGCATATCGACTTTTGCAAACTCAATGCGGAAATAGCGCACACTGCCGTCTTCCATATTGCGCAGATAGTTCAGGTTGAACTGCGGTTTTTCCTGCAGTTTGCGGACAATCTCACTCAACTTTAGTTCATGGCTGAGCCTCTTGCGGTCCGCTTCATTCACCATCGTGGAAATATAGTATTCCTTTGCCTGGGAATACTTCATTTTCTTTAAGGCATCCTGAATCGGAGCGTAATGTTCCGTCTCTCCTTTAATATCCCCGCGATAGAGGGAGAAACTTTCCGACTCCACATCCGTGATCAGCCAGACCGTATGGTACGCCTCGCTCAGTGCTTCAATCACTGCCTGACGCACCGCCAGAACGCTTTCCATGCGGTTGCGCTTTTCCGTGATGTCGGAGATAAAGACGTAATAGACTCCCCCGTACTGTTTGCTTACGGTATAGTGTCCGTAGTCATCCACCCAGCGGACGCTGCCGTCCTTGCGGATGATGCGGTATTCCACATAGTCCTGGTTGTTTTCATTGGCTGCGATCTGCTCGTTAATCGAAGAGGAGATCTGCGCATAATCCTCCGGATGAACCATGCCGCGGAACGTGTACCCGGTCAATTCGCGGAATTCGTCGATATCTTTGCAGCCGAACATTTCAAACACAAACGGATTGGCATAAATCAGCTGCTCCGGCTGCTTTGCCTGATAGATGAAGAAACCGCCCGGCATATGCCTGCCGAGTTCTTCCATCACGGGAAATGTAACATCATTCAATTCGAACAGCCTGTCAACCATATTTCCACCTCCGCGCTCAGAGAGTCTTCCCCCGAAAACCATGTCTGATTCGATTATTCCCATATTAACCTAGTATAATTTTAACTATTTTCCTGCCGTAAGACAATCTCTATCGTCCAACGCAAAGAAAAAGCTCTGCGCGTGCAGAGCTCATAAGTTTATCAGTGCTCGTAATGAGACGAGACATCCTTCAATAATTCAATGATCGGGAGATGTTGCGGACAGACCCCTTCACACTGGCCGCAGCCAATGCAGTCGGACGGCTTGCCGAATTTGGAGGCAAGGATCTGATAGTTGGTGAAGTTGATCGTCCAACCCTTCTCTTCCAGATGTTCCCGCATGTCTTCATTGTAGATGGAGAAGTATTTCGGAATGGCGATCTGCATCGGACAGCCTTCCGTGCAGTAGGAACATCCCGTGCACGGGACGGCAATCTGGGAATTAATGATCTCCGCGGCTTTAAAGCAGCGTTTCTTCTCCTCTTCACTCAGCGGCCTGAACTCTTCCATATAGCTCAGGTTGTCCTGCATCTGAGAGAGATTGCTCATACCGGATAAAACGACCATGACGTTCGGTAAGGATGCCGCAAAGCGGATGGCCCAGCTGGCATTGGATGCCTTTGGATCAGCTTCACGGAAGAGCGCTTCCGCCTGTTCCGGCAGTTTCGCCAATGTACCTCCCTTGACCGGTTCCATGACGATCACCTTTTTGCCATAGCGCTCCGCCACCTCATAACATTCTCTTGAGCGGATCCATTCGCTTTCCCAGTCAAGATAGTTGATCTGCAGCTGCACGAACTCCATTTCCGGATAGCGCTTCAGAAGATCTTCCAATACTTCCGGGGTATCGTGGAAGGAGAAACCGGCATGCTTGACAAGTCCCGCTTCCTTCTTTTCCAGAAGCCAATGAAAGCAGTCCAGACGCTCATACGTCGGTAACATGGTTGCCTCAATGCCGTGAATCAGATAGTAGTCAAAATATCCGGCACCCGTCTTTTCCAGCTGCGCGTTGAATATTTTGTCTCTGTCTTCCGGTGTTTTGATAAAGCCTGCATGCAGCTTGGTCGCCAGGGTGAAGCTTTCCCGCGGATAGCGGCTGACCAGTGCTTCCTTTGCGGCGCTCTCTGAGGCAAAGGCGTTGTACATCCATGCCGTATCAAAATAGGTAAAGCCCCTCTTCAGGAAGAGGTCGACCATTTTCTTCAGTTCTTCCATGTCGATGTCCGCCTGATTGGAAGGATCCTTCAGGGGCAGACGCATTAAACCGAAACCGAGTTTTTTCTCAGGAACAAAATCCATAGGGTTCTCCTTTCTTTCTAATGGATATTGGAAATATACTGCACCGCTGCCATCAGAAGAATCATCAGAATCATAGCTCCGATGATTTTCAGATGCGTGCGGTAATAGGTTACCAAAGTGGCGATGAATTCCCGGACAAAGGCATTGATCCAGAAATAGCGCTTGGTCTTACTGCCGATGCCTTCCGCCATAATACCTTCCTGATAAGCCAGAATGCCGGAGCGGAAGACGTGATAGTTCGTCGTGGAGAACGCAATCTTCGGATCATGGATTCTGTATTTTTGAATCAACTCCAGAGAATAGCGAAAGTTCTCCCGTGTATTGGTTGCTCTCTCTTCGGACAGGATCTGCTTTTCGGGAATCCCGATGGAGATCAGATAGTTTTTGATGGCTTCGCCTTCGCTGATCACCTCATCATCCCCTTTTCCGCCTGTCGGCACAAAGAGGATGTCTTTTCCGGTTGCTTCCTTCTGCATCTTCGCAAACTTCACCGCCCGATCCGCTCTTCCCTTTAAAAGATTGGTCAGACCGCCGTCAGAACGGATCTGCGAGCCGAGAATCAGGATGGCGTCCCTGTCAAAAGAAGGAATTCTTCTGGCGGCAGAAAGCGCCAGAATGACCGTGCTGAGCAGGATGCACTCAAGATACGTATTGGAGTAGTTGATGATCTCTTCCAGAGCGATATAGAGATAGGTCCAGATCTTACCTGCATTCTGAATGTCAATGTCACTGTAGACCGAGATCCAGCGATACAGCTGGTCCGGAAGCAGGGTCAGAACGCACATCAGTACGCCGAGGAAGCATCCCAGCATGTTTCTTAAGCTTCTTCCCTCTTTCCGCATCAACTCAAGGTTACTGATAGTAACCAGAACGGAAATCACAAGGGCCAGGGGTAAAACCAGAATCGAGAGCCCGTAGGCGGAAGAGAGGATGCTGTGGATCCATATATCGATTCCCTTCGCTCTGCCCAACGACGTCAGCAACATCAGAACAGCCGATCCGAAAAAGATGATCATGCCCAGATCGCGCACATTGGCGTAATCATAGAGATTCTTTTTACGGTTATAAGAATAACGGCGTATCAGCTGATAGAGAATATATAAAAGATAGAGCAGTGTTGCCAGCGGAATCACAAAAGCCCCGCGGCTGTTCCCCAGATACGTGTTGGTTGTAATCACGTTTCCCTTATGGACATATACACTGTCCATATAGTACACTTCCCCGTTCCGGCTGACATCCAGATAGGTTTTCCCTTCTTTTAAAGCGGAGAATTTTATTTCCAGCTGCTCCCGGTTGATTTCGAGGGAATCAACGTGAACGATATTCTCCCCCAGTGCCACGGAAAATTCCTCAGCGCTCAGAGCACCCTGCGGAAGCGTGATACGCATTGTATAGGTTCTGCCCAATAAGACGATGAACAACAGCGAAACGGCACTCAGGATGAGTGCGACGACAACATTGTGATACTTTCTTTCTCTGACAGGTTTCATCTACTTTATTATTATACTTTTTGTGCTTTGCCTCTGCATAGAGAGGATAGAAAATAACTGCGCATCTTGCCTGCGGAAATGTTTCTTCCGCCACAGGATTTCCGCAAAAAAAGCTTCCCTGTGTCACAAGGGAAGCTATAAAACTCATTATCTGAATTCTGCTGAATCCGACAGAAAGAAGCCTTACAGTTTGGCAACGATTTCCGTGATGGCCACAAGCACCGCTTCTCCACTGATGGAGATTCTGCCATTCTCACGCAGTTCGCAATAGAGATATCCGCCTCTTTTAGAAGCCTGATATGCCGTAATCTTATTTCTGTTCAGTTCTTTTGCCCAATAGTCCGCAATCTGGCAGTGGGCAGAGCCGCAGACGGGATCTTCCGGTACGCCAACCTTCGGACAGAAGCTGCGGGAAACGCAGTCGGTTTCTTTCCCCAGTGCCGTCGCGTTCTGTAAACGCCCTTCCAGTCTCGTCAGAAGCATCTGATCCGGATTCATGGAGCGCACCTGCTCTTCACTTTCAAACACGCAGATAAGATCCAGTCCCACGACGGCCTTGACTGGCCGGACGCCGAAGGCCTTCTCCATTTCATCCGTAACCGGGATCTCTTTCAGCTCGTAGGTCGGGAAATCCATCTCGTACATGTTGCCGTTTCTTTTCACCGTCAATAGACCGCTCAATGTATGAAACTGAACCGTATCGCTTTCCGGCTCATAATAATTCAATATCACAAAAGATGAAGCCAGTGTCGCATGCCCGCAGAGTTCCACCTCGGTACCCGGCGTAAACCAGCGGAGATGATATCCGATATCTTCCCTGACGATGAATGCCGTCTCGGAAAGATTGTTTTCCATCGCCAGCTTCTTCATGGATTCTTCCGAAGGCCAGCTTTCCATTACACATACCGCGGCCGGATTCCCGGAGAACGGCTGATTTGTAAATGCGTCTACGATATACTGCTTCATACTCTCACCTCATCTATGGTAAAAATATTATCATAAAACGGCGGGATTACTCGTGCGGATGCGCCGCAAAGAATTCATTCAAACCCGGTACAAACTTTGTCTTACGGCCAAGTCCTCCGTTACGGAAAATAAAGGACGTACCGTCATATTCATCATAATTCGGGAACGCATCTTCCATCAGCTGGCGGGATGCTTCACTCATCGGGATGATGTAATCCACTTTGATATCTCCCTCACGGATGCCGACGCTGGCAAACATGTAGTCCACTTCTCTGGAGGCCATTGCCTCTTCCGCAATACTCTTCATCCGCTCAGCCAGCTCTTTCGAAGTTTCTTCCTTTGTGGAGTTCACTAAGCCGATGCCGTATTTCACACCGCTTGCTTCATACTCCTTGTAGTCTGAGAACATGATTTCCATGTCGCTCATCCCCTCATAGGAGAGTGCCTGCTCATGCATTTCACGGTAGAACCCTTCCACATCACTGACTTCCGCAATTTCCGCAAGCGCACTCACTGCCTTCTTATCTGCTTCCGTCGTTGTGGAACCTGTGCAGTTGGAGGTGTCGGACAAGACGGCCCCAAGCAGAAGATGGGCGGTCTGTCTGTCAATCTCAAAGCCATAGTTCATGTAATCCAGCCAGACAATCGTGGCAGTGGCTCCGATTGGTCTTGCTTCATAGACGATCTGGTGTCCGGTATTCACCGTACCGACGCCATGATGATCCATGATGCCGACAATATGGGCATCGATCATATCCTCTGCTGCCTGTGCATATTCAGAGTGGTCTACCAGGAAGATGGTTTCCCCGGCGGCGCTGTAGAGGATCTCCGGCGTTTCTGCCCCTGCCTGCTCAAGAATATACTTCGTCTCATTATTCACCGGCATGGTGATTCTCGCCTCTGCACTGTATCCCAAAAGATTCAGCAGTCTGGCATAGGCAATTGCGCTGCATACCGTGTCAGAGTCCGGGCTCTTATGCCCGATGACATAGATTGTTTTTCCCTCATCACTCATGTGACTGACGGCATCCCGGTTCAGTAACTGCAGTTCTGTCGGCTCTGCGACAACGGGCTCCTTTTCTTCCGGGATACTGCCGGCATTTTTGCCAAGATAGAATCCGCATACTGCCGCCAGGCAGACAGCGATAAGACATAATGGGATCATCAGTTTTTTTCTGTTATTCATTGTTGTTACTCCGTATACTTCATATCCGTTTCTTTCTTTGATTCATTAGAATATCACGCTTTCCAAATGAATAAAAGTACTGAATATGGATTTCTTCCGTATTCATCTTAACACACTCCGATTTGAATTCCCGACACTGCTTCAAAAAAAGTGAATCTCCTGCTATGGAAATTCACTTCATAACTTTTTTCATATAACAAGCTCTCAGGAGAGTCAACGCATCACTTCGCGATCCAGTTGATGATCGTCGGGATATTCGCAAACAGAATCGAGAGAAAGACTGTCAGCACAATAAAGGCGATATTGATTTTCCACTCGCTGGCAAGCAGGCCGATGAATTCACGCATCTGCGCATTCGGCCAGAAATACCATTTGGTCTTTGCGCCGATTCCGTCGGCGTTCATGCCCGCTTTTGTGGCAAGCATACCACTGCGGAAAATATGATAATTCGTCGTGGAGAAAAGGATATTCGCGTTTTCCTTCTGTTCGTCCGCGATTTTCTTTGAGAATTTCATGTTCTGCAGCGTGGTGGCGGACTGCGTTTCCGGATAAATCAGACTTTCGTCGATTCCCTGTTCCATAAGATAGTTTTTCATGCATTCCGCTTCGCTGATGATTTCGTTGTCCCCCTGACCGCCGGAGGGAATGAATCTGACCATTTTCCCCGTCTGTTCCAGCTGTTTGTGATAGAAATCAAGCGCTCTGTCAATTCTGCCCCGCAATAGCGGCAGCGGCTTACCGTCTTTCGCAATCTGGCAGCCGAGAATCACAATAAAATCCTGATTGTATTCCGGTTCGTGCTTCGCGGCGTACCGCGTGCAGTACATTGCCGAAAGCAGCAGGCACTCAAAATAGACAAACGCCGCGGAAACAATCGTGCGGAGGACCGCATCTCTGATGTAGGTTAACTCAAAGACCAGGGAATCCGGATTGAGAAGCGCCGTAAGCGCGCATAAGAATGAGCCCGCAAAAAGAACGACACTGATGAAAATCCCCCACAGATTACTGATTCTGAATCCCTCATGTTTGATCAGGGAGAGATTGCTGACAGAGAGGAAAACCGCAAACAGCACCATAAACGGAATTGAAAGCAGGAACAGAAACGTCATGATAAAACCCGCGAGGTTATAGATCTGCCAGTTATCCACTCTCTGCGGCAGGATCAGACAAAGGCCGAATAGGCCTGAATACATCAGGCTCTGAAGACCGAAAAAGACAAGCAGTGCGAAATACAGCACGGTTTTATACGAGAAAAACTGTGATTTCTTTCTTCGTATGAATCCGGCCAAACACAGCGCGAAGGAATAGAGCATCATCAGCGACATCCCCAGCAAGGTAAACTGCCAGCCGCCGTAATCGTACCCTGTCAGATAGATCACACCCGTAGGAAGCACCACAGCTTTGAGCGTTATGATATTCTTACTGTTTTCGTTTTCCCGGTTATAGACGGTGGCTGTTACCGTCGTATTTCCTTCCTTTAATGCCTTAAAAGTAAAACGCGTATATCCGCCCCGGTTTGTAATCCCGGTATTGGTGAGAATTCCTTCCGTGGAGTATTCAACGGTGATATGATCCGAGCCGGAGGGATTGGCGAGGTAAACCGTATAGTGTCTGCCCGCAATCAAAACGGCAAGAACGGTAAATAGGATGATGCCCAGGTAACCTGCCGCAATATAAACCCTGCTCTTTCTTTTCATACAAACAATATAGATGCCGGTATAACATTCGCTCTTTTTATACCGGCCTCTCCCCTTTCAACAGTTTTATTTTTCATTTACCTGCACGCCGGAAAAACAGCGCCGCAGGCGCAATTTTATATTCAGATAATCCTTCTAAGTGCTGAGAATAAAAGGATTTCTACGCGCTATGCTTCTGCAGCAGCACGATATTCTCAATGTGTGTTGTACAAGGTTGAGGAATTAATACTTTAACCTAGTGCAAGGTTGAGGGATAAATCACCTCCTGAAAACGGCATTTATCCTTGTATATACATCCCATCTTCTTTATAACATTATATCTGCATCTATACTAAAAAGGTAGGAGAATCCCTACCCTTCTTTAAGTTATTTTAATGTATCTGGAAACGCTCGTGGGATCCATCCCTAATTCCTCAGCAATTTCTTTTCCGGTCCTTTTGAAAAGGTGCTATGACATTGCTATATTACCCACTAATACTTTTCCATACCTATCCATCCTATAGCTTTTGGCATGTTATGTTATCTATGATGCAGAAACCATCTCCAAAAGTAACTATGGCATCCCCATCCCTTCTTCCAAAAGTACTATCACCGATTGGGTAGAATTTGAATTTGAAATTCCTTCTGACTTCATTGGAAGCCAGTCCGTACAGATCACCGTCTTTCATCCAGACTTTCTTCAGCTTAAAGTCCTTACAGTTAGTTTCATATTTACCGCAGTATGATTCCCATCTGCTCTTATCGGGATTCTTTATCGCTTTTAAAAAGATCGGACTTACAGCATAGTAGTGATATTTGTAGTCAAATGTATAGCCAAGTTTTTCTGCCAGATGGACGGATTTCATATTTGCGGCATCCCAGGTTGGCTTCCAGCCTCTTTCCAGACAGTCTAAAATCAACCTGGCTCCTGCCGCGCTTGCTAAACCCTTCCGTCTGTGTTTTCTGTCGACATCAATCTCAATGTCAATTCCTTCTGGAAAACGGAAGGCAGTTGAGGCACCGCCCACTACTTTCCCGTCTGTAATAACAGCGTAACCGAGCCCCAGTTCGAGGAACTGCTTCTTGCTTCTGAACCAGTCAGTCAGATCCTCAAGATCTTCATCTGTAACTTTCTGACATAAATCATACACTTTGGAGTCGATCTTTTTCAGTTCGTATTGTTCAGGAAGAGCGTCGATCATCGCCTGAAGTCTTTCCCTGTCAAAAACAGCATCGTGTTTAATTGCATAACGGGTGTATCTTTTTGCCTCAGGATAACATTCCTTAATCAGCTTTTCCCATTTTCCATTCTGCGGGAATAAGCCATACCAGCCTTTACGTTTTCTTGTGATCAAGGCCTTGTTTGGCTCTCCCACGCAATAGCACCAGGTTCCCAGAAATCCTACTGCTGATTTTGGAGATTCAGGATCATCAGAGTATATCTCCACCTTCAGATTCATTACTTTGTGCCAATCTGGATAAGGCCAGTTATTGAAGAGTTTTTCAACCTTACTGAAATCATTTATTCTGTAAATCATATTTTAATCTCCTAGAAGTACAAACGAACCCATACGACAATTAGCCTCACCAATTACCGATTTCGTTTCTTTTTTTGTTCCTTTCTCTCAAGAATCGCAACGCTCTCACAGTGTGTCGTAAAACGTTGAGAACATACTGAAATGTCTTCCACGTGTGTCGTTGCAGGTTGGGATATAGATGTTTTAACCTCGATGATGGTTTAGATATAGATCAACCATATTAGCAACTAGCAGGTTTTCATAACAGTCCATCATCTTAACATGATATAAAACAGTTTTTTATGACAGAATGCTGTCATCCAACAGGAAATTGATGACTCCGATGGTAATAATTCCTTCATCATCAATCCTAGGTTTCATATATCCTTTTGTGATTATGATTTTCTTAAATGAATCATTAATGCTCCGCAACGAGTTCTTTTCCTGAATCTCTTTTTCAACACCTGGAATCTCGTAAGCAGACTGAATATAAAATCGTTCACTGCCTCTGTTCACAATAAAGTCTACTTCGTAATCTATTCTCATTGTTTTTCCGTTTTCATCTTTCATAAAGAATTCGACTACACCAACATCTACTCTGTATCCTCTGACGATCAGCTCATTGTAAATGATGTTCTCCAGAATATGGCCTTCTTCGATTTGCCTGAAGTTCAGTCTGGCATTTCTCAATCCAATATCTTCAAAGTATATCTTATATGGGGAATTGATATACCTCTTCCCCTTAACATCATATCTCTGTGCCTTGGAAATGAGAAAAGCATCTTTCAAATAACCAATATAGGCATTAATTGTCTGATGGGAGAACACCACATTTTTTTCAGACTTAAATGTGTTTTCCAGCTTCGTCGGGTTTGTTAGGGAACCTATCCCTGAAGCAAGAACATCCAAAAGTTCAGCCAGATTCTGCTCGTTTTTTAAGCCATTTCTTTCAATAACGTCTTTCACAAAAGCAGTATTAAACAGTTCAGTCAAATACTGTTCCTTGCCCGCTTTAGATTGATATGAAAATACCAACGGCATTCCCCCATAATTAACATAATCATCCCATGCTTCATCACGGTCATTGTAAACCGTCATCATCTCAGCAAAACGGAGTGGATGCATCTGTATGATATCTCCTCTTCCTCTGAATTCCGTAGCGATATCTGAAGACAGAAATCTGGAGTTACTGCCTGTTACATATACATCGGTATTTCTCAATATCATAAGGCCATTAAGAACCTCAATAAAGTTATCCATCATCTGGACTTCATCAATTATGATATAGTGCATATCATCATTTGTAAGTCTGTCCTTAATAAACTGATAGGTATACTCCGGGGATCTGTATTTGATGTTCTCAAAACCTTCCATGGAGACCCGGATAATGTGATTGTTATCAACTCCATTTTCCAGTAAATAATCAACAAACAACACATTAAAAGATATGACTTGCCAGATCTTCTGATACCTGTCACGATTTTTACCATGCCATTGTTCATTCTTTCCACGAGTTTTTTAAGTATAAGTCACGCTTAATCTGCATATCTACCTCCATTTATTGTGTATATACACAGTTTTAGTAAATAAATGATATCGTCGGAACGACAAATTGTAAAATGTTTTACTATCACTTTACAACTTTGCGATGGTTGCACAGGAATTTCACCTCTGCCGGGTTCTCCGCCAGCCGCGTACGGGAGTATCATTTTCTTTCCAGCGTGTCTTCGCAGTATCAGTTGCAGTCTGATATTTACAGCAGGAGTTATCGCTCCCTTAACAAGATAAGATCCTGGTGTACCTGCTGGATTGCTAGAACTGGATTGTGTTCCTGATAGATACTTATTCAGATTTCAAATAACAATGCGGGTATATTTAATACCCTTACATATATATGGGACTGAGAATTCCGTTTTTAAGGTCTTTTTTGAAAAACTATTCTCGTTATGTGTCCCCACCCTTTACAGGAATATGCGAAAAATGCAACCTGTAGACATGTTTCCGTTCTCGCATTTTTGCGCGTTTGCGCGTTTTTCATCACCTCAAGTGAATGGTTTGGAAGACGAAAAAAAGACCAAAACCTCTTCGATTTTGGTCAATTTAGCTTATTTTTAGCGTTTTTTCGCTATTTTCGACATATCAACGCTATACACTCAACATGTTCCGTAAACGGGAACATATCTACCGGCTGAATCTTTACGACCTTATAGCCGCGGGAAGTCAGATATCCGAGATTCTCCTTCAGGCTTTCCGGTCCGCAGGAGATATAGATCACCTGTTTCGGCGCAAGCGTAAGCAATGCATCCAGGAACTTCCGGTCCGCTCCTTTGCGCGGCGGATCCATAATGACCGCATCGATTTTGCTTTTCTCACGGACTAAAGCACGCATGAAGTTGCCGGCATCATCTTCCACAAAGCGGATATTGTCAATCCGGTTATTCTTCGCATTGACGCGGGCGTCCGCCACGGCTTTTTTATTGAGTTCCACTCCGATGACCTGTTTCACCTTACGCGAAGCGATCATGCCGATGGTTCCCGTGCCGCAATACGCATCAATCAGCGTCTCATTTCCCTTGAAACCTGCCAGAGAGAGCGCCGTATTGTACAGCACTTCCGTCTGACGTTTATTGACCTGATAGAAGGAAAGCGCGGAGATGTTGAACGCACAGCCGCACAGATCATCCGTAATATAGCCTTTCCCGTACAGCGTGCGGCTCTTATCTCCGAGCACCATGCTGGTATGACGGCGGTTGGTATTCTGTACCACGGTCTTGATATACGGATGCGCCTTTAAAAGATCCTTTACAAACGCTTCTTCCTCTTTCAGCCCGTACGTCCCCGTGACTAAAACCACCATGACTTCATTGCGGGAAGAGGTGCGTACCATGCAGTGACGCAAGCACCCTTTCAGCGTGAACTCATTGAAGATGCTGATATGGTACTTCTGCGCTAATGAGCGTACGGTCTCAATGATGGCATTGGCCCACTCGTCATTGATCTGGCAGTTCTTCACTTCCACGATCTGATGCGTGCTTGCGACATAGTTTCCCACGATCACCCGGTGATTCTCGTAGCCGAAGGAGGCGTTGACCTTATTGCGGTAGTGATAGGGATCCTTCATGCCCAGAATCTCCTCCACTTTCCCGAAGCGGCCTAACAGCTGGTTCATTCTGGCCTGCTTCAGATTGAGCTGCTTCTGGTAGTCCATTCCCTGCAATTGGCACCCGCCGCAGTATTCGGCATAGGGACATGTGTTGAATCGGTCATTTTTCATACCAACATTATACTATTTTCCCGATACTTTTTAACTCAGAAGGACTCTTTTTATGGTATTCTATTTTATGTGATTTATAGACACAAGGAGAATTATGACTATGGAAAGAAGAGTTGGTACTACAGTCCGCGGAATCCGCTGCCCGATTATCCGACAGGGAGATGACCTCGCTTCCATCGTTACGGAAAGCGTCCTGCTCGCAGCTGAAAGCGAAAACTTCGCGCTCAGAGACCGCGACGTCATCGCTATTACGGAAAGCGTTGTTGCCCGTTCCCAGGGAAACTATGCCAGAGTGGAAGATATCGAAGCCGATGTCCGCGCGAAATTCAATGCCGATACGATCGGTGTCATTTTCCCGATTTTATCCCGCAACCGCTTTGCGATTCTGCTCAGAGGAATTGCGGCTGCCTGCAAGAAAGTTGTCTTAATGCTCAGCTATCCGAGCGATGAAGTCGGAAATGCGTTACTGACATACGATCAGTTGGATGAAAAAGGCATCGACCCGTATACCGATGTCCTTCCATTGGAAACATATCACGAATATTTCGGCAATCCGGTTCACGAATTCACGGGAATCGATTATGTCGGATATTACATTGATGTCGTAAAGGAAAGCGGAGCCGAGTGCGAAGTGATCTTCGCCAACCGTCCGCAGGCAATCCTGAACTATACCAAGAACGTCCTGACCTGCGACATTCATACCCGTAAGAGAACCAAACGTTTATTAAAAGCCGCCGGAGCCGAAATCGTTTACGGACTCGATGAGATCTTAAATGAAAGCGTCAACGGCAGCGGTTATAACAGCACTTATGGCTTACTCGGTTCCAACAAGGCTACCGAAGGTGTCGTCAAGCTCTTCCCGCGCGATGCGCAGGGCTTGGTGGAAGACATCCAGGACAGAGTCTTTGAAAAGACCGGCAAACACGTGGAAGTCATGGTTTACGGGGATGGAGCCTTCAAGGATCCGCAGGGCAAGATCTGGGAACTGGCTGACCCGGTGGTCTCCCCGTTCCATACGGCAGGACTTGTCGGTACACCGAACGAATTAAAACTCAAATACCTTGCCGATGACAAGTTCGGTACCTTAACCGGTGAAGCACTCCGTGAAGCCATCAAGGCTTCCATCCGTGAAAAGGATGCCAACTTAAAAGGCCAGATGAGCACGGAAGGAACAACTCCGCGCCAGCTGACTGACCTGCTTGGTTCCCTGTGTGACTTAACCAGCGGTTCCGGCGACAAGGGTACTCCAATCGTTCTGGTTCAGGGTTACTTCGACAACTACACCAACGACTAAGAAACTAAAAACGGACACGTCCGTTTTTTTTTTTATGTCCTTAAATCACATCATGCGGTGTCAGGATTCCCAGTACCGCCTCTTCGCTGTCCCCGTTTTCCGTCACGAAGATCAGCTCACACTTCTTGGTATTCTTATTCCGCTCAAACATCAGCCGGATCACATCCAGCGTTGCCTTCTTTCCGACGAAGCCGAATTTTTCATACGGGTTATTTAAGAGGAAGTAACGTTTGTAGTCATTGATCAGTGCGTCTTTATGAAATGTCTCTCTGGCCAGATAGGCAATGATGCCTTTTTCAGAGACGACCGCAATGACCCGGTTGTTTCTGTCCAGAATCGGCAGATAGCTGAAGCCTCTTTCATGCATGATCTCAAAGGCTTCCTGGAAGGTGGTATTCAGTTTTACCGTAACCAGTTCTTCCAGACTCGTACAGATATCAATCGCCTTCACCGTCGCAAGTTCCAGAATCCCCTCGATCTGGGCAACCACCGCATCGGAGACCACAAAGGGATACTCCCCGTTGACCTCATCATGCGTCAGACTGTTGCGCAGATTGCGGAACGTCTCAAATTCGATTCTGAAATTCTTCTTTAATGCTCCATATAACTGCGGATTCAGATTTTCCAGCTCCCGGTATCTTGCCAGGAAAATATCATTATATTCCTTTGAATATTCCATATCTCTTTACCCTATATAACTCCAGCGATTTGCGCCGAGCGTGGTAACTGCCCTGGCGCCAAACGCATTGGCAATGTTTAATGCTTCGATAATATCTCTGTGGTCCAACAGTCCCGTAATCAGACCTGCGGTAAAGCTGTCTCCCGCGCCGGTCGAATCCAGCGGCGTGACTTCCTTTTCCGGTTTAATATATTCCCTGTGCGTCTCATCAAAAAGATAGCACCCTTTTTTACCGCACTTGATGATCACGTGCTTCACCCCGCAGACGTACAGTTCTTCTGCCGCTTCCTCCACGCTGCCTTTCCCCGTCAGCATCATCGCTTCCTTCGCATTCGGCACAAAGTAATCAATCCGTGATAACACCTCTTCATAATCTTTTGCACTCTCTCCGTTTTTCGGCGTGGTAGTATCACAGACCAGCGTCTTTCCGCTCTTTTTGATCCGCTCAAAGAGCGTGCGGTAGTCTTCTTTTGAGAGGCAACGTGAGATAAAGAGCGACGCAAAGGATACGATTTCCGCCTCCGGATCCAGCGTCTCGGGAAGATCCTTCAGCGAGAGTTCTCTCAGCGTTCCGCTTTTAGTCCCGATCAGATTGCGCTCTCCGTCTTTGGTGACTAAGATCACGGTCATGTAGGTGTTCCCGTCTGGATCCACTTTACTTTCAGAGATGTCCACGTTCCGCTCATGCAGAAAGCGCATCATGCCTCTTCCCGCTTCATCATTTGCGAAACGGGTAAGAAGACTTACGGGAATTCCATGTGACGCAAGTACGACCGCCTCATTGAGGGCATCTCCGCCGTAATCCATCCGGATGGCGGAAACATGCTCGTGCCCGTTTTCAAAAATATGGGGTGTCACGCCTTCCGCCAGCACATCCACACAGCTCGCTCCAATTACGATAACCTTACTCATAAACCGGCACCCCTCTCAGACGCTCAAGTGCTTCTTCTTTGATTTCCGGAAACGCGTGCCCAAGACAATGCCACTTATATGAAAGTCCCTCAAAGAACTTTAACAGATCTTCCAGTTCCTCTTTGCGGTAGATATTGTCGCAATAGAAATCCTCACAGTCCCCGTCTTCCACAATCAGAACTTCATCTGCAGGTACATGCACAAAGACGGCGTCTTTGGTATGTGTGGATCCTCTTGCATAAAGATCCACTCCGACTCCTCCGAGATCCAGATGCATCTCTCCAGTGAAACCGATCTTGGGAAGCACGACTTCGATCTCACTTAAGTCGGGATACTCTTTCTGAATACACTCCGTACAGAACGGAATATCCTCTCCGCTATCTTCCCGCTCCTTCATCGCTTCCTTACTCCACTTCCATTTTTGTACTTCCGCGAGTTTTTCAATGGTAAGTTCATTTGCGACGGTCAGCCCCTTAACGGCCTTTAAGCCGAAGGTATGATCCCAGTGCCAGTGGGAGATTACGGTCATTTCCGGAAGCTTAAAGCCGGTATTCCGGATGGCATTATAAAACTTCTCTGTCTGCGCCGGGGAATTGCCGGCATCGACGGCAATGGCGCAACGCTCCCCTTTGATGTAATAGAGAATCGGACGGTCCGTCTCTTTTTCGAAGGGAAGATACCAGATATGTTCGGAGAGTCTGCTCAGTGTTTCCATAGTTTCATTTTATCACATATGCTCTTTTCCAACCGCTTCAAAAGCCATTATAATAGGGTGGAAGAATGAGGCAATTATGATACAGAACATTGAACCCCACATCTATGACAACACCTATGACAGACAGGAAATTCAGCCGGACGACTGTCTTTTAAAGTTTGAAAACCGCTCCGTCTACCTGAAGGAAAACGGAGATTTGCCCCAGGCAAAAGACTATGAGAGTTATCCAAAAGAGAGCTGTTATTATCTTTTCAAAATCGATCAGACACGCGTCTATATCTCGCTTGGCGAACTCTCTCCTGTTTCTCTTTCTCCCGTTACACTACGCGATGCCATAAGGCAGAGCGACAACACGGAAGGCTTTCTGCTCTATACCGCCTATCAGCTGAACCAATGGTATAATGATAACCGTTACTGCGGAAGATGCGGCTCGCATTTAAAGCGCGGGGAAACGGAGCGCTCTTTGGTCTGTCACAAGTGCGGCAATACCATCTATCCCAGAATCTCCCCTGCGGTGATCATCGCCTTACGGAATCAGGATTCCCTATTGATGAGCGTCTATGCCAACCGGGAATACAAACACAAAGCTCTGCTTGCCGGCTTTATTGAGATCGGGGAAACCCCGGAAGATACGGTCAGAAGAGAGGTCTTTGAAGAAGTCGGACTGAAGGTGAAGAACATTCAGTACTTCTCCTCCCAGCCCTGGGGAATCGAGTCCGATCTGTTGCTCGGATATGTATGCGATGTGGACGGTGACACCACTGTCACGCTGGATGAAAACGAACTGGCTCAGGCCATGTGGGTAAAGCGGGAAGATATTGAACCTGATGACAGACAAAGCAGTTTGACCAGCACCATGATGCAGGCTTTCCGGAACCACAAAATCTAACAGGACGGATCAACGATTCGTCCTTTTTCATACGAAAAGGCGGCCTTCATAGAAAACCGCCTCTATGTAAATCATAGTTCAGCGCACAGCCTTCTGATTGGTGTCGATGGAATCCTTAAAGACCACATAGCGGTCATAGAGATATTCCAGTACGAAGTTCAGAATCATGTTGATTCCCGTCACCAGATATTCATTCCATTGTAACTGCTCTGCAAGGTAGTTTCCGAGCAGTGTGGAAGCAGGTGTGAACACCAGGTAGAATAAGAAGACCAGCGCCATCGCTTTCGGGATGTTATTGGCGGACTGGAATGTGTACGTTCTGTTTAGAGTGAAGTTCCATACCACCGAAAGAATCAGGGCAATCAGATACTTCGGCCAGTAGTTCCAGTCTGTCAGCTTATCCAGCAGAGTGAAGGATACAATTTCAATGATTCCCGCGGAGAGCGAGAAGAGCGTGAACTTCACAGCCCTCCAGAATTCCTTTTTCTTCTCATCCATCTTCCTATTCTCCTTCATAAACGCAGTAGACGCTCTGCGTGATCGTGATCTCTTCCGGGGTATAGGTATCCGCTAAAGAGTTCTTGCGCATCAACAGCGCTCCACCCATGGCAGCTTCCTCCACCGCAAAATCCGAATTGGAGCGGAAGTGAGACCCGCTGTGATTGAGATCCACTTTCTTTAAGCGCAGCTCTTTTAATTTGGCACTTTTCGCTAACGCCTTAGCGTTTTTTTCCGCTTCCTTCATTGCCAGTGCGATCGCCTGGTCGATTCCCTTGCGCTCATCCTTTAAAGAGAAGCTGATGTGGTATTCCGGTCCTTCCGGCAGTTTGCGTGAAGCATCCAGCACTCTGCTCAGGCGGTCCATGTCATACGCAAAGCCGAGATATGCCTGCTGGGTATAGCGGTAACCCTTATCAACATTCCTGCGCAATGCTTCATCGTATTCCCGCTCCATGTAGACATTTAAGGAAGTGCTGATCAGATCTTTCGGCTGCATGCCTAAAGGTTTGAGCACTTCATCGACAAAGCGCTGCACCTTGCCGACTCCCGCTTCATAAGCGTTCTGATAATTCGCATCAAAAGCACTGAAGGTAAAATGAATCTGAATATAGTCCGGCGCAATCTTCTTGTTCGCCGTTCCCGTTACATAAAGTTCCATAGATTATTTCTCCCTGCCTTTATTTTACACCACTTCACCTTTTCCCGCCCTTTTCCCCCCTCTTTTTTCAGGTAATGTTCATAGGTTTTGCCTAAAATGAGAGAAATGATATACTAAAGACAGGTGATTACAATGAAAAAAAGAACATTCATAACCATATTGCTCTGCATGCTGTTGCTTAGCGGCTGTACAGACAAAAAACAGGAGGACGATATGAATCCACAGCCTGAACCATCCGATGTGATCGACATCGTGGAATCCTATCAGTATACCGGTGTTGTTTCCGAGCCGATCGTGATCGATACCGAAAAGGAAGTGGAACTCTATCTGGACGAAGCGGAATTTGAAATTGCCCAGGGAGCAGCCATTACGGTAAATAATGCCAAGCTGCTTACCATTCATCTGAAAGGAATGACTTCCGCAACGCTCAAAGATGCTTTCCTGCGTGCAAATTGCCCGGTTGTAATTGACGGGGACGGAGAAGTGCATCTTTCCGGCGATAATACCCTGTTTGACGTAAGGGATCTGACGCTCAGCGCTCAGGGCTTCTATCTGCGCTCCAAAGAAAACGTCATCAGCGCCTCAACGCTGAAGATGACCGCAGGTAATCTGGTCATTGAAAACGGGAATGACGGGATCCATGCCGTAAACTTCTATCAGGAAGGCGGAGCGGCCCAGATCAATGTGAAAGACGATGCCATCCACTGTGAGGAGCTCATCCGTATCAGCGGCGGAGATATGTCTCTTGTTGCCCACGAAGGACTGGAAGCACGAAATGTCGAAGTTTCCGACGGAAATCTCTTTATTGTGGCAGATGATGACGGCATCAATGCGACCGATAACGGCAGCATCAATATCAGCGGCGGCATGATCAAGGTAACAAGTCTTAATGACGGAATCGATTCCAACGGCAACATCATCCTCTCCGGCGGCATGTTGATGATCTACAGCGTGGGACAGGATGAAGCGGAAATCATGGACTTTGAAACGGAGAGCGTGATCCGCGGCGGAACCTTTATCGGACTTGGCTCCAGTTCCTCCCGCAGCTTTGTGCGCGTGGAGAACCAGCAGCTGCTCACGGTCGACTATCCGTTTAAGAAGAACGAAGAGATCAGCATCTGGAAGAACTCCGAAGAGATCTTCGCCTTCCGTCTGGAAGCAGATGTTTCGCGCCTCTTCTTCTCCAATGAAGCGGTACAGTCCGGCAGCATCTATGAGATCTACATGGGCGATACGCTCGTACGTACGATTGAGATTGCCGCTCCGCAGAGTCACACGGTCAGCGAATAGAAACACTCAGGGGAGAGCTTCTCCCCTTTTCTTATACCTTTTACTTGCCTTTTTATTCCGTTATTTTTGACTGTTATGTTGATTCCTATATAGTAAAATAATATCTGAGAGGGAAGATATGGGAAAAGCAAAAGTAAAAAGCCGGGTATTGAATGCATATACCATCACCGTCTTTGTTTTACTGACGGTCCTTTTTCTTGTCGGCTCCGTCCGTATTTCCAGAACCTACCGCTCACTCAACAGCGTCATTGACCGCCACACGGCTTTGCAGAACGCGGCATATGAGCTGCAGCAGGGATCGGATTATCTGACGGAACAGGTACGCCTGTTTGTCATTTCTCAGAAGAAGGAATACTGTGACAATTTCTTCGAGGAAGTCAACACGACCCGCCGCAGAGATGTGGCTCTTGAGGTCATTGAAGCAAACACGGAAAATGAGAATATCCGCCAGATTCTGGAAAACACCCTTTCCTATTCGAATGAACTCTTAAAAACGGAAGAGTATGCCATGCGGCTGGTTGCGGAAAGCTTACACGATGATCTTTCCACCTACGATTCCGCCATTCAGAATACCGTTTTAAGCGAGGCAGATCTTCAGTTATCGCCGGAAGCGCAGCTGGAAAAAGCCAGGGAGCTTCTGTTCGGAGACGCGTATCTCAATCAGAAAACACGCATCCATTCCAATATCAATATCGCTCTGGATGCCATCTTAAACAGCACCAACGAGGAAAAGGAAGCATTGCGGGCAAGCTACCGGAATCTTTCGGGAATCCAGAATTTCCTCTCCTTACTGGCACTCATTGCCGTGGTGGTATTCATTCTGCTCTTCCGCGGCCATTACGTCCAGCCGTTACTGAAGTTCACGCGCCTAATGGAGAAGAAGGAAGAGCTGCCGCTGGAAGGAAGCGAGGAGCTGCAGATCTTTGCGTCCACCTATAATAAACTTCTGGAGCAGATCCAGAGCGACCAGGTGGAACTCACGTACGAAGCGTCTCATGACTCTTTAACCGGACTTTACAACCGGAAGATCTTCGATGATGTTCGCAATACGATGAGTGATGCGACGATGTTATTAATTGACATCGATAACTTCAAGGGAATCAACGACACCTACGGACACGATATCGGAGACCAGGTGCTGCAGAAGCTGGCCAGGATCCTAAAAGAGAACTTCCGTTCGGAAGACTACGTCTGCCGTATTGGCGGGGATGAATTTGCGGTACTGATGCTGCATGTGAACTCCTCCTTAAAATACCTGGTGGAAAACAAGATCAAGGCCATCAGCGCCGCCATGGGAGATGTCAGTGACGGACTTCCATTCAACTCCCTTTCCATCGGTGTAGCCTTAGCTGACAGAGAGAACCCCGGAGAAGATATCTACGTGGATTGCGACAAGGCACTCTATGAAGCCAAGGAAGCCGGACGGGCAACCTACCGCTTCTATCAGTAACCCCAAGCACTGAAAACAGCAAAGTCAATTCAGGGTGGCTTCCAGCAGCCACCCTTTCTTTTTCAGTCCCTGTATTGTTTCACTTATATTGGTCACAGCCGCTATCAAAGCTGTAATAGAAGAACACTGTTTTGTTAATACTCCGGTCCTTTTGACTTGTTGTTCTTTGCATCAGTCTCTTAAGCATCCTATCGGAACAACCAGTACACCATCCTGTCTCTTTGGTGAATCTCCTCACTGTTATTCTATTTCTATTCGGTATTTTTGTAATTATTTGTTCGGTATATTTGCAATATTTCATTCGGTAAATTTGTATATAATCGATCGGTACATTTGTTTTGTGGACAGCCAATAACCCATGTTTACAAAAGGAAAAAAACGGATACTCTTCACATGCATTTCTCCTATTGCTCTCATAGTCTCAATTATTTCACGCAAAATACACAACCCATGATAAAATTTGAATTGAGGTAAGAATACTATGAAAGAAATCACAATTCAGAATGAATACGTATGTGCAACCATTTCCGAAAAAGCCGCGGAAGTAATCTCCTTCTACCGCAAGGACAATCAAATTGAGACCATCTGGTGCCGCAATCCGGAAGGATGGCGCAACTGCAACCCGATTCTCTTCCCGTATACGGGACCGCTAAAGAACGGCGAATACACGTATGACGGTGTGACTTACAAAGTCGGCCAGCACGGGTTTGCCCGCGATGCTATCTTTACGTTTGAATCCTGCACGGAGGACAGTGCCACGCTTTCCTTAAGCGCAAGCGAAGAGACAAAAAAGTATTATCCGTTTGACTTCAAGCTTTTCGTCACCTACCGTTTGGATGGCTGTAAACTCTTATTATCCTACTGCGTGGAAAACAAAGACGAGAGAGCTCTGCCGTTTGATATCGGCTTCCACCCGGCATTCAACTGCCCGTTAACTCCGGACAAAGCCTATTCCGACTACTGCATTCACTTTGAGAAGGAAGAGAAACTTGCCTGCGAAAGAGGAGACGGTGTCATCATTCCGGACGGAGACAGCTTCCCGCTGGACAAGTACCTTGTCAAAGGGTCCTTCTTCTATCATGACAATCAGATTCGCTCCAACTATGCGGAACTGACGGATGGCGAACACACGATCCGCGTCGGCAAGGAGCACTTCAAAACGATCGGTTTCTGGACGCCGAAGGAACATGCAGGTCTGATGTGCATTGAGCCGTGGGAGCCGGAAAACGATCTGGAAAAGGTCAACTTCTTCCGCGATGACGCGAAAGTCAACCTGCTTCCGCCAAAGGAAGAGTTCCGCTGTTCCTACTATATCGAACTTGTGAAATAAAACAGAAGCCCCGCATTCAAGCGGGGCATTTTATTACAGAATTTCTTTACGCGGCTTGCCAAGCTCCGCGTTTTTCTTTTTCCAGTAGTTCTGAAAGCCCAGTGCACATTTTGCGTCCGCAAAGCTCACAGCCTTCCATTTCGCCACAAATTCCGCTTCCGCCAGAAGTGCTTCCTCTCTTCCTAATGAAAGGATCTTCTTCTGCAGTTCATCACGCTGTTGATAATAAGCTTCCGGAATCTCTTTTCCGAGCATTCCGCGCTGGAAGTGCTCCATACGGAACCAGTAATCGCTCTCCCCTTCTTTCTTTTCTTCATAAATAATGCCGCCTTTTTCAAAGCTGTACGCCTTGAAGAGGGAAAGGCAGGGTCTGGAAGAGCCGGTAATGTAGATCTTCATGTCATTCTCCCGGAGTTCCACCACCATTGAGGATGTCGTCTGGTCCGCAAAGAGATCCCCGGCGTGCATGCAGACGGAAGAGACGCTGCCGCGGCACATCGGATCCTTGACGGAATGCTGGCGCAAAAGCGCAAAGGCATCTTCCACGCAATCCAATGCATGCGTACAGGTGGCATTCTGTCTCTGTTTGGCAAAGGAGAAAGTGGAAAAGAGGAAGTCGGAATTCGCCTTTTTGAAGTTTTCCGCCTCCCCGGAATATGCGTCGCAACCTTCAGTCAGCTGTAAGCGGTTGGAAATCGAGGCATGCTGATACTTCCGGCAGGCCCATTTCTTTCCGCAGGTTTCCAGCACATGGATTTCCTTGCGGTCCATGATCAGAAAGGAATTATCATAATGGAAGTCCTTGTCAAAGCCGCAGTTACCGCCCTGATCATATTTCTCCAGTAACGTGGTGATCACTTCCACCGCTTCCTGGGCACTCTTTGCGCGCTCTAAAGCCAGGCGCAGATAGTCCATGCCGATTAAGGAGTCTTCTCCGTACTTTCCTTTGGTGAAGACGGCTTCGTTTCCGATACAGACACCGTATTCATTCACGCCCATCTCCCCTCCCCAGAGCCAGGTTGGCCGTGAGAGGATCATCGCATTCGTCTCTTTGACCTGATCAATTGAGATGTAGGTACATTTTACACTCGGCTCCGTATGAATCATATGCTCGATAAATTCGATTACCTGCGGTTCATTCGGACTGCGGTCGGAGTTTTTGGCAAAAATAGCCAGTTTGTCGCTAACGATCTTTCCTGCTGTGTCGCACATTGTATGATTCTTCCTTTTTTCTTCATTATACCCCTGTTGTATTGCGGTTTTACCGGTGGCTTTCGAGTATATGGGATTCTGGATATTTCCCATAAAAAAGCGAAGCCGTAATATCAGCTCCGCTGTTTCCCTAATCCTCAAAGAGTTTATCAAACTCCGCTTTTTTCTCAAGAAGTTCTTTTAAAAGCCCTTCGTAATCCGCATCTTCTTTTCTTCTGAGATGCTCCGTGATTTCACTTGCCGGCGTGTAGAGCGGCGTGAGGGAGAGATTGCCTAAAACCCCTTTGAGTGAATGCGCCGCTTCAAAGGCCTTGTCATAATCCTTTGACTCAATGGCCGCCTTCAAAATTTCAAAGCTTTTCTCATTCGGTACCATCTGGCACAGCTGCAGATAAAAATCCGCCATTCCCATGCAGCGGGAGAGCCCTTCTTCCGTATCGGCTCCAAAGTTTTTCAGTTTTTCAACACTCAGCATTTCTTTTCCTCCCCATTCAATTATGTTTCTTACTTTTTCTGTTTTTATTTTATCATGATTCGTCTTTGGCGAATACATCAGCGACCGCATAGTGCACGCGGATCCGCTGACGGTTGACGATAAAACTCTTATTAATACGCTGCTGGATCTTGCGGCAGTTTTCCAATGTGGTGTTAGTCAAAAGAACCAGATACTGCGCCATCCCGTAACGGTTGACGATGTCGCTCTTACGGATATTGTGACGGATCTCTTCGCCCAGACGGTCGGAGAAATCCTGCAGTTTCGGGGTATTGCGCATCATGTTACCTTTGGAATCCACGATCGTACATAACATTAAGTAAACCGGTTCGCCTTTACGCTCCATGATGTGATAGATACTGCGGTAGATGCCGACAAACGTCGGATAGGTACATTCATATCCGCCCGTCTCTTCGCCTTCCATCTCCCACTCCAGGCGCTTCTGCACATCGCTCATCACATTATGCGGGAATTCAATCTGCTTGGACAGACTGTTCAGAAGATCACTGATCTTATCAGACGGGAGCGTTTCCTGCTTTTTGATGTATAAGTCCGAAGTGGAAAGATAGAGTTTCCGTGCTTCCTCATATTTTCCCAAAGAAACATAGGATTCCATGATCAGCTCTTCATAATCCTCAAAGGGGTCAACACTGCTGGCATAAAGTCCGACGCGCTCCAGCAGGTTATAGTCTTTTGTCTTGCGGGCAATTTCCGAGATCTCCCCGATGATTTTCTGGAACATGTTCTTGTATTTCCAGCTCAGTTCACTCACCCAAACCACATTGCTCTGGTTTGGCAGAAAGCTTCCCTGATAGAGATACATGGCTTTTAAAAGCAGTTCCTTGCGCGTATTGACATCCTCTGTTCCGAGCGAGTGTTCATAGAGCTCTTCAAACTCGGCAGCGTCCTCTCTGACGGGGATTTCGTCACACCAGAAATAGATTCCGTTACGGAGAGTGATGTAATCCGTCTCAGGCAAACCG
Source organism: Erysipelotrichaceae bacterium (assembly GCA_045539425.1). Lineage (GTDB taxonomy): Bacteria > Bacillota_I > Bacilli_A > Erysipelotrichales > Erysipelotrichaceae > RUG14871. Next base: position 64,853 of record JAZQFH010000003.1, read on the forward strand.
CTCTCACGCAGCCTCTTTTTCGTGTTGTAGATGACCGACTGCAGCGTATGCGAAGCGTTATTGAGCTCCTTATTGCCAAATAACATCATCTCCAGCCGGCTCTTCTCCACACCTTCCTTCTGATAGTGCAGTAAGATCTGTAACAGGCTGTGATACTGCGATTCGCTCTTGCGGGAATCCGCAGTCAGAGAGATGTCATCATAGCGCAGCGAAAAACAGCCGAATGTCTGCATGATGATCTCATGATTCCGCCTCTTCTCTTCCATGATCCAAACTACCTCTTTGAATGTATCATAGCAGATGCGGCTCAACGCTTCAATCAAAATTCCCATAGAAAAAGGGCTGATCGCTCAGCCCTTATTTCCTGTTTGTTTCTGTTGCCTAAGCAGCCTGGTTATTATCCCCGTCCTGTTTTTTATTTCTGGTAAGGAATGCCAGGACAGCGTTGACTGCCAGCATGGCGACCATCAGAACAGTCCACTTGTCTGTTAAGACCATGTTACTGCTCATGTCTTCCGTCAGGATGAATGTGACGATGGATGCGACAGACGGGAGAATACCTAATAACTTGGATTTCTTTCTCTTGTCTTCTTCGTCTTCTTCCTCGTTCGCACTTCTTGTGACCTGGCCGTCTTCTTCCTCTTCTTCTTTCTTCTTTCTTAAGAATGTGTATAACATTCCAAGTCCGACGCCTGTAGTTCCGATGGAACTCAGTAAGTTGAGGAGTGCCCAGCCCGGTCCGGCTAACGGTGTCGGATCATCCGGGATTGGTTCCGGTGTCGGCTCCGGTGTTGGAGTCGGTTCCGGTTCTGGTGTCGGCTCCGGTTCCGGTGTCGGCTCCGGTGTCGGAGTCGGCGTTGGAGTCGGTGTTGGCGGAGTCGGTGTCGGTTCATCCGGTTCCGGTAACGGCAGGATTGTTAATGTGCCGTTTTCGAATACCACATTGTAGTTACCCTGTTCAGCTTCACCTGTAACCGTGATCGGGTAGTTGCCCGGTGCGTTGTTGCCTGTTCTGCTCAGCGTGTACTTAATGACGGATGGATCGTCGCCTTCTGCCAGACCCGTGATAGTTGCCGTGAATTCCGGATCTGCCTGGGTGATGTACTTCGTCTTGTCATCTGCCTTCACTGTAACCGTGATGCGGTTGATGATGAGCTTACCATCCACCTTGGTCAGAGCGAATTCGGATGTGACGTCATTGCCCTCGGCATCTCTGACGATGGCCGTTCCTGTAATTGCGTTCGGATATTCTCCGACGTTTCTTTCAGATACTTCAGCAGTTAATCCTTCGACCGTGTACTCATGGTTGTTCTTTGTGAACTTGAGTGTCTTGAAGCCGGATGCGCTCTGCGTCTGACCGTTGTAATTGTAAGTGGCGCTGTTGGCTTCCACCGTAATCGCATACGGGCCAGGATTTTCCGGATCATCTTCCGGTTTGTCTGGATTTTCGCTTCTGGATCTGACTGTTAATGTACCGTTTTCCGTTGTGATCGTGTAGTTGTCAGCCTTTGTGCCTTCATTCAGTTCATAAGTGAATGCATTTTCAGAGCTGCCGACTAACGTCTGTGTACCTGTGACAGTGAAGGATGCGCCTTCGCCTTCTGCGAATCCGTCACCTCCGACTGTAACTTCGTCATTGGTTAAGGCATCGCCGTCATAATATTTCTCGTCTGTTGCACTTGTGAATGTAACGACTCTCTTATTGATGATGAGCTTGCCGTTTTCCGTAGTTACCGTGAACTGATCCGTGACATCGTTTCCGCTCGGGTCAAGAACCTTCGGAGTGCCTTCGACAACCACTTCGTACTCACCTGCGTCTGTCTTAGTGACACTTGCGCTGATGCCAGTGATCGTGAATGTGACATTCTTGTCATTGGTGTACTTCAGTTCTCTTGTGAAGCCTTCCGCTGTATGTTCCTTACCGTCGTAGAGAACTTCGTCGCTGTTCGCCGTGAATTTCACAGCGTATTTATCAGTTTCCGGATTCGGGTTATCCGGATCTTCCGGTTCCGTTCTGCTTGTGACAGTTAACGTACCGTTGACCGTTGTAATCGTGTAGTTGTCAGCCTTTGTACCTTCATTCAATGTGTATGTGAATGTGTTCTCAGAACTGCCGACTAATGTCTGAGTTCCCGTGACATCGTATGTTGCGCCTTCTCCAGTTGCGAAGCCGTCGCCGCTGACAGTAACTTCGTCGTTTGTCAGAGCCGTGCCGTCGTAGACCTTGGAGTTTGTCGCACTTGTCAGAGTGAGAACTCTCTTATTGATGATGAGTTCGCCGTTTTCCGTTGTGACCTTGAACTGGCTTGTCACATCATTGCCTTCCGCGTCCTTCACGACAGGTGTACCGACCACTGTGACTTCGTAAGTACCTGCGTCTGTCTTTGTGACTTTCGCGCTGATACCTTCGATCGTGAATACGGCGCCCTTATCGTTGGTGTAAGTGAGCTCTGTTGTGAAGCCTTCCACTGTGTGTTCCGCTCCGTCATAGAGTACTTCATCGCTGTTGGCTGTGAAGTGCAGGACGTACTTGTCAGTTTCCGGATTTGGATTATCCGGATCTTCCGGTTCCGTTCTGCTTGTGACTGTCAGTGTACCTTCCACTGTGTTGATCGTGTAGTTGTCAGCCTTCGTACCTTCATTCAGCGTGTAAGTGAATGTATTCTTGCTTTCGCCTACCAGTGTCTGTGTACCCGTGACATTGTAAGTTGCGCCTTCGCCTTCCGCGAAGCCGTCGCCGCTGACTGTGACTGTGTCATTTGTCAGGGCTGTGCCGTCGTAGACCTTGGAGTCTGTGGCACTGGTTAATGTTACGACTCTCTTGTTAATGACAAGTTCGCCGTTTTCCGTAGTAATTGTGAACTGGCTTGTGACATCATTTCCTGCCGCATCTCTGACAACTGGTGTTCCGACCACTGTGACTTCGTAAGTACCGGCGTCCGTCTTTGTGACGCTTGCACTGATACCTTCGACAGTGAAGTTCACACCCTTGTCGTTGGTGTATGTCAGTTCCGTTGTGAAGCCGGAGACTGTATGTTCTTTTCCGTCATAGAGGACCTCATCACTGTTTGCGACAAAGTGCAGGACATACTTGTCAGTTTCCGGATTCGGATTATCCGGATCTTCCGGTTCCGTTCTGCTTGTGACAGTTAATGTGCCTTCGCTTGTTGTGATCGTGTAGTTGTCAGCTTTGGTATTGCTGTTGAGCGTATAAGTGAACGTATTTGCGGAGCTGCCGACTAATGTCTGAGTTCCAGTGACATTGTAAGTTGCGCCTTCACCTTCCGCGAAGCCGTCGCCGCCGACAGTGACTGTATCATTTGTCAGGGCTGTGCCGTCGTAGATTTTGGAATCCGTTGCACTTGTCAATGTGAGTGTTCTCTTATTGATCACAAGTTCACCGTTCTTGGTTGTTACCGTGAACTGGCTTGTCACATCGTTACCTGCTGCATCTCTGACGATTGGTGTTCCGACCACTGTGACTTCGTAAGTACCGGCATCCGTCTTTGTGACGCTTGCACTGATACCTTCGACTGTGAACTTCACGCCCTTATCATTGGTGTAAGCAAGTTCCGTTGTGAAGCCGGAGACTGTATGTTCACTTCCGTCATAGAGGACTTCATCGCTCTTAGCGACAAATTCAACGACGTACTTGTCAGTTTCCGGATTCGGGTTATCCGGATCTTCCGGTTCCGTTCTGCTTGTGACAGTTAACGTACCGTTGACCGTTGTAATTTCATAGTTGTCAGCCTTTGTACCTTCATTCAGCGTGTATGTGAATGTGTTTTCAGAGCTGCCAACTAATGTCTGAGTTCCCGTGACATCATATGTTGCGCCTTCACCTTCTGCGAAACCGTCGCCGCTGACAGTGACTGTATCATTTGTCAGAGCCGTACCGTCGTAGACCTTGGTATCTGTTGCACTCGTTAATGTCAGAGTTCTCTTTGTGATTTCCTGGTAGCCGTCTTCCGCGATGACGAATGTGACCTTACTGAAGTTCTTGTTCGTGTTGGCGAACTGTTCTGCCGCTAAGCCCATTTCCGTCTTACCCGCATCCGTTCTGGCTGCCGTTGCATTACCTGTGAAGCTGAAGTCTTTTGTGACATCGTACAGGTCGTTATCTGCCACTGCATCATAACCTGTCACGGAGTGTTCCTTACCGTCATACTTCGTTGTGTTGTTATGACCTGTGATCGTAACCGTTACTTCGTCTTCGAGCGGTGTGATTGTTAATAAGCCATCCACCTTCTTCAGAGTGAACTGTGCTGTGACATCCACATGATCCGCATCGTAGACTTTCGCGTTTTCTAGGCCTGTGACTAAGCTGTCGTATTCTCCGACTTCCGTACCCTTCGCACTTGCACTGACGCCTTCCACCGTGTAAGTCAGGTTATTGACCGTGAATGTCAGTGTTTCGAAACCTTCAACGCTCTTTTCCGTACCGTCATATTCGAATGTATCGCTGTTGGCAACAACCGTGATTTCGAATTTATCCGTTTCCGGATCTGGATTTTCCGGATCCGGTTCCGTTCTGTTCAGAATCGTCAGTGTTCCGAGTACCGTGCTGATGTTGTAGTTATCCGCAAGTGTATTTTCATTCAGTGTGTAAGTGAACGTGTTGTCGCTTGTTCCAGGATACTTCTGAGCACCTGTAACATCGTATGTTGCACCTTCACCGCTTGCGAATCCATCTCCGCCGACTGTGACTGTATCATTTGTGAGATCCGTACCGTCATAGTACTTCTCATCCGTCGCACTTGTTAATGTGACGTTTCTCTTTTCAATGATGAGTGTTCCATCGACGATGACAAACTCAACGTTACTGAAGTTCCTGCTGATATTTGTAAAGTCAGCTGCAGTTAATGTCATTTCGTATGTTCCGGCATTGGTGCCCTTCACTGTTGCGTCTCCGCTGAATGTGAAGTCATTCTCAGTGTACAGTTTGTTATCAATACTTACCGTATAACCTGTAACTGTCTTTTCACTGCCGTCATACTTTTCATTACCGCTGTTTTCCGTGATGGTGACTGTCACTTTGTCTGTTAACGCCGTGACCGTTAATGTACCTTCACTTGTGGTGATTGTGTAGTTGTCTGCCTTTATGCCTTCATTCAGTGTGTATGTGAATGTGTTGGCACTGCTGCCGACATCTGTCTGAGTACCGCTCACATCATAAGTTGCACCTTCACCTTCCGCGAAGCCGTCGCCTCCGACCGTGACTGTGTCATTTGTCAGGGCACTGCCATCGTAGACCTTGGAGTCTGTTGCACTTGTTAATGTCAGAGTTCTCTTACTGATTTCCAGTGTTCCGTCAACAATGATGAATGTGACATCACTGAAGTTTGTATTCAGATTCTGGAAGTCATCTGCTGTCAGATTCATTTCATATGTGCCTGCGTCTGTACCTGTGACAGTTGCGTCTCCATTGAACTTGAAGTCTGTTTCTTTATACAGTTCATTGTCAATACTTACCGTATAGCCTGTGACTGTCTTTTCCTTACCGTCATACTTCTCGCTTCCGCTGTTTTCCGTGATTGTAACCGTAACCTTGGAAGTGACCGGTGTAATCTCCAGGCTACCGTCTGTAACAACGAACGTTACCGTGAAGTTGTCATTGTTGTTAACAAACTGAGTTTCTTCTAATCCCATCGGATATGTATCAACATCCGTTCCGCTGACACTTGCCTCACCAGTGAAGCTGAAGTCATTCTCTGTATACAGATCATTGCTGATCGTTACATCGTAGCCTTCCACTGTATGTTCTGCTTTGTCATAGACGTGTGTTCCCGTATGTCCGGTAATAGTAACTGTGATTTCTAACGGGTTGATGACCAGCTTGCCTTCTTCTTTGTTGACATTGAACTGAGCCGTTACATCATTGCCGTTAACGTCTTTTACGATTGGTGTTCCGACGATTGTATTCGGATAACCTTCCGTATTGACTTCGGATGCAGTGACTGTTGCATTAACACCTTCCACAGTGTAAGTATTGCCTTCTACCGTGAATGTTAATGTTTCAAATCCACTAACCGTATGATCCTGGCCATTATATGATACTTCTGCACTGTTGGAAACGATAGTGATTTCGTATTTCTCCGTGCGGTCAGTAACAGTTAATGTTCCTTCGACCTTTGTAATGTCGTAGTTTTCAGCTTTGGTACCCTCAGTTAATTCATAAGTGAATGTATTCTTGCTGTTACCTACGATTGTCTGGCTTCCTGTGACATCGTATGTTGCGCCTTCTCCTGTTGCGAAGCCATCGCCGCTGACTGTAACTGTTCCGTTCGTCAGAGCCTGGCCGTCGTAGACCTTTTCGTCAGACGCA
>JAZQFH010000004.1:0-3638 GCA_045539425.1 Erysipelotrichaceae bacterium
TCTCAGGTCCGGGAACAGCTTTTTATTTTTTTAAAAAAAGGTTGTATAAACTAACAGCAGCTAATATACCAGAAGGTAATGATATAAGAATTGTTAAAACATCAAAAATTTCTTCCATGTTTTCCGCCTCCAATTTAAAACTTGTAAAGAGGCGGGTAGTAGGTTGTATCCCTCTGCACAACTATTATGATATTACTGTTGCTAATCTCATGAGCTGTCACAGTTTTGCTCGCACTCACTGTCACAAACTCATTCATTTTCCTGTCACTGCTTGCTGGATCTCCGGGGCAAATGCCCCGGATTTTTATTCTGTACCTTTCAGCGTTTCAACATCTCATGCTCCGCCACATAACGGACCATGTGTCCATCGATCAGCCGTTTCTTCTGTTGACTCGCATACATCAGGCTCTTTTCACAGATCCTGTTGATCATGCGTGGTATCCCTGATGATACTTTGTAGACTTCTTCCTCCGCATCTGTCGTGAACAGTTCCTTTTCCGAACCGGCATACGCCAGATGTGCTGCCATATATTTCGATGTTTCTCCACGGTCCAGTCTGTCCAGCACGATACTCATATCGATCCTCTGTCGGATTGCGGCATACGCCTGTAGTCGTAGCTTCTGTTCCCACAGTTCTGTCTGTCCCACAAGGATCAGCGACATCGGGCTCTCCGAATCATACTCATAGTTCAGCAGAAACCGGAACTCTTCCAGCGTTTCCCTGCCCAGGAGATGCGCCTCGTCAAGTACACAGATCACTTTCCTTTTTGACTCTTTGATCTGGCCGATTGCTTTTTGCAGTTTCCGTTTCGAGTCTCCTCTGTAAAACTTTGCCTCCAGCCCCATCTGGTCCAGCAGTCCGGCATACAGCCATCTCGGCGTCAGTTTTGAATCCGACAGGTACATCAGCATGTATTTCTCCGGTGGCAGCGTGCTCTTGAACATCCGAATCAGCGTTGATTTCCCGCACCCCGGCTCTGAGAGCACCACAGTGAACAGCTCATTGTCTGACGTATAACGGAGCCTTCCGACCGCATCTTCGAGCTTTTCTGACCGGTACAGTCTGTCCGCCGGGATATTCCTGCGGAACGGTGTATGCTCCATCCCAAAGAAGGTTTCATACATCCCCGCCACCTTCTTTCCCATACTCCCCGAAGGAAAGGGCATCTGCCATCATGCGGTGATCTTCTTTGTATTTCTTCTCCAGCGCGTCCAGGAAGCGGCTCGTTTCCGGCCTTGCTGTCATCCCGACAGGCTTCTCCGGCTTTTTATCCGCAAACGCTCCGATCCTGACCCTCTTTGCCATGATCGGATCCATTCCGTTATAGTTCACCGTAATAGTTTCAATGTTCATCGGATCATAGCTGATCTCCACCGTACAGCCGCCAAGCGCAGCGCTGGCCTCATACTTATGCCCAGCGAACGAAAAGCATCCGGTGCTGTCTATCTCCCTTTCTTCATGGTGCAGGAATGCCTCAGCCACCACGGATACGTCCATGAACTTCAGCATCCGTTCGTCGCGCATCCATTCCATCTGCGGACTGATGCCTCCTTTCGGCACGCTTACATCAAGGCTCCTGTAATACTCCGCGATCCCGTTGTGCGCCTCTTTCTGGTAATCCATTTCCAGAAAGATCCTCCATTTCCGGTTCAGTTCTTCCAGGGAATGGACGTGTGCAGCTTCAACTTCAGCTATGAACCGGTCCACGACCTGGTGATATTTCTCGATTTTTCCCTTGGATTCACAGGCCCGGGGCTTTGCGTGTAGGAGACGTATGCCAAGACGGGCACAGCTTTTTAACAGCTGATCTGATATATACTGTGTCCCGTTATCCAGGTACGCCGCGTCAAAGACCCCGTGCTTCAGGATCGCTTTATGGAACGTATCCTCAACGATCTCCGCCCTCTCGTTATCATAGAACTCCGCGTGCAGGATATACCGAGAATGGTCATCAATGAGCGAGGACAGGTATGTTTTTATCAGCGTCCCGTCTTCCAGGCGTATTTTCGGTCCGTACTTGATATCGCCCTGCAGAAGTTCCATCCTGTGTGGGCGGCAGAACCGCCGCGCTGATGTCTCACGTTTCTCTGTATAGCGCCGCATCTGCTTCTGTCCGAGCCCTGCCCTGTACAGGTATCTCTGGAGCGTGGATCCTTTCAGGGTTCCCGGTGCAGCCCAGCCTTCGATTTCCAGGATCTTGATGATCTGACGCACGCTCCGGCGCGGCACTTCTCTCTTCAACTGGATCGCTTCTGCAACGATCTCGTCATAATTCTCCGGAAGTGCCTGCGACCTCCTTTTTTCACGGTTCATGGGCCGCAGGCCGTTGAACTGGTCCTGCCGGTATCCGGCTTCATACCGGTACAGTGTGCGTGTTGAGATTCCATTCCTTTTCGCTATTTCTTCTCGCAGCTGACATCTCTTTGCGTCATCCATTTCCGGATCGAGGAGCGGCGCAATCATCTGGTATCGCGCAAGCGCCGCCTCGTCCTGCCATTTCTTCACTTCTTTGCTCTGCATAATGCTCACCTCCTTGAGGCAAGCCTACAGCAAATCGTTTTTGACAGCAAAGCAAAGTGGGTGCATAGAGGCTCCGGACTAAGAACCGTCATCATATACAGGCCGCAGGCTGCCGCCACTGTTGTACACGATCTTTACAACCGCCGCCAGCCATCCCGGACTGATCTTCCTTTTGAGTTCTTCCAGCAGGGACTCCGCAGATTTCAGGAACTCGTCTTTGAGATCCAGGAAGCGCATTCCCGCCAAACGTATCTGTCCTTCCATGGCTGCCGCATTCTCTGCTGCCCATTTCCTCCAGCGCTGCATGGTCGATTCGCAAGGATATGCCGTATCACGCCATGGATCATCTTCGTACACTATACCTTCAATAACATCCTCCACCAGTTCCCGGTCATAGTGCTTAAAAGGAAGAAGAAAATCAGGCAGGGCGTTATGGAGCCTATGACACTCATTATTAGTGCACCTGTAACGGCCAATCGCCACCCACTGCGTTTCCCCGCCATCTTTCCTCCAGATCCTCTTCTTATGATCCCTTAAACGGAGGGGGCTGCCGCAGATCGGACAGACAGGTTCATCCCTGCTGATAACGAAAAACTCCTTCTTCCGCATTGAATTCCAGCTCGTATTCTGATACGATAATCATGGTTTTATACCATGGATCCCGAAGATGCTTGCCCCGCCAAAGGAAGAGTCTTCGGGATCTCTTTCCTTTCTTTCTGACTGTATGACATTATACAGAGCAATCTTGGGACAAACAAACAGATTTATCTATAGCCAGTTCGGCTGGGCATCAACAATATTACTAAAACCAGCAATACGCAACAAATATACAGTACCGATTAATTTTTCTATTCATCTACAATCATATTTATCAAAAAAGTTCTCTGGTATCCATTTTCTTAATCCTTTAATAGATAATTTTGTATCTTTGAGTGGTTTTCAGTTCAAAAATCTATTGATAAAACCAACAATTATCCCTTTCATGACCTGCTTTTAAGGAACTTTAACGCATCCATTCACTCTATATGTTTATGTTTTTCCAGATCCGTTTTCTTGCACTGTATGTGTAATAATATAGATTTCTACTTAAACCTACCTCTATATTCTCTGATCAGCG
>JAZQFH010000005.1:0-64021 GCA_045539425.1 Erysipelotrichaceae bacterium
ACGTATCATATATTTAGGCTAGAAATATATGCATTCTCCTTTCTGGCCCAAGATATTTTATTAGGCAAACAGTAGGCCAAACTGTTATGCTTAAACTGTACTGTGGATTTGTGTTTCATATATACAGCTGTCCGTCAGGATGAGACTGTTTGGGGATAACTCCTACCACAGTCTTTTTCTTTCGAATGTTGATCAGTAAGTTAACCTTTAAGGTTTCATCACAAAAGCGTAATTACTCTGAAAAAGACATGTGTCAATCATACAGTACAAATGTTTCTAGGAGGTGTCATTATGACCTGTTTCATCGGCTTGGACTTGTCTAAGTTCAAACACGACTGTTGCATCATGAACGAGCATGGTGAAGTGGTCCGCAATTCCTTCTCTTTTATGAATGATCGGGAAGGGTTCAACACTCTCCTTAATGTCCTTAATGATCTTGATCCTTCCCAAGAAAAAAGGATTGGATTTGAATCTACCGGACATTACGGATCTAATCTCAAGTTATTCCTTGAAGCTAACGGCTATCGTTTCATGGAATTCAACCCTCTTCTTGTCAACAGGTTCTTCAAGTCTGAATCCCTTCGAAAAACCAAAACTGACAAAGTTGATGCTCAAAAGATTGCCTTGTATCTCTATTCCAGGGATTATAAACCCAATCCGAATTCATCTTACCACTTACAGTGCTTAAAGTCTTTAACCAGATTAAGAGAATCTCTCGTTGATGAGCGTTCCCTTCAATTGGTTAGGATCACCAACATCATGGATAAGATGTTCCCTGAGTTTAAACCTTTATTCGGTAAACAGGGACTTAAGGCCGCTACCGCCTTGTATCTTCTGGAGAATTATGGTTCTCCTTCCAGAATGGCTAACTTGACTTTGGCTTCTTATCATAAAATGGTTTCCAAACTCAAAAGGACCATCTCCTATGCCAAATTCTGTAAGATCAAAGAGTTAGCTAAATCGACCGTCGGTAACGAGAATGAAATACTCTTTTTTGAACTTGAGGTATGTCTTGAGTTATTCAAAGAACTTGATTTGAAAGTTCGTCAGCTTGACAATAAGATCACCTTTGAACTTTCTTTATTGAACACCCATATTCCTTCTGTTAAAGGTATTGGTAATGTTCTCGCTGCCGGTATCCTCGCTGAATTTGAGAATATCGACAAGTTTGACAATCCTGCTCAGTTAGCTGCCTTCGCAGGTATTGAGCCTTCTGAGAACCAGTCCGGTACTCATGATGGCGGTGGAAGAATGGTCAAGCACGGTTCTCCCCATCTCAGAAGATATCTCATTCAGGCTGCGAATAACATGCTGGTTCACAATCCGATCCTTTACGAGTATTACCTTAAGAAACGTTCTGAAGGTAAATCTCATAATGTCGCAATTTCGCATGTTGCCAGAAGGCTTACCAGGATCATCTTCTATCTTGAGAAAAATAATATTGATTTTGATATCAATAAAATGAGATAGCCGCTCATTTTATCACTTCTCCTTTTCGGTCAGGTCTAGCTGATCCTTTTCGTCGTGTTTTTCTCTTCTTTATCTTTTTTCTCTTGACTTATGATAGTAAGTTATCCCTCTGACGTTATATCTTCTATTACGCCTGTTTTTCTTTTGCCCTTACCAAAACGGTATTTCATTGTAAATGTAGCCTACCGCTCAGGGGAAGTCAAGGACTGCAGGTAAGAAAAAAGCATCCATTCGGATGCTGCGTTTTCAAATGGTGACGCGTACGAGATTCGAACTCGTGAATGCATGCGTGAAAGGCATGTGAGTTAAGCCACTTCTCCAACGCGCCACGTGGCGCCTCAAACAGGACTCGAACCTGTGACACTGCGGTTAACAGCCGCATGCTCTACCGACTGAGCTATTGAGGCATCGCTCTAATATAATACTAAATGGGTAGTCTTTTTGCAAGTACTTTTTTTAAAAAAATTTCACATCCCCATTCCGTCTTTTTTTCGTCTTGCAGAGAACAGTTTTCTATTCTTTTTTTGCTTCTGCGGACTGCTTTTCCTCATCGATCCGCCTGCGTTCCGCTTCGATCCACTCCGGCAGTTTATCCGCTATGCTCTGAAATCCGATTTTCATTTTCAGAGGACTGCGGTAGCGCGGATTGATTCGCTTGCGGCGGTTGGTGTTATTGACGGCCTTTAAAGAAAGGCGGACCTGCTGGTTCTCCTCATCGATGTCGACAATCTTTGCCCGCACCGTATCCCCTTCCTTGACGTAGGAATGGATATTACTGACAAAGCGGTAGGAGATCTCCGAAATATGGATCAGTCCATAGTAATTGTCGTCCAGTTTGACAAACGCGCCGTACGGCTGTACCCCGGTAATCACGCCTTCCACAACATCTCCGATTTCCATTTTCGCAGCCTCCTTTCTTCCTTTCGGTATTATAACATAAGTGCAATGCTTATTTTATACACCCTGAAAGAAATTGTGCTATAATCATCCCGGAAGTAAGGTGAAGTTTATGGAACAGGAAATTCAGAAAGTCCTCGAAAAGATCCGCCCTTATATTCAGCGGGACGGCGGAGATGTCGAGTTTGTTAAAGTAGAAGACGGCGTTGTTACGGTCCGGATGCTGGGCGCCTGCTCCGGTTGCATGGCTCTGGATGATACGCTGAAGATGGGAATTGAGGCTACTCTGATTGAAGAGGTGCCGGGAGTGAAGGAAGTCCAGCTGGAAGCGGGAACCTTCGAACAGAATTATTACTATTATTATTAGGAAAATACGGGAGATCCCGTATTTTTTACATATTCACACACATAAAGAAAATGCGGTGTCTCTTTGGATACCGCATTGTTTTTGTTATCTTGCTCCGCGATAGGAACAGGTGTAGACCTGACCGTTTTCCGTCTGGATGCCCTTGTATTCCATCAGTTCGCTTACCGTGACAAACTGATATCCCTTCTCAATCAGTTCAGGGACAAGCCTTGCCGTCGCTTCCGCCGTGGACGGATACAGATCGTGCATCAGGACGATATCGCCGTCTTCAATGTACTGCATGACATGATTGTAAGTCTCTTCCGCGTCTCTTGTGGACCAGTCCTTTGTATCCACACTCCAGTTATACATCACATACGGAACGACCGCCTTCACATCGCTGTTGTAGGCCCCTCCCGTCGGACGTAAGGAGCGCATGACATAATCCGGAACGATGCGCTTGACGGCTTCTTCCGTCGGCAGAACCTCGTCCAGAATGCCCTGCTGGGAAAGTGTCGTCAGATCGTATTCATGGGAATTGGTGTGGTTGCCGATCTCGCATCCCAGTGAAATCGCCCTCTCCACGCATCCCATCGGATATTTGTCCAGATTGATGTCATAGCCGTTGCCGACGCGCTTGCCGACCACAAAGAAGGTCGCTACGCTGTGGTATTTTTCCATCGTATCCAGAATGCTCTGGGTCACTGATGTATACGGACCGTCATCATAAGTGAAGCAGATCATCGGTTTTTCCACATCAATGTAACGGACAACGTTGTCGTTCACTTCGCTTGCCTTCACTCCGGCAATTTCCCGGGAGAGGAAGTAGCTCATCTCACGGAACGTGATTTCCAGATCCACATTGCCTTCCTGGCCCTGATAGAGACGGCTCGCGTCCATATGGAAGATGATCTTGTCGTCATCCACCGTGAAGTTCGCAAAGTTGGCTGCCGTACCGCGCGTGGCTTTCATGAATTCCAGCCCGTTCCGGTTTTCCTTCGGCAGTTTGTTCTGAGCTAAGCCGCCCAGCTGTTCCAGATAGTTATTGATAAATAAGGTATCTAATGTGACCTCGCGGTTCTCTGCATCGAGGACCTTCCGGGCCAGTTCCACCTGCGTCAGATTTTTCGGATCGTTTCCCGTTGCCTTAAAGAAGCCGTAGGACTTAAAGTCCTTGCCTTCCTTGGCGGTATAGTCAATGTAAAGAATCTCTTTCTTCGCATTGTCGGCATCCTTATTGGCCAGCTTGAAGGTTGCGATTTCCTGATCGATCGTCGCTTTGACATCATTGGTGATGTTCTTCGGGTAATAAGCGGCGACGATGTACTGCTTTTCAATTTCCGTGATTTTTTCCGCGTTGCGGTTTTTGCCTTTTAATTCCTGCGGCAGACGCGGGGTGAAAATCAGTTTTCCCAATAATCCCAGAACCAGAAATATGACCAACAGTCCCGCTGCCAGAATCGCAATCCGGTCCCATTTGATTCTTCTTTTTTTCATTTTATTTCTTTATCTCCTCCAGAATGCCCTGTGCGGCCTTCTTCAGTGTTTCCATTCCCTTATCCGGGCAGCCCAGGTGGGTATAGACCTCACCGAGGACGATGCCTTTCTGTTCCATTGCCGCAAACATCTCATCAATCAGCATTTCGCAATGTTCCGCTTCCTGCATCGGTCCGAACGGGTTGGCAAAGAAGGTCGTGGAAACCCCGACTTCCTGCGTGGTACCAAGCGCAAAGCGTTTTCCTTCGATGAAGACGGCTTTGGCATCCTGCCAGTTTTGGAAGATATGCATGCCGTATTCCTGCTCATAGTTATTGGCATACAGGAAGAAGTCCACTTTCTGATTGGTGACTAAGCGCTCATGGGAAATGACCGGCGTGACGACACGGGCGTTGCTGGTCTCCGGATTGAAGAAGACACTGCGGTCCATCTCACGGTAGGCACTGCCGCGGTCCAGGTCATCCAGGCGTACGAACGCCCCGATTTCGGTACCCGTGGCATAGATATTTCCGTTTTCCATATGGAGTGCTCCCATATCGTCGAAGATCACTTCCGTATCTATGATATCCTCGTTTCCCAGATGTTGCAACGCTTCGATGGTTTCGCTCTTTCCCGCTCCGCTGTCCCCGATGAAGACGATGCCTTTCTTTCTTCCGTCTGAGAGGGTCACATTGATCATGGAACCATGCAGCGGCAGATAATTATAACGCATCATCATCAGGTTGTGAACGGTCAGGATCATCTTCTTCAGATAGCCGAAGTATTCGATCTTCCAGTTATAGGAAACATTGCCGACATAGATGTTGTTTTTCTTGTCGTAGTAATAGGTGATTTCGTTTTTGCCGTCTTCATTTCCGAAGATGACAATGAGATCCGGACTCGTGCATTCGCTCTCCCCTGCCAGCTCAAACAGGTTGGCCATGGAAAGTGCCGAGAAGAGATAGTCGATGTGGAAGTAGATGAAGCAGACCAGCTTGCCGACCTTGGCCGGATAGCAGAGCCACTTGTTTTCATCCAGCACCAGATGGTCGCATGGATTACTCGGGCGTTCCACGAAGGTTCCTTCCCGCTTGTTGCACTTCGGATGCAGTAAGAGCGGTGTACGCAACATGATGGAGTCGATCATGTTGATGTTTTTTAAGTTCTGATACTCCATCGGCAGAAAGCCCACGAAGTCGCGTACCACAATGGCCGCATTGGAGCCCGCATTCAGCTGACGGTATACCTTGTTTTTCTTGCGCAGCACATTCTCTTCAATTCTGCGGTACATGTTCAGAATCAGCTGATTGTATTTCGTATCCGCTTCGATGAAGTAGGACTGTCTTATACCCTGGCCGCTTCCGGCATGGATCATCGTGCAGCGCTGCATCTTTCTCCAGTAGTTATATAAGCCTTCGATAAAGTCAATCAGAGACTGTCTGTCTCCCAGATAATCGTTATCGATCTCTTTCAGGTCAAAAATATAGAGAATCTTGGCCAGATGAATCAGATCCGTGACGTTGGCATGCTCATCGGTATGCTTTGCGGCATAACGGTAGAGGGCATAGTTATGCTGGCGGAGATAGCTGAGATAGGATTTCAGTATGTGATAGAAATTCTTTCCGTTTAAGATCTCATCTACGGACTGGTAATAGTTTTCCGTGAAGTTGATCAGAACGATATTATCATTGTGATACATTGCATTCATTGCTTGCTCCTTTTTGCTTTACAGACTTCATAGGCAAAAACGCTCGCTGCACTGGAGGCGTTCAGAGCGTTACGAAAATCGGAATCGTATGGAATATACACATTCAGATCGGCGGAATCTTCCACCGCTCTGCTTAATCCCCGCTTCTCCCCGCCGATGGCAAGAATCAACGGCTTTGAAAAATCGGCATCGAAAAGGCTCACCGCATTCCGGCGGTTTGCGGCAACGACCTGATACTCCTTTTTCAGCTCACTGAGTGTCTCTGCCATATCGTGAGTGACGTATACGTTCAGAAACTCGCTCGCTCCGGCACTGCTTTTCGCTATCACACCGGCACTCTCGTACCAGTTGCGCTCATTCACAAGGATTCCCTCGCAGCCGAAAGCTTTTAAAGAGCGCAGACAGTAGCCGTAATTAAAGGGGTCTTCCACGCCTTCCAGAATCGCCAGAAAATTCTTTCCCCTGAACTCGTCCAGCGTTTCATACGTCCGCTCTGAGGCGTAGCAGAGAACTCCGCCATGGGTGCTCCCGCTTGCCAGGGCATCGATTTCCTCGCGCGCAACGCGCTCGGCAACAATTCCTTTTTCCTTGGCGAGATGAAGCAGAAAAGACGTGTCTCTGTCACGTTTTTTCTCATCGATCAGGATTCTTGTGACCTGTCGCTTTCCCGCCTGTAATACCGCCTTGACACTGATGGCGCCTTCAAAAAGATATTCCATATTGAGTCTATTATACCATACTTCCGTACGGATTTTTTTGAGATAGCCGCCGCGAAATAGTGTATGATTATCTTAGAAAGCGGGTCAGTATGAAAGATACCAAAGTCATTAATATTCTGGGCGGACCGGGAGTCGGAAAGACCACTCTCGCCGCAGAGCTGTTCATGCAGCTGAAAAAGATGGGATATGAAGTCGAGAATGTCAGCGAGTTTGCCAAGGAGCTCGTCTGGGAAGAGCGCACGCAGGCATTCAGCGACCGCCTTTACATGCATGCCGAGCAGAATCACCGCTTATTGATGATGAACGGGAAGCTCGACTATATCATCACGGACAGCCCGCTGATCCTGACTTCCGTTTACAACAGTTTCTACTTAAAGAACGTCCACTCCGATTCCTATAACGCAATGATCGATCAGATGGTTCTTGAAACATGGAAGCTTTATGACAATGTGGTCTTCCTCTTACCCCGTCAGAATGATTATCATTCCCTGGGAAGACGGGAAAGCGAGAATGAAGCGAAGATCATCGACAATTACCTGAATGCCTATCTGATTCAGAACGGCATCAACTATATGACAATTAAAAACCGCGACAATGCGGTCAATGAGATACTGGAGGTGTTACGGATCCGATGAGAAGTATTGAAGAAATGCAGAAGGCCATTGCGGACTTCTGTACAGAAAGAGACTGGGACCAGTTCCATAACGCCAAGGATCTGGCCATCGGCATCTCCACCGAAGCCAATGAGTTACTCGATCTCTTCCGCTTCAAAAGCAGCGAGGAAGCGCTGAAGGCACATCCTGAAGAAGTGCGGGAAGAAGTGGCGGACATTCTCTTCTTCCTCCTGCGCTTTGCCGAGCGGAATCAGAT
Organism: Erysipelotrichaceae bacterium; assembly: GCA_045539425.1. Taxonomy (GTDB): domain Bacteria; phylum Bacillota_I; class Bacilli_A; order Erysipelotrichales; family Erysipelotrichaceae; genus RUG14871. Next base: position 7,487 of record JAZQFH010000005.1, read on the forward strand.
TGACCTCGATGCGGCATTACAGGACAAGATGGAAAAGAACAACCGCAAATACCCGGTGGAAAAGGCGCGGGGCTCCAACAAGAAATACAACGAATACAAATAGGAAAAGGCAGGATCGATTATCCTGCCTCGTTTTCATTTTCAAACTGTGAGGAGTACAGCCGGTAGTAGAAGCCTTTTTTCTTAAGCAGCTGCTCATGGCTCCCGGTTTCCTGAATCTTACCGTCATTCATGACGATGATGGTATCGGCATCCTTGATGGTGCTGAGTCTGTGTGCCACAATGAAGCTCGTTCTTCCCTGCATCATCTCGTAAAATGCCTGCTGAATCTTCAGTTCGGTACGGGTATCGATGGAAGAGGTTGCCTCATCCAGTATGAGCATGTTCGGAAGGTGCAGCATCACCCGTGCGATGCATAAGAGCTGCCGCTCTCCCTGGGAAAGATTGCCGCCGTTTTCACTCAGAAGCGTATCGTAACCGTCTGAAAGACGCATGATGAAGTTGTGCGCCCTGGCTTTTTTCGCTGCGGCAACGATTTCATCCATCGTCGCTTCCGGATAACCATAGGCAATATTGTCCTTGACGGAGCTGCTTTTCAGCCACGTATCCTGCAGCACCATGCCGTAGTTGGAACGGACCGCTTCCCTGCTTAAGGAGCGGATATTTTTCTCATCCAGGGTAATGGAGCCGGAACGGATTTCATAGAAGCGCATCAGCAGATTGATCAGAGTCGTCTTCCCGCAGCCGGTCGGACCGACGATGGCCACGTGTTCTCCCGGCTTTACCAGAAGGTTGAAATGCTCGAAAAGGATCCGGTTTTCACTGTAGCCGAAGGAAACATCCGTAATCTTCACGCTTCCCTTCGCCATATATTCTTCCGTCTTGCCTGTTTCCGTCTCTTCCGCCTCTTCCAGTAAGTTCAATACTTCCCCGGCACACACCAGAGCGTTCTGCAGCTCACTGATGACGTTACTGACCTCATTGAACGGCTTGCCGAACTGCGCGGCATAGGAAAGGAAAATACTCACCTGACCGATGCTGACTTCACCCCTTAGAGCACTCGCAATGGCGACATATGCCACGATGGCATAGACGATATTGCTCATGACGCGGGTGGACGGATTGATCAGAGAGGAATAGAATGTCGCCTTCATGCTGACATCCCCAAACGGCTTATTGATCTTATCAAATGAGCGGATGCTCTCTTCTTCCTGAGAGAAGGAAAGGATGATCTTTTCCTGGTCGATATATTCATTCACAAACGCCGTTTCCTGCGCTCTCAGGTCCGTCTGCGACTTGAAGTAGCGGTTGATCCTTCCGGCAATAAAGCCTGAGAGAAGGGCGGAAAGCGGGGTTAGAAGCGTGACGATCAAGGAGATCTTCACGTTCAGGCGGAACATGATCAGAAGCGTTCCGATGATCGTCAGAACACCGCTTAAAAGCTGATTCAGAGACAGTAGGAGTCCGTCAGAGAACAGATCGACATCGCTGATCATGTGCGAAACGATATCGCCGGATGGCGTTCTGTCCAAAAAGCTGAGCGGCAGTTTCTGTATTTTTTCCATCAGGCTGTTACGCAGATCCTGCGCAATATGATAGGTGATTTTCTGATTGATCAGATTGGAAGCCCATAATACCAGGGCGGAGAGCGCAATGATATAAAGCAGAATGCGAAGCTCCTGCCATAACGCCGTGAAATCTACTCCGTTTGCGCCGCTGAGCACATCGATGGCGTTACCGGTATAGATTGGCAGTAACAGTGCCGCTACGACGCTGATCAGAGATGCCAAAAGGCTCAGAACCATCTTATTGCGGTAGGGGCTGAGATAGCGCATGATGTTTTTCATAGAGCGCTTCATGCTTCCTCCCCTCCTTTCTGGAACTGAGAGGCGTAGATTTCCTGATACACTTCGCAGTTTTTCAGAAGTTCCTCGTGTCTTCCCTCGCCGACAAGTCTTCCCTCTTCCAGAACGAGGATTCTGTCACAGTGGGCAATGGAAGAAGTGCGCTGTGAGACGATAAAGACAGTTGCCTTTAACTCCCGGATTGCCTTGCGGAGTCTTGCATCCGTCTGATAATCCAGGGCACTGGAGGAGTCATCAAAAATAATGATCGGTGAATTCTTTAAAATCGAACGGGCAATCGAAAGACGCTGCCGCTGACCGCCGGAGAAGTTTCTTCCTCCCTGCTCCACGATCGCGTCCAGCCCGTTTTCCTTCTTTTCGACAAATTCATACGCCTGGGCTTTCTTCAGCGCATCGATCATCTCCTCGTCTGTCGCATCGGCTTTTGCCATCATAAGATTGGAGCGGATCGTGCCGGAGAAAAGCTGGGCACTCTGGGCAACCATGCTGACCATGTTTCTTACGGCTTCTTTTGAATAGGAAGCTACCGGCTTTTCAAACAGGCGCACCTCCCCGTTCGTCGCATCGTAATAGCGGGCAATCAGCTGAACCAGCGTGCTCTTGCCGCTGCCGGTGGACCCGATGATACCGACCGTTTCATTTTCCTTAACTTCAAAGGATACATCCTCCAAAGATTCCGCCTGAGCCGTGACGTATTTCAGACTGACATGATCAAACTGAACGGCTGTATTAGCCTCTTCAAAGGTTTCTTCTCCGAAATGCATGGAGCTTTCGGTATCCAGAATATTCTCCACACGCTTTAAGGATGCCAGCGCACGGCTGATGGTAACGATCAGATTGGCAAGCTTCACAAGTTCCACCAGAATCTGATTCATATAGTTCACCAAGGCAATCATATCCCCGCTGATGAGTGTTCCCTCATTCACCTGGCGTGCACCGAGATACAGCACGAGGACGATTCCGAGATTGATGATGATATAGGTCAGAGGATTGCTAAGCGCGGACAGGCGGCCGACCGCCAGCTGAGATGAGATCAGATCCCCGTTTGCCTCGCGGAATTCCCTGACTTCCCGCTTTTCCTGCCGGAAGGCCCGGATGACGCGGACACCGAGAAGGTTTTCCCTTGTTTTCACTGTCAGGCTGTCGAGTTTTTTCTGCACCTTCTGGTACATCGGAGAGGTCAGCTTCATTAATCCGAAGACAACCAGAGCCAGTAAAACAATCACACCAAGAAAGATCAGAGAGATCTTCGCATTGATGCGGAATGCCATGAAGAGCGAACCGAAGACGATAAACGGAGAGCGCATGAACAGGCGCAGGAAAAGATTCAGCCCGTTCTGAACCTGGTTGATGTCACTTGTCAGGCGTGTGATCAGTGTCCCCTGCCCGATTCCGTCCAGCTCCCGATAGGAGAGCGACTGTACATGCGCAAAGAGGTCGTGGCGCAGTCCCGCCGCGGCGCTTGTCGCTACCTTCGCAGAGAAGTACTGGGCAATCACGGTACAGAGAAAGCCCAGCAAGGCCATCAGAAACAGCAGCAGCGTGCGCTGTAAAAGATAGCTGCCGTCATGCGTCGCAACACCGATATTCACCATATCCGCAATGATATACGGAACAAGCAGATCAAAAACGGCCTCCATCATCTTAAAGAGAGGCGCAATCAGACTCTGTGCCCTGTATTGCTTCATGTATTTCAGTAGATACTTCATTTTTCTCCGTTACTTATATGCATTATAACATTCCCCGCACTTTCTTTAAAACGAAAGAAAAAAGCTGCCGTGCTTTTTCAGCCTGCGGCAGCTTCATAATCCGTATACCGGGTTTCTATTATTCAAACAGTTCTGCGGCATCCTTCAGATACGTGATGATCGGAAGATGCTGCGGGCATGCCCCTTCACACTGACCGCACTGAATGCAGGCACTCGCCGGGTTGCGTAAGCGGATGTTGACATTGTAATTGCTCCGGGCAACTTCCATCCTGTCAAAGAGCTTATAGAGGTTCACGGCTCCGAAGATCTTCGGAATAGGGATATTCATCGGACATCCCGGTTCGCAATAGTGGCACGAAGTGCACATGATGCGATCCAGCGCATTCAGATCATTCTGAACCAGGGCAATTCTCTTCTTTTCCTCTTCACTGAGCGGACGGAATTCCTTCATGTAGCTCAGATTATCCTTCATCTGTTCCACATTGCTCATCCCGCTTAAAACCGCCAGGATCCCATCCAGAGATGCCACAAAGCGGATGGCCCAGGAGGCCAGGGATGCGTTTGGCGCATACTCTTTCAGATGCTTTGCGCTCTTTTCCGGAAGTTCCGCCAGCATGCCGCCTTTCACCGGTTCCATGACCGTGATCATTTTCCCGTGCCTGCGGGCAACTTCATAGTTCCCGTGCGAGGCGATGGCCGGATTCTCCCAGTCGGCATAATTGATCTGCAGCTGTACGAAATCCACTTCCGGATGATCCGTCAGAATGCGCTCCAGCATATTCGGCGTATCGTGGAACGAGAATCCGACATGCTTGATCAGCCCCTGCTCTTTCTTCTGTTTTACAAACTCCCACATTTCGTAGTCATTGTAGATATGATAATTACTGTCACGCAATGAATGCAGAAGGTAATAATCAAAGTACCCTGCTCCGGTACGCTTCAGAGAAGTTTCAAACTGCGCCTCCGCCGCTTCTCTGCTGCCTGCCATCCAGGCATTCAGCTTGTCTGCCAGCGTATAGCTCTCACGCGGATAGCGCTCTACCAATGCTTCACGTATGGCTTCCTCACTGCCTTCATAGACAAATGCCGTATCAAAGTAGGTGCCTCCCGCTTCCACAAACATGTCCACCATCTGTTTCAGCTGTTCCACATCGATCGTTCCGTCTTCCTTCTTCGGCAGACGCATGAGTCCGAATCCAAGTTTCAATTTGTTTTCCATAGTGTTTTCCTCTTATCTTTATCTTATATGAATTCGGCTTTTTCCGCTATCCTTTGCATCAGACAAAAAAAGAGAAGCATGATTTCTCACACTTCTCTCATACGTTATTATGAATTATCTGAAGAGAACGTTGTTTACGATTCCTTCCAGCATTTCCTGTCTGCCGCTGCATGGTAATGCCGGTGCACCCAGCGTATCGGCATAAGCCGCAAGTTCCGCAAGTGTTGTCTTATGTGCACGGATTTTTTCACCGAGTTCGCCGTTCCAGGAGGAGTATTTCTCTTTCACGAAGGCATCGATTCTGCCGTCCTCGATCAGTTCCGCCGCCTTGATGAGGCCGAGGGCGAATGTGTCCATTCCCAGAATATAGGCATAGAACATGTCTTCCGGTGTATAGGAAGGTCTGCGGTTCTTGGAGTCGAAGTTGAATCCGCCTGTCAGACCGCCGTTCTTTAAGACTTCATACATGCAGAGTGTCGCTTCATAGACATCGAACGGGAATTCATCCGTATCCCAGCCGAGTAAGGTATCGCCCTGGTTGGCATCGATGGATCCCAGCATGCCGTTGATGGCGCTGATGCGTAAATCATGCTGGAACGTATGTCCGGCAAGCGTGGCATGGTTCGCTTCGATGTTCAGTTTGAAATCCTTGTCCAGGCCGTACTGGCGCAGGAAGCCGATTGCCGTTGCGGCATCGAAATCATACTGATGTTTCATCGGTTCTTTCGGTTTCGGTTCAATATAGAAGTCGCCCGTGAAGCCGATGCTTCTGCCGTAATCGACGGCCATGTGCATCAGATTCGCAATGTTTTCCTGTTCAAATTTGACATCTGTATTCAGCAGGGTTTCATAACCTTCTCTGCCGCCCCAGAAGACGTATCCTCTGCCGCCGAGTTTCACTGTCAGATCGAGTGCCTTTTTGATCTGTGCTGCCGCAAAGGCATAGACATCCACGCTGTTGGTGGAACCCGCACCGTTCATAAAGCGCGGATTGCCGAACATGTTTGCCGTGCCCCATAAACACCTGATGTCAGTACCCTTCATTTTCTCCAGAATATAGTCGCTGATCTCATCCAGTCTGCGGTTGGTTTCCTTGATGTCATCCGCTTCCGGTACGAGGTCCACATCATGGAAGCAGAAATATTTGACTCCCAGTTTTTTCATGAATTCAAAACCGGCATCCACTTTTGCCTTCGCATGTTCCATGGTACCCTTTTCCGCTCCGAACGATTTGTCTGCCGTATCTCTGCCGAACATATCAGTGCCGCCGGCGCAGAGGTTATGCCACCAGGCCATCGCAAACGGAAGGTGCTCACTCATCTTTTTCCCTAAGATCACTCTGTCGGCATCATAGTATTTGAATGCCAGAAGGTTTTTGGAATCTTTTCCTTCAAACGGGATTACCGGAATGTTTTTGAAAATTTCGCTCATTGTCTTTTCTCCTTTTTCTTTTTATTATTTTATTTTCGCGAACACATCTTTCAGTGCCGGATAAATCATTCTGTATTTCTGATATTTTTCTTGATAGCGTGCTGAGATCAGCGGGTCTGCCTCTTCATAACTGCGGATCTTCACAAGCGCATCCGCGCATTCCTCTACGGAAGCGTAAACGCCGTCGGCCACCATTGCCAGCATGGCACCGCCATACCCCGGTCCTTCTTCGGAAAGCGGGATTGTCAGCCTGATTCCCAGTACATTTGCGATGATCTTTCTCCAGAGGGCAGAACGGCTTCCTCCTCCGCAGATCATGCTTTCCGTTATGTTCATTCCCAGCGAGCGGGCTACTTCGAAGGAATCGCGGATCGCGAAGGCGACACCTTCCAGTACCGCCAGGTACATATCTTTCTGACTGTTATGCATGTCCATTCCCAGAAACAGTGCCCGGGCATTGGTATCATTGATTGGGCTTCTCTCTCCCATTAAATACGGCAGGAAGTAGACATTGTTGTTTCCCAGCATTTCCTCCGTGATTTCGCTCTGCATCGCGTCATAGTCGCTTCTATAGAGCACTTCTTTGGCAAACCACTTGTTGCAGGATGCCGCCGAGAGCATGCAGCCCATCAGATGGTATTTGCCGTTGGCATGGGCAAAGTTATGGATTGCCGGATTTGGGTTTTCCCTGAATTCGTCCGAGGAGATGAAGATCGTCCCGCTGGTGCCCAGTGAGATATTGCAGGAGCCGTTTCTGACCGTACCGGTTCCGATGGCAGCTGCCGCATTGTCTCCCGCACCCGCAACAACAAGCGGAGAATCCATCTCGAATTCATTACATAATTCTTTCTTCAGACGTCCGACCGTATCATAGGATTCGTGCAGTGCCGGCAACATTTCCTCTTTTATTCCGCAGATCTGAATCATCTCGTCTGACCAGGCTCTGTTTTTCACATCCAGCAGTAACATTCCGGACGCATCCGAATAATCCGTGACAAACGCTCCTGTCAGAAGATAATTGATGTAATCCTTCGGCAACATGATTTTCCGGATCTTCGCAAAGTTTTCCGGTTCATTCTCTTTGACCCAGAGGATCTTCGGTGCCGTAAATCCCGCAAAGGCCATATTTGCCGTCAGGTCTTTCAGCTTTTCAATCCCGATGGTGTGATTGAGATATTCCACTTCCTTTTCGGTTCTTCCGTCATTCCAGAGAATCGCCGGACGGATCACTTCGTCCTTTTCATCCAGAATCACAAGTCCGTGCATCTGGCCGCCGCAGCCAATCCCGCGCACACTATGCGGATCAATTCCGCTTAAGAGTTCGCGTAAGCCTTCCTTTACCGCGTTCCACCAGTCGCGCGGATTCTGCTCACTCCATCCCGGCTGCGGGAAGGAAAGCGGGTATTCCTTTGACACATTGGCACGGATGTTTCCCTTATCATCCACCAAGAGCAGCTTGACTGCCGAGGTACCCAAGTCGATTCCGATATAGTACATAGAATTATGCTCCTTCTGTATCCGCTTTCATTATAGAAAAGTACAGCGTGTTCCAAAAGGATAGTTATAAGTCTTACAGACGACAATCATGCGATTTTATGTTACACTCTAGTTATATGGTAGAATATGAGATCATCCGTCACGAACATCTGAACGATATCAGAATTTTCATCAATTCCATCCGGATGCGCTCGGTGCACATGCACCGTGATCTGGAACTTTTACTGGTGCTTTCGGGCTCCGGCAGCGTCATAATCAAAAACCGCTCCTATCCGCTGAAAACAGATGATTCCCTATTGATCAACGCTTACGATTCTCATGAGATTCTCTCCGGTGAAAAACCGCTGACCGTTTTGATTGTTCAGTTCTCCAACCACTTCCTGCGTGACTATTTCTACGCCATCCGCAACACGGTATTCCTCGATCCGCTTTTACGCACACAGTTCCCCGCGGATTCATATGAAAGCTTCCGCAGGGATGTCCTTTCCCTGGCGGAAACCTACTGGAATGAGGAAGCCCTCTATGAGCTGCGCTGCGTGGAACTCTTCTCCAGGATCCTGCAGAACCTGTTCACGTATGTAAAGAATGAAGAGCTGAAGGAAAATGAATATGCCAAGCGGAAGAAACAGAACCGCCGGATCGACCGTATTGCATCCTATATCGATGCCAACTATCAGGGGTCGCTGCGTTTAAGCGAAATCGCCGAAGCGGAAGATCTGACCACCACTCATCTTTCCCATATCATTACCGAAGCGTTCGGCATGTCCTTTCAGGATTATCTGAAAAACAAGCGGCTGGAATGTTCGCTGCGCATGCTCGGTGATACTTCGTTAACTCTGTCGGAGATTGCGGCCATGAGCGGCTTTTCCGAATTGAAATACATGACCAAGGCCTTCAAGGAGACCTTCAACCTCTCCCCGCAGGAATACCGCAATTCGCCGGTTCTGCCTGCAGTCACCTATCAGAGTAAGGATGCGGCAGAATACATCTTCTCCAAAGAAGAAGCGCTCGCTTTCCTTTCCATTCTGTAAAAAAACCGCTGCAATGCAGCGTCTTATTCCGTTAATTTACGGAAGCTGATCTGAAGCAGATCCGCATCCGTTCCGTTATATTTCAGATACAACGGTAAGACACCCTTCGCGTTAAGAATCGTCCGGTAGTCTGTCCACGCCTGTGTGGCGTGCACCGGTACGATAGCCAGTGGCTTTTTTTGGTCAACAGAGATTTCAAAGCTCCCTTCTCCCTTGCGGGAAGTCAGAGTGAGTTCATATTCCCCGTCCAGCTGAAAGTACTTATAGCCAATCAGGGTATTCTTCTGTAAATAAGTTAAATATCGTTCGTCATTTCCGCTTGTGACATGCGGGATATGGCGTTCTTTTTTTGTATTGGAGCCGTGCGGCATCTTCCCGTTGGTCAGATTGCAACAGATTACCGCCGGATAGCTTCCTTCCGCTTGGAGCGGCCCGCCATTTAGTCCGCAGGAAGTGATCTCCACCTGCGGAATGGACCCGTCCGATTTGATTTCTATTTTCTCCGCGCAGGCCTGCCGGCTGTAGTCGGACTGATGCGTCAGGCGGTGATAGAAGACGTAGTACTCGCCGTTCATTTCTTCAATGGAGCCGTGATTGGTTCCTGTCATATTGAGACGTTTGCCGAGTGTTCTCCCCTGATAGCCGATATCCCCGTTGGAAACAACCGTTCCGCCATAGACAAACCCTCGGTCCGGGAAATCAGATACGGCGTAACATAACTCATGATTGTTTAAAGAGGAGTAGATAAAGTAATACTTCCCGTTGATTTTGCGGATGGAACTGCCTTCAAAAAAGCGGTGGGCACGGTAGTGTTTCCCCATAATGGAAGAATCGATCCGTACGCCCTCTTCCTTTACCGTCAGCATGTCATCCTCCAAAACAATATGGAAGCTGCCCTGGAATTCCCCGTGGATCCGCTCTTTGTTTAGTCCGGTTGTTTTTTCAATCAGCCGATAGCACAGCGCTTTTGGCCAGACAAAGTCCAACCACGGCAGCGTGCTTCCGCAATAGAGACGGATCACTCCGTCATCATTGATCACTGCCGGATCGAAACAGATGTGTTTGAGATACGGACTGCCGTCCGGGTTTCTGACATATCCGTGATAGGTAAACTTCCCGTCCGGGCTGTCGCATACCGCCACACTCACCGGATTGGAATACCCGCCTCTTCCGCGCTCCCCGGCCAGACAGTAATAGAGATAATATCGGCCGTCATTGCCTTTTACGCAGTCCGGCGCATACATGTATTTCATCGTTTCGGAATAGAGCGGATCCTGCGTCGCGGAATAGTTCACGCCGCGACTAGTCCAGTCAGTTAAATCGTTGATTGGAGCGGACCAAACCACATAGTCCAGCATGCAGAAGGTATCGCCGTTTTCTTTGTCGTGCGAACTGTAGAGATAGACCCGATCCCAAAAAACATGCGGTTCCCCGTCCGGAATGTATTCCGTAAGCGGTAAAAACGGATTGTAAGCTTCCTTTTTCATAACTTCCTATTTCTTTAAGCGGTCTAACGCCGGACGGATATAGCCGTCGGCCCACGCTTTCTGTCCTTTTTCATTTAAATGGATCATGTCTTTAACAAAGAGATCCGTGTGGAATTGTCCCTTTGCCTTGTCATAGGTCAATTCTTCCGCATTCACAAAGGTGCAGTAGTCATACTCATCGCAGAAGCGTGACAGTACCCGGTTCACTTCTTCCGTCAGTTCCCTGTACTGGCTTCTTCCCGGTAAGAGCAGTCCGCTCATGATCACAAAGTGCGCCTGCGGCAGATGTTGATGAAACTCTTCAAACATCTCTTTCTTGCGACGTAAGACATCAGAGAGCAGTTCCTCTCCTTTGAGCGGTGAGAGCACGTAGTCATTCGACCCTGTCTGGAAGACTACGATTTCCGGTTCATACGGATATAACAGTGTATCGGCATAGCGGATCAGATCCGGGTCGGTGCTTCCGCCGAAGCCGTGATTGACTACCGTGTAGTCCGGAAAGCTTTCCTGCATGTTCTTCCAGCGCGCAAAATTGGAGGCGCCGTAAAAGAGGATCGCTCCGCGGTACTGTTCCGGGTCGTCCTTCTCCAGCTGTTTCACCGCCAGAATGCGCAATGGCCCGGCAAAGTTCAAGCCCCATACCACCAGTTCATAACAAATAATAACTGCCAAAACACCTAAGAGTATAAAGATCATATTTCTTCCCCTCACTTTTTGATCCGGTTCAGTTTCCTGTTCCATTCAAGAATATCTTCTTTCGTTACCGCAACACCCAGCTTCTGAAACAATGTCAGATAGTTTAACAGTGTCATATCCCAGCTGAAATTCAGAATTCCGGTATTTGTTGCTGTCTTTTCTTTCTGCGTTAACTTCTTTTTCAGCATAGCAGAAATCAGTTTCAGAATCCACAAGACGCCCGACGGATGTTTCAGGAGATCTTTTAAGGAGTCCTCCAGGGAGAAGAACCCTTTCTTTTCCGTCAGCTCATTCCAGTTGAGTACCATGCCCGTATCATGCAGGATATATTCCTGTCTTTTTCTATTTACCTTGCGAATCACAGAGCGGTCTTCACAGCCCTGCGCCTTTACCGTCAATTCGCTTTCTCCTTCGTTCTTGATACGGTAGCGGAAGATGTGATCCTCAGATCTTTGTTTTCCCATCGAGATCCCGTTCACAAATAATTCCACTTCCTTCAGATTGGAATAGATCTTCACTTCGGTAGTCTCCGCTTCCCTATCCATGTAGCGCTTGGCGCAGAGATGTACAAACGGTTCTTTCGACCAGTTAGCTTTATAAAGATAAAAGGCGTCTTTTTTATAGGAGCGGTCAATGGTTACCAGTCCCTTATGGTTCTGCCCGTTTTCCCCGCCTTCGTTTCTGGCGTCCGCCCCAAAGTCAAACATATTCCAGACGTACGTGGCCCATAAATACTTACGGGATTTGATCTGGAAGAGCACCGCCTCGTGATAGAGCGCCTGATACTCTTCCGTATAATCGCCGCGCTTTGGTGCTTCCGCGTGATAATTCAGGGCCTCGGCTCCGTATTCCGATAAGGCCAGTGGAATATTCGGATGCACATCGTGGAAGCGGTCCAGCCACGCTCCGTAGTCGTGCATGGTTCCGCTGTACCAGCCGAAGTAAAGATTGTACCCGACAAGATCCGTGATCCTGATCAGTTTGGAGCGGATATTCAGCGGCGCAAAGCACGCCATGGTGCTAAGACGCGTCGCGTCCAGTTCATGGACCAGTTCATTCACTTTCCGGTTTTCCTCTATGACATCCTCTCCTACGCTTTTCTCCATCGTGATCTCATTGGAGATACCCCAGAAGCAGATGCTCGGATGGTTATAATTCTGAAGGATCAACTCCCGCATTTGCGCTTCGGCATTGCCGTTGGCATTGGTATTGTGCTTGGAGATATAGGGAATCTCCGCCCAGACGATTAAACCGTTTTTGTCGCAGAGATCGTAAAAGTACGCATCCTGCTGATAGTGGGCCAGGCGGACTGTATTGGCTCCGACTTCCCGAATCAGTTCCATATCCCGGTCGTGATGTTCTTTTCGTAACGCATTCCCAATGTCTTTAACGTCCTGATGGCGTGAAACACCATGCAGCGGATATTCTTTTCCGTTTAAGAGGAAACCACGCTCTGCATCCACAGAAAAGCTGCGGCAGCCGAACGCTTCCCGTACTTCATCCATAACGTTATCCTCCCGCAGGATCCTGGCCACGCAGGTATACAGATACGGATCATTCTGTCCGTCCCACAAGTGGGCATTGGACAGTACGATTTTCGTTTCTCCAAGTGAAGTACACACTTCTTTTCCCGCCGCATCCAGAATACTGAGTACGACCCGGTCATCCAGAGTCAGATTCCGGCATTGGATTTTCGGAATGATATGCGCATCATTTCCTGCCATTGTTACCGTAAGCAGAAGTCCTCTCTGTCCGTCTTCCTCCAGTTCAAAATGGGTTTGATTGGTACAGATCACATTCACATCCCGGTATAAGCCGCCGTAGAAGGTAAAGTCTGCCTTCTGCGGATAGACATCTTCCCGTATTGTATTATCCACTCTGACTTCCAGAAGGTTTTCTTCTCTGAATGCTTCCGTCAAGCGGACACGGAAAGCGGAATAGCCGCCTCTGTGCTCTTTTAAAAACTGTCCGTTCAGAAATACTCTGGCCACGGAATTGGCCCCGTTAATCTCCAGAAAGTACTCCTGAGACGCCGGAAGTTCATTCCTCAAAAAGGTTTTCCGATAGACGCATTCCCCGCGGTAATAGTCATTCCCGCCGTCCTGTCCGTCTTTCCCGTTATAGGAATGGGGAAGCGTAACTGTTATCGCATTCCCGTCTTTTCCGGAAACAAACTGCCATCCGGCATTGAAATTCACGGTTTTTCTCATACGCTTCCCCACTTTCTTTCTACTGTTTTTTCATCATCTTTTTTAAGCCGCTAAGATAATGTCCGTTGGCCAGATCCACCAGTCCTTCCGCCATATTATCATTCATACTTCCGGAAGAAGAGATGATCACCGCGCGCATCGGACAGTCCGTGGCGCATGTCAGCATCATCTTGTACGCCGGATTTTTCAGCGTACGTTCCGCTTTGGCATATGGCTTGGAGATAATGCTTTTGGTAATGGCATACTGGATCTTCATGACCAATGAATCCTTCCGCATTTCCGCGCAGGAATTATCCATGGTATAGCTGCCGCGCTTTGCTTCCGGAGTGTTTGGAATCGCTCTTCCCAGAAGGTTCTCAAAGTCTTTCTTTGCCGGCAAGCCTTTGGGCGCTTCATACCAGCTGCCTTTGTAATTCTCAAAGCTCACCGGTTCCCCTTCTACTGTAATCTCCGCTTGTAACGGCAGATTGTTGGAAGAAGGACCGACGGCAATCACGTAGCTTCCTTTTACGCGACGGAAGCCATTGTCATATACCTCGAAGAAATCCGGACGGATTTCAAAGGTTACTTTCTTTGTCTCGCCTGCTTCCAGTTCGATTTTTTCAAAGGCTTTCAGTTCCTTTTCCGGACGGAACAGATTCTCTTTGGCGGATACATAGAGCTGCACCGTTTCCTTTCCGGCGATGCTTCCCGTATTGGTAACGGAAACAGTTACTATGTCTTTGCTTACTTCCATATTTGAATAGGCAAAAGTTGTATAGGAGAGCCCGTAGCCAAACGGATAGCGTACCGCCACCTTGGCCTTGTCATAATAGCGGTAGCCGACATAGATGCTCTCGCGGTATTCCGGATTCCGTACACCGAAGGTTTCTTTCGATACCACATCGTCATAGGAGTACGGCCAGCTTTCCGACAGTTTTCCGCTCGGATTCGCCTTGCCTTCCAAGAGGTCCAATGTGCTTCTGGCACCGCCCTGTCCCGGTAAACCCATATACAGAATGGCCCGGACCTCATCGGCCCACGGCAGAGTCATGGAACTGCCTCCGTAGAGGACCACGACCACATTCGGATTCACCTTTACAATCTCTTTGATCAGCCGGTTATGTCCTTCCGGCAGATCCATGTTTTCCCTGTCAAACGCTTCCGATTCATAGGCTTCCGGAAGCCCCGCAAAGACGACAACCGTCTCCACACGCTTTGCGACGCCCAGTGCTCCCTCTAAGTCAACAAGATTTCCCTGCTTATCCACACCGCTAGCATACGGCGCATTTGGCCAGAGGTCTTTTATCTGCTGCAGTTCAGTCGGGTTGATATGCGAGGAGCCGCTGCCTTGGTAGCGGAGATCTTGCGCCATATGGCCGATCAGACCGACACTTTCCTTTTTCAGCGGTAGAATGCCGTCATTCTTTAAGAGTACCGCACCTTCTTTGGCCATCTCTTCGGCCAGAGCGTAATGCGCTTTCCGGTCAAATGTCTGCGGGACGACTTTCAATCCCCGTTCCACGATTTTCAGAATTCTGCGGGCGGAAAGGTTGATATCTTCTTCGCTTAACGTTCCGTTTTTGACAGCCTCTGCCGTTTTCTTTTCCATAAAGGTAGCTCCGCCCGGCATGTTCAGATCGCACCCGGCCTGGAACCCTTTGATCCGGTTGGCCATGGCGCCCCAGTCAGTGACGACCATGCCGTCAAAGCCCCACTCGTTTCTTAAAATATCCGTTAGCAGTTTCTTATTGTCACTGGAATAGACTCCGTTGATCTGATTGTAGGAGCACATCACCGTGGAAGGATGCCCTTCCCTTACCGCAATCTCAAACGGCTTCAGATAGATCTCACGCAGTGCCCGCTCATCTACGATACTGTTGCCGCTCTGGCGCTTGTATTCCTGATTGTTACAGGCAAAGTGCTTTAAAGAGGTACCGATTCCTTCCTGCTCCACGCCCTGAATAAAGGATGCTGCCATCTTCCCGGCCAGATACGGATCTTCCGAGAAGTATTCAAAGTTTCTGCCGCCCAGCGGGTTCCGCTTGATATTGGCTCCCGGTCCCAGTACGACACTGACGCCGAATTCCTTGCACTCTTCGGCAATGGCCGCAGCCACCTTCTTTAATAAGTCCGGATTCCAGGAGTTGGCGGAAGTGACGGCCGTCGGGAAGCAGGTGGCTTTTTCCGAAACGTTCAGTCCCAGATTGTCGGCCTGATTTCTCTGTACCCGCAAGCCGTGCGGACCGTCCGTCATCATGATGGGCGGAATGCCGTAGGCTTTCATGGCCTTGGTATGCCACATATCCGCACCCGTACAGAATGCGATCTTATCTTCCAAAGTCATTTTGGAAATAATTGTTTCAATATCCATGAATCTCACCTTCCCCTTCTGTATTCATACTCTCCCGCGGACACCTCAAACGGCTCTTCATTCATAAGCTGAACTATCGCCGTGGTATTCCCCGGAATATGGATTCTGTAGATGATTTCGTTTTCCTTGATTTTCCAGCTGCTTTGTACCGTGCCGTAAATGCTGCGGTAGGAGGCCGTTGCTTCCGTTAAGGTTCCTCCCGGAAGCGGCGCAATCACAAAGTGATTCTCTCCGTCCATATGGATTCCGCACATTTCCGTAAAGAGCCACTCTACCAATGCTCCCTTGGAGTAATGGTTCAAAGACGCAATTCCCGCATCGGAATTGAGACCTTCCCAGCCTTCCCAGATGGTGCCCGTGCTGTACTTGGCCATATAGAGCCAGCCCGGCATCTCCTCGTTTTCCAGTAACCGGTACGCATAGGAGATATCGATCTTCTGCAGCACGTTCAGAATAAACGGTGTGGATAAAAAGCCCGTTCCGAGACGCCATCCGTAATGCTCGAGCGCTTCAATCAAACGCTTTTTGGCATAGGTTTCCTGTGACTTGGTTAAAAGGTTCATATAGAGCGGACGGACCAGTTTGGCCTGCCGGTCGGTATCCAAAGAGAACTCCTTTGTTTTGACGAGTTCCTGATACGCTTCTTTCACTTTATTGGCCGTTGCGTCAAACTCTTTCGCTTCGGCTTCCTTGCCGTACATTCTCGCAATCTTGGCAACCAGCTGCAGGATCCAGGCTGTATAAGCCGTGGATTCTTCCGGATGCGGCGAGGCAAAATCGGTCCAGATGAAGGCTTTGACATCCTTCGGTTCCGCCCATTCCCCGTATGACTGGCCGCAGTTGACCGCGTAGCACTTCTGCTCTCTATTTAGCGGAAGCGGTTTGGCATACGGTCCGCCCCACTTGCCGATTCGGCTTTCCATAAAGTGACCGTAACGCAGAATTCCGTCCAAATGCTCTTTTAAGAGACGGTCATCTCCGTACTTCTCATAATAGCGCCACGGAATCAGCACGCCTGCATCGGCCCAGCCGATGGAACCGTTCATGGGCCACATGAACCAGTCCTCGTTGGAATACGGGACAATCTGGGCCAATTTTCCGCTTTTCCACTGACGGTCAAAGAGATCTCTCATATGCTTGCGGGCAAACGGTGCGTAATTGACCAGATAACTGGCGGTATTGAAAAACACCTGCGAATCTCCGGTCCAGCCCATGCGCTCTCTGGTCGGACAGTCCGTCGGGATATCCAGCGAATTGCCTTTTAGGGAACGCAGAGCATTCTGATAAAAAATATTGATCAGCTCATGTGAGCAGTGAAATTCCGATTCTTCTTCAAAGGAGGAATAAAGGGCGATTCCGCAAAGGGATTCCACAGATACATCTTCCTCCGCCTCCACGGAGATATAGCGGAAGCCGCCGAACCAATAGCCGGAATGATAGTCATTGATTCCGTCTTTGAGCGTCAGGTGCACTTCCTGCAGCGGTGTCTTTTTGCCTTTATGAATACACTGGATGTTTTTTAGTGTCACATCATCATTTTCATCCAGCATCTCTCCCATCACAAACTTCACCTGCTGTCCCTGCTTTCCTTGTAAGGAAGCAGAAATATAGCCGGCGATGTTGCACGAAAGCTCATAGATTCTCTTCCCTGTCTTGGAAGTGAAAACCTTTTGCGGCTGCAGGACTTCCATTTCCTTTACCGCAAAGTTATCCGATGCGCTCAGATTTGCGGAAAAGTTTGTTTCCTTCGCTATTTGCGAATACGAAGGAGAGCAGTTGAAATCGTAGATCTCCCCGTCTTTTAAGTCCGCAAACCGGACAGGCCCGTCATTGCTCCAATCAAAGGAACCGTCAGAGAGAATGGAAGTTTTGTTTTCCTTCTCATCAAACACTTCCAGCTGAACGTAAAGTCTCGTTTCGTCCCCATACGTATTGGTACGTCCCTTGGCTCCGATACTTCCGCGGTACCAGCCGTCGCATAAGACAGCCGTCAGCACATTCTGACCTTCCTTTAAAAGGGATGTCACATCGTACGTCTGATACTGGATCCGCTTGCGATAATCCGTAAAGCCCGGTGCCATAACGTCATCGGAAACTTTCTTCCCGTTGATTTTGATTTCATATATGCCGCAGGCACTGGCATACAGCCTGGCCCGCTTCACTTCACTCAATTCAAACATTTTACGGAAACAGTCCGCCGGATAGCGCACGCCCTTTTTGGCGGGATAATTCCCGCTAATCCATTTCGCTTTAAAGTCTTCCGGATTCAGAAGTCCCATTTCAAAACAGGATGTCGCCGGTTCGCTCCAATTGCCCGCTTTATCAGAGACCCGTACGCTCCACGTCACTCTGTCTCTGCTGTGCAGTTCAAAGGGTACATCATAGTGCATCGCATCACTTTCCACAGTCACAGGCGGCAGCTCTCTGCCGTTCAGCTGAAAAGAGATTTCATACTGTTTCTGTTTGGTAATTTCCGTATCGTTCCAGAAAAGCCGCGGGTGTTCGCATCCCAGCCCCAGCGGTTCTTTCAGGTATTCCGTTCTTAAGTTTGTTACTTTCATATCCGTTGCCTCTAAGCCTGTTCCGTGTTACCCTTCCGGCTTTGAATCTCTTTCTGCATCTGCGGCAGCTTCTCTTCAATATTGAGGAAATAGAGGATGACAATGGACAGAATGGACTGAATGAGCGGGACACAGTAGCGGATGAAATACAGCCAGTTGATGACTCCCTGCGGCTGATTCACGCCCAATGTTGCCTGATAGCCGAAATGGCTTAAGCCGGTTTCATACACGCCCGCGAAAACACCGGTCAGAATCGTGGAAATTGCCCCGGTGATCGCAAGAGCCACCGTTCCTTCCGGACGGAAGTTGAACTTGTATTCCACTTCGTCATTGGCGGAATACAGTAAGGAGTTCAGAATATAGACATTGGCTAACGTACCTACGTTATAGATAAAGTAGGAGATCGTCGCCATGATAAAGTTGTTTCTCACAATTAATCCCATCACGCAGCCGATAATGTTGATGCAGGAGAACAGTATTGTTGTCTTGCGGATCGTAAGTTTCTTGCTGAGCGGATAAATACAGAGAATGCCGATTCCCATCGGTAACCCCGAGGCAATCGTATAGAACAGGTTGTAGTTATTCTCCGCTGTAGCACCTAAAATCACCGTGCAGAAGTTCGTATTCAGGTTATAGCCCTGCAGGTTGTAAACGATGTTGTTTAACATCGTCATAAGAAAGGCTAAGACCCAGTAATGACAGCGGAATAAACAAAGGAAGCGGTCCTTCACGGATGATTTTTCCTCTTTGTTGTAAATGGAGCCTTCAATCTCCTCCGCTTCCACCGTTACTCTCTCATACGTATAGAAGTAGTTGATAAAAGAGAGCGGAACGGAGAGAAGAGAAACGATTCCGATCAACAGAATCCAGTTCTGCTGCGGATGATTATGGAGGAAGGTGTAATACAAAATGGAACCGACCACCAGCGTAACCGCCGTGCCGACTAACAGATAGGCGGAAACGCGGTCAAACATCGTGACCTGGTTTCTATCATTCTGGTTTCTGGTTCCCAGTGTCAGCATGTTGGTTCTTAAGTTGAACATCGTCAGACCGATTCCGTTATAGAGAACGGAAAAGACGTACACCCATGCCAGGCGGAAGCCATCACTGCCGGACGGAATCGCAAACATGAAGAAAGAAGAAACCGCGCAGATCAGCTGTCCGATCAGAACAAACGGACGGATCTTTCCCTGGGAAGACTGGCTGTGCTCAACAAGATACGCCACCAGTAAGCCTGCAATCATGGAAATGATCTTGGTGATCCAGGACATGACTAAATAGGTCCCGACACCGAAGATTCTGTCGATGTAGAAAACTTCCGTATAGTAGAGTTCCGCAAGCTGGTTGACCACGGCCATTAATGCCAGCATGCCGAACGGGCCGATCAGATAACCGAGGATCTTTTCTTTGGTACTCATCTCCTCGCTTTTCACGCGGGAATCCATGAACTTCGTTTCAAAGATTCCGGATTTCAAAAATTCTGACTTCATATGATACACCTCATTCTATACTTTCATTCTACTCAAAGCGAGTTCCGATATCTTGCATATTTGTTTGATAAATTATATATTTGTATTAGAATGAAACCGCTTTCTTTTGATTTGGAATATCTGTGTCAGAAAATGTCCGATTTGTCCGGTCTCCCGATCCGGATTTTTGAAAACGGGCAGCTGAAAAAGGCCATGAGCCTCACCCCGCTCAGCTACGACCCCTTCCTGTTACATGAAGACGAACTCTCCCGTTTTACGGATCATGTTGCCTATTACGTCACGGAGGACGGGGACTGCTACGGCATCATGAATACCGGGAAATACCGGCTGATTCTCGGACCTTCCTTTCAGAATCCCTTAAGCGGACAGCGTCTGCACGATCTGGCCTTTGCGCTGGGTGTTCCAGCGAAGGATTACGAGGAATTCTGTGATTCCCTGAAAGCCATCGTGCAGTTTCCTCTCAACAGCATGATCCAGATGATGTGCACGTTGAATCATGTCTTCCACGGGGAAATCCTGAATTTAAGCGATTTCCAGCAGGAAGAAGACCCCAGAAAATATCTTTACCATAACGAGGGCGAAAGCCAGACCTCCGATGTCTATAAAGGCTATCTCATCGAGCAGAAGGTTGCCGAAATCGTCTCCTCGGGAAACGTGGAACTATTCAAGGAATGGATCCATGACGCACCTTCCGTACGCGGCGGCACCTTAGCAAGGGGGCTATTGCGCCAGCACAGGAATACCTTTATCGTCAGTGCCACCCTGATTTCACGTGCGGCAATCCACGCCGGCATGAAGGTGGAAGACGCCTTTCATCTCAGTGACAGCTTCATTCAGCAGTGTGAAAATGCCCAGTCCGTGGAAGAGATCAACGCCTTAAGCTACCGCACGGTCTATCGCTTTACGGAAGAAGTGGGAAAGCTGAAAGAAATGCAGGATACATTGGGAATAAAAAAAGAGGTGTACTACTATGTCGTGCACCACCTCTCTGACGCCATTAAAACGGAAGATGTTGCCAATTCCCTCTATCTGTCCCGTACGCATCTCTCCTCTGTATTTAAAAAGAACTACGGAGAGGACCTGAATCATTTCATTCACCGTGTCAAAATGGAAAAAGCGGCAGAACTGTTGCGGGATACCGATCGCGGAATCTCGCAGATTTCCGACTATCTCGGCTACAGTTCCCCTTCGCACTTTGACAGGGTCTTTCGCTCTTTCCATACCATTTCACCAAAGCAATACAGAAAAAAGGAAACCGTTTGATTTCCTTCTTTTTTTACTGTTTCAACTGAATCCGAAGATTCCCGATTGCGGTTGCCTCGATTGGAAGCGCAACGACCTTCTTTCCGCTGGCCTCTTCCGTCAGACGGTTCAGAAAGCCGTTCTTCGCGCCGCCTCCGACAATATAGAGGCTCTGATATGTTTTCTGCGTATTGTGCTCCAGTTCTCTGATGGCCAGGTCATACGATCTTGCTAGAGAAAGATAGGCGCAGCGGAAATAGTCATATCTGCTTTCCGGTTTCTTCGTAAGTAAAGCATCGAATGCGGCTTTCATGCTGACTGGCGAGAGGAGGGATTCGTCGTTGGCATCAATGACCTCATCGAATGTGCTTTCTTCGGCTTTTTTTACAATATCGCCAATGTTTTCCTCTGCGCAGAGTTCCTTCTGCAGCTCGTTGACGATCCACATTCCCATAATGTTTTTCTGATAGCGGTTGTATCCCACACCGCCTTCATTGGAGTAATTGGCTAAACGGGAGTTCTCATCCGTCAGAGGACGCTCGGTCTTTACGCCCAATAAGCTCCACGTTCCGCTGGAAAGATACATTTCGTTTCCTTCCATCGGGATTCCTTCCACGGCACTTCCCGTATCATGCGTCGCGCACAGGAGAACCGGGATCCCGTCATATGTTCCGACTGTTTCTCCCGGTGCGCTGAGTTTCGGGAACAGTTCTTCCGGCAGACCCAGTTTCTCAATGATCTCCGTATCGAACTCCAGAGTTGTATGGTTGATCATACCCGTGGTGGTCGCATTGGTGAATTCCCTTTTCTTCACTCCGGTCAGCTTGTACATCAGGTATTCCGGAATCATCAGAAAATCCGTAACCCCGGTAAGTCTTCCCTGTTTCAGGTCATCGTAAAGCTGATAGATGGTATTGAACGGCTGGAACTGGCAGCCGGTATGCTCATACAGCACTTCAAACGGAATCTTTGTGTGAACTTCGTCGATCACTGCTTCCGTTCTGTGATCGCGATAGGCATAGACCGGATAGACTTCTTCGTCCCCTTTTAAAAGAACATAGTCCACACCCCATGTGTCAATGGAAAGTGAGCTCAGCGGATAGAGGTCTCTGGCAATGCGGATACCTTCCTTCACCTCACGGAGAAGATGTTCCACATTCCAGACCAAATGTCCGTTTTCTTCACTGACACCGTTATGGAAGCGGTAGACTTCACATGTCTTCAGTTCCCCTTCTTCCTCCCAGCCGACGATGTGACGTCCGCTGGAGGCGCCGATATCAATCGCCAGTGCGTATTTCATCTTAGCGTTCTCCGATCTTATCGCTTTTCTTTTCGTAGAGATATTTCTCATCCAGAGTGATGCCGAACGGTTTCTGCAGATCACGGAAATTCTGCGGGGAGATGGTGTTGCGCTTGGTGTTGGACATGCTCATGACCTTGACCAGAATCTCGGCACTCTTTTCCACCGTATGCATTAAGCCGAAGGTTTCATCGAAGTCGTGTCCCGTCACAAACATGCCGTGATGAGCCCAGACTGCCACGTTTTTCTCTCTCATGATTTCGGATGTCTTCTCTCCGATTTCTCTTCCGCCCGGAACCATCCATTCCACGACGCCGATTCCCTGCGGGAAGACGACCGGACATTCCGTTTCCATCTCCCAGATTTCTCTCGTGAAGACTTCATCTTCCAGAGGCAGAACAAACGTTAAGGCAACGATATTGGCCGGATGGGCATGGTAGACAATACGCAGTCCTTCATCCCGTTTCTTCAGAACTTCAAGGTTCATTAAGTGGGACGGCAGTTCGGAGGTCGGCTTGCCGCCGGCAGTTAAGCCGTAGACGATCTTATATTTACTTCCTGTTTCATCCAAGCGAATGATGCAGACATTTTCTTCAAAATTCAGAATGACATTACGCATGTAGCGGCCGCTGCCCGTGACCATGAAGTATTCATTGGCAAGACCCGGTACTTCGGCACCGATTTCACGCCATTCCGCGTTTTCATTGAAATACGGACGGGCTTCTTCCACTTCCGCTTCCGTAAGACGGCAGGAAAGGTTTCCGCCATTGCGCTCATGCCAGCCCTGTAACCAGCCGTCATTGCACAGTTTGATAAAATCCTGTTTCAGTTTTGTATTCATATTAGCCTCTCTTGCTTAAAACTTCCTTTTCGTAGCGTTCGACTTCCGCAAACCATTCGCGTTCGCCCGGCTTGTTGCATGCTTTCAGGTATTCTTCCCAGATATCCGTAAACGGCATGACTTTCATCTCTTCCTGTAAAGCCATCAGCTTGCTGAAATTCTGCTCATCCTGTAACTTCTTCATTTCTTCCGTCGGCTGTAAGAGTGCGAACAGAAGTGCTTTCTGCAGGTTGCGATATCCTGTTACCCATGCGGAGATGCGGTTGATGGAAGCATCGAAATAGTCCAGCGCGATATTGACGCGGTCCGCACCGCAGCGGATGATTTCTCTGGCAATTTCCTTTGTCTCATCATCAAAGAGGACCACATGGTCGCTGTCCCAGCGGACCGGGCGCGTCACATGCAGGGCAATCTCATCAAAGAACGTCAGCAGTGCCGGGATCTTATCGGAGACCACTTCCGTCGGATGATAATGTCCGTTATCCATGAGCGGAATGCATTTATCCTTATTGAAGGCGGCATAGCTCAGTGTGAATTCCGCACTGCCTGTCGTATAGGATTCCACGCCGATGCCGAATGTCTTGGATTCGACGCATGGTTTCACTTTATTGAAATCGTACGGTTCGCTTAAGATGGCATCAATGCTTTCCTTATAGCGCATTCTCGGGCCCATTCGGTCACCCGGAACATCCTTGAAACCGTCACCCGTCCAGATATTCATGACGCATTTCTCACCCAGTTCTTCCGCTAAGTAGTTGGAGATGCGGATGCAGGCCTTGCCGTGCTCGATCCAGAATTTTCTAGTTTCCTCGTTCGCGCTGGAAAGCGTGAGCGGATCGCATTTTTCATGAGAGAAGAATGTCGGGTTAAAGTCGCAGCCTAAACCGCGTTCCTTGCAGAAATCAACCCACTTCTGGAAATGCTTCGGTTCCAGTTTGTCTCTGTCTGCCCATTCACCGTTTTCAAAGATGGCATAGGAGGCATGCAGGTTCATCTTCGGCTTGCCCGGAATCAGTTTTAAGACTTCGTCCAGATCCTGCATGAGTTCTTCCGGATTGGAAGCTCTGCCCGGATAGTTTCCCGTCGTCTGGATTCCGCCCGTCAGCGGTTTGTTCGGGTCCGTATCAAATCCGCGGACATCGTCTCCCTGCCAGCAGTGCAGTGACACGGAGATGTTCTTTAATGTTTCAATGGCTTTTTCTGTATCCACTCCATACGCGGCATAGCGTTCTTTTGCGTCTAAGTATCTGTTCATGATTATACCTCGCTTCTTTACATTATCATTTTAGCGGATTTAAAGCGGTTTCATCATATCCGTATTCAAATAAAAAACTGTCCTTTCTTGCAACTTGAGGTATAATGAATTCATGAATGAAATGTTATTGGAAAAACTGAGTCGCATCACGGAAGAGGAGCAGGCCATTCTGAACGGGGAAGACCATGTCAACAGAAGTCTGTACTATTCCAGTGAAACGGACAACCAGATCGATTCCGCAAGAGTCCTTGCGAACGGGAAGCTGATCGACATCCGGCCGCATACCCGCTTTGTGCACTTTCCGCCTCACACCCACAACTATGTGGAATTCATCTACATGGTCAAAGGCGAAACGACGCATATCATTGACGGAGAGAGAATCTTACTGCGGGAAGGCGATCTGCTCTTTTTAAACCAGCATGCCACTCAGGAAATCTATCCGGCATCCAAAGATGATATCGCAGTCAATTTCATGATTTTGCCGCAGTTCTTTGATGAAGCCTTCCGCATGATCAGTGCGGAGCAGAGTTCTCTCAGAGACTTCATCATCAGTTGTCTGACTTCCAGAAATTCCCAGTCCAACTATCTCTATTTTCATGCCCACAGTCTCATCCCGGTCCAGAACCTTCTGGAAAATCTGATCTGGAATCTTTTGGAGGATGAGCCGAACAAGCGCAGCATGAATCAGATCACGATGGGACTATTATTCCTTTCCATGATCAACCACTCCAGTAAGATCGAAATCTCTGAGAACTCCTTTGATCAGCAGATCACGATGGAGCTCTTAAGTTATGTCCAGAACGAATACAAAACGGCGACACTGGCGGAATTCGCGAATGAACACCACATGGATGTCTATACCGTAAGCCGCATTATCAAGAAACAGACCGGATCTACTTTCAAAGCGCTTCTGGAAGAGCGCAGAATGGACCATGCCTGCTTCCTATTAAAAAACACGGCCCTGACCGTGGAAGATATCGCATTGAATATCGGCTATGAGAACCTCAGTTTCTTTTACCGGCTCTTTCAGAAGGTTTACGGAAAAACACCCCGTCAGTACCGGATCGACAACAGAGGATAGAAAAAAATCAGTGGAAGAGTCACTTCCGCTGTTTACTTTTTATGATTCCAAAGTTCCGGACGGCCTGGCCGCGTTTTACATCGCAGTACATATAAAAATACAGTCAGCATGTATCCATGCTGACTGTATGAAATCTGTATTTTTACCAGTTCTTTCCGTCTTCCAATACACGGAACACAATGGCTTTCCCGAAGGGCTGGGATTTCAGAAAACCTTTGGTAAAGGAAACGATGTCCTTCCCCTCTTCGTAGTTTGACACCTCAAACTGAATCTGTGTCATCATGTTTTTCGGATGACCGAGATAGGTATATTTCGGGCTGTCCAGAGCTTCCAGACATGCCATGATTTCCTTTTGTTTGATTGGAGCATCGATGTTGATTTTCATATTACTCACCGATTTCCTTGATGACTGTGTTGAGAACGTTGTCTCCGCGCATCAGACCGTAGTCTGACATGTTAATGACTTCCACGCGTTTTCCCGGCAGTTTTCCCTGCACTTTGGCAAGTTCATAGCGGACCTGCGGGCCAAGCAAAACGATATCCGCTTCCGGGCCGTGAGCTTCCACTTCACTGACCGGGAAGGCAATGATTTCGCAGTCATAATTGATTTTCGCTGCATGATCCTGCATTTTCTTAACTAAAACGCTGGTGCTCATGCCTGCAGCGCAGAATAAATAGATTTTCTTCATACTTTGTCCTTCCTATCTGATTTTATCGTCAGAGTATACAATATTTCCGCTTTTCCCGTCTTTGCGGATTCCCGTCGTAAAATCCGTTTCCTTGGCAATCCAGACGGATTGTCCCTGATATTCCCACGGAATCCGGTCATCTGTTCCTGCCAGAATTTCCTCAGCAACCTCCAGATTTTCATCAACGAGAGATTTCGGAGATTCGCATGTCCCGTGCTGACGGAGAATGCGGTCATAATACGGTTCATATGATTTGAATTTTCTTAAAGTGTCCCTGTAAACGCTGACCGTGGACGATTCCGGCTTGAACAGGAATGTAAACACCCCGCAGGCATCTCCGAAGATGCAGACACGATCTTCCCGAATGAGCAATGCCATGATGCCCTGCGTATGTCCCGGCACATGGATCGGCTCTACCGTCACATCTCCGAGATGAAATACCGTTTCCTCACTCAGTTCCGCGATTTCTCCCGTATATAAACCATGGAATAATGCATCCGGATACTCGTCAATATTGGTTACGGAGCGCTTCAGCATGGAGCGGCGTAAGGCAATATCAGTTTTCTGCAGATAAACAGGCCAGTCCGTCGTATTCATATAGATACGGGACCATTGCTGCATACCGTTGGCATGATCCGCATGTCCGTGCGTAATGACAACTTCATAAGGCTGTTGAAATGTAGATTCAATAAACCCTCTCAGATCTCCGACGCCATATGCCGTATCCACCAGAATGCCGCTTTCGCTTCCTTTGATATAATACATGCAGGCATCACCGAGACCGCGGACACGCCAGATATGCCCGGTGACATATTCTGCTGTGAATTGTACTTCCATAGGTGAATCCTTTCTAGTAGTGAACCGGTTCGATTCCGTTCTCCTTTAAAAACTGTTTGATTTCATTACTGCAGAGCACGTCCAGCTCCTGCACTCTCTGCCACGAATAGGAACTCATGCGATACAGTTCCAGATCGCAGTAACCCGGATGACACATGATTTCAATATCCTTCCCTCTGTTTTCCTTTAAGATACGCATGAGGTCTTCCCTTGTTGCCGTCGGGCCGTAGAAGCCTGCGACAAACTGATAGTCGCTGTAACGCCTTAAGGGGAGATCATACTCTTTTGCCAGACGCAATGAGATCTCTTTGGCCTTTTCCGTTGCATCGTGAACGGAGTGATGCGAATCCAGATGTGTCGGCAGATGTCCGAACACTTCAATGAAACGCTCGATCTGTGCTTTCCATTCCGCATAGATCTCATCATAGTCCGGATCCTTCTCCCAGATGGTTTTCCTTCCCGGATAGAAGTTGCCATTCCCGTCATGCAGTGTCCTGTTCTCCGTTAACGGCGCACCCAGCGTCAGAGTCAGATGAACCCCGACTCCCAGTCCCGGATACTGTTTGACCAGATCCGCGGCTTCTTTGATATACTTCGAGTTTGTCAGGGCCGTTGTGGAGCGCAGAATGCCGTTACGATAAGCCTCAAGTATTCCCAGGGTATTTCCCATGGTATAACCGAGGTCGTCTCCGTTGATAATCAGTTTCATAAGTATCAGCTACAGGGCACCTGTTCAGTGCCCTGTCCTTTCATTTTTCAATTATGCTTCGTTTTCCGCTTCCTGCTTTACCAGCTGGTTGTCATATGTCTTAATGAACGGATAGACGATTGGAATATCCACTAAGAATAACAGGAACCAGAGAATGATTGTTTTGAAGTCGCCTGTTGCCAGGAATGCCTGCAGCGGTCCCGGAACCGTGAACGGAAGAGTCAGATAGAATCTGCCGACAATGTTCAGCGATGCACAGATGTAATATGTCGTGCAGTTTACGATCGAGCAGATGATTAACGGAATGTATGTGTAAACATTCAGAACTGTCGGTAAACCGAAGATGGACGGTTCATTGATATTGAACAGAGACGGAACGATGGCGACCTTCGCAACACTTCTGGCCTGATTGCTCTTGCAGAATAAGAAGATAACCAGCAGGATGACGTTGTAAGTGATCCAGTTTCCGAATACGGAGTTCATGGCACCGGCATAGATGAACGGTAATGGTTCACCGGCAACATAAGCTTCCGCGTTGGCTGCCAAGGCAGCTGTAGTGATCGGAGAAGTAACGACACTCAGCATGTTTGCGCCGTGAATTCCGAAGAACCAGAATGTTGTCATTAAGAAGTTGATCAGAAGAACGGACGGCAGGCTGCCTGTTGCTCTCATTAACGGCTGGAAGACTGTGTAAACAAGTTTTGCCAGACCTGCACCTGTCAGTTTGATTAATAATGCGTCAACTGCCATTAATACGACGATATTGAAGATTAACGGAAGCAGAACATTGAACGGAGCTGCTACGTTTGGCGGAACCGTATCCGGTAATTTAATTGTGATATTGTGTTCCTGGAAGAAACGGTTGACTTCGACCACGATGCATGCGATCAGCATTGCGGAGAACATGTAGCCCGCGCCTAACATACCGGACTGCAGGGATGCCGTAGAGAGATCAAACGCACCGGAAACGCAAAGGTAAACCAGCAGTGCGGAGATCATATTGTTCAGGCCGTTCATCTTGTAGGAAACAGCCAGCTGATAGGACACACCGCAGACAACGTATAAGGCAATAATACCGATTGTTAAATAATATGGAATCATCAGTGTCGCCGCATATTTCCCGGCGAAGCTCTTCCAGGCCAGTAATGCGGCATAGAAGATGTTGCTCGGTTCCGTAATGGTTGCCGGAATCGGCGGAACGGCTAACAGGATGGCGAAGCCGCCAACGATAGTCGCCGGAATCAGGATGGTTAATCCGTCTCTGACGGCGCTGAGATGACGCTGATTGGAAATCTTCAGGCCTACCGGAACGATATACTTTTCCATCCAGGCAGACAGTTTTTCCATGAAAGATGTTTTCTGTTCAGACATGTTTTCTTTTCCCCCTTCTGTCTTCACTGAGCCGGCATAGGCATTGCGGACCATTTCGTTTACGGCTTTGCCGTTTCCCGAAGCGTAGTCCTTTGCATCAATCGGCAGAACCATGATCCCGTCGAACGGCTTTGCCGTTTCCGTAATCTGATTCATTGCGTACTGAACCTGCGGAGCTACCAGAATGGCATCGTATTTTGCCACGATGTTGGGCAGATCCCTCAGTCCGCTTGCATCAATCGTCCAGTCCTCATCTTCCGAAAGGGATTCCTTCATCCGTTTCATCAGAATACTGGAAGACAGACCGGCGGCACAGATCAGCAGGACTGTCACCTTTTGTTTCATAACCGACTCTCCTCTTGCATGGATATCATATCGTATCGCTTTTTTTGAAGTTGCAAACAGTTTCCTTTTCATAACGGAAGGAATGTACAACATAAGATGGGAAAAGCATATATATTTATTATGGTACAATACAGGTGGAAAAAGAAAGTTGAGAATCATATGTTGGAAGCAATTCAGAGAGAAATACTGCTCAAATTGATGAAATCGTCCGATTATGTGTCAAGCAAGGACCTTGCTTTTACCTTAAACACATCGGAAAAGACAATTCTGAAGCATTTGAATATCCTGAAAAGCGATCTGAAGGAAAACGGCGCTTCACTGGAAGTGAAGCACGGACACGGGTCCTATCTGGCAATCACGGACCAGGAAGCCTTCCGTGCTTATCTCGGGGAAGATACACCGGAAGAAGTCCCGGTAACCAAGGAGGGCCGAAGAGCCTATGTGCTTTCCCGCCTGATCAACACGGAGGATTATATCAACATCTATGATCTGGCAGATGAGCTCTACATCTCTCCGTCTTTATTGCGTCTGATCATCAAGGGACTGATGGATGTGATTGAAAGCTATCATCTGAAGCTGGATCACTCGCATTCGCACGGATACCGTATTACAGGAGCGGAGAAGGACATCCGCCGGTGCATCACCAAGGAATGCCGGGAAGTGAAACAGTACGGGAGTTACACCATGTTCAGCAATCTGAAAGGCGACATGACCACCCGGATCTCGTCCATCGTTGCCCGGACATTGGAAAAATACAATATTGCCATCAGTGAGGACGGAATCAATTCCCTCACCCTGCATATTTTAATTGCCATCAACCGCTTTGAAACCATGAATCAGATTGAAGTTGACGAGATCATTCTGCAGAAACTGCAGTCCTCTCCGGAATACTACGTCATGAAAAGCATCAGCAAGGAAATGAAGGAACAGTTGGGAATCGAACTCCCGGACATTGAACTCGCCTATCTGACACTGCATCTGAACGGCAAGCAGCGGCTGTTTGCCCACGAGCATCTGCAGGTTCAGATTACCGACGATGCTCTGGTTTTCTACAACCGGATGCTCCGCAATATCTACCAGATTGCCCGGATCAGTTTCTTTGAAGATGAAGAGCTGCGTGTCAGTCTTTTGAATCATATCGTTCCGTTCATCAACCGTCTGAACAATGACATGCAGATCAGCAAGTCTTCTCTGGAAGGCATCAAACTGCAGTTCCCGTATGCTTACGATTTAGCCGTCATCGGACTGAGTTTTCTGAATGATGATTTCAGTGTCACTTCTGCTGAAACCGGCTACTTTGCCCTGCATCTGGCACTTTCTCTGGAAAAAGCCAGGGGAAATGTCGAAGCCGGAAGTATTGCCGTTATCTGCGACGAAGTCTCTTCCCTATATAACATGATGTCCTTCAAGATCAACCGCAACCTGTCGGATCTGATCAGTACCATTCAGTTTCTGAGTGTTTCGGAAGCACAGAAGATGGGAGAGGAGCTGCCTGAGAGTTATGAACTCGTTCTGAACACCTCCAATGAGCAGTTTCCTTTTGATGAAAAACTGCTGAATGTTTCCACTTTTATTACGGATGCGGAAATGGAAATGATCCGCGGCCGTCTGAAAAAAGCCGAGCAGTATGAGGACAACTATGAACTCTTCCGGGACGACCTTTTCTTCCGGATTCACGAAAACATGAGCAAGGATAAGATCATCCATATGATGGCATCGCGTGCAGAAGAGCTCTACGGTCTTTCAGACAGTTTTTATGACAGCATTCTGGAGCGGGAACGTCTGGAGCCGACCGAATATGCCAACCGGATTGCCATTCCTCACCCGTTGAAAAACGAAGAGGGAAGTGAACTGATTGCGGTTGCTCTGCTGGACCGTCCGGTACTCTGGAATACGCAGAAGGTTCAGCTGATCTTCCTGATTTCCCTTTCCAACCACAAAAAAACAGAGTGGTTCATGGATAAAATCAGCACTCTGTTAGGAAATGATGAAATGTCTCAGACTCTGATCCTCTCTTCCGATTTTGAGGAATTCATACGGAATTTCAGATCAGTAGCGTAGCGATATAAACGATAAGCGGAAGCGTGAGTATGCTCAGAAGCGTGGAAACGCAGACATACTCCACTCCGCTTTTATAGTCTTTGTCATACTGCTGTGCAAAGATTGCCACATTGCTGCCAACCGGGCAGGCGGCGGCACAGAGGATTGCAAGTTTCAGCTCCTGAGAGCCAAATGGTAAAAAGCGGAAGACCAGTATGATTACCAGCGGAATCAGAAGCAGACGGATCAGTGAAACAAAATAGACCTGCTTTCTGCGCAACATACCGAGAAGATCACTCTGTGCAAGATAGACACCCGAAGAGAACATGGCCAGCGGCGTATTGATGCTGCTGATGCTTGTAAACAGGCTGGACACGATGGAAGGCAGTTTGATATTTCCAAAGTAAAGGACAAGACCGATCAGAACGGAAATCACGATCGGGTTGGTCGCCACTTTCCGGATATCCATGACGGATCTGTCATCGGTAATGGTATAAACACCGTACGTCCACTGCAGAAGGTTGATCAGAACGATCATGATGGAAATATAGAATACCGCCCCGCTGCCGAAGGTTGCCTGCACCAGCGGAATCCCGATGAAACCGGCATTGGAAAAGGCGGAAGAGAATTCCGCAATACGGTCACTCTTATGAAAAATCAGTACGCTGAGCACAATGGAGATCAGCATGCAGAGAATGGAAATCGCGCCAGAAGAAAGAAGGTCCTGCGTTTTTTCCGCCGTTCTTTCCACACAGAAGTTAGAAACCACAATGACCGGAATCGCCACGTTCAGTAACAGCTTTCCGATATCCTTTGTTCCCTGATCACTCACCCATTTCTTACGGTAAGCAACATACCCGATTCCCATCAGAACAAACATGATCAGTACCTGTTTGAACAGCAGTCCTACAATTTCCATATCCGTATCCTCCCGCATTCTGTAACAAGTTTACCACACCTTCTCTTCCCGTTCTTCAATATACTTCCGTTTTGTTACGGAATCGCCATAAAAAAAGGCTCTAATCAAAGAAGAGCCATCCGCATAAGACATAGATCAGCTTGTAGAAGATTCCGTCCGCTGCCAGATAATACAGAATCCCGGAGACCAGCGGCAGATTCAGATAGCCGAGGTCCAACAGCAGGAAGAACAGAAAGACAAAGGATACGATCAGTTTCTTGACCCAGGTCTTGTTGTTTCTTCTCGTCTGCAGGCTGATGCCGAAGCCGAAAAGCGCAAAGGCAAGCGTACACACCGAAAGAAGGTGCTGCGCACTTCCATGCAGAAACATGTTTTCCAGGCGGACCAGCCAGCCGCCGATCACGATAACCAGTACAGGTGTCAGATATTTCATTTTTTATTTCCTCTTTGAAACAGAATGCTCTCATATCGGTAACGCAGAAGAGCACCGATATAGAAGCCGATAGGTCCCGGCAGAATGGTCAGTAAGAACCAGAGGTTGAGTGCATCCGCGTTCAGACTGATGGTATTGAAGATTACCCCGGTCGGATAATTGAAGATGACGTAATACATCCAGGCTCCCCGCACCACATAATACTTGGTCAGGAAGTAGCAGGCAAAGTATCCCGCTCCCAGAATCAGAAGAAAGACGAAGGAACAGATCAGGGAGACCTTATCCATGGAATTCAGATATTCCTTGCCCAGAATGTAGAAGTATCCCAGTAACATATAGACCGGCACAGCCAGAAGGCAGCTTGCGACAATATAGGGAATCGGACGTCCCGCAATATACATATTCGCAAACGGATGGGATGTACCGCAGGCCAAGGCCATAAAGACACTGATGATGAAGTGCCCGATGAAGATGACCATAAATGTATATCCGAAATCCTGTTTTCTCATATCTTTATTATATCGTCTTTTCCTCTTTCTTTTTCGCTAAATATTCCTGCAGGGAATTTGCGCAGCCGCAATACGGCTGACGGTAAAGATCCAGCTCTTTTGCCAGAGCATTCGAGCGGTATTCCCCCTGCTCCTTTTTAAAATCCGTAACCAGATATTTCACTTCCGGATACAGCTTCTCCAGCTTTGCGCCGATTTCATTGATCTTAACGGCATTTTTATATCTGGATACGCTCATCACCGTCGCTACATATTCATAGTGATGCTCTGCCGCATAGCGATAGGTGCGCATAAGGCGGTATTCATAGCACGTCCAGCAGCGCTCGGTAAACTCCCCGAGCGTCAGATACGGTTTCAGCTCTTCCATATAACCGGCATTGTCATACTTCGCTTCCACTAAATGGATCGGATGCGGGTAGTTTTCATGATACCATTTCAGATACTTCTTTAATTCATTCAGCCGGTGCTCGTACTCTTCACGCGGGTAGATGTTGTCATTCATATAGTAGATCGTAATGTCGAAGACATCACTCAGGTAAGTCAGAATATCACAGGCGCATACCGCGCAGCAGACATGCAGCAGTAAAGAAGGACGCCGTCCTTCCGCTTTGATCTTGCTGATTTGAGCCTGATAGGCATTGTAATATTCCCTGTTTTTCATCTTCTAGTAAATAAACATCGCGTC
The DNA here is from genome assembly GCA_045539425.1 of Erysipelotrichaceae bacterium. GTDB lineage: Bacteria > Bacillota_I > Bacilli_A > Erysipelotrichales > Erysipelotrichaceae > RUG14871. The sequence goes on from JAZQFH010000005.1 coordinate 41,292, forward strand.
GCCAAACGAGAAGAAGCGATAGCGTTCTCTGATGGCTTCGTTATATGCATTCAGGATGTTTTCCCTGCCTGCCAGTGCACTGACTAAAAGGATCAGCGTGCTTTCCGGCAGGTGGAAATTGGTGATAAGTGCATCGATTGCCAAAAACTTGTATCCCGGATAAATGTAGATACCGGTATTGCCGCTGCAGCCGCAGAACCTGCCGTATTTCTGCATGACGCTCTCCAGTGTCCGGCAGCTCGTCGTACCGATGGCAATGATCCTTCGGCCTTCCTTTTTTGCCAGGTTAAGACGGTTTGCCACTTCCTCCGTCATGGAGTAATACTCCTCATGCATCACGTGGTCCGTGACTTCTTCCTCTTTCAGAGGCTTGAAGGTTCCGAGTCCCACATGCAGCGTCACATCCAGCACTTCCACGCCCTTTGCGCGTATTTTTTCAAACAGTTCTTCCGTAAAATGCAGTCCGGCTGTCGGTGCCGCCGCACTTCCGTCGACTTTGGCGTAAACGGTCTGATAGCGGTTTTTATCCTGCAGTTTCTCATGGATATACGGCGGGAGCGGTGTTTCACCGAGTTCATCCAGGATCTCATTGAAGACGCCTTCGTAGATCATCTCAAAATCACGCAGGCCGTTTTCCTTGATGGCCGTACACTTCGCCTGCAGTTTGTCTTCTCCAAACGATACGACAGTTCCGAGTTTCACTACCTTCGCGTTGCCGACCAGGCACTCCCAGGTGTTTCCTTCCTGACGCAAAAGTAAGAGTTCCACGTGCGCCCCGGTTTCCTTTTTTGTGCCGAATAAGCGCGCCGGAATGACCCGTGAGTTATTGCGGACAAGGACATCCCCTTCTCTGAGATAATCCAGAATGTCCGTAAAGGTATGATGCTCTACGGCACCCGTTTCCTTATTTAATGTCATTAAGCGGGAGGCACTGCGGTCCTTTAAAGGAACCTGCGCAATGAGCTCCTGCGGTAAATCATAGTAAAAATCTTCTTTTTTCATCTTAAAATCCCCGCGAATCCACGCTGTTCAGATTGTGGGTCTCGTAGTATTCCTTTTTAAATGTCGCAAATCGGTCTTCCTGTATCGCCACACGGATCTCCTCCACAAGATGGATCAGAAAGCGCAGGTTGTGGATCGACATCAAACGCATTCCCAGCCCTTCATTGCAGCGGAAGAGATGATGCAGATATGCTTTGGAATAATTCTTACAGCAGTAGCAGTCGCACTCCGGATCCAGCGGTGTGAAATCATCCGCATAGATGGCCTTTTTGATATTGATGCGGCCTTGAGATGTCATAAGTGCACCGTGACGGGCGATACGGGTTGGCAGAACACAGTCAAACATGTCCACCCCGTGCGCAACCGCCTCGAAAATGTCGTTGACGGCACCGATGCCCATCTCATAGCGCGGTTTGTCAAACGGCAGATACGGTAAGGTATAGTCCAGCATCTTGTAGTGCGTTTCCTTCGATTCCCCGACGGAAGTTCCGCCGATGGCGTATCCGTCAAAGCCGATCTCGACCGTCTTTTCAGCGGAATAGCGGCGCAGATCTTCATATTCTCCGCCCTGGACGATGCCGAATAAGGCCTGTCTGTCCGGGTTCTGATGCGCGTCCTTGCCGCGCTTTGCCCATCTCAGCGTGCGTTCCACACTGTTCTTCATATAATCGTAACTGCTCGGATACGGAGCACATTCATCAAAGCTCATCATGATATCCGATCCGATGGCGTTCTGCATGCGAATGGATTCTTCCGGAGAGAGGAACATGGTATCCCCGTTCAGATGATTCTTAAACGTGACGCCCTCTTCCGTGATGTTGCGCATCTCCGCAAGCGAAAAGACCTGGAAGCCGCCGCTGTCCGTGAGAATCGGACCGTCGTAGCTCATGAACTGATGCAGTCCGCCGGCTTTTTCCATGATTTCCTTGCCCGGGCGCAGCCAGAGGTGGTAGGTGTTTCCCAGAATGACGCCGGCACCCATCTCCCTGATTTCCTCACGGGAGATGAATTTCACCGTGCCCAAAGTTCCGACCGGCATGAACATCGGTGTTTCGACATCACCGTGCGGCGTATGTAAAATCCCGTAGCGGGCACCGCTCTCCTTACAGATATGTTTCGCTTCCCACCAGACCGGAGCTTTTTTCTCACTCATTACTCTTTCACCTTTAATCCTTCACGATAATGAATTCTGCGTTCGTAAGCCGTTAAGTATTTCTTACGGATACGGATAGAATCCGGTGTGATTTCCACCAGTTCGTCATCCGAAATGAATTCAATGGCACTCTCCAGAGTCAGAACTCTCGGAGGAGTCAGACGCATGGCTTCATCGTGGCCCGTGGAACGGACCGCTGTCGCCACTTTATTCTTGGTCGGATTGACTTCCATATCCATCGGTTTGGAAGACTGTCCGACGATCATTCCTTCATAGACTTCTGTCTGCGGACCGATAAAGAAGGAACCGTGGTCCTGCAGATTGAAAATCGCATATGTCATGGCCGTGCCCGTCGCATTGGAAATCATGACACCGTTGGTACGCGCATTGATTTCGCCCTTATACGGTTCATAGCCGCCTAAGGAGCTGACCATGATACCGTTGCCGTGCGTATCGTTGATCATTTCCGAACGGTAACCGATGAGTCCTCTCGTCGGGACTTTCCACTTCATGTTGACATATCCGTTTTCATCATTCATCTCCACGATATCACCCTTACGGTTTGTGAGCTTGGTCATGATGACACCGGTATATTCGCTCGGTGCGGAAATGATGACGTTTTCAATAGGTTCGCACTTCTTGCCGTCAATCAGCTTATAGATAACTTCCGGCTTGCTGACGGCAACCTCGTAGCCTTCTCTTCTCATGTTTTCAATGAGAATCGTTAAATGCAGCTCGCCTCTGCCGCTGACCTTGAACTTGTCCGTGGTATCCGTCTCTTCGACCTTTAAGCCGACATTGACTTCCGTCTCACGGAATAAGCGTTCCTTCAGATTCCGGGATGTAACGTATTTTCCGCTTCTTCCCGCAAACGGGGAAGTGTTGACACAGAAGTTCATGGAAAGCGTCGGTTCTTCGATGTGGATCATCGGCATCGGATCGATGTGTTCCGGATCACAGATCGTTTCCCCGATGGAAATATCCGCAATACCGGCAATAATGACGATATCACCGCTGTGCGCTTCCTGCACGGCGGTACGTTTGAGACCTTCATAAATATAGAGCTGGGAAATCGTTTCCTTTTTCACGCTGCCGTCTCTCTTGCATAAGGAGACCTGCTGTCCCAGACGGATCGTGCCGCGGTAAACGCGTCCGATTCCGAGTCGTCCAATATAATCATCATAGGCTAAGTTACTGACCTGCATCTGCAGCGGTTCTTCATCGTAATCCGGATAGGCTTCGCAGTGCTGAACGATCGTTTCAAATAACGGTTCGATATCCTTTCCTTCATCTCCCATTTCTCTTACAACAATGCCGTCTCTGGCAATACCGTAAAGGATCGGGAAATCCAGCTGTTCATCGGTTGCACCAAGATCCAAGAACAGATCGTAAACCTCATCCACGACTTCCAGAGCTCTCTGATCCTTCTTGTCAATCTTGTTGATTAATAAGATCGGACGTAAGCCGAGTTCCAGGGATTTCTGTAAGACGAAACGTGTCTGCGGCATCGGTCCTTCCGAAGAGTCGACCAAAAGGATGACCGTGTCAACCGTTTTAATGATTCGTTCCACTTCACTGGAGAAATCCGCATGCCCCGGAGTGTCCACGATATTGATCTTATAATCCTTATAGTGAACGGAGCAGTTCTTGGAATAAATCGTGATTCCTCTTTCTCTCTCCAGATCATTGGAGTCCATGATCAGTGTCGGTACATCTTCGTTCTTACGGAAGACACCGCTCTGATTCAGGAATGCATCCACCAGGGTGGATTTGCCCGCGTCGACGTGGGCGATGACTGCGATGTTAATAATCTTTTCCTTAGCCATAATAAAAACACCTCTTTTTTAGCGTCTGTATTATACCACGAGAAATGTCAAATAATAAAGCATAACGTACCAGGGGTCCCCTTCTTTTCACGATGTAACCGCTGTCAAAAATACAATATAAGATATCTTATCAATTTTTGCTTGAAAAATATTAATAAGGTATCTTATAATAAGATTGCTTAGTAAAGGAGTGATAGAAATGCAGGAAAACATTAATTTAGAGCTGATGTCACTGATTCGCAGTACCGAAAATACCATCAAGCGCACCCGTCAGCTCACGGGACAATCCGCTCACCACGGCAACGGGAGGATCATGCATGCGATCCATGATAATCCGAATGTCACTCAGACGGAACTGGCCAGACTTCTGGACATCCGTCCCCAGTCTCTGACGCGGGAGCTGGCAGAGCTGGAGGAAGCCGGGCTGATTCAGCGAAACCGTGAGGAAAAAGACAGACGCATCATTACCGTCTCCATGACCGAAAAAGGCATGGAACATCACAAAAAAATGTTTGCGTTCCGTAAAATGAGAGCAGATATGGTCTTTGACTGCCTGGAAGATGAAGAAAAGGCACAGCTGCAGCATATTCTGAATAAGATCATCGAGAATTGTGCGGAAAAAGAAGCGGAGGCAGATCATGATCCGGCTCTTTAAAAACATGACAAAGGAGCACCTGTTCTATACCTTCTGGCTGGTTTTCTTCATCGCCGCACAGGTCGTGCTCGAGTTAACGGTGCCGGATTACATGTCCAATATCACCAAGCTGATCAATACACCCGGCAGCAGTATTGCCGACATCTGGAGCAGCGGAAAATGGATGCTGCTGTTCTCATTACTGGCATTTCTCTCTTCCATTATCAGCAAGTACTTTTCAGCGAAACTCGCCGCAAGTTTTTCCCAGCATTTAAGACATAAGATCTTTTTACGGGTGGAGCAGTTTTCCATGGAGGAAATCGACCGTTTTTCCACGGCATCCCTCATCACCCGTTCTACCAATGACTGCACCCAGATCCAGAACATCATGTCGCGCGGATTCAATCAGATCATCCGTGTTCCCATCATGGCAGGATATGCGCTCTATAAGATTTCCACCCACTACTGGCAATGGATGGCGTTTACCGCCGCTTCCGTTTCCCTTCTTTTGGCAGTGCTGATTTTCTTAATCATCTATGCGCATCCGCGTTTCCGCAAAATGCAGTCCTATACGGATAATCTCAATCAGGTCACCCGTGAAAACATGACGGGTATGCGTGTCGTGCGTGCCTACAATGCCGAGAGTTATGAACAAGGCAAGTTCCGCAAAGCCAATGACGAACTAACGGAAAACGCCCTGCAGGCCAGAAGATCGATGGGTCTGATGCAGCCGATGACCCGCTTCGTCAATAACGAACTGAATGTCGGCATCTACTGTATCGGTGCATACCTGATCCATGCCGCATCCTCCTCCGCGGAGCAGCTGGAGATTTTCTCCGAAATGGTGGTCTTCTCCACGTATGCCGCCCGCATCGTACGTGCCTTCATGGGTCTGAACATGATCTTTAACATGATTCCGCGTGCAGCCGTTTCCGCAGAGCGGATCAATGAGATACTGGATACCGCACCGACGATTGTCGACGGTACGAAAACAAATGACGGAAAGAACAGCGGAACCATGGAGTTCCGTCACGTTTCCTTTACTTATCCCGGAGCTATCTCCCCTGCCTTATCCGATATTTCCTTTACGGCGAAGAAAGGTGAGATCGTCGCTTTTATCGGCGCAACCGGTTCCGGCAAATCCACACTGACCAATCTGATGATGCGCTTCTTTGACGCAACGGAAGGAGAAGTCATTGTCGACGGGATGAACGTGAAAGACTATACGCAGGCGGATCTGCATGACAGAATCGGCTATGCCTCACAGCAGGCGGTATTATTTACCGGAACGGTACGTTCCAATGTTGCCTATGCCAGAGAAGATGTGGAACAGCAGGTACGTAAAGCCATTGAGATCTCGCAGGCGAAGGAATTTGTATCCCGGATGGAGAATGATATCGATTCAGCAATCACCCGGGGAGGAACCAACGTCTCCGGCGGACAGAAACAGCGTCTGTCCATTGCCCGGGCGGTATACCGCTCTCCGGAGTTCTATATTTTCGATGACACCTTCTCTGCCCTGGATTACAGGACCGACCGCACGCTGCGCGCCGCTTTGCGCTCAGAAACAGCAGGTGTCACCACCTTCATTGTCGCCCAGCGTATCGGAACCATCAAGGATGCCGACAAAATCATCGTTCTGGATGAGGGCAGAATCGTCGGAGAAGGCACACACTCTCAGTTGATGGAGCATTGTGAAATCTATAAAGAAATTGCACTGACGCAGTTATCTCAGGAGGAGTTGGCATAATGGCAAAAGACAGTTACAGCTTAGGACAGGTCCAGATGAAAAACACCACCGGCGGACGCCGCGGCGGAGGGGTCGTAGCAGAAAAGCCGAAAGATTTCAAGAGTGCCTGGCTCATGGTTTTGCAGTACAGCCGCCGCTTAATGCCGATGATCATTCTCGGGATCACCTGCGCCATCTTAAGCGTCGTTCTGACCCTGTTTGGGCCAAACACGTTAAAAGAGATTACGAATCTGATTTCCGCAGGCATGAAAAGCGGCAGTATGGATCTGCCAAAGATCACCTCACTGACCATTACGATCATGATCATCTATGTGGTGAGTGCTATCATTACCTATGTGGAATCCTATACGATGACCACCTACTCTTCCCGTCTGACCCAGATGATGCGGAACGACATCTCCCGCAAGCTGAATGCCATCCCGCTCAGCAGGACGGACTCTTCCAGCTTCGGTGATCTTCTCAGCCGTGTTACCAATGATGTGGATACACTGAATCTGGCACTGGATAAAACCATTGCCGAACTTGTCGCGGCTGCCATCACCTTTATCGGATGTGCCTTCATGATGCTCATCACAAACTTACCGCTGGCGCTTACGGCAATCGGCTTCTCTCTGATCGGCTTTCTTGCCATGCGCTATATCATCAAATTCTCCCAGCCCTATTTTTCCAAGCGTTCGCTTTATCTCGGAACACTGAACGGACATATCGAGGAGATGTATGCCGGTCACATCATCGTGAAAGCCTATAACGGAGAGAATGAATCCGAAGCCACTTTCGATAAGATCAACAAAGACCTCTACAACGCCAACTGGAAATCCCAGTTCCTCAGCGGACTGATGATGCCATTAATGGAGCTTGTCAGCAATCTCGGTTATGTTTCCGTCTGCGTGTTCGGTGCCTATCTGGTACAAAGCGGAAAGACGGATTTCGGCACGATCGTCGCCTTTATCGTCTATGTCAAACTGTTTACCCAGCCTCTGACACAGGTTGCGGAAGGCACCACTTCCCTGCAAACAGCTGCGGCTGCGGCAGAGCGGATCTTCCAGTTGTTCAAGGAAGAGGAAATGAGTGATGAAAGTGGAAAGATCGACCATATCGACAATATTGAAAAAGCTGACGTCGTCTTCGATCACGTCAGCTTCGGCTATACGCCAAACCGCACCATCATCAAGGATTTCAACTTCACCGTCTACCCCGGTCATCACGTCGCAATCGTCGGGCCGACCGGAGCCGGAAAGACAACGCTTGTCAACCTGCTGATGCGTTTCTATGAAGTCAACAGCGGTTCGATCTCCATCGGCGGGATCAAGACCAGCGACATGACGCGGGAATGCGTTCACTCCCTCTTCTGCATGGTTTTACAGGACACCTGGCTCTTCCACGGTACCGTCCGGGAAAATCTGACTTTCGGTAAGGAACATGTTACGGATGAGCAGCTGATGGAAGCCTGTAAATCGGTAGGGATTCATCACTTCATTGCTTCATTACCGCAGGGATACGACACGGTTCTGACGGATGATTCCAACATGTCTGTCGGTCAGAGGCAGCTCTTGACCATCGCCCGGGCGATGATCCAGAATGCGCCGCTACTGATTCTCGATGAAGCCACTTCTTCCGTCGACACGAGAACCGAGCAGATCGTTCAGGACGCCATGAATAAGCTGACGAAAGGAAGAACTTCCTTCACGATTGCTCACCGCCTCTCCACAATACGGGATGCCGATATCATCCTGGTCATGAAAGACGGAGATATCGTGGAAACAGGAAACCACGAAGAGCTCTTGGCCCAAAAAGGCTTCTATGCCGAACTCTGGAATTCCCAGTTTACCGAAGGCGGAGAAATTTAATAACATAAAAACCACTGCGATTTGCCGTTTGTTCCGGCAGATTGCAGTGGCTTTTTTTAGATTAATGATAATTTACCAGCGGTTTCTGTGAACCCTGTCCTCTTCATAGTCCGGATGTTCTCCGTCTTTGACTTCGTCCGGATAGCCGAAGGCGATGACGGAATGCGGAACAATATGATCCGGAAGATGGAAGTATTCCTTCTGTATTGTCACTTTGTCTTCCTGCGGCCACATGCCGAGCCAGACACTTCCGATGCCGAGATCTTCAGCGGCAAGGATCATGTTCTGTGCGGCGATGCTGCCGTTAACAACCCAGTATTCCGGTGCGCGTGAGAAGGCGCGGTCCAAGTCCCCGCAGACCAGAATACTCATGGCACTCTGAGCGATGATTTTTCCGGCTCTGCCGCTGGCCTGAGCCCATTTTTCCAATTCTTCCTTCACATCCACCACGATAAAGCTCCAGTCTCTGGCATTGACTGCCGACGGTCCGCTCATCGCACAGCGAAGGATTGTATGAATGTCCTCTTCCGACAGTTTCCGGTCCGTATATTTCCGGATGCTGCGTCTTTTTAAAATGGCGTCTATGGTATTCATGATCTATTCTCCATCCTTTCCAATTACTGTGATAATTTTGCCCACAAACATGTAGTGCGGTTCCCAGTTTTCATAAATTCCGTGATTGATCTCATCTGCCAGGCCGACTCTGGAAAATTCTCCCTGGTACAGTTTTTTACATACGAAAGTCAGTTCCGCTTCCCTGTAGGCAACGCCGCCTTCCGCTTCATAAGGAGTCAGTTTTGTTAAAGCCACCTTATCTCCGTCTCTTCCGGATTTCGTGCCCAGAATCTGCAGGTCTTCCCTGTATTCTTCCGGGAAAAAGCTGACAGTGAAAATATCTTTCTCCATACAGTACTTCCAGGTATAGCGGTCATGATTGATATAGATCGTTACGATATCCGTTCCCCTTCCCCAGATACTGCCTAAGCTTCCCCAGCCAATCGTGCAGCAGTTGTAATCCGAAAGATTCCCTGCCGTCGCCAGAGCTTTCTGTCTGGCGAACATTTCAAATACCTTGTACTCTTTTTCCTTGTATTCCATTTTGCGCTTTCCTTTCAAAAAGGAACTGCCGTTTCAGTTCCTGTTTTCTTTCTTTTCCCGCCGCTCCTGCAGTTTGGACTTTGCCTTTTTTGCAGGAAGCAGTTTGTTCAGAATATTATAAACCTTTAAATAGCGGTAGCTTTCCTGTTCGAGAATCTCTTCATTCTTCAGGATGAAATAGACTTTATGTACATTAGCGTCAACCGTCCAGTACTTCAATTCCTCATAGGAAACCCTTCTCGCCATTCCCGGATGCTGCAGATCATACAGGATGCAGGCATCGTTGTAGAATTCAATCACGGGAATATCCTTCACCAGGATCAGTGCTGCGGCTACCAGTAAGAGAAGTGCAACACCAATCAGAATGGTTGGCAGGGAACGGACATAAATCAAAAAGCAGGCAATCAGCGCCACCGCAATCATTGCCGTTACCGGACGGTATCTTACAACACCTTCCAGGATTCCTTCTTCTTTGATTTCATTCCGTTTTACGTATCCGTTCATCTTCTGCCTCCATTATACTATGGAAAGTATCTTATCAATATAACTTCTGACCTCCGCTGCCGGAATTCCGGAGGAGATCGTTTCAAAGGTTAATCCGTACAGATCTTCCGGGAACATGTATCCTGCTTTCCCGTTTGTATAGCCGAAGATCAGGCAGCATTCCGCTTTGGATGCATTTTTGATCTCAAAGCCGAAGCGGCTGGCCAGTTCCGCTGGCGTTACAATGATTTCCAGATCCTCCAGATCAATCGCATGGGCAAACCAGTGCTGATCCACGCGGTCGAGTTTCAACAGTTTATTCAATGCCGGCTGCATGGATTTCAGCACCTTGATACGGTCGAAGTCCGTTGCCGTTTCCAGCTCTTTCAAAGATTCATCGATCTTCTGTTGTACATCGTCATGATCTACCACAACATGAACATTATGCGTTATGGTTTTCATTCCCCTGTAAGACAGATTCAGTTTTTTATCGGCACAGATCTGTGCCATTTCCTGCGCCACGCCTTTGCTGATGCGCTCCAGTTCCCTGAAATCATTTCCCTGACGGGTCGGACGCGTGGATGAGTCCCCTGCTGCGCCGACGATCATGTGCGGATAGTATCCTTTCAGCTTCTGATACTCCCGGCAGGTATTCTGCGCAAATTCCCCGGTTAACAAAGCATTATTCGGTGTCAGGGCTGTGGAATGGGTCGCCCAGTTACAGATTGCGGTAACGACCTGATTCCCAGCATTACGGAATTCCAGAAGATAGATATCGTTGTCTGCCGGAGAATTGTCAATGACCCGGCTTCCGTAATAGCCGAGTACCGTCCTCTTTCCGTAAAACAATTCCACTTCCTCAAGACGTTCTCTGCAGTTTTCATACGCTTCTGCTGCCAGATTCAACAGCCACTGATAATACCCGGGATTGAAATGTTCATTCCGTTTCATCTGATCTCCGGTTGACTGATGGTTATGCGTGGCCGTGATCAGCACGTGGTTCTTATTGATTCCGTAGCGGGAAGAAAGCATTTCGCTGACGTCTTCATAAAAACACTCCTCCACACTGATCCAGTCGGTCGAAAACAGATAGAACTGCGTCCCGTCCACATCGATCAGGCTGATCTGCGCATAGATATCATCGTGAACTCCTTCCGCCGGCAGTTTTCTGAGCGGAGAGTTGTATCCCGTGAGATAGAACGGGCGATAGGAGGGCGTGAGGCAGCGCCTTGCACCGGCTGCTTTAATCATCGTCTTCCTCTTCGTTATTGGAAGAGAACAGAGCCTTGGCATCCACAATGGCGGCTTTCCCTTTTTCCACCAGATCCGCGGCTACAAACTCCTCATATTCTCTGGTGCCGAGATAGTCCATCAACATGCCGAGGTTCATTCCCGTAATCAGATCAACATCATCACCCAGCAACATGGCTGCCTGGTTGAACGGTGTTCCGCCAAGCACGTCCGCAAAGACGAGTACGCCGTCACCGGTATTTAATGCATCGATTTTTTCCTTCAGAGCCGCGCCGAACTCATCCGCTCCCATGCTCATGGTAAGGGAAAGCGTATCCAGCTGCGGGATATCCTGTCCGAAAAACATGCTGAGGGAATCTTTCATTCCCGGAGCCATCTGTCCGTGACTGACCAATAAAATGCCTTTCATACTATTTTTTCTCCTCTGACACCTGTCTTTTCCATACTTTCTCCGGATTGTAACGGAGAGCTGTCCACTGATGAATATTCTTGGTAGCGGATTTCATGACTTTGCCCTGTCGTTCAAATTCACGGATGCCGTCATAATTGTAAGGATCCTTCAAAATTGCGCATGTGGTTTCATAGAGATAGCGCAATATAATAGGATGCTGATCCCAGGCACCGTGTCCCGGGAAGATACCGCTCATATCCTTTAAACGCGGCTGAACCTTTTCCAGTTCATCATGCATCGCTTCCACCGTGCACATCTGTGCAAACGGTTCCTCCGGATTCTTTCCGCCGATTCCCGTCAGATCACCGACAAAGAAACAACCCGTCTGATGATCGTAATAGCCGCACTGGCCGGCCGTGTGTCCCGGAAGCAGAATCGCTTCCACGATATAGCCGTTCCCCAGATCAAATTCATGGTGGTTTTCAAATCCGATGACTTCCCAGTCATGGTATTCGATCACATCCTTCGGATCAAATTCTGTATAGATAGGCTGACCCGGTTCAATCATGCGGTCCGCAACTTTCAACGGTTCCCCGGTCTGATTGAAAAGGTAATCCCAGATGTGCGGGTTGACCTTTTTCAGCATGTCCGGCACTTCATACTCATGGCAATACGCCTTACCGAATTGGGCATTTCCGTATGCATGGTCGAAATGGCTATGCGTGTTGACGCAGACGATTTCCTTATCCCCTACCAGATGCCGGATCAATCCTTTCAGGTCACCGATTCCGAAAGAGGTATCGATGATCATCGCCTTTTCCGGCCCGTTGATCAGATACATCCAGACATCCCCGGCACCGTCAAAGGAATCATTATAGAGTGCCCAGGTATTATCTCTAACCTTATAGGCTTCCGTATACGGGTTAATTTCCGGATAGAATTCTCTGAGAGTGGAGTATTCTCTCAGAATCTTCATGAAACTCCAGCGGACCGGGTGTTCCGGTTCATGGATGATCCGTTTGGATTTGATATTGGTATGAATCGGGCGCGGAATGGAGTTGATATCCGTTCCGTTATAGTATTTTCCGGGCATATGATTTCTCCTTTAAATGTTATTCAAGCCGTCCGAAGACGGCTTTGTTTTCAAACTCAGGCGGTAGCTTTCTCTTTCTGCTGTTTAACCGAAAGTACCACGTCTTTCACAAACTGTTCCATCTTTTTCTCATCCGTTCCGAATACGCGGTCCGGAACGATCAGGTTTGTCTGATCCGAGAAAGCGATGACAAGCATATCCGCGTATGCTACATAGTCCAGCGGCTGTTTCTTCTGGCCGTTGACGGAAATCACTCCGTTTTCATCTTTCACTTCAATGTTCTGCGGAGTGAACCGGTCTTCCTTGATCTTCCGTTTCGCAGCTTCCCTTGTAATAGAGTGATACAGACGGGGAGCTATGAAGAAGATCCATAAAAGAGAAAGGAAGATAACCGCAATCCAGTACATCACATTTCTCGTCCACTTCAGGGCAATCATTACCGCAAGCAGTACAAACGGCAGCCAGATCATCGCAAAGATCCGCGGCACCCTCGTCTGTTTTGCGTTATTGAGAATCATCTCATAATAACGGACTGCTTCTTCCTGTGTGAGTTTGTAATTGAGCCGAATCATAGTTATCTTCCTCTTTAATGTTCTGTTATTCGAATAATAAACGAAATTAAGCTAAGATCTTTAATAAGTTGCCGACGATTGCAACAGGGATCATCCATAACATGATCTTTGTGGCAGACCATTTCTTCTCTTTGACCAGGTAGTAAACGATGAAGCAGACTACCAGGGATAATAATTTCGGGAAGAATACGTCTAAAACGTCTGTCTGTACATTGACAACCGTTTCACCGACCTGAGCGACTAATGCTGTTCTGACATTCATGATACCTGCCAGAACTCCGCCGATGACCGTGATGCCTAACGCTTCAAATGCCGGAACGGCACGGTCTTTCAAGTCAGAGCTGATCAGCATTTCAGCACCGGCGATACCGGAAGTATAACCGACGCGGAATAATCCATAGGACAGAGCCGTATTGATTGCCGTGTAGGAAACGATCATGAAGAGCGGGCCGAGGATGGAGCCTGTATTCTGGCTTAAACCGATACCGATGGAAATGAGGATCGGTGTTAACAATGCCTGAATCAGAGAGTCACCTAAACCTGCCAGAGGACCGGCAAGCGCCTGTTTGACAGACTGGATCAGTTCGTTTGTGACATCGTCACTCTTCGCTCTCTCCACTTCCATACCTAAGACCAGGCCGTAAATGACAGCACCTAAACCCTGCTGGGTATTGAAGAACACTTCATGGTTGCGGCATAACTCTTTCTGTTTTTCCACATTGTCCGGATAAATCTGATCCGCGACTTTTGCGAGCATACAGACCATGGAACAACCTAACATACGTTCACGTGTGAAGTTCATCGGAACGCCCCAGACATAACCCCAGAACGCGTCGTTAACGAATTTCTTGTTATCTTTTAAAGAATTGAGTCTTTCTAATTCAGTCATTAGTCGTCATCCTCCTCTACTGCCACAGCCTGCTTGCCCGGAGTGAACTGGAATACCAGGTAGGCAATAACAGCTGCTGCGATCGTGATCGCCACCGTGCTCCATTTTAATCCTGCTGCTAAAATGAAACCGAATAAGAAGTAGATCCACTGTAACGGATCATGAATTAAGGAAACCATTAAGATCATGAAGCCGATCGCCGGTAATAAGCTGGTGAATGTGGACATGATCTTATTGATCTGTGGAGGTAACGCTGCAACGATATTGGTTACAACACCGCTTCCAGCCAGGCAGAATGCCGGAACAACGATCATGGAATAAGCGAATGTCCAGATGTGGCCGGAAACCGGGAACCACCATGCCTTCTTGATCTGGCCTTTTTCAATTAAGGCGTCCTGACGGTGAAGAACACCGATTTTGAACATGTTGCCGATTGTGCCGATGATATCCTGGACTGCTGCGAATGCCAGAGCAATCGTTAAGCATTCCGCTGCGTCACCGCCGGAAACCAGTGTCAGCGGTAAAGCGAACCAGAGGGCTGTCGTGATGTTTGGTAATGTGGCAACACCGCCGATGGACATCTGTCCGATGTAAGCTGCCTGTACGACAACGCCGATCAGAAGAGCATCTTTGACTCTCCCCATGATCAGACCGATAAACATGCAAGCTACTAACGGCTTGTTCATGATGTTCTGACTGAGCCATCCGAGTGGGAACATGCTAGTAGAAATCAGGAAACAGAAGAATCCAAGCAGTAATGCCTGTAAAACTGTGATTTGCATAAGTATTCTATCTCCCTTCCTTTTTTATTATTAAAGTAGTAATACTTTAATGCCGAATTAATATTTTTCCCTGACGTCTTTCCAGTAGATGACGTCGGATCCGTCTCCCGGGAACTGCTGGAAGTAAACATTGACTCCCATTGCATCCAGCTGTTTGAACGCCTCCAGCTGCTGCGGATCGACCCAGGTGTCTCTGCGGATGAGGAATCCTTCCTCTCCTTCCTTCGGAATATTGGCAACATCCAGATCCACGCTCTTGAGTTCCGGGAACTTTTCGTAGATTTTCAGTAATGTGGACGGGCGTCTTGCAATGATCAGGGTTCTCTTATCATTGACGATGCACTTTCCGATTGGTGTCAGAGCATCTTCAAAGGTATGGACCGTGACCTTGACACCGCTCGGTGCCGCCATTTCGAAGATTCTCTTCAGCATCGGATTGTTTGCTGTTGGATCATCCACACCGATCACGCGGTTGATTTTGTTCATTGGAATAATCTTTGTCTGACACTGACCGTGAATCAGTCTGTCATCCGAACGAATGAATGTAATCATATTTTTGCTCCTTGTTAACTTCTACTAACAGTTTATGACAGCGTGAAACTGCCTTTTGTTCAAGTATTGCCTTAATCAACGGCAAAAATTGAAAACGCTTACGTTTACATAAGATAGATAATATGGATGAATTTATATCTCCTGGTTGGGCAATTCAGAAAAAGACAGGCCGGCACGGGAGAAGAAAAGAGGAAAGTATGAGTAATACGACAGATCCAAAAGTAAAAAACTGGAAAGAGCCTGATAAACTCTGGAATGCCATGTTTATCAGTGTCTTCATCTCCAGTGCCTTATTTAATCTGAGCGGACAGATGAGCAATTCCCTGCTGTCTCTCTACGCGAAAAGCACCGGGGCTCCGGCAGACCAGATCGGCTCGCTGATGAGCATGTTCGCTCTGACCGCACTGATCTTCCGCTTCATTGCCGGCCCGGCCATGAATGCCTACAACCGGAAGCGCCTTCTGCAGATGGCGATGTGCCTCTTCGGCTTTGCCTACTTCGGCTTCAGTTTCTCTCCGAAAATTGCCGAAGTAACGGGAATCAACGTCATCACGGTCATGAAATTCTTCCGGCTGACCCAGGGAATCGGGAATGCTTTCGGAAATGCGTGCATGCTGACGATCGTTTCCGACTGTATTCCGAAATCCCAGTTTTCCAGCGGAATGGGCATCTTCGCTCTGGCGCAGGCGATCGGTCAGGCCATCGGGCCAACCTTCGGTGTCAAGGTACGCGATCTGGTCGGTTATAATACAACCTATATTATTACCGGCTGCATGATGGTATGTGCCTGCATCATGGTCGGTCTCATCGTGAAAGTCCCGAACCGCGGTACCGGTATCTTCAAGCTGAATCTGGATAATATGATTGCCAAAGAAGCTCTGGTTCCCGCCGGAATCAACTTCCTAGTCAATATCGGGGTCACATCCATCAATTCCTTCTTCCTTGTGTACGCGGAAGAGCGCGGGATTGCCAATGCTTCCCTGTATTTCACCGTCAATGCCTTTGCCTTAATGGCAACGCGCCCGCTGATCGGGAAACTGAATGACAAAAAAGGCTTCCTCTTCATTGCCATTCCGGGACTCTGCTTAACAGGACTCTCCTTAATCGGTATCGGCTTCTCCACAAGTCTCTGGCACCTGCTTCTGATCGGTGTGATCAACTCTCTCGGTTATGGTGCCGTTCAGCCTTCACTTCAGGCTCTGACCATGAAGTGCGTACCGCCGGAACGCCGCGGAAGCGCTTCTTCCACCAACTTCATTGCTCTGGACTCCGCCACGCTTGTTGGCCCTGCGATTGCGGGATATGTTGCCAAAGCAATGGGTTATATCCCTGCCATGTGGATCGTCGTATCCCTTCCGGTCTTCAGTGCCGTCTTATTCACATTGGTATTCCGGAAACGGCTGAAAGAAATAGAAAACAACTTCGCAGCTTAAGAAGTTAGTATAAAAAACGGACTGCAGCTCCCTCCTCTTTCCTTCCTGCAGTTCGTTTTTTCTCATGAAAAAAGGATCCCGCAGGATCCTCAGCTGATCAGATTATATGTATTGGAAGGTATCCCCGGACTGGATGTAGACCACCGGAAGCTGATTGTCGAATACCTCCGGAAGCACTTTCTCCAGATAGCGCATCCCGAGTTCTTCCCCATTGAAATGTCCCATCTCGAAAATGACTTTGTTCATTCCAAGCGCAGCCGCATCACGGACATAACTCGTCAGAGTATAGTCGACGATTTCCAGCGGAATCAGCGCATCCGCTTTCTCCGCATTGTCCAGAATCCGGATGTCGTGCTCACCGCCTAACACGTGCTCCACAAAATGTACCGTTTCAATTTCCGCATCAAGATTTCCGACCACGCGCAGCCCGTTCAGATGCCATGCGTTTTTGATTTCTTCCGCCAGTGCACGGGCACTCGTTTTCGGGATATTGAACCAGAGCGGTTTCTTTTTGTCCCCGACTACGTATTTCTCCCAGCCCAGCTCTTTCATGGTACCGTAGAAAATCATATCCTCACGGATCCGGGCTGTTTCGTGCGGTGCTCCACTTCCGTGCATGTGATCGTGATCTCTCCAGACCACGATTCCGTGCTCTTTGGCAAACTCCAGTTTTTTCAGCAGCACTTCATTTCTGTATTCTTCCGGTTTCAGCAGTTTTTCGTAATTATAGCTGATTCCCTCGTGGCTGATGATCAGATTGATCCCCTTTTCTGCCGCTTTCTGCATCACATCCAGTGTGGCACAGCAGGTCACGGCAATCCCCGTGCATTCCGCTTCGGGATCTCCGCAGAGATACTGATCTCTGGTTTTCAGGCGTTCTTCATACGGCTGATGCCATTCTTTTATTTTTTCGATTACCTCAATGATTTTCATATCTTTTATCCTCTGATTTCATTGTAAGCGATGATGAAAAAAAGCTCCCGTCAGTTTTTTCGGTTATCAACCCCATTTTCTGACGAAAGCCTGAAATCAATACATAATGCTGCAGAGTTTTTCGTAGTCCCGCTTTTTCTCATGTGAGAGGATCGAATCATATGAGCGCAGCAGTTTTCCGACTTTTTCCGAAAGGATCTTACGGCTGAAGAGCGAATTTCCGCCTGTCCCGACCACGATGATTTTATTCACGAAGTCACGGTCAATCTCGATGCTTTCGTCAAGATAAATGACCTTCAGAAACCGTTTGGAAGTCTGCTGAAACAGAGGAAATACCAGAAAACTGTTATTGATCCTTCTCCCACCGTAGATTCCATTCATCCGCCTGGCTTCGGCGATATAGGCATCTTTTTCCTTTTCATCATCTCCCGGAAGAATTGAGCGGACAAAGGCATAGATATCCTCCTCACTTCTCAGTTTCTGATCCACATACAGATCCTCCTGTGTAAAGATCTTCTGGAAATCCGTAAAGCGCAGCTGGAAATACTTGCCGATCCGGGCAATATCCTCGGCATTCCGCAGATAGTTCAGCTCACGGAACGGCAGTTCGGGATACTCATCCGACACTTCCGCCACATTGCTCAGAATCCCGATATATTCGCTGAGATTCTCTCTTTCCAGATTCATGTACTCTTTCGGAACATAGATGATATTGAAATTGCTTTTCATCTGATTCAGACGGTTCGCATATACGCTGGCACCCTGATATCCCTGCTTGCTGACAACGAGTATTTTCCCCGCATTCTGCGCATCCCGCAGATTAAAGAAGCGGATGAAACAGGGATAGAGTCCGGCAATATCGTAGATATTCATTTCCAGCTGATAGCGTTCTTTTAAAAACAGATAGAAAACGGAACAGAAATCCAGAGCGGAAAGTCCATCCCTCCGGTACTGATGGGTAAACTGACGGGAGAGATGTACATCGATCAGAGAACGGTAATAGATTTTATAAAACTCCGTGCAGAGATCCTTGTGAAGCTCGCTGGTATCCGTATTCCCGATATCCAGCTGTTCTTTGAAATAAGAGATAAAGGAATCCACGATATCCGAAAAGTACTCACGGTCACTCTGCTGCAAAAACACCTGGTATTTCATGGAGCGCTCGCCTTTTAAACTGAGCGCCAGATAGAAGAGTTCTTCCTCCGACAGTTTCAGATTATCAAACACCATCATGCTGGCGAGGATTTCCTTCACCATCTGCTTTTCCGCTGTCAGATCAATCTGCCGGATCCTGCTCGGAATCACCAATCTGGAAGCATAACGCGCCCGGTTATATGTCAGGATCAGCAGTTTCGTAAACCGGATCAAAGAGGAAAAGGACATAATATAGGAATGATTCAGCAGAACCTTCTTGACCTTCTGCATGATCACATCCAGGTACTCATGATTCAACAGTGTCATATTCTCAAAGTCTACTTCCGGCGTATTGATATACACCTTCTGCATGAACTGATAGAGATAATCCTCCTGCAGAAATGCCAGACGGATATGCCACTCATCCCCTTCCAGAGACATCCCCCTGTTTGTCCGGTTGACCAGATACAGTTTGTAATTACCCAGAATACTCCTGATTCCCGGCAAATCGCGGCGGATGGTCGATTCCGACACATTGCATGCATATACCAGGTCATTGAGATGCAGTGTATTTTCCAGAAGAAAGCGGCGAACGATATAATGCGCCCGTTCATGCTGAGCATCCGTGTAATAGAAATGATTCCGGTAAATAGTCAGAATTTCCTCCCGGAACTCCGCATACTGCTTCCGGTTACGCACCTCCACTTCATATCCGGCTCCGACTTTGGATATGATCTCACAGCCGTTTTTCAAACAGATTGCGTTCAGATCATCAATTTCTTTCTTTACCGTTTTCAAAGAGCTGTTCAGATAATCCGCAATGGCCAGCCCGCTGACCGTATCATGGCTGCTGAACAGCATATTTAAAATCTGAATCTGTGATCTGAATAATTCCATTTTTTCCCTCTTTTAAACATTATTATAACGCATTTCACTTTTTGAATCATTTGTTCACTCAGGCAGATTTACCCACTTTTCCCGGAAAAAAAGTATAATAAAAGCAGGAAAAGCGAGGAAAATAATCATGAATGAAACAATTCGAAGCATACTTGAAAGACGAAGCGTGAAGAAGTATACGGATGAGAAAGTCAGAAAAGAAGATCTCGATCTGATCGTGCAGGCAGGTCTTTATGCCCCGAGCGGAGCCAACAAACAGGGGGCTGTTATGGCCGTCATCCAGGATGAGGCACTGATTGATGAACTTGAACGGATGAATGCGGAAGTTGTCGGCAGAGATCCGGATCTGATTCACAATTTCTACGGCGCAAAAACCATCATCCTGACGCTGGCAGACAAAAGCGTACCGACCTCGGTCTACGATGCTTCATTAATGATGGAAAACCTGATGCTTGCGGCACATTCCCTCGGGCTGGGATCCTGCTGGATTCACCGTTCCAAGCTGATGTTTGAAACGGAACGCGGAAAAGAAATATTAAAGGAACTCGGTATGGAAGGAGAATATGAAGGCGTTGGCATCTGCCTTTTAGGATATGCGGCCGTGACACCGAATGCCGCACCGCGAAAAGAAAACAGAGTGTTTTATAAGCTGTAAAAGTCAAAGCAGATAGGGAGAGATCCCTATCTGTTTTTTACATATTACCGATCCATAACGGAGAGTTGATTTCCTTCAGATGATCCTGGAATTCATTTGTTCCGTACAGCGCATCTCTCTGGTTGATCAATTCCACTTTGTTTTGGATCAGCCAGTTTTTAAACTCTTCGCTGGTTGCCGCTTCCAACTCCTTGCAGCGGTGAATGTTGCAGGTGGATTCCTGCATGATATGAACATCGCAATATCCCGGATGCCAGCCGTATAGATAGATTTCTTCTTTCTCCGTCCAGACTGGACGCATCATTTTGGAAAGCGGATCATATTCTTTGAACAACTCAAGGCCGAACCCTTTTTCCGGCTGGATATGCAGAGAAATCATATGGAGATCCTGATACTTTTCTGCCGCCTGCGTGCGGAGGGTACCGTGCTCCTTTGCTTCCTGTGAGAAATAATTATACGGAATGCCGTATTTGTCCAGCACATCCTTATATGCCTTCTCCAACGGGAAATCCCCCGGACGAAGGCTGTTCGCCACATCCACATATCTTCCAAGATATTTCTTACACAGTTCCAGTTCCGCTTCAAATTCCTTAAAGGCATCCTCATAAGTCGCTTCTTTCATGAGCTCCTGATGGCGATGTCCCCATTTGAAGCGCCCTCTCTCATCCACCAGGGAAGGAACTTCCTCTGCCGGCAGAACCGGACTTTCCCAGAGGTGTCTGTGCCAGCCGACGGAAAGCCAGGGCATCTCCTTCAGTTTCTTTAACACTTCAATCGTGTCCGGAGAATCCAGCATGACATCCGCACTGCTGCCAACTCCGCTCTGAAATGCTTCCATCACTCCCAAATCATAAATGGGTGTATAACCGACATCATCTACCCGAAATACCAAACGTTTTCTCATGTTTTCCACCTTTCTTTCCTTATAAGAATCTGCTTCTGAGCCAATCGGCCACATAGTTGAAGCAGGAATTCACCGTATCACCGTAGAGAGAATCTACAGCTGTAAATTGTGCGTTGCACCCTCCACAAAAGCAAGGGTTTTGTCATGGCAGCTGACTGCTTGCCTGTAGACATGCCCCGCCGCTGTGTCCGAAGAGAATCACCTTTTTCACACCGGATGTACTTCTGGCATATTTCACGATTTCATACAAATCCAGAAAACGTTCATCCAGCATCTCCTGTGCATCCCGGATATGAGCTGTAAAGCAGCGGAATCCTCTTTCTGCCAGAGCAATCGCCTGCGGGGTTTCCATATAGTTCGCTCCGGAGTGCATCAGAATCACAGTACGGAAGCATTTTCATCCGGGAAGAGCGGTTTATACAACATGCACGGAACTCCGTTTACCTTGGAGTATGTTCTCTTGATTTCATATACTCTTTTCATAAACCGGTTCCCATTCCTCCATTCACCATCAGAATCTCCCCGCTCAGAAATCCCGCTTCTTCCGCAAGCAGATATTCCAGAGCCGCTGAAAAATCAGCAGAAGTTCCCAAACGCCTCATGGGAATCTCCATCAACATGGTTTCACTGTTCAGACCATCTCCTTCATGGTCCTGAATCATGGCACTGACGCAGATTCCATTCACGGTAATTCCGTACGGTGCCAACTGTCTTGCCAAAGTATAAATCATTGAATTCACTGCACCTTTGACAATCGAATCCATGATGTTTTCCTTTTCATTTCCGCTTCGTGAGCCTATCGTGGTACATAAAACGATTCTTGGAGCATTGCTATTTTTCAGATACGGCAATATAGCTTTGATATTGTCAAAGACATTGCATACCTGCTTTTGAAACAGATCATTCAGTTCTTCCGTATTCACTTCTTCCAGTGGAACCGGCTCTTTCAGAATTCCCGTCTTTGTGACATAGGCATCGATAGAGCCAAAGGACTCATAAATCTTCTGAAACATCTCTTTTCTGTCAGGCTCATTCCCAAACGCTGCGCAGATTCCCGGATATGCTTTACTGTCCTCTATGATTTCCGCACATTTTTCCGGGAAATGTGAGAGCAGCGCAACATTCATTCCGTTCTTCAGCAAATCACGCACAGCCTGATTTCCAATGTTCCCTGTTCCTCCTGCAATCACACAGGTTCTATTCTTCAATGTCAGCATGATGAGACCTCACTACTTCTTCACTATTAGCATAACCGAATCCGCAGACGGGCTTTATTCTTTTTTTACCGAAGAAAAAGGCATTTTTTGAGAAGATAATTTATCATAACAAGTGCAACAGAAAAAAAGCGTCCATAGGACTCAAATGTTAAAATGTAAGTGACCAAACAAACATTAAGAACAGGAGAGGACTATGAACTATAATCATCTTACCATAAATGAAAGATGTTGTAT
>JAZQFH010000006.1:0-34587 GCA_045539425.1 Erysipelotrichaceae bacterium
AATGGTCACACCTGTTCCCATCCCGAACACAGAAGTTAAGCATTTCATCGGCAAATATAGCTATGCCTGCCATAGTGAAACGCGCAAGTCGCCAGGTAAACTAGGAACTCACCTTCGAGTTCCTTTTTTTTACTTTTTTCGCTTCAGTTGTGGTACTATTTACTAGATGAAAACGTATAGGGTACTCCTGCTGGATGCAGACAACACGATTCTCGATTTTGACCGCAATGAAGAAGCTTCCCTCAGAAGGACGTTTGAAGAACATGCTCTTCCGACGGATGAGGAATTTCTGAATCAGTACCGGAGATATAACGAGAGTCTCTGGCGCAGGCTGGAGCACGGGGAGTTCGATATGGCCACACTCGAGAAGATCCGCTTTGAAGGTTTTCTGAAGGAGACCGGCTATCCCAGAGATCCGAAGGCAATTTCGGACGATCTGCTTTATGCGCTTGGTCAGTACGGTTATCTGATGGAAGGTGCCGCGGAGTTCTGTGAGACGCTCTCAAAGAAGTATATGCTGGTTGTTGCGAGCAACGGCTATTACAACATGCAGGAAAACCGTCTGCGGCTCGGAGGGATCCTTCCTTATATATCAAGGATCTATACCTCCTTTGAAATCGGCTACAGCAAACCGGACATCCGCTTCTTCGAATACATTCTGAAAGACCTGGATGTGAGACGGGAAGAGGTGCTTATGGTCGGGGATTCCCTGACTTCCGATATTCTCGGCGCCACTTCTGCAGGAATCGATACGGCATATGTCAAAAAGAACCCGGTATGGAATCCGGATCTGGTCATACCGGACTATGTTTATACGTCATTAAAGGATTTGATGGTTGATTTATGATGAAAGAATATATCTGTAACAGCGCTAAGGAAACAAAGGAGCTTGCCGCAAGAGTGGCGGAGAAACTGAATGCGGGTTCTCTGATCATTCTGACAGGCGATTTAGGCGCGGGAAAAACGACCTTTACCCAGGGACTGGCGAAAGGACTCGGCATTACGTCCAAAGTCATCTCGCCGACCTTTACGATCATGAAGGTCTATAAGAAGGGAAGACTGCCTCTGTATCATATCGATGCCTACCGTCTGGAAGGAATCGATCAGGATCTCGGCTTTGAAGAGTTTCTGGAAGATGACGGTGTCTGCGTGATCGAGTGGCCGATGTTCATGGAGGACATTCTGCCGGAAAAATATCTGCAGATCGATATCAAATATCTGGATGAGGATGCGCGCAGCCTGCATTTTCTGCCGAAAGGCGAGAATTATGAGAAGTTAGTGGAGGAGTTATGTTAACGTTATGTATGGATACCTCCCATAAATATATGGGAATTGCACTTCTGGACGGTGAGAAGATCATCGATCAGAAGAGCATGGACTGCTTCAAACAGCAGAGTGAACTGCTGCTTGTGGAAGTGGATGCCATGATGAAGAAAAACGGATACGCGCCAAAGGACATCAAGGCTATCTGCATCTCCCGGGGACCGGGATCCTATACCGGTGTGAGAATTGCGATGACCGTTGCCAAAGTGCTGGGAGCACTGGAGCCGATCGAGGTTTATACCGTCTCCACGCTGCGCTTATACAGTGCCGGCAAAAAGGGCATTACGTTACTGGATGCCCGCAGTAACCGGGCGTATTGCGGGAATTATCTGAGCGAGGATGCCAAAGAGAGCATTGAGACGCTGGATGAGCTGAAGAAGATGGATCTCGATGGCGTGACACTTTTTGCGGACGGGCATCTTCTGGGAAAAGAGGATCTCTTCTATCCGATCGGAGAGTGCTTTATGAATACGCGTCCGTATTATGAGCATGTGGAGAATATCCATTCCCTGATTCCGGAGTATTTCAAGGGAATCGAAGGATATCAGAAACAGCAATGATCCGCCGCATGAGAACGGAAGACATCGATGAAATCGTGGAAATTGAAAAAGCCTGTTTCAACGATGCCTGGAGCAAGGAAGCGATTCTGAGCGATTTTCAGAACAACGATCTGAGCAACTACCTTGTGTATGAGGAAGACGGGAAAGTTGCGGGATATATCTTCTTCTGGATCACCTTTGATTCGGCAACGATCGTCAATCTCGCCGTGAAGGAAGATTACCGCAAGCGGAAGATCGCTTCGAATCTGTTAGAGGAATGTATCCGCATGTGTGAAGAGGAAGGCGCGGAATACCTGACACTGGAAGTGCGCATTTCCAACACTGCGGCAATCCGTCTTTACGAGAAGTACGGTTTTATGACCGTAAATGTGAAAAAAGGATATTATACGGATAATTATGAGGACGCAAACTACATGATTAAGCCGTTGGGTGTGAGTATATGAAAGATTTTTATGTTTTGGCAATTGAATCCAGCTGTGATGAAACGGCATGCGCGATTGTGAAGAACGGAAAGGAAGTCGTCTCTTCCGTTGTTTCTTCCCAGATTGACGTCCACTCCCGCTTCGGGGGAGTCGTGCCGGAAATTGCCAGCCGGATGCATATCGAAAATATTTCCCCGGTTCTTCTGAACTGTCTGAAAGACGCGAACATGCGCGTAGAGGATGTTGATGCGATCGCGGTCACATACGGACCGGGGCTTGTCGGCTGTCTGCATGTCGGTGTTCAGGCTGCCAAGAGCTTAGCCTGGTATTACAACAAGCCGCTGATTCCGGTGCACCATCTGGCGGGGCATATCTATGCCAATGCGCTGGTGGATGAGCTGGAATATCCGCTATTGGCCTTGGTTGTCTCGGGTGGAAACAGCGAGCTGGTTCTCTTAAGAGAGGAATTCCAGTTTGAAATCCTTGGCTCCACGCAGGATGATGCGGTCGGTGAAGCGTATGACAAGGTGGCGCGCGTTGTCGGCATGCCGTATCCGGGAGGCGTGGCCATCGATAAGATGAGCAAGCTCGGCAAGGAACACTACAAACTGCCGAAAGTCCATACGGAAGAGGAACTGGATTTCTCCTTCAGCGGACTGAAAAGCTCGGTTCTGCAGCTGCAGGCCAGAGAGCTGAAAGCGGGAAGAGAACTGAACAAGGAAGATCTGGCATATGCCTTCCAGCATACGGTGGTCGATCAGCTGATGGACCGCGTAAAGAAAGCGTATGAACTCTATCATCCGAAACACGTGGTGCTTGCCGGCGGTGTGGCGGCGAACTCCTTGCTGCGTCAGAGAATGACGGAAGAGTTCGGCAACCGTGAAGACGTCAAGGTGACGCTTCCGCCGATGAGCTGCTGCACGGACAATGCGGCCATGATCGGTGTCATCGGTACCATTGCTTATAACCACGGGGTACGGGGTGAACTCAATCTGTCCTGTGATCCGTCACTGGATCTGGAAGATTGTTAAAAAAGAAGGTAACTTCACAAAGTATAACGATTCTGTTATACTTTTTTTATGATAGATGCGAATCAGGTCCCCAAAGCCACTCTGCAGCGCTATCCGATTTATCTGAAAGTGCTGCGCAATCTCAAAAAAGAAGGCTTTTTGCGTGTTCAAAGCAAGGAACTCAGTGAATTCACCGACATTGAAGCGACGACGATCCGCCGTGACTTTTCCTTTATCGGAAATCTCGGCAAGCAGGGGTACGGCTACGATGTGGAAAAACTGATCGAGCAGTTCGAACAGGTGCTCGGGGTTCATTTTGACGAGAAGATCATTCTGGTCGGCACGGGAAATCTGGGCAGGGCTCTGCTGAACTACAACCGGTGGGACCACGTGGTCGGAAAGATCGTCTGTGGCTTCGATATAGATCCGGAGATCATCGATGAGGAAGGTGAATTCCCCATCTATCCGCTGGACCGTTTGGAGGAGAAGATCCCGGAAGGCTGCCGTCTGGCCATTCTTACGGCTTCCCGCAATCAGCAGGAGACGGTGGACAAACTGATCGAATGTGGTATAATTGGGATAATCGATTTCACTCACGGACACTTCAAAGTCCCGAAGTCGGTAACCGTAAGGACCATCGATGTGGTCAGTGCCATACAGGAGCTGGTCTTTGCGATCAATTTCAAACAGAAATAGGAAATAACTGAGAATAAAGAACCCGCCGCAGACGAAGCACAGAGATCCGGGGCAGCTGAAAACCGGAGGAGAAAGCGGAGAGGGGAACACTTTAGGAGTTGGGCAGGAGAATCAAGTAGACTGTCCCGCAGCACGGCGTTAATGTGAAAGAGGTGCACCGCTTTGGCGGTGAATTAGGATGGTACCGCGTATTTAACGTTCCTAGGGGAACGTTTTTTATTTTATTGGAGGAATTAACTTATGTACATGACAATTCGTGAACTGTACGAAATGGTACAGGACGGCTCCAGCGTAGAGCTTGATCAGGTGGATTTTGTCGAACTGCAGGGCTGGGTGAGAACCAACCGCTACAACGGAAACGTCGGCTTTATCGAACTGAATGACGGAACTTATTTCCGCAACTGCCAGCTGGTCTATTCCAAGGATCTGAAGAATGTCAGTGAAGTGGAACACTATCTGGTCGGAACGGCGCTGAGCGTCATCGGCAAATTCGTGCTGACACCGGAAATGAAACAGCCGTTTGAGATCCAGGTAAAGGAAATCATCCTGGAAGGTGCGTGCGATAATACATATCCGCTGCAGAAGAAACGTCATTCCTTTGAATATCTGCGCGAGATTGCCCATCTGCGTCCGAAAGCCAATACATTCTATGCGGTGTTCCGTGTCAGAAGCGTTCTGTCCATGGCCATCCATGAATTCTTCCAGAATCAGGGATTCGTCTATGTCCATACTCCGCTGATCACCTCCAATGATGCCGAAGGTGCGGGCGAAACCTTCACGGTAACCACCCGCAGCGATGCGAAATATGAGGATGACTTCTTCGGAAAACATGCGTCTCTGACGGTCAGCGGTCAGCTGCACGCCGAAGCGTTTGCGCTGGCATTCCGCGACATCTACACATTCGGTCCGACGTTCCGTGCGGAGAACTCCAACACGGCACGGCATGCCTCCGAGTTCTGGATGATCGAACCGGAGATCGCTTTTGCGGATCTGGAAGACGATATGTGCTTAATCGAAGACATGGTCAAGTACTGCATCGAGTACGTGATGGAGAACTGTCCGGAAGAGATGAACTTCTTCAACACCATGATCGACAAGACGCTGATTGAGAGATTAAACCATGTCCGTAACTCCGAATTCGCCCGCATCACTTATACGGAAGCCATCGACCTGTTAAAGAAAGCAGACGTGGAATTCCAGTATCCGGTGGAATGGGGAATCGATCTGCAGAGCGAACATGAACGCTATCTGGCCGAAAAGATTGTTCAGGGACCGATGTTCTTAACGGATTATCCGAAAGACATCAAGGCGTTCTACATGCGCAACAACGATGACGGAAAGACGGTTGCGGCATGCGACCTGTTGGTTCCGGGTGTCGGAGAGCTGGTCGGCGGATCACAGAGAGAAGAGCGGCTCGACGTTCTGGAAAAGAGAATGGAAGAGCTCGGCATGAACAAGGAAACGCTCGACTGGTATCTCGATCTTCGCCGCTATGGCGGAGTCAAACACGCCGGTTTCGGACTCGGTTTCGAACGTATGTTAATGTACATCACGGGCATCAACAACATCCGTGACGTCATCCCGTTCCCGCGTACACCGAAAAACTGCTTATTCTAGGAAAAACATCAGCCGCGGAAGGATCCGCGGCTTTTTTGTTGAATGGAGGCATAAATGTGCCTCCGTTTTTTTGTGTCTTCAATTATTTTTTGAAAAAATCCAAAAAATTTATGTACAGCGGTCAAAGAAATGCTATAATAGTGTCACAAGGTGAAACTTTGTGGCGATTTGTGGGGGTAAAACCTGATGTTCATGGGTCAATATACGCACAACCTGGATGCAAAGGGGAGGGTAATTGTACCTAACGCTTTTCGTGCGGAACTCGGGGACAAAGTTGTCGTCGCAAAGTGGCTGGACGGCTGTCTGGCAATCTATACCAAGGAACAGTGGAATCGCATGTATGAACAGCTTTCCCAGCTTCCCAGCACCATGCGTGAAAGCCGCATCTACGTCCGTAAGATGATGGCGAATGCAATGGAATGCGATTTCGATAAACAGGGAAGGATCCTCCTAAGTCAGCCGTTGATTCAGGAAGCCAAACTGGAAAAATCCTGCGTTTTCGTCGGCGTCGGCGATCATATTGAACTGTGGAGCGAAGAACAGTGGAACAGCTTCTCACTGGAAACTGCAGACATGTTCGAAGAAGTCGCGGAAAAACTGACGGAGTACATCCGCTAATGGAACACTACAGTGTGCTGCTACAGGAGAGTATCCAATCTCTTCACATCAGGAAAAACGGAATCTATGTAGACGGAACATTGGGACGGGGCGGACATTCCGAAGCTATTCTGAAAGAGCTCACGGACGGTCTCTTAATTGCCTTTGATAAAGATGAAACCGCAATTAAGGAATCGGCAGAACGCCTGAAACCCTATCCGAATGTCCGGCTGATACAGTCTGATTTCCGCTATATGAAACAGAAATTATCAGAATTGGGAATCAAAGCGGTCGATGGAATGATCTTCGACCTCGGAGTTTCATCACCTCAATTTGATAATCCGGAACGCGGCTTCTCCTACCGCTTTGATGCGAAACTCGACATGCGGATGGACCGCTCGCAGGCGCTGAGTGCCTACGAAGTGGTGAATCAGTACGACGAGAAGAGCCTCGCCCGTATCTTCAAGGAATACGGGGAAGAGCCTTACGCAAAACAGATCGCCAGAAAGATCGTTGAAGCAAGGAAAACAAAGCCCGTTGAAACCACATTGGAGTTAGTGGACGTGATCAAAAGCGCACTTCCTCCAAAAGTACTTTTCAAACACAAACACCCGGCAAAACAGGTGTTTCAGGCTCTCAGAATCGAAGTGAACGATGAGCTGGGAGCACTCAGGGATGTACTGAATCAGGCAATCTCGTTACTGAATCATGACGGTTACCTGGCAGTCATCACCTTCCATTCCCTCGAGGACCGCCTTGTCAAGCAGACATTCCAGAAATATGTGAATGTTGACCGCATCGACCGCCGGATCCCCGTATTACCGAGTGAAATTCCGCACAGTGACTACGAACTCGTCAATCGCAAGCCGATCGAAGCAAGCAGCGAGGAGCTCAGCGAAAATAACCGGAGTCACAGTGCCAAGTTAAGAGTGATCAGGAGAAAATAACCATGGCAGTAAGAAAGAGAAGAGTAAGAAGAGTTAAATCATCATTTTTTGCATTAATGTTCTGTTTATTCAGTTTTGTCATCTATTTATTCAGTTCTTTGTTCTTACGCACTTACAATGTCTCTTTAAGCCGCTCCTTACAGACCTGCAATGCGGAGATTACCAGCTATCAGCGGGAGAATGCCGCAATTTCGCTGCAGATCCAGCAGCTGAGCACGTATGACCGTGTTCTGGCAACAGTGGAAGGAGAGGACATGGCCATTGTCGAAGAGAACATTGTGACCATCGATCCTAAAAGATAAACTCATATGAAACGCAAGCAGACGAATAAGAAAATTCTTATCATCAGTATTTTTTCCGTGCTTGCGTTTTTTTTAGTTGCCTTTAACGTGATCATGGTGACCATTGTCGGAACGCATATGAACAGCGGAACGGATATCACGCAGTATTCCAATGCGGCGAATACCCGTACCACGATTCTGAAAGCGCACCGCGGCTATATTTACGACCGCAACGGCAATATCGTCGCCCAGGATCAGGTAAAATACAAAATGTATGCCATTCTGAGCACGTCCCGTCCAAACAGCGGAAGCAAGCCGGCCTATGTCGCCGACAAGTACTACACCGCTGCGGTACTTGCTCATGTTTTAGAGTGCGAAGAAGCTCCTTTAGTGGAGATTCTTTCGCGTGACGCCTACCAGGTGGAATTCGGTTATTACGGCAACTCCCTTACCAAGGAGCAGAAGGAAGCCATTGAAGCCTATGATCTTCCGGGCATTGAGTTTACGGAAGTCCCGTGCCGGAATTATCCGCTTTCCAACTTTGCTTCCTATTTTGTCGGCTTCGCCCAGTATGATACGGAGCAGGACAAGCTGGTCGGCAAGATGGGTGTGGAAGCCATTTACGACGAGCAGCTCAGCGGCCAGAATGGCTACCGCAAGATCCAGGTCAATACCGAAGGATATGCGCTGCCGGGAAGCGAGAGCGTTACGGTGGAGGCGCATAACGGCTCCGACGTTTATCTGACACTGGACAAGACCATCCAGGAATCCCTGGAAGGGGCTTTGACGAAAACCATTGAAGAGCATTATGACTGCGACAGAGCGTGGGGTGCGGTCGTGGAGTGCGAGACGGGCAAGATCCTGGCGATCTCTTCCTATCCGACATTCGACCTCAACACGCTGGAAATCGAAGACTGGACGAACATGGCAACCCAGTACGCCTATGAACCGGGCAGTACCATGAAGACGTTCACCTATGCGGCTGCCATTGACTCCGGCGTGTATCCGGAAGGCGCCACATTTGATTCCTCGAGCTTCTTCATGGGAATCAGCAACGGCTATCCGATCCGCGTCTATGAAGGAAGCGGAAACAGAATCTACGGACAGATCAACAATGCCCGTAACCGTGACTGGGGCGAAATCACCTATGATGTGGGTTACCGCTATTCCAGCAACGTCGGTATCGCCATGTTGTTGTGCTATTATCTGAGTCCGGATGTACTCTCTCAGTATCTGGATAACTTCGGATTCTTCAAGAAAGTCAACTTTGAAGGTTTCGCCGAGGAAGTCGGCGTGAAAAACATGTACTACCCGATTGAAATGCTGACAACGGGATTCGGCCAGGGTTCTTCCGTTACCATGATGCAGATGCTGCAGGGCTATACTGCGATCTTCAATGACGGAACCATGGTCAAGCCGTATATCGTCCAGCAGGTGAAAAACAGCGATACGGGAGAAGTGGAATATCTGGCGGAAACCGAAGTGGTCGGCCAGCCGATCAAGGCGGAGACCGCAAAGAAGGTTCAGCAGCTGATGTGGGATGTTGTCAATACGGAAGACGGCACCGGTATCCGCTACCGTGTCGACGGAGTGGATGTCATTGCCAAGACCGGTACGGCTGAAGTCGCCGGGGCACGTAACGCGGACCGCGTTATCAGTTCCGTCATGCTGGCTTTCCCGGCAGATGATCCGAAGATCATGGTCTACTACGCATTCTTAAGCCAGTACGACCGCTATCTGCATGCCGAAACGGAGACGATCACCTCCTTTGTGAAGAAGGTGGCGGTCCAGTGCGGACTGACTAACGGACATGCGGATGAGAAGCCGGTTCCGGAAGACGGCGAAGAGCGCGTCACGGAAATCTATACGATGGAAAACTATCTGAATCATTCATTGAAATATGTATATGATGTGGATAATGAAAAAGACCTCGATTACGTGATCCTCGGGAACGGGAATCAGGTTATCAATCAGTATCCGAAAGAGGGCAGTACGATCATTTCCGGCCAGAAGGTCTTCCTTCTGACTTCGGACAGTGATATTCAGATGCCGGATATCAGCGGATACACCAGAAAGGATGTCATGGCATTATGGGATCTGATCGGTCTCGCCGTGGCAATCAACGGGGAAGGAAGGGTCATCTCCCAGAGCATTCCGGTGGGAACGCTGATCTATTCCAATTCGGTTCTTGAAGTTGTCATGGAAGAAACCGGAAATTGATGTATAATAATGCACTGGAAGGGAGAAGCCCATGTTACGACTATTTCTAGCTTCAATGATCAGTCTGATCTTAATGTTCATCGCGATGCCGAATCTCATCAGCTTCATGAAGAACTTAAAATACAACCAGGTAGCCAGCGAGTACTCCTTGGAGGAATTCAAGGAAAAAGCCGGAACACCGACCATGGGCGGGGTGGCGTTTGTCGTGATCCCCGTCATCACACTGTTCATCATTTATCCGCGTTTCTATACCAATGCCAAGATCGTTTTAGTGGTATTATCTTACCTCGGCTATGGTCTGATCGGATTTATCGATGACTATCTCATCGTTGTGAAAAACGATAATGAAGGGCTCAAACCGGCTTACAAGTTCGGCCTGCAGCTGCTTCTGTCCATCGTTTTCTACATCATTTACAGCAAGTATGCGACCACAACGGTTACGATTCCGTTTATGAATAAAACGGTCGATCTCGGCTGGATGTATGCCGTGCTGGTATTCTTCATGTTTACCGGCTCCTCCAACGCCGTCAATTTGACGGACGGGATGGACGGCCTTGCCAGCGGCTGCACGATCTTCGCGATTCTGCCGTTTATCTATGCGGCCATCAAGCAGGACCAGTTCTATGTGGCGGTTCTTCTTGCGGCTGTCGCAGGAGCGCTTTTAGGCTATCTGCGCTACAATATCTCCCCGGCCATGATCTTCATGGGGGACACCGGTTCGCTCGCCCTGGGCGGCCTGCTCGCGGCTGTGGCAATCGTGCTGAAGAAGGAATGTGACCTGGCAATCATCGGCGGTGTCTTCGTTCTCGAAACACTGTGCGTGATCATTCAGCAGGTGGCGGTTCGCGTCTTCCATAAGCGCGTCTTCCGCTACACGCCGATCCACTATGCCTTTAAGCTGAACGGCATGGCGGAAATGCAGGTCGTCTACGTCTTCTGGCTGGCGTCAATCATCTTCTCCGGTCTGGGGATTATTCTGGAGGCAATGTTCTAATGAAAGTATTAGTGATCGGCTGCGCGAAAAGCGGCCTTTGGGTCAGTAAACTGTTGCATCGGGAAGGCTACGATGTCACGATTACGGACCAGAGAGAAATTAAGGAAAAAGAAGAACTCGAAGCTCTCGGTGTTCATGTCTATGACTTGGGACATCCGGAGTTTTTAATGAATACGGAATGGGACTATGTCGTCAAGAATCCGGGAATCCCGTATACCGCTCCGTTTGTGAAGTATTTTACGGATAACAACGTTACGGTCTATACCGAGATTGAAATTGCCATCCGCTACGCGCCGCAGTTTGTCTACGGAGCCATTACCGGAACAAACGGCAAGACGACAACAACGACCATGCTGTATGAGATCCTAAGCAAAAAAGGCCTGGCTTTTGCCAGCGGCAATATCGGTACGGCATTAAGTGATACGGTCTATCATTACGGCAAAGAGAAGGCAAGCGTCTCGCTGGAAATCAGCGCTCTGCAGTTAGTCGGCTGCCCGAGCTTCCATCCGCTTGTTTCCGTCATCATGAATCTGACGCCGGACCATCTGGACTTCTTCGCAACTCTTGATGAGTACTATCAGGCAAAATGCCTTGTCTACCGCAATCAGACGGGGGATGAGTGGTTCTTAAAGAATCTGGATGACAGGGAAATCGTTTCCCGCTGCAATGATGTCCCGTGCAGAACGGTGACGTTCTCGCTCTATCATGAAGCGGATCTTATGATTGAAGGGGACTGGATCACGCTGTTCCATGAAAAACTCTTCCGCAAGGATGATCTGAAGATCGTCGGCATGCATAACGTCCAGAACGCGATGGTGGCAGCTGCCATGGCATACCGCATGGGAGTGGACGTCAAAACCATCCGCACCACTTTACAGGAGTTCCAGGGAATAGAGCACCGCATCGAATACGTGCGTACGCTCAAAGGCGTCAGCTACTATAACGACTCCAAGGGAACGAACGTGGACAGCACGGTGATGGCGCTGCGGGCATTTGATCGCCCGGTGATCCTGCTTGCCGGAGGACATGACAAGAAGACCGGCTTTGCGGATCTTTACAACTACACTGACCGCATCAAGCATCTGATCGTCTTCGGTGAGACCAAAGAAGAACTCTCCCACCTGAAGAAAGATGCCATCGTAGTGGAAAACATGAAGGAAGCTCTGGATAAGGCATATGAAATTGCTGAAGAGGGCGATATCGTACTCTTATCCCCGGCATGTTCCTCCTACGATCAGTTTAAAAACTTCGAGGAGCGCGGCAGGATCTTCAAGGAATACGTAAACAA
Organism: Erysipelotrichaceae bacterium; assembly: GCA_045539425.1. Taxonomy (GTDB): domain Bacteria; phylum Bacillota_I; class Bacilli_A; order Erysipelotrichales; family Erysipelotrichaceae; genus RUG14871. The sequence goes on from JAZQFH010000006.1 coordinate 11,956, forward strand.
CTTAACGGACTAGCATTCCCAAGGGAATGCTTTTTTATATATTTGGAAAAAATCGATGAAATCTGTTCTCATATAATCGCATTGTGGTTTATAATGAAAACACAGAGGATGTTTTTTTTTACGATGTACGATAACTCACAGATCCGCATAGTACTGCTTTTAAAACTGAATCAGCTGAAGCGGGAGGAATTGCCGACGCTTTCCTACCAGAATTTAGTGGATTATCTTTTCAGCGTGCGCTGGAGAAATGCGATTCCGGAAACCCTGAATGATATCACGACGGATATCATGGCCATCAAGGCGGAAGAGGTCGTCAGTTATCTGAGCGTGCAGGCAATCGTGGACTCCAAGAAGCATTCTCTGAGCGATTTTGACGATTTATATGAAGTACGAGATCATTACCCCGGAAGTAAGCGATAGGCTGAAACGGTACAATTTACAGAACTTAAGCAACAAAGTATTATCGAATGCATCGCTGAATGACGCCCGGTTCGATAATTTATTTTTTCATGCGGACATTTTTCCTTCCGATGCGTCCTTAAAGAAGGTATCGGAGCGTCTGGATAAAGCGTTAAAGGACAATGAGAAGATCTTTGTCTACGGGGATTACGATGCGGACGGAGTCTGCGCAACTTCTCTGATCGTGGGCTATCTGAAGCGCTTAAACGCCAGAGTCGGCTATTATATCCCGAACCGCCTGAAGGAAGGCTACGGGCTGACGAGAGAGAAGCTTGGCATGGCCATCGAAAAGGGGTACACGCTTGTGATTACCGTTGATAACGGGGTAAGCGCGTATGAGGCGCTGGACTATGCGAAGGAGAAAGGAGTGGATGTGATCCTGATGGACCATCACATCATCTCCGGAGAATACTCCTATGAATACATTCTGCATCCGGACCGCTTTGAAGATCCGTATTTCCGCGATATGTGCGGAGCAGGTGTGGTCCTGCAGTTTCTGCGCTACCGCAAGGCGGACAGGAAAAAAGACTGGATCTTGGCCATGGTGGCGACAATCGGCGATATGGTACCGGTATTTTTCGCCAACCGTGAGATCATTAAGCGCGGGTTAATGTATCTGAACCAGGGGGAATACCCCGCACTCAGCTATCTTTCCAAGCGGAAAGTGGTGGATGAGGGCAGCATCGGTTTTGACATCGTCCCCAATATCAATACGGTGGGACGTCTGGCAGACAGAGCTAACGTGAATAACCTGGTGCGCTATCTGCTTTCCGAAGAGGAGGCGGAAATCATTCATGTGGCCAATCAGCTCAGCTCCCTAAACAAGGAGCGTCAGAGCATGATCAAGGATGCCAAGGGGAAAGCTCCCGAAGAGCGCTACGATCTGCCGAATTATCTGATCTGCGTCTCAAGGGATTACCATGAGGGAATCATCGGCTTACTCGCAAACAGCCTGTTAAACGAGATCCATAAACCGGTCATCGTGTTTGCACGCAAGGAGGACGAAATCAAAGGCAGCGGCAGATCACCGAAAAGCTTTGACATCTATGAGAACCTCTCCCGTCAGAAAGATCTCTTCCAGAATTTCGGGGGACATGAGCAGGCCTGCGGTCTGACACTTTCACCGGAGAACTATGAAGTCTTTCTTTCCCGGCTGAAAGAAGAGGAAGCACTCTCCATAGCGGAGGATAAGGAATACGTATTATCGCTTCAGTTGGAAGAGCTGACACTGAGCAGTGTGGAGGAACTCTTCCGGTTCCGTCCGTTCGGCGTGGATTTCCGCCTGCCGGACTTCTATCTGCGCTATCTGCCGGTCAATTCCGTTCAGATCTTAAAGAACGATTACCGCAAATGCAATACCTACCATAAAGGGGAGACGATTGAAACCATGTGCTTCCGTCCGGAACTCTTAAGCCATTTGGAAAGCGACGGCTGGCATGATATCATCGTTTCGCTCAGCATCAATGAATTCAACGGCAGAAGAAACGTTTCCCTGAACGTGAAGGATATAATCTAAATAGTACAAAAAAATGAGCCAACTTGCCTGAACGATAATGAGTCACCACCAAAGTGACTTTTTTGTTTTTTTATGATCAATATTGACATGGTTTTATAATAAAGATATACTGTAACGATCTAGTTAAAACAAATAATTAGGTGGTCGGATTGGGGATTAGAAAGGACCTAACTATGTACCATTGGATTGAAGACAAAGAAATTTTAAAACGAGCCAAGTCTGCTTGCTCAGGCATCATGAAAGAGCTCGAAGTAAGGCTAAGAGAAGATTACGGTATTAATTCTCAGTGTTTTCTTGTTGGCAGTGGCGGCAGAAACATGGTAACTCAAAACGGAAATGAACCAATTGATTTTGATTACAATCTGAATATCATTTCCAGTGCTGATTGGGGTGAAAGAAACCTGAAGGAATCTGTAATAAAAGCTATGAACAAAATCATGAATGATCATGGATTGAAAACTGTATCCGACTCAACATCAGTTGTTACAACAAAGCCGATTTGTTTTAATGATGATCCGGATATTGAATTCAAAATGGATATTTGTATCGTTTGTAAAGACAAAGACGGAAACTGGAATAGACTAATCCATGATAAAAACAGCATTGTTGCCTTGCACCGTTATTATTGGAATATTGCTCCTAACTCGGCAGGCGTTGCTGAAAAAGCAAAAGAAATCAAGGACACCCCGGGCATGTGGGATAAAGTACGCGAAGAATATCTCAGACTGAAGAACCATTATTTAACGCGGAACGATCACAGTCATCCATCATTTGTCTGTTACATCGAAGCTGTAAATAACATTTACAATCAGTTATAAGCAAATAAACAACGTGATCTTCACCATATATGGTTAAGACCGCGCTTTTTTCATTGCCTCGCAGAAGTGCCGGGAAAGACTAGATGTAATCTCATGATTCAGCATCATAACGGCGGAATATGGCTGAAAACCAATTGAGATTTACAAAATATATCTGTTCCAGTTTTGAACGCTTAATAACGGATAATTAAGGATTGGTATTATTGGAATCCGTTCACATTTCCCTGTTTTTTTGTTATAATTTTTCTGTTGTGGAGGATGAAAATATGAATTTCAAAGATTATATTGCGACAATCCCGAATTATCCAATCGAAGGCGTTATGTTCCGTGATGTTACACCGTTAATCGGTAACGGTCCTGCATTTAAAGAAGCCGTTTCCCAGATTGCGGAGTATGGCAGAAAAGCCGGTGCGGATATCGTCTGCGGTCCGGAATCCCGCGGATTTATTGTCGGCTGCCCGGTCGCAACGGAACTGGGTGTCGGTTTTGTTCCGGTTAGAAAGCCGGGTAAATTACCGAGAGAAGTCATCTCCCATGAATACTCCCTGGAGTATGGTACAAATACACTGCAGATGCATAAGGATGCGATCCTTCCGGGTCAGAAGGTTCTGATCGTTGACGATTTACTGGCAACGGGCGGAACGGTGGAAGCCACGATCAAAATGATTGAAGAGCTGGGCGGCGAAGTTGTCGGCTGCGCTTTCTTAATCGATCTTGTGGACTTAAAGGGACGCGAACACTTAAAAGGCTATGACGTCTTTGCCCTAATGGAATACGAAGGCGAATAAGGCAATATAAAAAGAGATAAAAATGTGATAAAATCGAAAGTAATCTACTTTCGATTTTTGTGTTTTCAGGCGGTAACTTATGGCAAAGTACGAAGCATACAGTTTTGAAGATCTCATGAATGAAGTGAGGTCCTATCTCAAGAATGAAAGCAATATCGCTTTGATTGAAAAAGCGTATCTTTATGCTGCGGAAAAACATAAGAATCAGATGCGCAAGAGCGGGGAACCGTACATCAACCATCCGGTTCAGGTTGCCTACTATCTGGCAAAACTGCGCGTCGGACCTTCCACGGTTGCGGCCGGGCTTCTGCATGATGTCTTAGAGGACTGCAATGTTTCCGATGAGGAATTCAAGGAACAGTTCGGGGAAGAGATATTGCATCTGGTGGATGGCGTTACCAAGATTGGCAATATCACTTTCAAGGATGAAAAGGAATATCAGGCGGCCAATCACCGCAAGATTCTGATTGCGATGGCAAGCGACATCCGGGTCATTCTGATCAAGCTCTGCGACCGTCTGCACAATATGCGGACGCTGCAGTTCCAGTCTCCGGAAAAACAGAAGAAGATCGCCAAGGAAACGCTGGAAGTCTATGCGCCGATTGCTCACCGTCTCGGTATCGGGGAGATCAAAAATGAGCTGGAGGACATCTCCTTCATGTATCTGAACCCGGAAAAATACCATGAGATCGCGGGACTTGTGGAAAACAAGAAAACGGAGCGTGACGAGCAGGTGCGTCAGATGATCATCTCCATTGATGAATTATTGGCGGACAAGCACATCAACTTCCGTATTTTCGGCCGCTCCAAACATCTTTATTCCATCTACAATAAGATGGTGAAGAAAAACAAGCGCTTCGATGAGATCCTGGACCTTCTGGCAATCCGTATCGTTACGGAAAACTCACTGGACTGCTATGAGATCCTGGGCTATATCCACGCGAAATACACGCCGATTCCGGGCAGGCTGAAAGACTACATTGCCATGCCGAAATTCAACATGTACCAGTCGCTGCACACTTCCGTCATCAACTCCAGAGGTACCATCTTCGAAATTCAGATCCGTACCGAAGAGATGGATGAAGTGGCGGAGCGGGGCGTTGCGGCTCACTGGCGCTATAAAGAGGGGAAATACAATTCCCACGAAGAACAGAAACAGATCGAAGAGCGTCTGTCGCTCTTCCGTGATATTATCTCCATCAAGGACGATGAGGATCTGGATGACCAGGTCTTCATGGAGACGCTGCAGAAGGATTTCTTTGACACCAACGTCTACGTCATGTCCCCGAAAGGCAGAGTCATTGACCTGCCGCAGGGTGCAACTCCGATCGACTTTGCCTACCGCATCCATACGGAGGTCGGCAATAACACCATCGGTGCCACGGTCAACGGCATTCTGGTTCCTTTGAACACGGTCTTAAAGACCGGGGACGTCGTCAATCTCAGAACTTCCAAGCAGAGCGCTGGACCTTCGGAAGACTGGCTGAAGTTTGTCAAGACGACTCATGCCCGCAATAAGATCAAAAACTTCCTGCAGAAGCGGGAGATGGAGAGCCGTGCCCCGATCATTGAGCGCGGGGAGCAGATGTTAAAAGATGAGCTTGAGAAGCGCGAGATGGATCTGGAATGGATGCAGCAGAAGAAACTGCAGGAGATCTATTCCCAGTACAATCTGAAAGACTATAACGACTTCATGTATGCCGTCGGCAACAAGGCCATCTCCGTGACGAACATCATGGATAAGATCAACAAGCGGACGCATGCCGCACCGCTTCCGGGCACCACTTCCAACACGGTTTTCGTGCGGGAGGAGAAGCAGAAGAAATATACCAGCAAGCTGGGCATTCGCGTCGCCGGCATCGACTCGATCAAGATCGCCTTGGCGGGATGCTGCTCACCGGTTCCGGGAGATGACATCATCGGCTTCATCACCAAGGGACAGGGCGTCAAGGTTCACCGGAGAGACTGCCCGAACATCAAGAACGAAGGCAACCGCATCATCGATGTCGAATGGGATACGGATACCGCGGAAACCAAATACGAAGTCACCCTTTACATTGAGGCGACGGACCGCACGTTCCTTATTACCGATATCGTCACGGTTCTCTCCCAGTCCAAGGCGCAGCTGAATGCCATCAATTCCTCTGTCAAAGAGGATAAGGTCAACACCGTTACGACGATCAAAATCGTCGTGGAGAACAGCGAGCATCTGCGCAATGTCATCGCCAATCTGCGCAAGGTGCAGAGCGTGACAAAGGTGGAACGCAAAATTGTTTAGAAAAGCAGTTTTGATGCTCTGCCTGCTGGCTATGTTATGCGGCTGTGCACCAAAGGAAAGCGTTACGCTGATCATCTACTGTGACAAGGAGAGTCATGAGAGTGAGATGAAGGAAGTGCTGCGTGAGAAGCATCTTGAAATCCTCTATGATTACGCGAATTTCTCCGCCTATGCCGTAAAAAGCGAAGAGATGAGCGAGAGGGAGTGCGCTGAGCTGATCGAATATCTCCGTTCACTCAATTACGTCTACAATGTTGAAAAAGATCAGATCATGCAGCTGGATGAAGAATAAAAAAGAAGGAGTTCTGAGAAAGGTCTCAGGACTCCTTTTGATCTTCGTAGAGAAGGGGAATCACTCTCTTATTGAGTAGGAGGTACTCATAAGAGTAGGAGTCATCCGCTCCTTTTACGGAGAAGTAGATTCTGGCTTTCGGAAGCTTTCCGCTCAGCATGATGCAATAGCGCATCATGCGGCTGAAGTCTTTCTCCTTCATAAAGACTTCCAGCAAGCCGCTGTACTTGCGGATCTCTTTTACCGTGACAGGAATGACTTCCTGTTTTTCACGGTTGCTTAAGCCGAGGCAGCCGCTGTTGCGCTTTGAGATGTCTTCCATGGTGGAAAGCCAGGGGAGGACTTTTTTATTCGGGATATTCTTGATTTCAATGGATGCTAACATAATTTCTCCTTTCTCCGCAAAAAAAGCGGAACATTCCATTCGAGAGGGCAGACTCCACCCATCTATTCCTGTCGTTTCCGCTTACTTTTCTTTCTGCCCTTATTATATGAGGTAAAAATACTCCTGGAAATAAACCGGAAGTTTAAAACGGCTCTTCCGAGGCTTTGAAAATATTTTCAGAAACTTTTCTGCAATTCTTACGAAAAGAGGTTGACAATCAAAAAAACGCGATGATAGAATTGAGGCATCGAAGGGGGATCCTTATGAAGGCTCACAGCAGAATGATGGACATGATGATGTGCATGATGATGGCCAAGACCGTCCGTTTTACTGCGAGTTGGAAATAGCGATTTCTCAGAATTGAAATTCTGCAGGAGGTTTCCAACCTCCTGCTTTTTTGTGAGAGGAGAAGAAAAATATGAAAAAGTTCACAAAAATTATCCTGGCATTCACACTGTTACTCACACTCTTCGGCTGCTCCAATAACAGCTCCCCGTCTGCCGACAAGACAATCAAGGTCGGTGCAACGCTGGTTCCGCATGCCGAAATCTTAAAGGGAATCGTTGCCGACAAACTGAAAGATGCCGGTTATACGCTGGAAGTCGTGGAATTCAATGACTATGTCACACCGAACACGGCACTGGAAGAGGGCGAACTCGATGCCAACTATTTCCAGACATTAGGCTATATGGAAGATCAGAATACCACGGGCGGTCTGCATCTGGTTGCGGTTGCCGGTGTTCATATTGAACCGATGGGAATCTACTCCACAAAACATGCAAGCATTTCCGAACTGGCGGATGGCGCCACGATCGGTGTTCCGAATGATACGGACAACTACTACCGCGCACTGGATCTTCTGGTTGCGGAAGGCTTATTAAACGGAACGGACAATGAAACTGTCCTGAACGGCTCCAAGGAACTCAACCCGCACGGATATGTGATCACTCCGATTGAAGCGGCCGGTCTGCCGAGAGCACTGAGCGATCTGGATTTTGCGGTCATCAACGGCAACTACGCGCTGGAAGCCAAACTACCGGAAACTACACCGGCTCTCTTAATTGAGACATTCGATGCGCAGTCTTCCGTCAGAAGAACGAACTACCTCGTTGTCAAGCAGGGCAATGAGAATGCGGAAAAGATTCAGGCTCTGGTGGATGCAATCGTTTCCCCGGAAGTGGAAAAATACATTCAGGATACTTACAAAGGTTCCGTTATCCCGTCCTTTGTTGACGCAAACGGCAAACCATTGAACTGATCTGTGCTATAATCATGAGGTGTGTCTTTACACACCGGAAAAAAGAGGAAGATTCGGATGATTGAATTACAACATGTGAAAAAGAACTTCGGGTCCCTAGAGGTCCTTAAGGATATCTCCATTTCCATTAACGAAGGGGAGATCTACGGGATTATCGGGCAGAGCGGAGCCGGGAAGTCGACATTATTACGCTGCATCAACGGGCTGGAATCCTATCAGGAAGGCAGGATTCTCGTGGATGGTGTTTTAGTTGACTCCAAAGACCGCAAGGCGCTGCGCAATCTGCAGCGCAATATGGGCATGATCTTCCAGAACTTCAATCTTCTGGAACGGCTGAATGTCTATGAAAACGTGGCACTGCCGATGAAGTTCTGGGGCATCAAGACGAACACGAAGGAAGCGGAAGAGAAAATCAATCATCTGTTAGATCTGGTCGGCTTAAGCGATAAGAAAAACGCCCGCCCGGCGGAACTCTCCGGCGGACAGAAACAGCGTGTCGCCATCGCCAGAGCACTCGTGCTGGATCCCAAGATTCTCTTATGCGATGAAGCGACAAGCGCACTGGATCCGGCGATTACGCGTGAGATCCTTTCCCTGCTTCAGAATATCAATGAAAGCATGGGCATAACGATTCTGGTCGTGACGCATCAGATGGAGGTCGTCAAGCAGATCTGCCAGCGCGTCTCTTTCCTAAAAGACGGGAAGGTACTGGCGGAAGGAAAGCCGGAAGATCTCTTCATCCGTCCGATCAAGGAGGTCAAGGCCTTCTTACAGGAAGAGAGCGAGATGCTGCCGGACACCGGCGTCAATATCCAGCTCTTCTTTACGGACAAGAGCTCCGACCCGGTCATCACCCTGATGGCACGGGAGCTCAATATCGATTTCTCCATCTGCTGGGGAAAACTGGAGGATTTCCGCTCCAATGTCTACGGCTCTTTAGTCATCAATGTCTCGGAGAAGGACAAGGAAGCGGTCTTAAATTACCTGTATCAGGAAAATGTTGCATGGGAGGTGCTGGAGTAGTATGTTTGAAGTCATTCTGAAAGCCAGCCAGCAGACCCTCTATATGGTCTTCTTCTCAACGCTGTTTTCCGTGATTCTCGGCTTTCTGCCGGCCATCGTGCTGACGCTGACGGCACCGGACGGATTAAAACCGAACAAACCGGTCTATGAAGTATTGAGTTTTCTGGTGAACGTGTTCCGTTCGTTCCCGTTTGTCATTCTGATGGTCATCGTCATTCCGCTCACAAGGGCAATTGCCGGTACTTCCATTGGTACCAAGGCAGCCATTGTCCCGCTGACGGTCTGTGCGATTCCGTTTGTGGCACGCGTCTTTGAAACAAGTTTACGGGAGACGAATCCCGGCGTGATTGAAGCGGCCCGCAGTTTCGGCGCTTCCGATCTGCAGATCCTCTTTCGGGTCTACTTCAAGGAAAGCGTTCCGCGCTTATTAAACGGAGTCATCCTTCTGATCATCAACCTGCTCGGCTATTCCGCCATGGCGGGAACGCTGGGCGGCGGCGGCATCGGCGATATCGCCATCCGCTACGGTTACCAGAAGTATTCCACTCCGTATCTGGTGGTCTGCTCCGTTGTACTGATCCTCTTCGTTCAGCTGGTGCAGTCCGTCGGAAACTATATCTATAAGAAAATCTCCTAGGTATCAGAATTCTGATACCTTTTTCTGTTGTATAATGGTCTCTGAGGTGAGGCAGTATGTCATTGAGTGAAAAGGAAAAGAACATCATCCGTTTCTATGAAGGCGATGTCAGCGGGGAGGATCCGTTCTGGGGTGATCCGAAAGCCTATCTGACCATCAACTCCATGTTTTTTGAAGGGGTGGAAAATGAACTTGCCAGAACCGATGAACACAAGAAGCTGAATCCGCATTTCCTGGAAGATGATGTGCGTTTTCTGGATGTGATCAAAACGCTTTATGAAAGCGGCTATCACGCAAAGAGCTCCGAAAAAAGAGTGCTCTATCGCGTGGAGCGCTATCAGGATTATCTGCGCATGAAGGAAAAGGGGACAACCTGCTCCTTTACCTCCACCTCCACCAGCGGCTTTCTGAACGCCTACAGTGACAAGCGCGGTCTGGCGTTATTGGAATTCGAACTGGAAGAAGGGATTCCTTCGATTGATATGGCAAAGGCGCTGGACCACTATGCGAAAGAGGAAGAGAGCGAAGTGCTGCTCTTGCCGTTTACCGCTCTGGAGATTGAGGAGTGCGAAATGGATCCATCACTGTCTTCCATTACGGATATGGACGGGAACCCTGCCAGGGTGTTTGCGAGAATCCGCGTAAAAGGCATCGCTCAGTTAGATGATGAGCCCATTCAAAAGAAGCCGTTTGAGCGCGAAGAAGCCATGAAATTCTACCCGTTTTTAAATGTGCATCATAAGCCGACACTGGAAAGCTATGAGCAGTATCTGAAGTGGAAGGAGCAATTCCGCGCCATGATTATCCATGCGATTTCCGAAATTCAGAAGGAGAATCGCTGAGCGTAAAATCCGCCATTTTCGGCTTGCACTTTCCTGCTTTGAGTTGTAGAATATTATAAGATTCAGTGAAGAAGAGGTTTTCTCTCAGATCTCAAAAAGCGAGAAGCGTGTGGTGAAAGGCTTCAGGGAAGAAAGAAGATTGACACTTCGGAGAATCGTTTCTGAACTCACAGTAGGAAATGACGTTGGCGACGTTACCGCATTAAGAGCACAAACCGTGAATTAAGGTGGTACCGCGCAAATGCGTCCTTAAAGGACGTTTTTTATTTTTACAGGGAGGAACACTTATGGCAAATTATCAGACACCGAGAGGAACCCAGGATATTTTCGGGGAAGAAGTGAGAAAATGGCAGGTTCTCGAACATTACATCCGTCAGCTCTGCTACCTCTATAACTATGAAGAGATCCGTACGCCTGTTTTTGAACATACGGAAGTTTTCAAGAGGGAAAATGACTCCTCCGACATGGTCAACAAGGAAATGTATACCTTCGATGACAATGGCGGCCGCTCTCTGACACTGAAACCGGAAGGGACTGCCGGAGTGATCCGTTCCTATGTTGAAAACAAGATGTACGCTTCCAGCGATCTGCCGAAGAAATTCTTCTACATCTCCCCGTGCTTCCGCTATGAGCGGCCGCAGAAGGGCAGACTGAGAATCTTCCACCAGTTCGGTACGGAAGTGATCGGCGCAAAGAACCCGCTGATCGATGCGGAAGTCATCGCGCTCGGTTATACCTTCTTAAGAGAACTCGGGCTTGAGGACATCAAGGTTCTCATCAACTCGCTCGGGGATGAGGAAAGCCGAAACAATTACCGTCAGGCTTTAAAGGATCACTTCAAGGATCATATCTCCACCATGTGTGAAGACTGCCAGAGAAGATACGAGCAGAACCCGCTCCGTATTCTGGACTGCAAGGTGGACGTCGATCATGAAGCGATGAAGAATGTTCCGAACATCCAGGACTACCTGACACCGGCCAGCAAGGAATATTTCGATACGGTTCTTTCCACGCTGAATGCGCTCGGCATCTCCTATGAGATCTCGCCGAAGCTGGTGCGCGGACTGGATTACTACACGGATACGGTCTTTGAAGTCGTCAGCATGAACAAGGAAGTCGGCTCTCAGAGTACGATCTTCGCAGGCGGCAGATATGACAAGCTGGTCAGCTATTTCGGCGGACCGGAACAGAGCGGCATGGGCTTCGGCGTTGGTTTGGAGCGCGTACTTGTCGCTTTGGCGGCGGAAGGCATTGACGTACTGGACAAGGAAAGCCTGGATGTCTACTTCATGCCGATGAAGCCGGAATACCAGAAGAATGCGCTGGAACTCGCCACCATCGTCAGAGCGAACAACCTGACGGCGGAGATCGATTATCAGGGCCGCAGCATGAAGGCGCAGTTCAAGGCAGCCGACAGGGCGAATGCCAAGGTCTACGCGATTCTGGGTGAAGATGAAGTCAATAACAATGAAGTAACGCTCAAGCGTGTTCTCAACAAGCAGCAGGTCACGGTCAGCGTTTATGAAATGGTAAATACGATTGAAAACTGGTTCATGGAAGAAAACAGGGAAGAACCGGCGGAAACGGAGATGTCCTCAAACGGGCAGCTCAACTAGGAGGATTTGAAAATGCACAGAACAATTGAAAACGGGAAACTGCGCATGGAACATGTCAATCAGGAAGTGAAACTGATCGGCTGGGTCGCAAAGCGCAGAAATCTGGGATCTCTGGTCTTTATCGATTTGAGAGACCGCACGGGAATCGTTCAGGTCGTCTTTGATGAAAATCTGAGCGAAGCCGTGAAGGATGTCAGAAGTGAATATATCCTGGAAGTGGACGGCGTCGTCGAAGAGCGTTCCGCAAAGAACGCGAAGATTCCGACAGGGGATGTTGAAGTCAGAGCGAAGAGCGTGAGCATCATCAACCGTGCCGAAACCACACCGTTCATGATCAGTGATGAGCTGGATACGCTGGAAGACACGCGTCTGAAATACCGCTATCTGGACTTAAGAAGACCTGTGATGCAGGAAAAGCTCATCATGCGCTCCCGCATCGGCGGAGTCATCCGCCGCTTTCTGGAAGAGAACGGCTTTATGGAAGTGGAAACACCGATCCTTACGGCCAGCACGCCGGAAGGTGCCAGAGACTTCCTGGTTCCGAGCCGTGTCCATCCGGGCAGCTTCTATGCCTTACCGCAGTCTCCGCAGCTCTTTAAACAGCTGCTCATGATCAGCGGATTTGAACGTTACTATCAGTTTGCCAGATGCTTCCGCGACGAGGATCTGCGTGCAGACCGTCAGACGGACTTCACTCAGGTCGACATGGAGATGAGCTTCATGAGCGAGGAAGAGATCGAAGAACTGATGGAAGAGATGATGGCAAAAGTCATGAAGGACGTCAAGGGAATCGAAATCCCGCGTCCGTTTAAGAAGATGACTTACAAGGATGCCATGAATACCTATGGCTCCGATAAGCCGGATATCCGTTTCGGACTGGAATTACAGGATGTGACGGAAGTCTTCCGCAACTCTGAATTCGCCGTCTTCAAGAACGCGCTTGCGATCCGCCAGAGTGCTATAAAGGCACTTGTCGTGCCGCAGAAAGCAACAGCGACACGCAAGGAAACGGATAAGTATACCGAACTTGCCAAGAAGTACGGTGCCAAGGGACTGGTCGTCATTAAATATCTGAACGGTGCTCTGGAAGGAAGCGTTACGAAGTACTTCACGGAAGAGGAAAAAGCCGCTCTGATTCAGACGTTAAATCTGAAAGAGGATGCTCTGATCATGATTACGGCAGACTACTGGATCAAGGCCGCCACGGCACTCGGCGCACTGCGCGTTGCCATCGGCAAGGAGCTCAACCTCTATGATCCGCACAGCTTTGCCTACTTATGGGTCGTGGATTTCCCGATGTTCGAATATGATGAAGACGGAAATCTGACACCGACACACCATCCGTTCACCCGCCCGAAAGACGAGGATATTCCGCTTCTGGACACAGATCCGATCAATGCCCGCGCTTATGCTTACGACATGGTCTTAAACGGCTTTGAGCTCGGCGGCGGTTCCTTAAGAATCTATGACGGTGCCTTACAGGAAAAGATGTTTGAAATCATCGGCTTGACGGAAGAGGATATCCAGCGAAGATTCGGCTGGTTCGTGGATGCCTTCAAGTACGGCACTCCTCCGCACGGCGGACTGGCATTCGGCTTTGACCGTATCGCCATGTTATTGACGGAGAGCGATTCCATCCGCGATGTCATCGCCTTCCCGAAAAATGCGAGTGCGGTTTGCCCTCTGACCAACGCACCGACACCGGTGGAAGAGAAGCAGCTCGAAGAACTCAGCATCCGGATTTGTGAAGAATAATTTCACAGGGAGCAGTGGAAATACTGCTCCCTTTAATGTTATAATGAAGATGCCTAGAAGCAAAAACATATTTCCAACACTTAATCTTAGGGAAACCGGACGTATTATCTCGGTGTCGAAGGCCTGAAGTAAGGAATCCTGAAGGGATAAACAGGTTACCCACCTGTACATACAGGGAATTAGATGGCTTCTGGGCAAAATTTGTATATCCGGCCTGTTTCGAGGGAAGTTGTTGTCAATTTCGCTGAATCGGTTTAAAATGGAAAACAGTGAGGTAACATTATATGAATTTTTGGGGATCTTTAGGTTTTACATTATTAGGAATCATCATCGGCGCTGTTGCAGGATTCTTCTTCTCCAGACAGTACTTCCAGAAGGAACTGGAAAAGAACCCGCCGGTCAATGAAAAGATGATCCGCGCAATGTTCATGCAGATGGGCAGAAAACCTAGTGAAGCACAGATCAAAGCAGTTATGCGTTCCATGCAGGCGAATAAGTAGTTCTTATTCGCTTTTTCTTTACCCTCCATTGCTCAGGGAGAAATCCCTGAGTTTTTTTGTGCCGTATTCGCGCAGCGGGGTAGGGGAGGGCAAAAGTTGACAAAACAGGGAAATAATCCTATTATAATAGTACCTAATAGTACAAATTTAGGTACGACTATGACAGAATTGGAATATTCGAGGATTTATTCAGCGAATGAATTGAATCATTTGGGCTTTTCCTCGAATGCCCTGACGGATTTGATTCGAAATAAAAAACTCACACGTATCAAACGTGGTTTTTATGCGTTGGGAAGCGATGATCCCCTTCTGTCAGTTGTTCAGCTGTTTCCGGAAGGCATCCTGTGCCTGGAGAGTGCGCTGTATTACCACGGCTATCTTTCAAAGATGCCGGATGTGCTCAGCATAGCGGTGGGAAAGAACAACAACCGTCATAAATATGCGCATTCCACCCTTCCGCTCAAGGCCTATTTCCGGGATGACAAATACATCCGTCTGGGCGTGATGCGCGGGGAATACCGCGAGAGTCTGTGCTATATCTACAACAAGGAACGCACGATCTGCGACTGTATCCGCCGCCGCTCCCTGATCTCGGATGAATGTTACCGCAGGGCGATGCAGATGTATGCCGCTGATCCCGATAAGGATCTGGAGAGGCTGCTTCTGTACGCAAAGGTGCTGCATATTGAAAAGAAAGTACGCTTATTAGTGGACAGCTTTCTTTAACGGAGGATGAAACATGAACCGTAAATGGATGATATATCTCTGCATGCTGCTCTTGTTAATTACGGCGGGCTGCAGAAAACAGGACCCGGTGGAACCAGTTGATCCGGACCCGACACCGGTGCAGGTGGAAAACGTGGACTTTGATCTGATCGAATACAAAGTCTATAATCTGGAACAGCTGGATTACCAGTTCGCGGTTGCGAAAGTCCGCATCAAAGCGGATAAGGCAGTGAACTATTCCCTGGCGGATCTTTTAACAGATGAGGGCATCGCGCTGAGCGAAAAGGATACTTATTGTGTGGATCTGAATAAGAAGGGGATCTCCTACAGCCAGTTCGGCTTAAGTGAAGAACTCACTTCCCGCAACAATTCCGCTGTCTTTACGCTTCTTGTTCCGGTCAAGGATAAGAACCGCAAAACAGTGGAAGTCTCCTTAAAGCAGTTAGTGAAAATCGAGATTGATCTGACAAAGAACCTGGGAACGGCGGAAGAGCTGGGGCTGGATGTGGAGGATACGATCATCAACACCGAAGAGTATCAGGTGGAAGTTCTCAGCTGCACCAAGATCACCGGGGAGACACTCTTCTATCACGGCGAAGTCGTGGGAAGCTCCACTTCGGATCTGTATGCGTTTAAGGTCCTCATCACTTCCTTTATCAAAGAGGGTGTGAAGGTGAGTGAAGCGGAATATGTTTCAGCCTCTACCAGCGATACCTTTGAGGCACTGGAAGAAGGGTATGAGACGGAAAAGAAAGAAAACATGCTGGGTGTGAATATTGAGGATGAGAAGGAGGCCTATGTCTTCTTCCAGCTTCTCAATCCGGAGAAGGAAGATCTCAGCTATGAGGGGGTGCTCCGCCTCTGCATCAACGGGCAATGGTATAACGTGAAAGTGAATCTTTAACATATGAAAATCAAACGGCTCTTTATGAAAACACTGATGATCTGTATGTTGCTGCTATTGGGCAGCAGTGTTTTCAGCATGCCGGTAAGTGCCGAAAGCAAGTACACGGTCAGTGAGATCCAGGCGAACGGCAGTCTGCGCTTCATCGGCGGGTTTGAGGACTTCTATCAGGCGGAAGCCGAAATGAAGAAGTATCCGAACGGTGTCATGCAGGCGAACTTCTCCTACAGCCGGACGAAATACGTTGCCATGACACGCGGCATTGCGGTCAGCTATGCGTTCCGCCGCTCCATCGGAGGCGACTATCTGACAATGCCGATTTACCAGTACGAACCGGGAAAGAACGTGAAAAATGCCAAATCCACCTATGTGGTCAGCCATCATGAGATGGAATATTTCAACACGGTCTGGAACTCGGAAGACGGCTGGATGGTACACGTCAATCTCGGCGGCTTTGACGGCTATGCCTATCTGCAGCAGGTGGATCTGATCCCGTATATCTATTTTGAAAACAATCTGCCGATCGACCTCGGCGGGGGAAGTCTGGAGGATCCGAGCGAGCGCTTTACGATCCGTCCGGAGAAGGCATACTTTACGGTACGGAACGGAGAATTCCGCTTCGTCCGTCATTCCCTGTTCAACGGCAGGCTGATGATGGATCTGGCCATGGCTCCGGCGGATCAGGACTGGATGCAGGAAGGCGGAGTGTACTATACCAACGACTACATCCATTACTATACCGATATTGCATGCACCCAGAATGAACATACTTATTACAACTACTACATGTTCTTGCCGGTACGCTCCAAGAGCTATTGCGATCCGGCAACATTTGACAACTATATTCAGAACGTGATCGCGAATTCAAAATCGGTCCTTTATCCGAGCGGCAGCGCTCAGGTCTTCTTTGACTGTCAGGACCGCTATGGCGTCAATGCATTATTGCTGTATTCCCTGGCCACCCACGAGTCCAACTTCGGCATCAGCGAGATTGCCAGAAGCAAGTACAATCTGTTCGGCTGGAGTGCCTATGATGCCGATACGGGCGCCGCTACGGAATATGCGAATGTGGCGGACTGCGTGAATCAGATGGCGTCTTTGAACCTCAGAAAATATCTTGAGACGGACAGCTCGCTCTTCTTCGGTGCCTATTTTGGCTCCAAGGGAAGCGGATTTAACGTGAAATATGCCTCCGACCCGTACTGGGGATTGGAAGTGGCGTGCCGCGCCTACATGTTTGATAAGATGAACGGACTTGTGGACTACCGGAATTACCGTCTGGGTGTTGTGAATGACAGCAACGGCTTCAAGGAACCGTTCCGCACGTCTCCGTCTGCTTCATCAGCGGTGTCGTTCTATGCCAACTACGGCTCGACTTATCAGAAAGATCATGTGCTGATTCTGAACGGAGAGGAAAACGGCTTCTATCAGCTGCAGTCCTCCAGTGACCTGAATGCCGATAAGTCCTTACCGGCCTATGACAGAAACACCAATGAGCGCAAGACCTACAATTTCCTCAACAGCGTGCTGTATGTGGATAAGAGCAAGGTCAACGTCATTTCGGAAAGCAGATATTCTCCTGCCGGCGTGACGATGGTGGTCCAGGGATCACTCTTAAGCGGCGGGGATCAGATTGGCTTAAGCAACTTCACTTATGGTAAGAGCGGCATCAATCTGAGCGGTTACGGCTATCAGAAGGGAATCTCCTCGCGTGCTTCGTCCGATATCGTCCACGAACTCGTTCTGAAGGACGCCAATTCCTCGCAGGAATACGTCTTCCCGCTGTCGAATACTTCCTACAATACAAACGAAAGCCATAAGGATATGGCCTATGAATATACCGGGTTCAGTGCCAGCGGGTTAAAAATCACCGGCATTCCGGAGGGAAAATACGAGATGATCCTCCGCTTGAGATACCCGAAAGTGAATTATGTTCACGATGAATCCCTGCAGTTCGAAAGGCTGCCGGATACTTCGGAAGTCAGTGAACTCGAACGCTTTGTGAGGGAAGACGGAAAGATCTACTTCATTTACGGAACGATCCGTCTTGGCGCACAGCCGTCGACCGGCTCTATCAAATCCATCTACTGGAACGGCAGCAAACTCCACATCAGCGGAACCGCTGTCATTCAGGGAGTCACCCACAGTGACAGAGACCGCATCAGCCGGAAGCTGATTCTGACGGAGATCAACACCAAGAAGGAAATCACCTATGACTTAAATGTCTACTCGCATGAGGACGGCATTGAAGGCGCCTATGAATACTCGCTGATGGACGGCGTGAATTACAAATATGCCTGGTATGATCAGGAAATCGACCTCTCCGCTTTGGAGGAGGGAGACTACCGCGCCAGGATTCTGACAACCGTCAATGACGGCAAGGGAACAGAGTACAGCGGTGAGACATCGCTTTCGCAGAGCCAGATTGGCTATGTACCGGAGCGGATCACACTTGAAACAAACGGCTTACAAAAAGTCATCAGCATTGATAAAGTCATCCGTGAATTGTCGGTCTATGAAATCAATGTAGATTTACTGGAAAATGAAATTGCACAGTATGCGGCATTGGTAAATAAGCCGACCTTCCGCAACACCAACTATTCGCTCTTTGAAGCAAAACTGGATGAGGGAACGCTTTCTCTGAAGGGATACCTGTACCTCTACGGTGTTGATCATACCGCAGAGAACCAGCCGGTTTACGATATCTATCTGGTGCAAAACGGCAGTGTTGTGCGCAAAGAGAGGATGTCACTGGCTGAAGAGATGTACAGCATCGATGACCTATTGGAAGAGAGTGAATTCTCCTATTCCTCCTGCTGGTTTGAAACAGCAATGGATCTGAGCTCGCTGAGTGCAGGGGAATATGAATTCTACATCAGTGAGGAGATCACACAGGACGGCACGCAGTATCATGAATTCTTCCATCTCTATGACAGCTATCATGAGTTTGCCCGGAAGACAGACCGCTATGAAATCAGGGAAACGGAAGGCAATGGAAGAATGTATCTGATCGTTTCCTAGAAAGGCGCTTATGAAAGATAAAACGAATCTTCTGATCAAAGGGGGAATCGGACTCTTGGGTCTGCTTGTCCTCTTTCTGAGTGCAAAAATCTTTCTGTTTCCGGAAAAGATCGTCGTCATGCCGGATTTCAGCAATGCCCGGGAAGACAGCGTTGTTCTCTGGGCGTCTGAGAACAAGACGGAAGTCAGCTACGAATACACCTATTCGGAAACGGTGGAAAAAAAGATGGTGATCTCGCAGGAACCTGTTAAAGATACGCAGATCCGTAAAGGGGATCCGGTACGCATCGTTATCTCGCTGGGAGCGGACCCCATGGTGGAAGTGGAACTTCCCGATTTTACGGGGATGACATTTACGGAGATCGAAAGCTTTGTGGCGGAAAACAAGCTGCAGGATGTCTCCTATGAATATGAGAATTCTTCCACGGTAGAGAGCGGGAAATTCATCTCCGTCAATACGACGGAAACGAAAGTCCGCCGCAACAAGCTTCTGATTTTTAAGATTTCGCTGGGAGAAAAGCAGGCGGAACCGGTTCTGATCGAAGTTCCGGACTTCTCTTCCTATACCCGGAATGAGGCGACATCCTGGGGAAATGCGAATCATATCGCCATCAAGTTCTCCTTTGTATCAAGCACAACCATTGAAAAGGGGAATCTTGTCCGTCAGTCCGTCAGCCCGAAGAGCATGATCGAGGAATCCTCCTCCATCGTTCTGACCTATTCGCTGGGAAAACCGGTGGAAGCCGTGAACTTTGAAGGAAAGACAAAGATGGATGTTCTGAACTGGCTGGAGAGCATTGACGACCGCGTGAAGGTGAACTTCGAAGAGAAGTATTCCTCTACGGTGAAAAAGAACTACGTCATTTCCAACTCCCCGAAGGAAGGGACGCTGAATGACGGCTCCACGATCCGCGTCACGATCTCGCTGGGAATGCCGGAGATCGAAGACTATACCGGTAAGAACTATGAATTACTGAAGAAGGATGTGGAGGAAATCAATAAAAAAGGCGCAAATCTGACGCTGAAACTCAGTGCGGAAGAAAGCGATACCTACTCAAAGGATCTGATCATTTCGCAGAGTGCAAGCGGGGAAGTTGCGCTGGATGCGACAATTACGGTGGTTTACTCTTCCGGAAGATTTGTGACGGTAGGAAACTACAGCACGGTGGAAGAGCTGCTGGAATTCTGCATTACCAACAATCTGCCGCACCGCATCAGTGCCTACCGCTATTCCGACTCTCTTGCCAAGGGAGCACTTGTCTCCTATGACCATAAGGGAGAGCGGGTGGAAGAAGGCACGACGATCTCCTATGTGGAATCGCTGGGCAGGTTCGAGCTTGGAAACTATGTCGGAAAGAGCAGGGCGGATCTGGAGAAGGATCTGAAAACCGCCTATGAACAGGGGGCACCTTCCTTCCGTATTGAAGAGAGCAGAGAATACGATAACTCTACGATGCAGCCGAAAGACATCATCTTTGCCCAGGAAGTCAGGGATGATGTGATCTATCTTAAGATCTCCAACGGCCAGTCGCTTCAGATGCCGTCATTTGTCGGCAAGACGCGTCAGGAAGTGGAAGCGGATTCCGCCTACAGTCACCTGAATGTCAAATGGGTCTCCGCCGGACCGTCGGAAGACCACAGAGCCAACGAAGTTCTCACCCAGTCCGTTGCGGCAGGGCAGGAAGTGGCGTATGGTTCGGAGGTCACCCTGACGTACTCCGAAGGGCCGAAGGACAAAGGTGTTCTGCCGGATTTTGCGGACATCTATAAAAACGGCGACACGGAAGCAAGTGTCATCAAGGAGCGGATCGAGCAGTATCTGAAGCAGAACGGCTTTCAGAACTATACCGTTTTGGTCGGTGACTACGGCGGCAGCAAGAATACCGTGGCCTATCAGAATGTCAAGGGAAGCGTCTTCCTCTCAACGGAAGTTATCGTCCATATTCAGAAATAACAAAGGGGCTGTTTAAAAACCTCGGATCAAAAATGATACGAGAGTAAAGGGTAAACAGCCCTTTTTTATTATTTGCGATTAACAGATTTATAGTCGTAATCTCTCGCTTTCTCATTCACGGAATCAATCTTTTTCTTTGAAGCTTTTTTAGATAATCTTTTCGCAGAGGGCTTTTTCTTTACTTCCGATTCCAGATCCTTCGGCATAATCCAATAGGTAAAGCTGGCTTTTCCTGAAAAATGACGGAACAGTTTTCTGATATTAAAGCCTAAAAAAGTAAGCATGAATTCCGTTTCGACCTGAGGCAAACGCGTTCTTCTGAGCCTTGTATAAGGAAGATCTTCCTTGAGGACACCAAAAGCACCTTCCACTTGCGATGATCTGTTCACTCGCAACTCGATCCCTTTCGGAGTGAGAAGATTGTCAAAAGCTTCCTGCTTGAAAAAAGTCAGTTCCTCCTGTACTTCAAAGATTTTATAGTTCTCATTTTTGTGTGCCGTAAACCTATTACAATACAAGATGAAAGGACATGTCTGACAGCCTTCAATCATATAGAATGTGCTGCCTGCTTTTCTGGGATGTCTTCCTTCGATCTCTACTCTACTGCCGGTAAGATTATTCAGGCAGGTGATGGTCTCGTTTTCATTAAGAAAATAACGGTCCGGATTCTTACCTGTAACGTTTCCGTCAAAAGTGTAATACTTAACGTAATTGCCGATATGATGTTCTTTGAGAAAGCGATAATTATTCAGAGATCCATATCCGGAATCAGCACAGACATTGACGGGATAAAAGCCAAAAGTGTCATAAAAAGCCTCTAAAACAGGGACAAAATCATCAATATCATTCCTGGATTGCGAAACATAATAAGAACAGATGATTCCTTTGGACACCACTAACTGTGTATTGTAAGCTGCGTGCATATTCGATCCTAACCCTGAATAATAATCCTGTTTTAAAGTCATGGCCGTGGCGTCGATATCCGTCTTGTAGTAGGAGTTCCTGTCCGGACCACATATTCTTTCTTTTTCCTCGTATTCCAGAGCTTTCTCAAGGTATCCATAAAGCTGACCATATTTCTTTTTCAAAGAAATATCCGTACTCACCATTACCGCTAAGTCACTCAGTTTTCTGGCTATCACCTCGGAAGATATGATCCCTTTTTCCGGAACATTTTTCTGCAGGTTCATTTCCCTCAGGAAAACACGGATTTTGTCTGACAGATGTTCATGATAAGTGGTTGGTTTCCAAACAAATTTATACTTATTGGCATCAGCTTCGAATTTACTTCCGTCAATGAAACAGTCATCCAGTGTTATTCCAGTCTCTTTCACAATTTCATTGACGATCCTTTTGAATATCTCTTCTCTATTTGGCTTGATCACCTCATTGATGAAATTACCGAATACAACATAGTTTGGTCTTCTCTGCTGCATCAGATAAATATATCTCAGATCATATTTACACGATGTTTCCATCTCTCTTAAAGTGGCAGAGCGAAACGCAAATCCGTATAGTATGGTCGCAAGCAGATCATATGGATTGTAGGAGGGTCTTCCTCCCCTCAGTAGATCTATTCCACTCTTTTTCGGAAAAAATTCCTTTACATTGGATCTCTCTAAAAGCAGTAGAAAACGGTCAAGTTTTTCCCTTTCCTGAAGGTCTAACTCAAAGGAAGGGACAAGAAAGGTTTCCCTTGTGGTAAAATTAGTCATAGTAAAAGTCTCCTGGTACGAGATTATTTTACCAAAAGCCCTCAGGTTCGATTCCCTTGGGCTTTTTTACTTCTTTTCCATTAAAAAAAGGGCTGTTAACCTTTAACTCCCGAATCATTTTAATTCGAGGTTTTTAAACAGCCCC
>JAZQFH010000007.1:0-7126 GCA_045539425.1 Erysipelotrichaceae bacterium
AACAGCTTCTTTCGTATCTTTCTCGCTGCTTTATGATGAAAAGCGGAATTTACTGTGACAGCAGATTCCGCTCAATACTCTATTTATTCTGCCAAATTTCTTTCCTTCCTAATTACCGGATTTTACTTTGGCAAGTTATACTTTTTCCTTCGCTTCGCTTTTTCCTTCGCGCTGTATTTCGTTACCGCAAGTCGGTAAACGGCTACCGCCTGTACCATCCGCTCGTCAAACTGCCAGTCTTCCTTTTTGGTGATATGCTTCATCAGGATCTTTAGTCCGTGCAGTTTTTCTGACGGATCTTTCAGGATTTCAATGCTTCCGTTGCCGATGATGCTCTGATATGTTACGGAATTCCTGCAGGCGATTTCATTTTCCACAAGCTCGTTTTCCCTGTCGATTTCAAAGCCGACTTCGGGACTGGAGAGTGAGAGCTCCGCTTTTCTGCCGGAGGATGCGCCATGGTAGTAAAAGATCAGCTCATTTTCCTTCCATTCATAGCCGTAATTCACCGGAACGATATAGACTTCCTTTTCCTTTGGATCATAGAAGCCGATGCGTATTACATCATTTCCTTCCAGAATCTCTCTGATCCGCTCTCTGTCACATACTTCCCTGTCACTTCGGCGCATGTTATTCCCCTCTTGTAAATTCATATAAACCGATACTGACCGCCACCGGCAAACTCAGTGAGTCAATTGTCTTCGCGGTATGGATCAGAACTCCCTTGCCGATCTGATCGAACTCTTTCGGCAGGCCGCTGGACTCATTCCCGAACACCAGGGAATAATGTGAAACCTTTTTTACTTTCCGCAGATCTTCCGATCCATTTAAGCGGAAGCAGTAGTATTCCCGCTCTCCGGCTTCCTTCCGGTATTCCTCAAAGCTGTCGTAATAGCGGAAGCGGATCTGGAAGAGCGCACCCATCGTTGCCCGGATCACCTTCGGATCAAAGATGTCGCAGGACGGACGGATGAGGACGATATCCTCCATATGGAAGCCGATGGCGGTACGCAGGATCGTACCGAGGTTTCCCATATTGCTGATATTGTGAAGGACAAGGTGATTCTTTGAGAGATCGATCTCATTCTCATACTTCCGGAATTCCCCGATGACAAGGCATTTCTCCTTATCGCTCAGCCGGCGGAAGATCTTCTCGTTGATGCTGTAGCGGATATGACGCTCCCGGCACATCTCCACAAAGGTGTCATACATCTCGGAAGACTGGAAATCCGGATGAAAATAGATATGTTCCGCCATCTCTCCCTTGCGGTCGAGCAGTTCATAGGTGAGAGATGCCCCAAGCGTATAAGATGTCTCGTTTGTCTTTTTATATATCTTTCCAAGTTCCATGAAATTATTATAACATGCCCTCTTTTTGCCATGTTATAATGTATTCGTTATTTGTTTTGAGGGGGTGCAGGTATGAAACGAGTTGCTTTTGATACAGAGAAGTACATTAAGATCCAGTCAGAAAAGATCATGGAACGCGTCAATATGTTCCATAACAAGCTTTATCTGGAGTTTGGCGGAAAACTGTTCGATGACGGACACGCATCCCGTGTCTTACCGGGTTTCGAACAGGACGTCAAGGTCAAGATGCTCAGCAATATCCGTGACCAGGTGGAGATCGTCATCGCCATCAATGCCAACGATATTGAAAAGAACAAGATCCGCGGCGACTACGGCACTACCTATGCCCAGGAAGTACTGCGTCTGATCGATGCCTTCCACGGCATGGAACTCTTTGTCGGCTCCGTTGTCATCACACAGTATGCCAACCAGTCCAATGCCAACAAATTCCGCGATCAGCTCAGCCAGCTGGGAATCAAAACATTTATCCATTATCCGATTGAAGGTTATCCGACCAATCTCAACCTCATCCTGAGCGATGAAGGATACGGAAAGAACGAATATATCGAAACCGAACGGCCGCTGGTCGTCGTGACGGCACCGGGTCCGGGCAGCGGTAAAATGGCTACCTGTCTGAGCCAGATGTATCATGACTACAAAAACGGAATCCAATCCGGTTATGCCAAATTTGCGACGTTCCCGATCTGGAACATCCCGCTCACGCATCCGATCAACATGGCCTATGAAGCAGCTACGGCAGATCTTGATGACGTCAATATGATCGACCCGTTCCATTTGGAGGCATACGGACAGCTCACGGTCAACTACAACCGTGACGTGGAAGTGTTCCCGGTCCTCTCCACGATCCTTACCAAGATCATGGGAGAATCCCCGTATAAATCCCCGACGGACATGGGTGTCAACATGATCGGCTACTGTATCTCCGACGATGAAGCAGCCAGACAGGCCAGCTACGATGAGATCATCCGCCGTTACTATGCGGCTTTAGTCGAATACAAAACGGGACTGACCAACTCTCCGAGTGCCTTAAACAAAATCGAGGTCTTAATGAACCAGGTCGGACTCACACCGCTTGACAGGGCATGCGTCAGTGCAGCGCTCGAAAAACGCGATGCGACGGGCTTACCGAGCGTAGCGATTGAACTCAGTGACGGACATATGGTCACCGGCAAGGAATCCACACTGCTCGGCGCAAGTGCCGCAGCACTTCTGAATGCCTTAAAGTATCTGGCTCACATCGATGACGATATCATGCTGATCTCGCCGAACATCATCGAGCCGGTCGTGAAACTGAAAGTCGACCGCTTAGGCAATCACAACCCGCGCTTCCATCTTGATGAAGTGCTCTTAGCCTTAAGTATCTCCGCTACGATGAATCCGATGGCAGACAAGGCACTGAAATATCTGCCGAAACTCAACGATGCGCAGGCACACTCCACGGTCATCCTTTCCAACGGTGACAGAGAGATGTACCGCAAGCTCGGTATGCAGGTTACCTTTGAACCGGTTTACCGCACCAAGAAATTATTCCATACCAAATAGACGAAACGGGAAGTCAGCTGACTTCCCGTCTTTTTTTATTCTTTGGAGATTCTCCTACTCTTCCATCCGGTACTCTTTTAAGAACGCTTCATTGAAGAGATTTTTATCCACCGTGCAGTCGTAAACCTTTCTGCCGTTGGCATAGGTTGCGATGCAGTTGTAATCGTCATCAATGACCACCAGGTCCGCATCCTTGCCTAAAAGGATCGATCCCTTTTCTTTGTCGAAACCGTACGTGCGGCATGGATTCAGGGACGCCATGCGGATCACTTTCTCCAGTGGCTTGTTCAATTTGGTGACAAGATTCTTAATACCGAACAAGACCGGTTTTGTACTTCCGGAGAGTCTGCCGTTCGGATCGAGGCAGAAGCCTTCCGGCGTGACGATATGATATCTCTCACTGTCCGGATCACTCGGGCGGTACTTCCCTTCCGGTGCACCGGCAACGGACACATTGTCCGAGATCATCATCCATTTATCGTCATTCTGCTTGACGCGGAACATCAGTTCGATCATTTCCGGGGAAATATGCAGGAAGTCACAGATGATCTCCGTATTCAGATCCGGATCCAGCAGGCAGGCACCCAGGCCGCCCATTCTTCTGTGGTGAATGCCGCGCATGACGTTGGCCGTATGTGTTGAGACGCTGACACCTTTTCTGAATGCTTCCATGGCCTGCTCATAATTACATTCCGAATGCATGAAGGCAACGCGTACGCCTTTGGAAGTCAGATATTCAATGGCTTCATCCGCTCCCGGCAGCTCCGGCGCAATGCCGCACAGTTTCAGCATGCCCTCACTCTGCTCCCAGGTATCGCGTACGAGTTCCATATCGATCGGTCTTTCGCCGATTTCAATGCCGTTTTCTCCGACTCTGTGTCCCAAACGTTCCGTATCTTCCGAGTGGATGCCCAGAATCGTGGCGCCGTCATTCTCCCGTTTGGACATCTCCACTAAGCGGTGATAGGAGCCGGTTCCCTTATGGTATTCAATCGTAGGGAAGACGTTGGTCACGCCGCAGCTGGCCAATCCTTTCAGATAACCCAGCACTTCCGCTTCCCCGCCGTTTAATCCGGCCGGGCTGTAGCCATGCGAAGCGTGGTTATGCGTATCGAAGATACCCGGAATGATGCGGTAATCTGAGTAGTCGACATAATCCGCCACCTCAGCGCACTTATCCAGAAAGCCGACGGTTTTCTTTCCTTCCACGACGAGATAGCCGTCTTTTACGCCATCTTCAAAATAAATCTGCTTACAGCGAATATACATATGATGTTCTCCTTGTTTTCCTACTTTCATTATAAAATCCGCTTCTCTCATAAACAACATCACTTCCGCAAGATGAAAGACATTCACGGGATTATTCATCCGGAATTCCAGGCAGAAACAATTGGCTGCTTCCGTAAAACAGATATAATAGAAGTATCTTAATAGAGGAGATTGCTTATGAGTGAAATGAAGCAGTATCAAAAAGAAATCGAAACGATCATGAATGACAGAACTCTGACCTACTGGCAGAGAACGGATGCACTGGCAAAATATGCCGAGAATCTATTGGATTATCCGGAGGGAACACCGGAAGAATTCTACATTCTGGATGAAAGCCGGGAGATTTCCGATCTGCATGAAGGACACGGGCCGAAATGTCCGCGCTACATCCTGCCGGACTATAAGAAATTCCTGAAGGAAGGGTCTTCCTTCTTACGCCTGGATCCGCCGCAGAATCTCTTTGAGGCTGTCAACTCCCTTTTGATCTTCTACCATAACGCCCATTCCATCGACCGCTTCCCGGTCTTTCTGGGACGGCTCGATGATCTGCTTGAGGAGTTTGTCGTAAAGGAAGAATATGAGAAAGCCAAAGACATTCTCCGCTGGTTCCTCATCAGTATCGACCGCACCATGTCCGACAGCTTCGTTCAGGCGAATATCGGACCGGAAGAATCCGTCACGGGAAACATCCTTCTGGAGCTGATGCCGGAATTGCAGAATATCACACCGAACATGTCGCTGCGCTATGACCCGGAAGTCACACCGGATGAATTCGCAAAGAAAGCGTTATACAGCGCTCTCAAATGCGCCAACCCCGCTTTTGCGCTGGACAGCTTCTATAAGGATACGGTTGGTGAAAACTACGGAATCGCCTCCTGTTACAACGGACTCTTGATCGGCGGCGGCGCCTACACCCTTACCAGATTAAGACTCGGTACGATTTCCGAACACTGTGAAAACTCTGCCGATTTCTTTGAAAACAGGCTGCCGCTCTGCATTAACACCCAGCTGAAATTCATGGATGCCAAAATCCGTAACGTTGTGGAAAACCGCGCCTTCTTCTCTTCCGACTGGATGGTGAAGGAAGGGTTCGTTCATGCGGACCGCTTCGTCGGCTTATTCGGCTTGGTGGGTCTTTGCGAATGCGTCAATAACCTGATGGCAAAAGACGGTAAGAGCGGACGCATGGGACACGACAAAGAAGCGGATCAGTTAGGCGTTAAGATTCTCGAAACCATCGAGAACGCCGTCATGAACCATTACTGCCCGTATTCCTACAGACACCACTTTGTCATGCACTCCCAGGTGGGAGCGGATAATGATGAAGGCAACTCCGCCGGAACGCGGATTGCCTACGGTGATGAGCCGGAACTCTATGCCCACTTAAGAAACTGCGGCCTCTACCATCATTTCTTCCCGTCCGGAGTCGGAGACATCTTCCCCTTTGACGAGACAGCCTTCCGCAACCTGGATGCCTTGCTGGACATCTTCAAAGGCGGCTTCAAGGTCGGCGTGAAATACATGTCCACGTATCTCGGCAGCGGAGATCTGATCCGCGTGACCGGTTATTTAATGAAGAAATCCGAAGTCGAAAAACTGAAACAGGGCGAAGCCGTTGCCAATGACTCCGCGGCACTCGTGGTGGATAAGACTCCGGCCAGACATATGACGGAGAAGAAAGTCAGGACCTTTGATGAATAAGGCTCCCGTCAACAAGATCATCCCAAGCAGCGTCGTGGACGGACCGGGAAACCGGACAGCAGTTTTCTTCCAGTCCTGTAACTTCAACTGCCGCTACTGCCACAATCCGGAAACGATCCATCTGTGCCAGAACTGCGGGGCTTGTGTTGCCACCTGTCCCGTGCAGGCACTCACTATTGTGGACGGTAAAGTGGTATGGGATAAGACAATATGTTGCGGCTGCGACACCTGCATTAAGACCTGTCCGCATGACGCTTCTCCGAAAGTCACGTATCTGAGTGCGGAGGAAATCTGGGAAGAAGTGAAAGATAATCTGCCGTTTATCCGCGGGATCACGGTATCCGGCGGGGAATGCACATTGCAGGCAGATGTGGTCAGAGAATTATTTACCATAGCTAGACAGCACGGGTTATCCACCCTGATCGACTCCAACGGCTCCTATGATTTCAAAAGCCATCCGGAACTCTTGGAAGTTACGGACGGGGTCATGCTGGATGTGAAAGCGGATAATGAAGAGCGCCATCAATGGCTGACCGGCTCTTCCATCTCCATGGTACTTCACAATTTGGAATATCTCGCTTCGGTGGATAAGCTGGAAGAGATCCGTACCGTCTGCATTCCCCATAGCCTAAGCAGTGAAAAAACCATTGAGGTTGCCGGAAAGATTCTAAAGCCTTATCTTTTAAAAAAAGACATCCGCTACAAGCTGATAAAATACCGCCACTTCGGAGTGCGGCAGCAGTACCGTGATTTTAAGGAGCCGACTTTGGAATATATGGAAGAGCTCAAAGAGCTGGCCAGGCAGAACGGTTTTAACGTAATTGCGAAGAAGTCCCCGTCCTCCTACAAAAAGTGTAAGGGCGGGGATGAATTCGCAGTAGAAATGTGATATAATATAATCAGTCGTAGGATAAGGAAAGGCGCATAAAATATATGAAATTGGATAACAATAATCATTCGGTATTCGCAATGTACTACCACCTCATTCTCGTTGTGAAATATCGCCGTAGAATCTTTGATGATACGATCTCTGATTTCGCTAAAAGTATATTTGAAAAGATCGCTCCCTCCTACAACATTACTCTTCTGGAATGGAATCATGACGTGGACCATGTTCATATCATGTTCAAGGCACAGCCAAACAGTGAACTGTCCAAGTTCATCAATGCCTATAAGAGCGCATCTTCAAGACTGATCAAAAGAGATTATCCCGAAGTGCGCAATAAACTCTGGAAAGAGTATT
>JAZQFH010000008.1:0-174614 GCA_045539425.1 Erysipelotrichaceae bacterium
ATACGATTACTACAATAATACCGGAGTATTTAAGCCGGGATATAACCTGCAGGCAGCAGTAACGGATGAATACGTTACGGAGATCTATGTAAGTAATGAGCGGGCAGACAGTAAGACATTACCGCTGACGGTAGACAGATATCAGGAAGACTATGGCAGATATCCGTCGAATGTGATAGCGGCTGCGGGATACGGAAGTTATACGAACTACATGTATTTACTGAAACATGGCATAAACGCATATGTGAAATACAACACCTACAGGCTGGAGAAGAAAAAGGGAATATCGAAATACAATGCGCTCAACTTCTGTTTTGATGGAGAGAAATACATCTGTCCGGAAGGAAAAGAGCTGGTCTTTGAAAAAGAGAATCACCGGGAAGAAGACGGATATCTCAAGATCACGAATCATTACAGATGTCATGAATGTGAGGGATGTCCATTCAGATCCGAATGCACGAAGTCAGAGAACGGCAGAGAGATACAGAAGAATTACATCTTAGAGGAGTTAAAAGAAAACGCGAAGAAGCTTCTGGATTCTGAGGAAGGTGTCGTTCACCGGCAGAAGCGGTCGATCTATGCGGAAGGAGTATTTGGGATTCTAAAGCAGGATTACGGCTACATCAGGCTGCACCGCAGAGGGAAATTGAAAGTTGAGTTGGAAATAACGCTGACAGTGATCGGATTCAACCTGAAGAAGTATCACAGTAAACAGTTTAGGAAGCAGGAATTCCCTGCATAAAACAGACCAAAACATCACAGTTATTTTTATAATGTCCTGAAATGGGCATTTTTTATATTATTCCCCCATCAAAATGGAGAAATCACCAGTTAAGCTTCTAAACTGCAGACAAACGGTCAAAAAAGGAAGTGCAACGATTGTGAATCACTTCATTTCGTTACACTCCCATGTTGTTATTTCAGTTTGTTATAGCAGTCCAGAGCCGCCTTGGTGATGGCGTCCATGTTGTAGTATTTGAATTCCGCCAGTCTGCCCAGTAAGATCAGATTTTCAAATCTGCCAAGTTCTTCGCGGTACTTCTCATATCTGGCTTTGTTCTCATCGGTAAAGACCGTGTAGTAAGGGATGTTTCCCTTTTCGGCATCCGCATCATAGCGGTATGGGTATTCCACATGGATCACCGTCTGCGGATTCTCTGTATTCTCCATCATGAGCTTGTATTCGGTAATCCGTGTAAACGGATGGATCTCTTTCGGAGTCGGATAATTGCAGGTGACGGCGCACTGATACGTTCCTTCCAGTGTCTTCTGCTCAAAGTAGAGGGAGCGGTATTCAAGCTTGCCGTAGCGGTAGTCACATAAGGCGTCTGCCAGTCCGGTATAGATGAGCGGTCCGTTGTATTCTTCCTCTTCGAAGTAGATCTTGTTGTTATCAAAATCGAAGCGGAGGACATCTCTGGCTTCCGTGTTCAGGCGGATCTCGATGTTTTCGCTCTCTAGCATCTTTTCAAACATCTTTGTGAAGCCTTCTTTCGGCATCATCTGGTAGGTGTCCTGGAAATAGCGGTCGTCATAGCTCACAAAGACCGGGACGCGGTCCGTAACCGTGGCGCTCAGCTCTTCAATGGTGTAGTCCCACTGCTTCATCGTGTAATACTTGAAGACTTTTTCGAAGATGAATTCCGCCAGTTCCCTGACGTTTTTGTTTTCGCTCTTGCGCAGCTGCAGGATCGGGACTTTCTTTTCCATGCCGTACTCGGCAATCAGCTCCGCCTTCAGATTCTCCGCTGTTTCCTTATCGAAGAGTTCTTCGATGGAAGTGAGGTTAAAGGGAATCGGGACAAAGCGGTCGTTGATCAGTCCGCGGACTCTGTGCTCATACGGATACCATTCCGTAAAGCGGGAAAGGTAGTCGACGACTTCCTTCTCGTTGGTGTGGAAGAGGTGCGGTCCGTACTGGTGGATGCGGATTCCCGTTTCATCCATATAGTCATAGGCGTTGCCGCCGATATGGTTCTTTTTCTCTAACAGGAGAACTTTCTTTCCGTCGGAGGCAAACTGCTCTGCCATGACGGCTCCGGCATAACCGGCTCCGACGATGATGACATCATATTTCACTTGCGTTCCTCCCGTTTTCCGTACATTTCTTCATAATACTGCTGGTAATCCCCGGAAATGATGTTCTGCCACCATTCCTCATGGGTAAGATACCAGTCGATGGTTTTCTTTAAGCCGTCCGCAAATCTGGTTTCCGGCAGCCAGCCGAGTTCGTTGTGGATCTTGGTCGGGTCGATCGCATAGCGCAGGTCGTGTCCCTTGCGGTCCGTCACAAAGGTGATCAGACTTTCCGGCTTGCCGAGCTCTTTCAGAATCATCTTCACGATGTCGATATTGCGCATTTCGTTGTGTCCGCCGATATTGTAGACTTCGCCGACCCTTCCGTTCTGTAAGATCAGATCGATCGCGCGGCAGTGATCTTCCACGTACAGCCAGTCGCGTACATTGATTCCTTCTCCGTACACCGGCAGTTTTTTATCATGCAGGGCATTGATGATCATCAGCGGGATCAGCTTTTCCGGGAAGTGGTAGGGGCCGTAGTTATTGGAACAGCGGCTTACCGTCACCGACAGCCCGTAGGTTCTAAAGTAGGCTAAAACCAGAAGGTCCGCGGAAGCTTTGGAGGAAGAGTAGGGGGAACTGGTGTGGATCGGGGTCTCTTCCGTAAAGAACAGATCCGGACGGTCCAGCGGCAGATCACCGTAAACTTCATCCGTGGAAACCTGATGATAGCGGCGGATGCCGTACTTGCGGCAGGCATCCATCAGGATGCTGGTGCCGATGATGTTGGTCTCTAAGAAAATCTCCGGATGTTCAATGGAGCGGTCCACGTGGGACTCCGCCGCAAAGTTGACGACGACATCCGGCTTCTCTTCTTCAAAGACGGCGTAGACGGCTTCCCTGTCGCAGATATCGGTTTTATGAAAGCGGAAGTTCGGCTTGTCCATCACGTCTTTGAGCGTGGACAGATTGCCTGCATAGGTCAGTTTGTCGACGCAGATGATGGTATCTTCGGGATGTGCTTTCATCATATGGAAGATGAAATTGCTGCCAATGAAGCCTGCTCCGCCGGTAATCAGATAATTCATATCTCAGTGTTTCTCCTTGGTGGTTGTATAATATGTGCTCTTGGATACGTTGATTAAGTGCTCTCCGTAAGAGGACTTGCCGTACATCTCGGCAGCCTCTAAGAGCTGCTCCTTGCTGATCCAGCCGTTGTTATAGGCAATCTCTTCCGGAACGGAGATCTTGATGCCCTGAACGTCTTCCACCATCTTGACGTAGTTGGCGGCTTCCATCAGGGAACTCATCGTTCCGGTATCAAGCCAGGCAAAGCCTCTTCCGAACACTTCGCAGTCCAGCTCTCCTCTTTCCAGATAGACCCTATTGAGGTCGGTGATCTCGAGTTCTCCGCGCGGGCTCGGTTTCAGATGTTTCGCAAATTCCACGACGCGGTTGTCATAGAAGTAAAGGCCGACGATGGCATAGTTGGATTTCGGCTGTTCCGGTTTTTCCTCCACGGAAAGAACCTTGCCGTTCTCATCAAACTCCACCACTCCGTAGCGGTGCGGATCTCTGACGAACTGGCCGAATATCGTGGCGCGTCCGTGATTTTCTTTGGCTTTGCGCAAAAGGCGGGTAAAGCCGTTGCCGTAGAAGATATTGTCTCCCAATACCAGACAGACATCATCGTCCCCGATGAATTCCTCTCCCAATATGAATGCCTGGGCGAGTCCGTCCGGGCTCGGCTGTTCCTTATAGGACAAGTGTACCCCGAACTGGCTGCCGTCTTTTAACAGCTGCTGAAAGCGCGGCAGATCACTTGGTGTGGAGATGATCAGGATATCCTGGATGCCTGCCAGCATGAGCGTGGAAAGCGGATAGTAGATCATCGGTTTGTCATAGATTGGTAATAATTGTTTACTTGTAACGATGGTCAGCGGATAGAGTCTTGTTCCGCTGCCGCCGGCCAGAATAATACCTTTCATCAGAGGCCTCCCGTATCTTTTAAAATTATACCACAGAGCAGGATTAATCTAAAATCGGTTTGAAAACAGGGTAAAAAGAAATATAATAAAGGCATGGAAACCTTAAAGAAAATCAACAGAGTCTTAAACACCATCCGCAATGTGATCTTTTCGCTTGCCATGATCGCATTACTGAGCGGAGTCACCATCTATATTCTGCGCTACAAGGAGGTTCAGCTGGTCTCACAGATCGAGAAGCGCAACCTCTATACATTCGAAGACATTGCCCGTCAGTCCTTTCTGGACGGCTCATTCCAGGATCTTTTGGAAAACGCGACGGCAGACCAGTTTATCGAGCGCTATACGTTAGTCACCTATAAGAAAAAGATGGATCAGCTGACGAAGACTCTGTTTGTCCCGATCAGTGATGATGATTACATTCTGAACTCCATCGGGGATACCGGCCTGTATCAGGTAGGGGATTCCAATTATGTCATCCTGGGACTCATGCAGAAGGAAGACCGCTATATTGAGCGCTACCGTGAGAAGATCCAGCAGATCAATCAGCTGGCCAAGGACTACCCGGATGTCGGCATCTATGTCTATAAGCCGATCCAGGCGCATGAGACCAATATGTTCGATGAAAAGAACAACATGGAATCGTACGGGCGTCAGTATAATGACCTTTTGAAGAACGAACTGGAAGTTCCGTATGCGGAACTGCAGATCAATAACGTCAACGACTACAAGCGCTTCTTCTATGCCCAGGATCATCACTGGAACTATGAAGGAAGCTATCAGGGCTACTGCGATATCATCAAGCTGATCTTCGGCAGCTATGACGGCATTCTGGAACCGAAAACAATTGAGACGAATAATGACCAGCTGCAGTGGGCCGGCACGATGGGAAGCAGAACCGGGTATATCCTGGACAGCGAACCGTTCTACTACTATACTTTTGATCTTCCGGAATACAAGGTTTATATCAACGGCGAAGAGCAGAAGGTGGAGAACATGAACAATGTTCCGGAACAGCTCAGCTATAAATCCACGCAGTACTACTATGACTACCTTGGCGCCAACAACCACTACTGGGAAGAGTTTGTGGTGGAAGGAAGCGACAAGGAGAACCTTCTGATTATCGGGGACAGCTATGCCAGTGCCGTGGAGCCACTGCTTTGCAACCACTTCTCGCATATCTACTTCATTCAGCCGCTGAACTACTACTGGACCGGCGGTTACGGTGCCTTCAATATTGACGCCTTTATTCAGGAGAAGGGCATCCAGAATATTCTGTTCATGTATACGGCGGAAAACTACTTCCTGGATGACACGTCTCATTACTTTAACCTGTTCAGAAACGGAGTGGAATAGTTTATGCTGTTCAGCTCACTCACGTTTCTGTTCTATTTTCTGCCGCTTACGGCAGTCTGTTATTATATTCTTCCGTTCCGCTTATGGCGGAACTTGATTCTGCTTGTTGCCTCACTGTTATTCTACTCGTGGGGTGAGCCGAAGCTGATCTTCCTTCTGGTCTTTGAGGTGCTTTTTGACTATGTCATGACGCTGCTTATGGACCGCAGTAAGAAGGGAAGAAAACTCTTGATGATTCTGACAGTGGAGATCGATATTCTCTTACTTGTCTGTTACAAATACACCAATTTCTTTGTGACGCTGCTCAATGACGTATTCCATACGTCCATTGAAACGCTGGAGATCTCGCTTCCTGTCGGCATCAGCTTCTACACCTTCCAGATGATTTCCTATGTGGTGGACGTCTACCGCAAGAAGGCGAAGGTACAGAAGAATCCGCTGAATCTATTGCTGTATGTCTCGATGTTCCCGCAGCTGATTGCCGGACCGATCGTCCGCTATGAAACAATCGAAGAGGAAATCGAAAAGCGGAAGGAAAGCTTTGAAAAGTTTGCCAACGGGCTCAGACGCTTTATCCTGGGACTCGGTAAGAAGATCATCTTCGCCAACAGCTTTGCGGTTGTGAGCGACCACATCTTCCGGGAAGTGCCGATGAACGAGTATACTTCCACGCTCTGCTGGCTCGGAGCAATCTCCTATACGCTGCAGATCTACTTTGACTTCTCCGGTTATTCGGATATGGCAATCGGGCTTGGTTCCATGTTTGGCTTTACGTATCCCGAAAACTTCAACTATCCGTATATCGCTTCAAGCATTACGGATTTCTGGAGAAGATGGCATGTCTCGCTGGGCAGCTGGTTTCGCGATTATGTCTATATCCCCTTAGGCGGCAACCGGGTGGCAAAGTGGAGATGGTTTCTCAATATCTTCATTGTCTGGCTATTGACCGGATTCTGGCACGGTGCCAGCTACAACTTTATTCTCTGGGGTCTTTACTTCGGTGTGATCCTGGTGATTGAAAAGCTGTTCTTACTGAAGGTATTAAAGAGGGCGTATGTGCTGCGGAATATCTACAGCCTGTTACTGATCGTCATCGGCTGGGTCATCTTCAACTGCAGCAGCATCGAGCAGATCCGCCTGTTTCTGAGTGCGATGTTCTCGGGCATCCCGCGCTTCTCGATTGAGATGATGAATGAGCTGAACTATGCGTATCTCATCATCTACTATCTCGCAGGCATCATCCTCTGCACTCCGCTTTTGAAGATTGTCTTCGACTGGATGAACAAAAATGTCGTGACGGGAATCGTATACGATGCGCTTTTAGTGGGGATTCTGGCGGTGTGCGTGATGTTCCTGATCAACAACAGCTACAATCCGTTCCTCTATTTCCGCTTCTAGACGTGAAAAAAAGATGAAAAAACGGCAAATCAGGCCGTTTTTTATATCCCCCAAAGGGATTTTAATTCTAAAGTAATAAATGAATATGTTATAATCTGTACTACGGAGATGATTTTTTTATGTTGAAAAACAAGAACTCGCTTCAGAAGATATATGAGATCGCAATGGCGCTGTTGGCAATTGTATGCCTTGGCGCGGTTTTAAGTGTTGTGATCGGATTAGGCAAAGGAGCGGCGGACGATCCGAGCAATCCGGAAAAGATCCCGGTTTCGGACCGTACCGATTTATATCAGATACCAAATAACCCGACCCAGTTTCAGAGATCCATCTATGAAAGCCTGGCCCGGGAAGTCAATAGTGTAAAGGATATCACAACGGAAGACCTCAGTAACTGGGCAAAAGAAGTGACCCGGTCTTTCATTGCGGATTATTTCACCTGGAGTAACAAGAGAGGAAGCTATGATGTTGGCGGGCTGGATTACGTGTTCGGCCCGACCCATTCCAATTTCTCCTGGAGTGCCAGGGACTATTACTACAGCGATCTGGATATCCTCATGAAGGATTACGGCGTGGAGAATCTTCCGACGGTGAGTGAAATCACCATCGAAAGCGTCGAGCACATGCCGGAAACCTATCAGTGGAAGACGATGGTCCATGACTATTCCAATGATACGGATTATGAGGAAATCAGTGAATACGATGCCTATCTTGTGAAAGCAAACTGGAAATACGAACTGAAGGAAGGATCCGGCTATGATGCCTCGAATCTTCCGACGTACGGGAACTTCATGCTGGTCGTCCGTGACAACCGGCTGGAAGTGGCCTACTACCATGAAGAATGGGTAAGGAGTATTGCTCATGAATAAGAAAGTTGACATTCTGGGAATTGTGACGCTGGTGTTTGCCGTATTACAGACACTGGTGGGCGGATATTTCATTTTACAGGTATCCAAGTATACCGAACTGTCGCGCAACCTCATCATCGGCGCCATCGTGGCGATCGCCGCGCTTGTGGCTTTAATTGATGTGATCTGCGTCTTCAGCTACAAATTCAAGAAAAAAGCCGTCAGCATCATCGGTATTGCACTCGCTGCCGTCATGTTTGTTCTGACGTATGTCGGCTCTTCCTACATGAGCCGCGTCGATAAGACGATTGATGACATGAGTGAGACGGATGTGGTGATCAAGGAAACCCATACGGTGGCCTTAGTAACCTACGATGATGAGAAGATCAAATCGATCGATGATCTGGATCCGCTGACGAAATTCGGCTATATCGATAACGAATCCTTCGTTGCCGGTCATACGCTGGCACTCGAAGTCATCGAAAACAACAGCCTGAATCTGGATATGAAGCCGTATGAATCCTATAACGATCTTCTGATTGCGCTGTTTGAAGGCAGTGTGGATGTGGCGGCTTTACCGGATAACTACTATTCCATGTTCTCCGTCAATGACGGTTACGAAGACTATCTGGAGAAGACCAAGACTATCTATACCTATTCCAAGGATATGGAAGTGGAGAACCTCGGCGGAAACGACAAGGATCTGACACAGGAACCGTTTACGGTCCTCTTAATGGGTATGGACGAGCAGAGAACCGACTCTCTTATGATCGCCACCTTCAACCCGAAGCGCATGGCAGTCACTCTGACTTCCATTCCGCGTGACAGCTATGTCCCGATTGCCTGCTATAAGGGCAATAAGTCCGACAAGATCAACCATGCCAGAACGATCAGCCGTCAGTGCACGATCGATACGGTGCAGAATCTGATGGATGTCACAATCGACTTCTACGTGGAAGTGAACTTCTACGGAGTGGTTGAGATGGTAGATGCCATGGACGGCCTCTTCCTCTATTCCCCGGTCCGCTTCATCGGACAGCAGGCAGGATATGAGAATGACTCCAACGGCCGCGGCAAATACTGGATCGACGTTGTTGCCGGATGGGCGGAACGCAACGGCCAGCAGACACTGGCACTGGCCAGAGAGCGTCACGCGATGCCGAACGGAGACTTTGACCGTATCCAGAACCAGCAGAAGATCATTCAGGCAATGATCTCCAAGATGCTGGAAATGCGCGATGTCAATAAGATCCTAGCAGTCATTGAAGCGGCAGGCGAAAACGTCCGTACTAACTTCAATGCCCAGCAGATCACGCAGCTGATCAACTTCGGCTTGAAATCCATGTCTTCCACATATGAAGGAAAGACGATGGGTGTCAGCGGTTTATTCAAAATCACAAACTCCCGCTTAACGGGATATGCGTCCTGGGATTACAATGACACGGTCCAGCTGCCGCTTTGGATCTATTGCCTCTACAACGGATCCATTGAAGACAACAAGGCCATCATTCAGCGGAATCTCTGGCAGGATACGACATTGAAGAATGCCTTCAGTGCCGACTATGATACGTATTATCCTTATTACGATGATTTCGTCGTCAAGGAACACTATAACGAGAAGCAGGTCCATCCGGAAATGCCGGATATCATGCCGACCATGAAATTCGTCTATTCTCTTGAGGATGTCCGCTCCTGGGCGAAGGACCGTGACTGGATCAACGTCAAGATCGTGGAAGTCCGCCGCGGAGATGCGAATTACGATGAGAACTACCGTCACAATCTGGTCATTGCCCAGAGTGTCTCCTACGGTGTCAGAACCAAGGAGATGACGGAACTGACAGTCTGGGTCGTCAAGCATGAGATCAACTGCAAGCTGGAAGAGAACAGAGAATACGAGGACTGCTCGGAGAAATACACTCTGCCGAACTTCGTCGGTATGAATCTGAGTGATGTCAAAGCCTGGATGGATGCACATCCGGAAATCAGCGTCAAGATCACGACGATTGACAGCTCCAGCGCCAATTACAATAAGGAATACGCCAATATGGTCATGAACCAGTCGGTAGAACCGTACACGATGCTGAGCAGCATCACGGAAACGGTGGAACTGACGTATTGCGATGCCAGCGCCGTTACGATCGACTTCGCGGACTTCTTCAATTATTCCAGAAGCGACGTGGAAAGCTGGGTCAAGAACAACTGGGGCAGCAATGTCTCCTACCGTGAAGTCTATTCCGACTCCGTAGCGAGCGGACGCATCATCACGGTCATGATCAATGAAAAGAACTACTCCGCGTCCAACGGAAGCGTCAGCTTCAAGAACGACGGCTCCATGGTCGTCACATTCTCTAAGGGACCGGAACCGACGATCAATGTCCCGACATTTGCGAGTGTGGATGAATACAGAACATTCTGCTCCAACAACGGCTTAACGGCAGATGTCAGGGAAGAAACGGTCATCGATGACAACCGTGCCGGCGAAAGCGAACTGAAACAGTCCATGAACGGCACGTATAAAGTGAGTGAGGTTTCCTCCAACCTTTATGTCACGGTGGTGAAGTATGTTGCGGAAGAAAGAGTCGATGTTCCGACATTTGCGAGCGTGGATGAATACCGCAGCTTCATGGCCAATATCGGTGGAAGTGAGAATATCAATTATGTTGATGAGACTACAACGGATCCGGCACAGGACGGTGTGGTGACAGGCATCAGCCAGTCCCTTTCTGCAGGTAATTACCGGATTTCCGAAGCCCGTGGAATTATCCTGACGGTCAACCGTCTCAAATACGTGGCACCGGAACCGGAACCGGAGCCGGAACCGACACCGGAACCGACGCCGGGCGAGGGCGGAGAAGGCTAGGATGAGTACGGTAAGCCTTATCGTAGCCATATATAATATCGAAGAATATCTGGAAAAATGTTTGGATTCTTTAAGAGTCCAAACATTTTCGGATATTACGGTATATTGTGTCAATGACGGCTCCAAAGACAACTCGAAATCCATCGCTGAGCGCTTCTGTAAGAAAGATCCGCGCTTCATCTTATGCGATAAGCCAAACGGCGGCTTAAGCGATGCGCGCAATTATGCTTTAAAGATGGTTAAGAGCAAATACGTCATGTTTGTGGACGGGGATGACTTTGTCGCACCGGAAATGGTGGAACATGCCGTAGCGCGCGCGGAACGCGATGAGCTGGATCTTCTGATCTTTGACTACAATCAGTACTATCTGGCGACCGGAAAGAGCGAAGTGCGCTCCGTTCCGTTTGAAGACGGGAAGATCTACGACTTGAAAGAGACACCGGAACTTTTGTGTTATGTGGGGAACAGCGCCTGGAACAAGCTGTACCGCACCGAACTGTTCCAGAAAAACGGCATCGAATATCCGAAGGGATACGTGCAGGAGGACCTCGGTACCACACCGAAGCTGCTGTATCTTGCGCACAGGATCGGTTTTCTGCATGAGCCGCTATACGATTATCTGATTGACCGTCCGAACAATATCACCCAGGAGAAGAACGAACGGATCTATCACATTCTGAAAATGTGCGAAAGCTTCGTCTCCTTTTATCGGGAGAAGGGGGCTTTTGAGAAATACTATGAGGAGCTGAAATACCTCTCTTCCATCAACATCCTTTACTCTTTAAAGAAGCTTCCGTTTTTTACGGACAAGGCATTTGTGGACGGCTTTATCGATGCCACTTTTACGTGGATCCGCAGGAATTTCCCGGATTTTCCGAAATGCCGCTACATGTTGTATACTTATAAAGAGGACAGAATCTATCTGAACAGACAGCTGTTGCAGCTGTATCTGGCATATAAACGCATCATACGGAAATAGGGGTGTATTATGAGCAAAGTCACGATCGTCATTCCGGTTTACAATGTGGAAGAATACATTGCCAAATGCCTGGATTCCCTGAAGAAACAGGCGGACGGCAGTTTTGAGGTGCTCATCGTCAACGACGGTTCACCGAAAAACGAGCAGGCCATCATCAATCGCTATGTGGCGGAAGATCCAATGCTGTTCCATTCCGTTATCAAGGAAAACGGCGGTTACGGCTCCGTATTGGAACTGGCGGTGAAAAGCGTCACGACAGAGTATCTGCTTGTCTGCGATCCGGATGACTATCTGGCGGACAATGCGGTAAAGACACTTCTGAAACTGGCGGAAGAGAATCAGTGCGACATCGCCATCGGTGCCAAGACGCTGATCTATGCCGACAGTGACGATCAGGATTACGATCCGGCATTCAACCCGTCCGTGGTCATGCTGGAAGACGGGAAGGTGTTCTCAAAAGAGGAGAAGGACTTTGAAAAGCTCTACTTTGTGGACCCGAGCCCGCATGCCAAACTGTACAAGGTGGAACTGCTGAAGGAAACCGAGTTTCCGCACAAGGTCTCCTTTACCGACAACATCCTCTATTTTACGGCACTCAATAACGCCAAACGGGTCGTCTATACGCGTACCCCGCTTGCGTATTATCTGATCAACCGCGCCGGCAATACGATGACGGATGTGAAGCCGCGCGCCATCGATGCGGAAATCACGGTGCTGACTTCCCTGATTTCGCAGGGCAGACTGCAGAAGGCACCGGACATCTTCTACTACCGCATGTTTGAAGCCTATAAATTCATCGTTAACGACAAGATCAACCGCTGCAACGGCTCGAAAGAAGAGATCCGCCAGCGTTTACTGGCACTGTATCCGGTTGTGGATGCACTGCTCATAAAGAGTGATGCCATCAAAAGGTATTACCGCAAATATGCCTCCTACCGCATGGTGGAGCGCACAAGAGACAGCCTGCTATTGACAAGAGCAACCTCGAAGAAAACATACCTCTTATTTGTGGAGAAGAAACTGAAGGAGTTGAACAGATAGTACCCTATGAAAGTCAGCGTGATCGTACCGGTTCACAATGTGGAAAAGTATCTGCCCAGATGTCTGGATTCTTTGGTGCACCAGACGTTACGGGATATGGAGATTCTCGTCATCAATGACGGCTCTCCGGACAACAGCCAGTCCATCATTGAAGAATATGAACGGAACTATCCGCAGCTGAAAGGCTATCTCAAGAAAAACGGCGGGTTAAGCGATGCCCGCAATTACGGACTGGAGCGTGCCACGGGTGAATACATCGGCTTCATTGATTCCGATGATTATGTCGAGCTGGACATGTTTGAAAAGCTTTTAAGGAAAGCGGAAGATGAACAGTGCGATCTGGTGGTGTGCGATCTGATCTATACCTATGAGAATCACGAAAGGGAAGACTGGGTCATGAAGGGGCTGAGCGATCTGAATGAGAATCGCAACAAAGCCGGTTTTCTTTCCCCGCTCTTTGCCTGGAACAAGCTGTATAAAAAAGAGCTGCTGATCGACCATGATCTGCGCTATCCGCTCGGGCTCTGGTACGAGGATATCCCCGTCAGCATTCCGTGCTTCGCACTGGCGAAGAAGGTGGGATACGTGCCGGAAGCCATGGTGCACTATCTGCAGCGCTCATCCTCCATTATGGGAGCGAAGTATTCGCCCAGAATGCGGGAGATCTTTACCGAACTGCAAAATACCGAAGCTACCCTGAAGCGCTTCGGTTTACTGGAAACATATCATACGGAGATGGAATATCTCTTTGCGGAGCACCTGATGGTTTACGGAGCCTTCCGCTTCCTGAGAACGGAGGAATACCGCTCTCTGATGTCTGAAGCCTACGACCTGATACAGAAGAGTTATCCGCACTGGAGGAAAAACCCGTACCTGAAAGCGCGGTTCTCCTTCAAAAACCGTCTGTTTTACCGGACGATTTCACCAAAGACTTTTACTCTTTGGAAACACCTTTTAGAAAGAAGTGGAAAATAACATGACAAGTGTCAGTATTATCGTACCGATCTACAACGTGGAGAAGTATCTGAGGCGCTGCCTGGACTCTTTAGTCAACCAGACCTATCACAATGTGGAGATCCTCTGCATCAATGACGGGTCCAAAGACGCAAGCCAGAGCATCGTGGATGAATACGTCTCCCTTTATCCGCAGGTAAAAAGCTACGTCAAGGAGAACGGCGGGCTGAGTGATGCCCGTAACTTCGGTCTGAGTGTGGCAAACGGAACATATGTCATGTTTGTGGACGGGGATGACTGGCTGGATCTGGATGCGGTGACTCAGATGATGGCAAAAGCCGAAGAGGACTGTGCCGACATCGTCTGCTGCAACATGGAGTACGTCTATGAATCCAAGCGCAAGAGCACTTTCTCAACTGAGTCTTTTGAGACGGGTTCGCCGCGCGTGAACAACAAGCTCATCTTCATCAACAATTCCGCCTGCAACAAGCTGTATCTGAAGACGTTATTCGACCACTATGAATTCCCGAAGGGAATGTGGTACGAGGATCTTGCCAGCGTGCCGACGCTTCTGGCCAGTGCCAAGATCATCGCCCATGTGGATGCGCCGCTCTACAAGTATTATCAGCGCGCCAACTCCATCAGTCATAAGATCAAGCCGGACAACCGGATCTTTGATATCTATAAAGCCATCGACAAGGTCCAGAAGGAGATCGAAGCGATGGAGGAATATCAGGGAAAACCCTATATCCAGAAGAAGTTTGAAGAACTCTACATCATTCACGGTGCGGATTTAACGACGCTGAGGATCGCACAGTTTGACTTCCAGCCGGACGTGTATCTGGACGAGAATCTGAAGAATCTGGATCATTACTATTCCAACTGGTACGACAACCATCTCGTGCGTGAGATGGGCTTTAAGAAGCGGATCGTCTTCTTCCTGTTGAAACACCGTCAGACAAAACTGTTAGCCAGACTTCTGGGAGAGCGCTACCGATGAAAGAAAGTGAAAAGACACTTCGGAAATATCTTCCATACCTTTTGAGTGCGCTTGTGTTCGCTCTGTTTTTCTTCATGAGCAGAAGCACACCTCTGGCAGGGGATGACTGGGGGTATGCCATCAACGGTATGAAGCAGAATCCTTTACTAACCGCCTTTGAATTTTACCGCAATTGGAGCGGACGGTTTTTCAGCGAACTCTGGGGCTTTATCGTAGCGCCCCGCAAGTGGCTGTGGAACCTTTTGAACCCGCTCTTTTTTACAT
Organism: Erysipelotrichaceae bacterium; assembly: GCA_045539425.1. Taxonomy (GTDB): domain Bacteria; phylum Bacillota_I; class Bacilli_A; order Erysipelotrichales; family Erysipelotrichaceae; genus RUG14871. The sequence continues at coordinate 14,702 of JAZQFH010000008.1, forward strand.
TGATCTATTTCTTCAGCTACCGTATTGCCCAGAAGCGCAGGGAAAACGGCATTCTGATTGCGTTAGTGTTACTAGCGATGATGTTAAACGTGAACAGCGAGCTGCGCATGCAGACATATACCTGGATCATGGGGACAACCTATGTGATCCCGCTGGTGCTCTCGCTGATCTACTTTGCGCTTGTGCTTCCGCATTTTGACAGCGTGGATCAATTGAAGCGCGGCATGCAGATTTTCCTGTTTGCGCTCCTATTCTATATCGGCTTAACGATGGAGAATATCGCGGCCATCATGGTATTCGGGGAGCTTCTCCTGCTGGGATACTACTATCTGGAGCACAGAAAGATCTCTTCGTTCTTTGTTATCTCGCTCTTTGTGAGCCTGCTGGCCTTTGTGCTGATGCGCCTTTCCCCGGGAAGTACCTACCGGTTATTACGGGACCACGCGGAATTCAACGCACTGCCGCTGATTGAGAAGATCCGCGTGAATCTGCCATATTTTGTGCAGTACACCTTCACGAAAAACAAGTTCATTCTCTTCTTCTTCATCGTTGCGCTTGTGGGCGAGATGTTATTTGAAGGCGGGAAGATCGATGCACTGAAGGTGATCTTAGGCATCTATCTTGGTTGGATGTTACTGTTATTATTCTATGAGAATCTCGCATCACGGCTTCCGCTTGCGCTTTTGGCGAAGCTGACGGATCCGTTTGATTCGGCGGGGCTCATCTTCTGGATCGGACTCATCGTCGTGGCGTTTGTGATCGTGATCGTGTATGTGAAAGACACGCGCACAAAGCTTCTGATCCTCTTTTTCATCACGCTTGGCGGAAGTTCGAATCTGATCATGATGGTATCCCCGATTTTCGGTGCCCGCTCGGCGCTCTACTATGTCTACTTCATGATTGTGGCGACGCTTCTGTTATATAACCGCTATGCGGAAAAGACGAAATATGCCGTCTATGGTGTTGTGCTGATTGCTCTGGCACTGAGTGCCTTACGCGTTAGGGAATTCTACTTTAAGTATTCCCAGGTTGCTGCGGTGGAAGCGGAGCGGCAGAGCATCATCGCATACTACAGGGAACATCCGGAAATCAAGGAAATCCATATCCCGCGCATGCCGATCTACTCCATTCACAGCGCAGATGTCGAAGAAGGGGACGATTACCACTTCGAGACCTTCAAACAGTATTACGGACTGGTGCAGGACGCAAAGGTCATCTTTGACTGGAAGGAAAGCTATTAGGCCAACTCCTGTGGTATAATGAGACCATTATGAGAACAAGGTATACCTTTTACAACTTTTTAGTAAGCATTATCTCGGGGATCGTGATCCCCGTTTTAGGCTTTGTGAAGGTACGCCTTTTTATTTCGACGTACGGAGATGAATTAAACGGACTGTATCTGGTCTTCAATAACGTCATCACCTACCTGAATATCTGCGAGCTCTCGTTCTCGCTGGCCTTCCGTCAGCTGCTGTTTAAGCCGCTGGCTGAAAACGACAGAAATGAAGTCAACCGCATCTATTCCGGCGTCAGCAGCATCTACCGCTTTGTCGGCAAGCTGGTGATCGTTCTGGCTTTTGCACTCGCCTTCATCGTTCCGCTGTTTAACCGGGATACGATTGAGATGTCCGTCTTTGAGATGGCCTTCCTCTTCTTATTAATGGCGCTGCCGTTCGGGATCTCCTATTTCCTCTTACCGCCATCCTTAGTCATCATTGCGGATCAGAAGGAATATCAGATCTCCGTCTGGATCCAGAGTATTGCGATTCTGCGCATGTTCTTAATGATTCTGGTGATTATACTGAAACTGCCGTACGTTCTGATCTTTATTATCGAAGGGCTGAACGTGCTCTTAAGCAACTTCTTTGCCAACCGGATCGCCTTAAAGCAGTATCCGTGGCTGAAGTATGATAAAGCCATCAAGACCAATGAGGAATTCAAGAAGAGCTCGCAAAGCACCATGGTGCAGCGGCTGTCCAATATCGCCATCACGAGTTCGGATAACATCATCATCAATACGACCATGGATCTGACCAGCGTGTCCATCTACGGCTCGTATTCCTATCTGATCGAAGCGGCGCTGCGCATCATCAACTCCGCCATCACCTCACCGATCAACAGTTTCGGAAACCTCTTCAACTCCGAGGAGGAAGACTCCTATCCGGTCTTTGAGGAATTCTATGACTTCTCCTCTTATCTGGCGACCATTTTATCGGTATGTATCTTTGTGGTGCTGGATGAGTTTGTCTATATCTGGGTGCACAAGGCAAGCTACGTATTGCCGCTGAGCGCCTCCGTGATTTTCAGCCTGAATGTGTTCTATCTGACCCAGCGGGAATCGGTGATCCTGATTCGGGATGCCAACCGGCTCTTTCTGAAGGCGCAGAAGAACGCCTATCTCATGACGGCAGTCAAGATCATTCTGTCCTTCCTGCTGGTATGGAAGTTCGGCGTGATCGGGGTACTGCTTGGAACATTAATTGCCTATGGGACGGTGGATCTCTCCTTTAATCCGAAACTGGTGTATGAAGAAGTGTTCCATAAAAGTGCCTGGATCTATTACCGGAAATTCGGTGTACGCCTCTTGATAGCGGCTTTACTGGCGGCGGTTATTTATCCGCTGTATCAGAAGGCGGTACCGTATGTCGGGGATTCCCTGATCCACTTCGGCATTACGGCAATCGCGCTTGGCATCAGTGTCGTCATAATCACCACGCTGATCTATGTTCTCCTTTTCCCGTCATTCCGCCGTTTATTAAAGAGGGGAAAAAATCTGCTCCACTCGAAGACAAAATAGGTTTGTACAGAAAACAAATCGAGATTATAATAAGAAGGAAGGAAGGATAGTTCAATGTCAGAAAATAAAGTATTAGTTGAAGTCAGTGCCAGACATGTCCATTTATCCCAGGAACATCTGGAAGCATTATTCGGTGAAGGCTACGAATTAACATGCAAGAAAATGTTAAGCCAGCCGGGTCAGTTTGCCTGTGAAGAAAAAGTCACAGTCGTCGGACCGCGCGGTGAAAGCAAAATGTCCATTTTAGGACCGGTCAGAAAAGAATCCCAGGTGGAAGTTTCCTTAACGGATGCCCGTGGCTTAGGCTTAAAGGCTTTAGTCAGAGAAAGCGGCGATCTGGAAGGTACGGAAGGCTGCAAGCTGGTTGGCCCGAAGGGTGAAGTCGTTCTGGAAAAAGGCGTTATCGCTGCCAAACGTCACATTCACTTCACACCGGAAGATGCGGAAAAATTCGGCGTCAAGGATAAGGATATCGTCAGTGTCAAAGTCGAAACAGAAGGCAGAAGCCTCGTCTTCGGAGACGTCGTCTGCCGTGTTTCCCCGTCCTATGCACTTGCGATGCATGTCGACACGGATGAAGGCAATGCCATGGGTTACAGCGGTGTGACTTACGGCGAAGTCATTAAATAAGACAATACAAACATAGAGAAAAAAGGGTTCTGCACAGCGCAGAACCCTTTTTGCGTATTAGAGAACTATTTCTTTTCGCTGACGTATGTCATGAAGGCACCGATCAGATTGGCATCATTGCTGAAGCGGCAGGGGACAATATCCATCTCCACCTGCGGCAGATATTTGCCAAGCGGACTTAAGAGGCAGATTTCACGGAATTTCTCGTTGATCTTCTCCGTAAGGATCGGCTGACGGCTGATTCCGCCGCCGATGGCGATCTTTTCCAGATCCAGTAACCAGTAGAAGTTATAGAATTCCTTGGCAAGTCCCGTCGCAAAGCTGTCCAGGACTTCCTGGGCAACCTCATCTTCCGGCAGACGGCGGAAGAATTCACGTCCGTCAATCTTTTCCGCTAATCCCGCTTTTGCGGCATACGTGGCAAGTAAGCCGCTGGTGGCACACTGCATGCCCATGTAGGCAGAGAAGTCACTGAATTTCTCGGCATTTAAGTTGAGGAAGCTGAATTCACCGGCAGTGAAGTGACGTCCGCGGACGACTTCCCCGTTGATGATCAGACCGCCGCCGACACCGGTGCCGATGACGCAGACCGCTGCGTTATTGCATCCCTGCAGGGAACCTTTGTAGAATTCCGCCTGCACGGCAGCCTTGCCGTCGTTCTCCAGAACGACCGGGCAGCCGAGCCGCTCTTCCAGAAGAGCACCGACATCCGTCCCGTGGTTATACACCAGTGCTCCGCCGCCGTTGACGCGGCCTTTTTTCACATCGATGAAACCCGGAAGGGACATGGCGACACCTTCCACCTCATCCTTGTATTTGAGATAGACTTTTTCAATCTCTTCCGCAAAATGGTCAAATGTGTCCATCGGTGTCGGGAAATAACCGCGATCACCGAAGTTGAGTTCGTCATCCAGGACGGCATATTTGATTTCCGTGCCGCCGACGTCAAATGTTAATAATTTCATGTGTTTACTCCTCTTTGATACTTCCGCTGTTGAGCGCCTTGCTCTTTTCTTCAAGTGGCAGCCAGTCTACCACGCGTTTGATATTGCGGTCCCAGAAGTCCCATTCATGACCGCCGTCCTCTTCCAGATAATCGACTTTGAACTGTGCGTTCTTTAGATCATCTCTTAATCTCTGATTCGCTTCCAGTAAGCCGTCCTGTAATCCGCAGGCCACAAAGAATTCCGGTGCGCTGACCTCGTTTTTTCTCACGCGCTCCTCTAGTGCCTGAATGGCATTCTTTGGGAAATTCAGAGATGCCCTGGCTTTTTCGTAATCGCCGAAGACCGCTCCGGTCCCCAGCAGCGTTTCCGGGGAATCCAGCACGCTGCAGGCCGATGAGAGTGCGGCGATGCGGCTGAAGGTTTCCGGATATTTCATACCGTTGATCAGAGCGCCATATCCGCCCATGGAGAGCCCCGCAATATAGGTGTCTTCCCGCTTATCGGAAAGAGGGAAGGTGCGGCGCGTCATTTCGACGAGTTCCTTGCCGATGAATTCCTCGTAATTATTGACCGGAATCGGGGTGTTGACGTAGAAGGCGTTGTCTCCGCTGGGCATGACCACAGCGAGATTCTTTTCTTCCGCCCATCTCTGGATCCGCGTTCCGCTGACCCAGTCCGTATAGTTCCCGAAGATTCCATGGAGCAGATAGAGTGTCTTGAACTTCTGTCCGCCCTGCATGGCGTAATCCATGGTCGCAAAGGAAATCTTGTCGACCGGCAGGATGACATTGACGGGAACGGTACGCATCAGAGCCTTGGAAAGGTAGTTTACCTGAATTAGTGCCATAAATCCTCCAATTATGAAATCAGTTGTTTCATTACTCTAATTGTAACATGCATTGGCAGGAAGAAACGGATACTTTCATCTGTTTTATTGCTGAATGGAAAGGGAAGTAAATCCGCTGATTCTGTAGTAAAATAAAGTTAGAAAAAAATGAGGTAACATTTATGCCGTTTTTACCGACGACAAGAGAAGAAATGCTGGAACGCGGCTGGGAACAGCCCGATTTTGTATTGGTCTGGGGCGATGCCTACGTGGATCATCCTTCCTTTTGCGGTGCCATCATCTCCCGTCAGCTGGAGGCGTTCGGCTATAAGGTCTGTATTGTGAATCAGCCGGACTGGCGCACGGATGAGGACTGGGTCCGCTTCGGTACTCCGCGGCTGGCGTTTCTGGTCACCAGCGGGAATATCGATTCCATGGTGAACCACTATTCCGTTTCCAAGCATCATCGCCGTAAGGACAGCTATACCGATAACGGGGAGATGGGGAAGCGGCCGGACAGGGCAATCATCGTCTATACCCAGAAGATCCGTCAGCTCTTTCCGGATGTGCCGATCGTGGTGGGAGGCATTGAGGCTTCATTACGCCGCTTAGCCCACTATGACTACTGGGACGATAAGGTGCGCAACTCGATCATCATCGACTCGCAGGCGGACCTGATCTCCTACGGTATGGGAGAAAGATGCATCGTGGAGATTGCGGATGCCTTAAATGCCGGCATTGACATTCATGATCTGACCTTTATCAAAGGTACGGTCTATAAGACCAAGAATATCGACAATCTCTCGGATTACGTCATGTTACCGTCCATTCAGGAAGTAAAAACTGACAAGCGGAAGTACTGCGAATCCTTCCGCATTCAGAATCAGAACCGCGATGCGATCAACAGCGATCTCTTAATTGAGCCGTATGACGGCTGGTATGTGGTGCAGAATACGCCGCAGCCGCCACTCACGACACAGGAGATGGATGACACCTATGATCTGGAGTACATGTATGCACCGCATCCGAAATATCATCATATCCCGGCATTCGATGAAGTGCAGTTTTCCATCGTTTCCAACCGCGGCTGTTTCGGCAGCTGCACCTTCTGCGCAATTACGGCGCATCAGGGAAGGACGATCTCTCACCGCTCGAAAGAGTCAATACTGAAAGAGGGAAGACGTCTGGCAAACGACAAGGATTTCAAGGGCTACATTCATGATGTCGGCGGACCGACGGCAAACTTCTATAACCCGAGCTGCGACGAACAGCTGGATCGCGGCGTGTGCAAGATGAAGGAGTGCCTCTATCCGGGACCGTGCAAGAATCTGAAAGTATCGCATACGGATTATCTGCAGATCTTAAGGGAACTGCGGGAGATTCCGAAGGTGAAGAAGGTCTTCATCCGCAGCGGGATCCGCTACGATTATCTGGTTTACGACAGGGACGAATCCTTCTTTGATGAGCTGATCAAATATCACGTCAGCGGACAATTGAAGGTGGCGCCGGAACATATCAATCCGCAGGTGCTTTCGCACATGCATAAGCCGAAGATGGAAGTCTTCAATGAATTTGCGCGCAAGTATGCGGAGAAAAACAAGGAATTCCATATGGACCAGTATCTGGTGCCGTATCTCATCTCCTCCCATCCGGGAAGCGATCTGAAGGCGGCCATCGATCTGGCGCTCTATCTGAAGAAGAATCACATCAATCCCGAGCAGGTGCAGGACTTCTATCCGACGCCGGCAACGGCAGCAACCTGCATGTACTATACCGGACTGGACCCGTTTACCATGAAGGAAGTCTACGTCGCGCGCGATCCGCATGAGAAGGCGATGCAGCGGGCATTACTGCAGGTCAAGGACCCGTTTAATTACGACCTGGTCAAGGAAGCTCTGATCAAGGCGCACCGCGAGGATCTGATTGGAAATACACCGGAATGCTTGATTCCGAAAGAGAAATACATGTTACATTACGGAAAGAGGGGAAAGAGAAAATGATTATTCAGTCAAAACGCATCTGGATCAACAAGATGTTCACAAAAGCCCAGCTGGAGGTGGAAAACGGCATCATTCAGGCCGTATTGCCTTACGGTCTGAAACAGCCGGATCTGGATTATGGCAATCAGCGCATCATCCCGGGTATGATCGATATTCATACGCACGGTGCCTGTAACTACGATACCAACGATGCGACAAAAGAAGGCCTCGAGCTCTGGGCGAAGGAACTATTGAAGGAAGGTGTAACCTATTTCCTTCCGACAACGGTGACGCAGTCCCATGAAGTCTTAGTCGCAGCGGCGAAAAACGTGGCGGAATACATGAAGGAAGAACATGAAGGGGCAAAGGTCGGCGGCCTGCATTTTGAAGGTCCGTTCATCAATAAGAAGAACAAGGGTGCGCAGCCGGAACAGTTCTGCCGCACGCCGGATATTGAGGAGTTCAAAGAATTCCAGGAAGCTGCCGGAGGTAATATCCGCGTGATGACAATTGCGCCGGAGATCGATGAGGACTACGCCTTAACGCGCTATTGCTCTAAAAACGGTGTTGTCATTTCTGTCGGACACAGCGGTGCAACCTATGAGGAAACGATGCTGGCAGCCGCCAACGGTGCGAAAAGCGTAACGCATGTCTATAACGGACAGACAGGTCTGCATCACAGGGAACCGGCAGTGGTCGGTGCCGTCATGCGCAATCACGACCTGTATGGTGAAATCATCACGGACGGCAACCATGTCACTTTCCCGGCCATCTACGACTATGCGATTCAGAAAGGCAACAAGGCGATCATGGTCAGCGATTCCCTCCGCTGCAAGGGTATGGTAGAGGGCGTTTATGATCTGGGCGGACAGTCGGTGGAGATCCGTCCGAACGGAAGCTGCTATCTGGCAGGAACCAATACCCTGGCTGGATCCACGCTCCGCTTCAATGACGGTCTGCGCAATCTGATTGAAGAAGTTCAGCTGCCAATTGACCTGGCAATTCCGATGACTTCGTCCAACGTGGCGGATCTATTGGGAATTGCGGACCATAAGGGCTATATTGCCGCAAATCACGATGCGGATTTTGTGGTATTGAGTGATGATTATCAGGTTACGGAGACATTTATTGCAGGGAAAGCACAGCTTTCGGGGAAATAGAAAATGATTATTCAGAGCCGGCGCGTTTATTATGAAGAATCCTACCGTCCGCTGCAGATTGAAATCGAAAACGGAACCATCGTCCGCATTCTGCCTTACGGGTTAAAGAAAGCGGATCATGATTACGGAGATCACAGGATCACTCCGGGGTTCATCGATATCCACTGCCACGGGTATGGCAATCAGACGGTCAATACCGCAACGAAGGACTGGATCAAACGGTGGTGCGATTATCTCGTCAGTGAAGGGGTGACTGCCTTTGTGCCGGCATCTTCCTCCCATGAGCAGGAAGAGATGTTCCGGGGACTTGACACGGTAGCTGAGTATATGGAAGAGCAGACGCAGGGTGCCCGCATTCTTGGCTTATACAGCGAAGGGCCGTTTATGTGCGAAGAATTCCGCGGGGCACAGGATCTGCGCTATCTCACAATTCCGACGATTGAAACACTGGATGCCTATCAGAAGGCATGCAGGGGACATCTGATTTATGTCATGGTGGCTCCGGAGATGTTTCAGGGAGACATGAGCTTTATTGAAGAATGCGTGAAGCGCGGCATCACGGTTACACTTGGCCATACCGGCGCAACGTTTGAAGAAGTGAGTCAGGCCAGAAAGGCAGGCGCAAGAGCTTTTACCCATACCTTTAACGGCATGCGCGGACTGCATCACAGAGAACCGGGTGTTGCGGGAGCGGCAATGTATTATGAAGATATGTACTGCGAACTGATCGGAGACGGCGTGCATGTCAACTCGGTCGTCGCAAACATCCTCGCAAGGATCAAAGGCAAGGACAAACTCATCACGGTCACGGATTCCGAAGGCTTAAAAGGGAATCCGGTCGGCGAATATCTTGATGAGGAAGGCAACAGGGTCTTTGTCTGTGATGACGGGACGGTCCGTCTGGAAGACGGAACGCTGACGGGAAGTGCACTGAAGCTGAACAAGCTGGTGAAGCATCAGATTGAGGAGGCCGGAATCGATGAAGTTACGGTGATCAACAGCGTGACCATCAACCCGTGCCGTCTGTTGCATTTCGATTCACATAAAGGAAAGATCGAAGTCGGATATGATGCCGATCTGGCGGTATTCGATGAGGAATTCAATGCGATTGAGACATTTATCGCGGGAGTTTCGGAATACCGGAAATAAAGAAAGAAGACAGTATGAAACACGTATTTATATGTAATCCGTTTGCCGGAAGCGGAAATGCCGAAGAGCTGATTCCGGTGATTGAAGACTATTTCAAGAGTCATCCGGAAGAGGTGTATGAGATCCGCAGAACGGAATATCCCAAACATGCGACGGAGATTGCCAAAGAGTACAAAAAGGAAGATGATGTCTGCCTCTATGCCATCGGCGGAGACGGAACGGCCTTTGAAGTACTTAACGGGATCCGGGACGGCGTGAGGATGGCCGTGATTCCCAACGGGACGGGCAACGACTATTACCGTATGATCGGAGATAACACAAAACCGGTGAAGGAGATCCTGATTGAAACCATTGAAGGGAAAAATGTTCAGGTGGACTACGGCATCGCAAACGAGCGGAAATACCTCAATGCCTCCAGCATGGGTATCGATGCCGATATCAACGAGCGGGCCAACTACCTCGGCAAGAAATATCCGATTCCGAAATCCCTGGTTTATATCGTGGCAGCCGTTCAGAAGGTGTTCAAACCGCAGCCGCATCTCTATACGGTCGAGTTTAACGGACAGACTTTAAAGCAGAAAGCCTTACTGGTGGCGGTCATGGTGGGAGGATACTACGGCGGAGGTTTCTATCCGACGCCGATGGCGGATATCCAGGACGGAATGTTCGATGTGCTGATTGCGGATGATATGAAAGTGAGCCGCATCTTCAACCTGCTTCCGAAATACATGAAGGGGAAACATGTCGGTCTGAAAGAGGTCCGCTTCTATCAGACGGACCGTCTGACTCTGATCAGCGATACGCCGGTTTTATACGGGTGTGACGGGGAACCGGTGCTGGAAACAAAGATTGAATACCGTCTTGTCAAGGGCGGACTGGCCTTGCGCGTACCGAAGAGTTCACCGTTAAAAGAATACAAAAACGGATAATTTTGTGAGAAGCCTTTGACAAAGCCTCGCGTCAATGGCACAATATTAATAACAGATAATAATCATGCCTCCAGATGATTTGTGGAGGCATTTGTCTGTTATGAGGGGGATAAAGATGTTTACGATTATCATTTGCAAAAGCTATGAAGAGGTATCCAACAAGGCTTTTGCGCTGTTCCGTGATATGATCAAATCCAAGCCGAACTGTGTACTGGGTCTCGCAACGGGAAGCAGCCCGTTAGGAACCTATCAGCGTTTGATTGACGATCACAGAATCAACGGAACTTCCTATAAGGATGTTGTGACATTCAACCTGGATGAATACATCGGTTTACCTGAAGATCATCCGGAAAGCTATCATACCTTTATGAAACAGCATTTCTTCTCACAGATCGATATCCGTCCGGAGAACACGCATCTGCCGTCAACGGAAGGGGACGAAGTGAAGAACTGTGAGGAATATGAGAAAATGCTGGAACCGTATGACATTGATATCCAGTTACTTGGAATCGGTTCCGACGGACACATCGGCTTCAATGAACCGGGAACACCGTTTGATGCACCGACCCATGTCACACAGTTGGATTACCGTACGATCCGGGACAATGCCCGCTTCTTCGGCAACGATATCTCCAAAGTGCCGACAAAAGCCATCACCATGGGCAACGGCACAATCATGCGCAAGGCCAAAAAAGTGGTCTTAATCGCAACGGGTGCCAACAAGGCGGATGCGATCTACGGCATGATCAAGGGTGACAAGGATGTCAACTGTCCGGCCAGTGTACTGCAGAATCATCCGGATGTTGTCGTCATCGTCGACAGGGAAGCGGCAGGTAGACTCTGATTCGGGCAAACCGCTTTATCATTTGAAACATATCGGTTACAATACCATTGACAACAGTATTACCGCCTTTTGTAAGACGGAATCGAGATGAGTTGTATGGAGGTATAAAACAATGACAATTATCAATGATGTCAAAGAATTCGATCAGACAATCGCTCAGGGAACGGTCCTGGTAGATATGTTTGCGACCTGGTGCGGACCATGCAAAATGCTGGCACCGGTGCTCGAAGATCTTGCCAAGACGTATGAAGGAAAAGTGCAGATCGTGAAAGTGGACGTGGATGAAAATCCGGAACTGGCAGCACGCTACGAGGTCATGTCCATTCCGACGCTCTTATTCTTCAAGGACGGCGAATTAGCCAACGTCAGCATGGGCTTCCAGCCGAAGAACACTCTGGTTCAGCAGATCGAAGCTTTATTCTAAAAAACGAAAAACCGCTCAGCGGTTTTTTTTGTTGATTGAGAGCTTCTTTGGGTGAATTTTGGGAAAACGATGGAAGCCAAAAGCGATATCACGTATACTATAAATAGAAGAATCATTAAGATTGAAGGGAGTTTTTATGACACAATTTCCAAAAGGATTTTATTGGGGCGGCGCAACCGCTGCCAATCAGTTCGAGGGCGGCTGGAATGAAGGCGGCAGAGGTCCGGCGTTAACAGACGTCACAACCGGCGGAACTAACACAACACCGCGTATGATCACGTATGTCATGCCGGATGGCACAACGGGGGAATATTCCCAGTTCGGCGGCAGAAAACCGGAAGGTGCCCGCTATGCGGTACTGGATGACCACTACTATCCGAACCATCTCGGAACGGATTTCTATCACCGCTATAAGGAAGACATCGCACTGTATGCGGAGATGGGCTTCAAGATGTTCCGCATGTCCATTTCCTGGTCCCGTATCTTCCCGAAGGGAAACGAAAAGGAACCGAATCCGGAAGGACTCAAGTTCTACCGCAATGTCTTTGAGGAATTGCGCAAATACAACATTGAACCGTTAGTCACGATTTCCCATTATGACACTCCGCTTTATATCGTGGAGGATCTGGGCGACTGGAAGAATCCGGAAGTCATCGATCTTTACTATCATTTCTGCGAAGTCATCTTTGAAGAGTACAAGGATCTGGTGAAATACTGGCTGACATTCAACGAAATCAACTCGCAGATCATGTTCGGCATCTTCATGAGCAATGCGCCGAAGGAACTGGTTGCGCCGGGTTATATCAACCTGCACCATCAGTTTGTGGCCAGTGCCAAAGTCGTCAAGCTGGCGCATGAAAAATATCCGCAGTTCAAGATGGGCTGCATGATCGCCGGCTTGGTCTACTATCCGCTGACACCGGATCCGAAGGATGTTCTGAAGGTCCAGCAGCTGATGCAGGAAGCGTTCTATTACTGCTCGGATACGCAGATGCGCGGTCATTATCCGGTTTATGCGAAACGCTTATGGGAAAAGTACGGTCTGGATCCGGCCTTCTTTGAAAAGGATAAAGAGATCCTGAAATACGGAGCCATGGACTTCTATTCCTTCTCTTACTATCAGTCTTCCTGCGACACGACGCATAAGGAAGGCGTTGAAACAGCAGGCGGAAACTTCTCCATGGGAGCCAAGAATCCATACCTGCAGTATTCCGACTGGGGCTGGAGCTGGGATGCGGACGGCTTACGCTACATCCTGAATGAACTGGCAGTCCGTTATGAAAAACCGCTGATGGTTGTGGAGAACGGTTTGGGTGCTTATGATACACTTGAAGCTGACGGCAGCGTTCACGATGCCTACCGCATTGACTACCTCAGAGAGCATGTCAAGGCGATGAAAGAAGCCATTGCGGACGGCGTGGATCTGATCGCCTATACGACATGGGGCTGCACGGACCTGGTTTCCGCGGGAACAGGGGAAATCCGCAAACGTTACGGCTTCGTCTATGTCGATGTGGACGATGAAGGAAACGGTACGCTGGACCGTTACAGAAAAGACTCCTTCTATTGGTACAAGAAAGTCATCGCATCCAACGGCGAAGATATCGACTAAAAAACTCAGGGATTCCGCAGGGAATCCCTTTTTCATGAAGTAAAACGGAAATCTTATTCATAATCGGAAAAACCGTAACTTCCGCAAAAGAGCCGTTACGGAATCATGATAAAATAGAGCTATGAAAAAGAGGGGAAACACATCACTGATTGAAGGGAATATTCTGGAAGGCATTCTGAACATGGCGTGGCCGATCCTTTTGGCCAACCTCTTTCAGGAAGTCTACAATATCACCAACTCCATGATCGTGGGGAACTATGTCAGCACGATTGCGCTCGGTGCCGTCAGTGCGACCGGTCCGATCCTGAATATCCTGAACTATATTTTCCACGGCTTTGCGACGGGAACGGGCATTGTGGTGGCAAGACTGTATGGCGCAAACAACAAGGAGGATCTTAGGAAGTCGGTCGGTACGATCATCGTGTTTGCGGCGGGAACCGGGCTTTTGTTTACGCTCATCATGGAAGTGTTCACCCCGCTTCTTTTAAACATCAACAATATTCAGAGTGACATCTATGCATCCTGCGCAACTTATCTCAGAGTTTACTCTCTGGGAAGTGCAGCGGTTCTGATGTATACGATGCTGTTCTATCTGCTTAGGGCAATCGGTGACTCGAAGCATCCGCTGTACTATCTGATTGCGAGTTGTATATTGAATATCTGTCTGGGCATGTTCTTCACTTTGGTGCTGCATATGGAGATTGCCGGCGTGGCACTGGCAACGATCCTTTCGGAGCTGGTGGTGGATATTCTCTGTCTGCGTCTGCTCTTCCGTATGGAAGAGTTCCGCATTGACTTCAAAACCCTGCGGTTTGACTGGAACGTCTGCCGTCAGATCATTTCCATCGGTATCCCGGCAGCCGTGCAGAACATGTTGATTGCTCTGAGCCTGATGTTTTTACAGCAGTATATCAACCGCTATCCGGTAGAGGCGATTGCCGGCATCGGTGTCGGGAACCGCGTTGCCAACTGGGCCCAGATTCCGTTGCAGGCACTCTCCACTTCCATTACCACCTTCGTCGGTCAGAATATCGGTGCCGACCGTTTTGAACGGGTTAAGGACGGGGTAAAGCAGACGGTACTGGTCGGTACGGCGGTCACGGCGGCAATGGTGGCGCTGATCTTTATTCTGGCAAAACCGCTGGTATCACTTTTTGACCGGGATCCGGAAGTGATCCGCTACGGCTCTCAAATGACAAGATATATGGTGCTGAGCTATATTCCTCTAGCCTGGAGCCATCTCTATAATGCCTCTTTGCGCGGAGCGGGGAATATCCGCGTGCCTCTGATTATTGCAGTATTTACGCAGTGTATCTTCCGCTATCTCTTTGTCTTAGTTGCCTATCGCTTTACGGACAGCATCTTAGTCATCTATCTGTCCGGAGCGCTCTGCTTCACTTTAGCGGGATGTTGTGCATATGCCTATTACAACTACGGAGAATGGACGAAAGAAAACCGGATGCGCTGAGGAGAAAAAAACAGGGCAAAAAAGTTGTTGCAAAATCTGTACAGTATGTTAAAATAATAAAGCCGAGAGAGGTTGATGGTTCCTTAGCCAAGAGGTAAGGCAATTGACTGCAACTCAGTGAGCGCCGGTTCAATTCCGGCAGGAACCTCCATTCTGGGGATGTGGCGGAATCGGCAGACGCAACGGACTTAAAATCCGTTGATGGCAACATCGTGCGGGTTCAAGTCCCGCCATCCCCACCATTTCAAAAAAAGAAGATGACTGCAAAGTCATTTTTTTTATCAGTCAGAGGAATTGATATGGATAAAAACGAAATCAAAAAAATGTTCAACCGCCTGGCGAAAGAGTGGGATACGCATCAGGGTGACTGCTCCAAAGAGGCTGAAAGGATATTTGCGGCTCTGGGTGATCTTCAGGGAAGAGACGTGCTGGATGTTGCCTGCGGGACGGGAATTCTGGTAAAGGAATATCTGAAACGCGGAGTTGCTACGCTGGATTGCATCGATATTGCGGAAGAAATGATTGCGGTTGCGCAGAGGAAATATGATACTTTTCCGGTACATTTTATTGTGGGGGATGCACAGAACTATCCGTTCAAACGTAAATATGACCTCATCATGATTTTCAATGCCTTTCCGCATTTTTATGATACGGAGGAACTGTTCGCCCATCTGACTTCTTTTCTGAAAGAGGGAGGTCTTCTCTGTATTGCTCACAGCATGAGCCGGGATGAAATCAATGAAATTCATCATCCGGACGGCATTGTTTCCTGCATGTTGCCGGAAATCGAAGCGTTAAAAGAGCAGGCGGGAAAGTATCTGAAAGTGATCCATACCGTTTCAAATGACTCTATCTATCAGCTGATAGGAAGGAAGGAGTGAGCGGATGAGACAGGCATACCTTCTGTTTCTGATTCCGGCAGCCGTTTATCTTGCGGTCGTACTGATGCTCTTCCTGAACCGGAAGGCACGGCTGAAGCGGCTGATGCTCTCAAGCCGGACGATGAGTATTGACAGTTTTCTATCCAAGCGGAAGATGAGTCAGCTGAAAAATGAAGCGGGAATATATATTCTGCACAACAAGACGCGCGATATGTACTATGTCGGACAGGGCGACTATGTCGTCAGCCGGGCGTTCAAGCATTTCAGCGGCGCGGGGCAGGGAGATGTCTACGCGGATTACAAATACGGAGACAAGTTCACGATACAGCTGATTTATTTAAAGGGAAGCGGTTTTCTGCGGCTGAATGCGCTGGAGAAAACGGCGATTGAGCTCTTGGATGCGTATGATTACGGATACAACCGGACACATGGCAATAAATAAGGGATATCATTGCGATATCCCTGTTTTTATTTAGTCGATGATGGTAATGGAGAGGATTTTGGGCTGCTCTTCCGTGAGGATCGTTCCGTTGTTGTCAATCGGCATTGCGTCTTTGGCAATCTGCAGGACCGCTTCGAGGTTTTCGGTTACCTTGCCGAAGGCGGCGTAGTTGCCATCCAGCCAGTCCGCATCTCCCACCATGATAAAGAACTGGGAGGAGGCGGAGTTCGGATCGTTGGCTCTGGCCATGGAGAGAACGCCCGTGGTGTGCTTCAGATTATTCTCAAATCCGTTGGAAGTGAATTCTCCGTCGATCGTGTCCGCTTTCTTTTCCGGATTGATTCCACCCTGGATCATGAAGCCGTCAATGATGCGGTGGAAGGAACTGTTGGTATAGAAACCCTCATTCGCCAGCTTTACGAAATTCTCGACCGTCTTCGGTGCGATATCGGGATAAAGCTCCACCGTGATCGTTCCGTAATTCTCCACTTCGATTTTTGCGTGAATCAGAGTCTCTTTTTTCTCTTCACCTCTTGAGCAGGCGGACAGTGAGAAAAGTAACAGGGCGCTGAGTAAGAGTACAGTCATTTTCTTCATGGGCAGATCCTCCGTTTTCTTTTTTTATTATAGTACAATCGAAATAATATATAAAATAAGTCATTTTAGTTAGCAAACGCTAACTGTATATGGTAGAATATGCGGAAGGGAGGGATGAGATATGAATTCCACAAAAGTGATAGTCTGGGGACTGCTGATTCCGTTTTTGGGAACTACGCTTGGTGCGTCGTTTGTTTTTCTGATGAAGCAGAACATGAAGCCCTGGATTGAGAAGGTCCTGCTGGGCTTTGCCAGCGGCGTCATGATCGCGGCAAGTGTGTTTTCCTTGATTCTTCCATCCATTGATATGGCCGAAGCCCAGAACGTTATCAGCTGGGTGCCTGCAAGCGTGGGCTTTCTGGCAGGGGTAGTCTTTCTTCTGGGACTGGACCAGCTGATTCCACATCTGCATTTAAAAGCGGAACATCCGGAAGGCCATAAGGCAAACCTGCATAAGACGACAATGCTGGTACTGGCGGTTACACTGCATAACATTCCGGAAGGTATGGCGGTCGGTGTCACCCTGGCGGGTTTCTTAAGCGGAAACGCGGGAATCACGGCAGCGGCAGCACTGGCGCTCAGCCTCGGCATTGCCATTCAGAACGTACCGGAAGGTGCCGTCATCTCCATGCCTTTAAAGGCGGAGGGCGGCGGGAAACTGCGCTCCTTTACGTATGGCATGTTATCGGGAATCGTGGAGCCGCTTGGCGGACTCTTAATGATCTGGCTGACTTCACTGTTTACGCCGATTCTGCCCTATATTCTCTCTTTTGCGGCCGGTGCCATGATCTATGTGGTTGTGGAGGAATTGATTCCGGACGCGCAGAGCGGGGAAAACACGGATATCGCGACGATTGGGGTAGCCGTGGGATTTGTGATCATGATGATATTGGACGTGGCTTTGGGATAGACTTCCAAAGCCTTTCTTTTGCGATATAATGTTAATAGAATGAAAAACAATTTAACGGTAATCCTGGGCAGCTCCTGCGACCTGTTCTACGAGATCGATTCCTATCCCGCAGAAGGGGATTTTACGCATGGAGTCGAAGCATTTAAGAGTGCCGGCGGCCCTCCGCTGAATGTCGGCTGCATTGTTTCCTCCAAAGGGGAAGTGGTCAATGCGCTGGACTGTCTCAGCACAAAGGAAGAGACCACAGAGATCATACTGGATGCACTGAAACGTCACGGGGTGAACACGGATCACGTGTTCTTTTCCGCTGAGTGCACCAATGGAAAGGTATTGATCTTAAACCGGAATGAGAAGCGGACGATGATCGTGATCGATCCCGTCCGCCCGAAATATGAAGAGAGCAGGGAACTGCAGGATTTTTTAAATCAATCGGATTACCTGTACTCTTTAATGCATATGGTGGAGCGCTCCTTTGACGGGTATGCAATGATTGAAGAAGCCAGAAAGCACGGGGCAAAGATGATCTTTGACGGCACCAGCCAGTATGAGGATCCGAAGCGGGCAGAGCTGCTTCTGAAGATGGCGGACGGGCTCTTTATTAATACGACAGACTATCAGCGCTTAAAGGAATGTCTCAGGAAAGAGCCGTATGAAGAACTGTTAAAAAACGGCTGCGAGTTTATCTGCGTGACGGATTCCGTTCGCGGAGCCATTTGTTATACGCAGGAAGCAGTGCATCATGCAGAAGCGCTGAAGCTGGATAAAGTCGTGGATTCCACCGGTGCGGGAGATGCCTTTGCGGGGGCTTTCCTCTCAGGAAGGATGCAGGGCAGATCCTACGCGGAGTGTCTGAAGCTCGGCTGCATCAGCGGAGCGTATGCCTGCATGCATTACGGCGGGCTTGGCGGATGTTGCAGCATGGAAGAACTGATTGAATTTGCCCGTCAGCACGGCTATGATCCGGGAGAATAAGATGAAAGAAGAAACAATGGAATACTGCTTCGGCAGACTGAAGATGCGCATTTTGGATTCACTCAAACAGACGGATCTGGAAACCATTTTCGAAACATTAAGGAGTATCAAGGGTCCGACGCTCGTCTCTGGAGTCGGAGGTTCAAGCGTGGTTGCGACGTATTTTGCCAAGGTGCTCAACCGCAAAAACGGCATCATCGCGGAAGCGGTCTTCCCGCGTAATCTGCTCAGTAAAGATCTCAGTGCGTATGAGAACGTGATTGCCTGCTCCTATTCGGGAAACAATATCGGTGTCAGGGCATCCTTTGAAAATCCGCTGCAGCATTACCTCTTTTCGGCAAATACGAAAGAAAATGTGATTCCGCTGCAGTATTGCATGTGTGAGGAGGAGATCTCCTTTGTCAGCGTGGCCGCGACACTGTTGCCGATGGCCATCCTCTTTCTGTATGCGACAGACAATAACATGACTCTTCTGGAAGAGATCCTCACTCAGGAGTATACATTTGAACATTTGGCTGAGAAGGAAATCTATGAGATCATCTATGGAGAAAAAAACAGCACGGCGGCGATTCTGCTGGAGTCCACCATTGTTGAAGGCGGACTCGGAGCGGCGGTGCTGCATGAGAAATACAACTACTGTCACGGGAGATGCCAGCTGCATTCCCTCCGTGATTCCGCTTTGATCTATCTGGAGGAGAAGAGTGAACTCGATACGCTGATGAAGCGGGAATTCGCCTCTTTCTATCCGGACAGAGTCATTCTAGAGAGCCGTTACGAAGATGAAATTGTCAGCGACTTTGATCTCTCACTGCGCGCGCTTCTTTTATGCCGCAGAATTGCGGAAGAAAAAGGCAGAGATCTCTGTTTGAAGCGGGTGAAGGAAATCAGTGAGATTCTCTATACCTATCAGGGAGGAATTTGAGTATGAATTACAAAAAAATGTTAGTGGAAGCGGGAAAGCAGATGCTTCAGAGCGGCTTAACCGTAGAGACGTGGGGAAACCTCAGCTTGCGGGATCCGGATACCGACCTCATCTATCTGACTCCGAGCGGCATGCCCTACGATGACATTGAGGAAGAAGATGTCGTCGTGATGGATCTGAACGGGAACCGGGTGGAAGGGGAGCGCAAACCGACGGTGGAAACCCCGATGCATTTACTGATCTATCAGAACCGCTCTGACGTCAACGCCATCATTCATACCCATCCGGTTCACTCTCTGGTGTTCGGGGTGCTGCATCAGTCCATCCCGGCCATCATCGATGAAGCCGCCCAGACACTGGGGGATGAGGTGCGCTGCACCAATTATGCGCTTCCCGGCAGTAAGGAAATTGCTGAAGAGGCGCTGAATGCCTTAGGCGAAAACTACGCCTGCATTCTGGCAAATCACGGAGCGCTGTTAGTCGGCAGGGATCTGGACTATGCCTTCAAGGCAGCCAAGGTTCTGGAGATGACAGCGGAAATCTATCACTATGCACTCTCCACCGGAGGAAAGATCACAAGAATCTCGGAAGAGGACGGAGAGTATATGCGCGACTTTATGAATAACCATTACGGACAGGATAAGGAGTAAATCAATGGAAGATGTCTCAAAAATCATTCAGGTGGATAATGTCAAACTGAACGAAGCGGAAGATAAGGTGGTCTATATCGACCAGACCCAACTGCCGAACCGCCTCATCTATCTCGAAAGCAATGATGAAAAGGAGTGTTACGACGCCATCAAGGAACTCAAGGTGCGCGGAGCGCCATGCATCGGAATCTTTGCGGGATATGCGATGTATGTGCTCTCTCAGAAATATCAGGATCTTCCTTATGAGGAGTTCAAGAAGGAATTCCACCGTCAGAGAGAATACCTGAATTCCTCCCGTCCGACGGCCGTCAATCTGAACTGGGCGCTGGAGCGCGTGGAACGCATCGTTGAAGAGAACAGCGAAAATCCGGTTACAGAAATCGTGAAGCTGATCGGAGAAGAAGCGAAAGCCATCCATCAGGAAGATATCGAGATGTGCGATAAGATCTCGGAGTACGGCCTTTCTCTATTGAAAGACGGAGACGGTGTTCTGACGCACTGCAATGCCGGCCCTCTGGCCACTTCGCACGGCACGGCACAAGGCCCGTTCTTTTTAGCGAAGCAGAGAGGTATGAACATTCATGTCTTTGCCGATGAGACAAGACCCTTGCTTCAGGGGGCACGCTTAACAAGCTATGAGCTGCAAAGAGCCGGGGTGGACGTCACTCTGATCTGCGACAACATGGCTTCCATCGTCATGAAACAGGGATGGATCCAGGCCTGCTTTGTCGGCTGCGACCGCATTGCGGCAAACGGAGATTTTGCCAATAAGATTGGAACCAGCGGTGTGGCGATTCTGGCCAATTACTATCACATTCCGGTTTATACGCTCGGACCGAGCAGCACCATTGACATGGACTGCCCGGACGGAGATCACATCAAGATCGAACTGCGCGATCCGGAAGAAATCAAGGAAAAATTCTATGCGGAACCGATGGCGCTGAAGGAAGTCAAATGTTACAACCCGGCATTTGATGTCACGGACCATACGCTTTTAACGGGAATTGTGACCGAGAAGGGAATCGTCTATCCGCCGTTTAAGGAAAACCTGGAAAAGCTGTTTAAGAAATCATAGGAAAAGGGGAAGAGGATGGGAAGAAAAATCGTGGCAGTCAACGCGGGACCGCGCAAGGACTGGAATACGGATACACTGATCAATGAAGCCATAAAAGGAGCAGAGGAAGCCGGCGCGGAAGTCGTGAAATTCGATCTGTACCGCCTGGAGAAATATACGGGATGCATCTCCTGCTTTGGCTGCAAGAAAGAGAAGTTCAAGGGGCATTGCGTCGTGCGCGACGGTCTCACACAGGTATTGGACACCATAAGAGAAGCGGACGGACTGATCATCGGCTCACCGAATTACCTCGGAGAATTAAGCGCGGCTTTCCGGGCACTCTATGAGCGGTTGATCTTCCAGAATCTGACTTATAACATGGAAACCCCGTGCTGCAATGAGCGCATGATCCCGGTGCTTCTGATCATGAGCAGCAATGCGCCGGAAGGCATGTACCAGAATCTTCTGAGCGGCTATCAGCATACGCTCAGCCGTTTTATCGGACCTTGTGAAGTCTTTGTCAGCGGGAATACCCTGCAGTTAAAAGACTACTCCAAGACGGACTGGGAATGGTCAATGTTTGACCCGGTGGCTAAACAGAAACGCCATGAAGAGGTCTTCCCGAAGGAGCGGGAGAACGCCCGCCTTCTGGGTAAGAAACTGTTTGCGGAAAGTGAATAAAATGAAAATCTCCTGAAGGGTTTCCTCAGGAGATTTTTTCGTTATTCATCTTTTCAATGAAACTTTGCGTATGCGGAAGCAATAGATCGCACATCTTTCCGCACAGAAGCAGCGTCAGGATACTGCCGATGCCGACATCTCCTCCGAATAAAAGCGTTCCCGCCAGGGCGATGACACTGTAGAGGTTTGTGGCATTGCCGTAGGTAAGTTTCAGCGTATTGGCCATGGTCTGCTTCAGCATATCCAGCGGCTGCAGGCCTACGTTGAGCGGAATATAGAAGCTTAGTGCCAGCGAAATCAGAAAGATGCCGAAGATATCAATCAGGATTCTGAGAGGCAGAGGGAGCACGATGACCTTTGCATAAAAGAGGCTTTCAAACAGGTTCATAAAGGGGCCGAGGCAGAATCCGATCAGAAGGGATCCCGGGCCGATCCAGGAGCGCTGTGCAAAGAAATAGATAAAGAGAAGAAGCAGATTGAAGAGCAGTGTCATCGTTCCGGGGGAAAGATGAATCTGTCTGCCGATTCCCTGCAGAAAGGAAGTATGGAGGTCCGCTCCAAGCCCCGCCGAGGTGCAGAAAGAGATCCCGCAGGCCAGCAAAAGGACGGCAGGAAACAGCAGAATTACTTTTCTCAGATAGGTTTTGTTCATAACTTGATGGTAACATAATTTCTCCCTTCATGAGACAGATTTGATGTCATAAGGAAGTGAAAAGATGGTTTGTCAATGCCTTTTTACTGTGGTACAATTCATATAGGTATAGTAATATGGAAAATATAAAATATCAGGAATTAGTCAGACAGGCTTTAATTGCGCGCGAAAAGGCCTATTGCCCGTATTCCAACTGGGCAGTCGGCGCCGCGTTGCTGACAAAAGAAGGTAAGATTTATCTCGGCTGCAACATTGAAAATTCCGGATTCTCCGCTACGGTATGCGCAGAGCGCTGCGCCATTTTTAAAGCGGTTTCGGAAGGGGAATATGACTTTGAAGCCATCGCCATCGTGGGCGGGACCAAAGGCGAGCCGTTAGATAATTACTGCTCTCCGTGCGGGGTATGCCGTCAGGTAATGGCGGAGTTCTGCGACCCGGATCATTTCATGGTGATTCACGGGAAGACTCCAACCGACTACAAGGTCTTCACACTGCGTGAGATGTTACCGGAAGGCGGCTTCTGTGCCTATGGAGACGGTCACTATTTCCACGCGGAAAACAAATAATCAATCAGGTCAATACTCTCTACACGAGAGCGGCAATAAAGATGAGGAGGAAATATGAAAAAATCTTTATTATGCGTATTATTAGCGTTAGCTATGGTACTCTCCCTCACTGCATGTTCCAAACCTGCAGACGGCGGCGAAACACCATCTGACAAACCGGAAGACACTTATGAACTGGTTGTCATCACTGACGCGAAATCCGTTGACGACCATGGGTTCAACCAGTACACATGGGAAGGCTTAAAACAGTATGCAGAAGAAAAGGGCATCAGCCACACTTACTACATGCCGACAGAACAGGCGAAGGAAGCTTACCTGACGCAGATCGAAACTGCTGTCAAACACGGCGCAAAACTGATCTGCTGCCCGGGCTACTTATTCCAGGCTGCTGTCTATGAAGCACAGGAAATGTATCCGGATGTCAAGTTCATCTGCATCGACTTTGAACCGACGACAGAAGACTACAGCGATACCAAGACTGCAAGCAACACGGTTTCCGTTTACTTCGAAGAAGAGGAATCCGGATTCTTAGCAGGCTATGCGGCAGTCAAAGACGGCTTCCGTAAATTAGGCTTCTTCGGCGCTATGGCAGTTCCGTCCGTCAAGAACTTCGGTTACGGCTATGTTGCAGGTGCTGAATATGCGGCAAAAGAATTAGGTCTTGCGAAGGGCGATGTCTCCATTAAGTATTCCTACACAGGTGACTTCAACATCACTGCTGAATGGACGACAAAGGCAAAAGGCTGGTACACTGCAGGTACGGAAATCATCTTCGGCTGCGGCGCACCGGAAAACGTCTTCACTGCTTGCGAAGACTACAACACAACTGCTTCCACTCCGGCATGGTCCATCGGTGTTGACACGGATATGGCCACACAGAGTGAAACTGTCCTGACATCCTCCATGAAGAACCTGGCTCCGGTTGTCTATGCATTATGCACGGCTTACGGAAACAACACATTCCCGGGTGGAGAAGTTCAGTACTACACAGTTAACGAAGATGCATTGGCATTACCGATGGAAACATCCAGATTCAGAACATTCTCTGCAGATGATTACAATGCAATCTTCTCCAAATTAGTGGCAAACGAAAACAACTTACGTACAAGTCTGCCGGTTGCAGCTGACTTCGTTGGGGACAACACAACTCCTGGTGATGAAGCCAGAGCAATGTCCGCGAAAGTCTGCGAACTCGTTACTGTTGAAGTTATCGATTAATTTCAAAAACAATGAATTCTTAAGGGGGCTAAGATTCAGCCCCCTTATTTGCTAAGAAGGGATAAGAGTATGGAAAACAAGGATAATTATGCAATTGAAATGTTGCACATCACCAAGATGTTCCCTGGTATCATTGCGAACGATGATATCACCCTTCGCGTGAAGTACGGTGAAATCCACGCACTTCTGGGAGAAAACGGTGCGGGGAAAAGCACTCTGATGAGCTGCTTATTCGGCTTATATAAACCGGAAGCAGGCGAAATCAGACTGGATGGAAAGAAGGTCGACATCAAAACACCGAAGGTTGCGAATGACCTCGGCATCGGCATGGTCCATCAGCACTTTATGCAGATCAAGAACTTTACTGTTCTTGAAAACATCATTCTGGGTGTGGAAACAACAAAGAACGGTGTTCTTGATATGAGTACTGCCCGGGAAAAGGTGGTCGCTCTGGGGAAACAGTACGGGTTGAACATTGATCCGGACGCAAAGGTTTCCGATATTACAGTCGGTATGCAGCAGCGTGTTGAGATTCTGAAAATGCTGTATAGAAACTGTAAGATTTTAATTTTCGATGAACCGACGGCGGTTCTGACTCCGCAGGAAATCGATGACCTCATGGAAATCATGAAGAATCTGAAAAAAGAGGGGAAAGCCATTCTGTTCATCACACATAAGTTGGACGAAATCAAGGCAGTTGCCGACAACTGTACGGTACTGCGCTTGGGCAAATATATCGGTACGGTTCCGGTTGAAACGGCAACGGTGGAATCCCTTTCCGAAATGATGGTCGGACGTAAGATCGACTTCCATGTTCAGAAAGCCCCGCAGAAACTAGGGGAAGTGGCGCTGGAGCTGAAGAATGTCACACTGACGGACGAATTCAACAAGGAAAAGAAAGTGCTGAACAATGTCTCCTTCAGCGTCCACAAAGGAGAGATCCTCTGCGTGGCAGGTATTGAAGGAAACGGCCAGAGCGAACTGGTCAAAGTCATCAACGGCTTACTGAAACAGGAAAGCGGACAGATCTTCCTCAACGGCAAGGATATCAGCAATGCTCCGATCCGCGAGCGTCTCACAGACGGCATGACCTATGTTCCGGAAGACCGTCATAAACACGGGCTGATCCTGGATAATACGCTGGAGGAAAACCTGGCACTTCGGAAATACTTCTTACCGGAATATCAGAATCACGGCTTCATCAATTTCAAGAAGCGTGCCGATCTGGCGGATGATCTGATCCAGCGCTTTGATATCCGTTCCTCCGAAGGAAGAAAAACAGTAGCCCGAAGCATGTCCGGCGGTAACCAGCAGAAAGCCATCGTCGGCAGAGAGATCGATGCCCAGCACGATGTCATGGTTGCCATTCAGCCGACCCGAGGACTCGACGTCGGTGCCATTGAATACATTCATAAAAATCTGGTTGACCAGAGAGATCAGGGCAAAGCGGTTCTGCTTGTCTCCTACGATCTGGAAGAGGTCATGAATGTTTCCGACCGCATCATCGTCTTCCACGCCGGCGAAATCGTCGCTGACGTCAAACCGGAAGATGTCACGGTCAACGAACTCGGCTTATACATGGCCGGCAGTAAGAGAGGAGTATAGGAATATGAAGAAACTGTTTGATTCCAATAGAGACTATTCCGGTATTATCTCCTCACTTGTGGCCATCATCATCGGCTTACTGGTAGGATTACTCGTCTTGCTTGTCTTAAAACCGTCCAAGGCATTTGAAGCGTTCGGCTTACTGATCACCGGCGGTTTCTACAGCGGTATCAAGACATTCGGCAACGTTCTCTACTATGCCACACCGCTGATCATCTGCGGCCTGGGTACCGGGGTTGCCTTCAAGGCTTCCATCTTCAATATCGGTGGTCCGGGACAGATGCATATGGGTGCTTTCGTCGCTATCTACACGGCGGTCAAATGGAATCTTCCGGGACCGCTCGGCTGGCTGGTACCGCTGATCATGAGTGCGGTGGCCGGAGCCTTATGGGCTTTGATCCCGGCACTTCTGTATGCCTACAAGAAAGTTAACGTTATCATTCTGACGATCATGATGAACTACATCGGCCTCTATCTGGCCAACCGTCTGATCGTTCTGAATATCTTCGACTCCGCGAAGAACCAGACGCGTGCCGTTCCGATGGCACACAAGCTCCCGACGCTCGGCTTCGACAAGCTGTTCAAGGGAAGCGTGGTTAACTGCGGTTTCGTCATCGCCATTCTTCTGGCGATCGCATTCTACATCATTCTGGAAAAGACGACCTTTGGCTATGAGATCAAGGCCTGCGGCAAGAACAGAGATGCGGCAAACTATGCCGGTATCAATGCCCGCAGAACCATCATCACAACGATGCTGATCTCCGGTGCTCTAATCGGTCTGGCCGGTGCAACCATGTATCTGTCCAATGCCGGTAAGTATCTGAAGGTGGAAGACAACACGCTTCCGGAAGGGTTCCAGGGTCTGGCGGTTACGCTGTTAGCTCAGAATAATCCGCTCGGAATCATCTTCTCCGGCATCTTCCTGGCGTATCTTGAAACATCCGGCTCCTTCGTACAGGGGCTCGGGTTCTCCAGTGAAATCGTCGACGTTATTTCCTCGGTTATCATTTACTGCTCGGCTCTGTCCCTGTTAATTTCCGAGTTCATGCGGAAACGCCGTCTGAACCGCTTAACCGGTGTGGACAAGAAGAAAGTTCATGGAGGTGAGAACTAATGAATAGTGAAATCATCCGCTTTATCGGTCAGTCCATCGTCCTGTTCTTCGTTCCGCTTTTGATTGTCGGACTTGGAGACTTGGTCTGTGAACGTTCCGGTGTTCTGAACATGTGTCTGGAAGGTATCATGATCCTCGGTGCATTCTTCGGCTTGCTTGTGGTGCGTCAATTGGAAGGGAAGGTTTCCAACGGCCTTCTGCTCTTCTTAGCCTGTATTGCGGCGATGGTGAGCGGGATGGCAATCACCTTCTTCCATGCCTTTGCGGCGATCCATCTGAAGGCGGACCAGACGATCAGTGCAACGGGTGTCAATACGTTCGCTGCTGCCTTCTGTATGTTGATCTCCAAGACGATCTTCGGTACGGACAACTTCCATTTCAGCAACAACTTCCGTATCGCGAAAGTCCCGATTCTCGGTGACATTCCGATCATCGGACCGCTGCTTTTCCAGGGCTGCTATATCACGACATTCGTGGGCTTTGCCCTGATCGTGATTGTCTGGTTTGTTCTGTACAAAACAAAATTCGGTTTACAGCTGAGATCTGTCGGTGAAAACCCGCAGGCATCCGACTCGGTCGGTATCAGCGTTTACAAGATGAGATATATCGGTACCCTGGTTTCCGGTGCCTTAGCCGGACTGGGCGGACTGATCTTCATCTTCACGACATCCACCAACTACTACGCCAACGTTGCCGGTTACGGCTACCTGGCTCTGTCCGTTGTTTCCTTCGGTCAGTGGAATCCGAAAGGAATCGTGCTGGGCACGCTGTTCTTCTCTGTCATGAAGACTCTCGGCTCCGCCTATTCCTCCATTCCGTTTTTGGTAAAACTCGGAATCCCGTCCAACTACTTCAAGATGTTACCGTATATTGCGACTCTGGTCGTGCTTGCTCTGACACCGAACAGCAACAACGCTCCGGCAGACAGCGGCAACCCGTACGATAAAGGAAAACGATAAGGAGAACATAAATGGCCTTACTGAATCAGGAAACAGGAAAAATGTATCATATCGACGTAGCTCCGGGAGAAATCGGTCGTTACGTTCTCTTACCGGGAGATCCGTTCCGTACGGATCTGATCGCGTCCTACTTTGACGATGCCAAACTGGTGGCCCATCACAGGGAACACAAGACCTGGACGGGAACACTGGACGGCGTAAAGGTTTCGGTCACTTCCACGGGAATGGGATGCCCGTCCACGGCAATTGCCATGGAAGAGCTGATTGCCTGCGGAGCAGACACCTTTATCCGTGTCGGGACAGCCGGCAAGGTCGCGGACCGTGCCTTTGATCCGACGCTGGACGGTGTCATTAACACCGCTGCCGTAAGAGATGAAGGAACCACCATTCATTACATCCCGATTGAGTATCCTGCCGTTGCCGACCGTCATGTGGTTGCGGCTCTGGCAGATGCGGCTGAAAAGCTCGGCTACAACTTCATTGAAGGCATCACGCAGTCCAAGGATTCTTTCTACGGGCAGCATGAACCGTTCAATATGCCGGCGCAGAAACGTCTGGAAGAAAGATGGGAAGCATGGCGCAGAGGCAATGTCCTGACTTCCGAAATGGAATCGGCAGCAATCTTTGTCATCAGTTCCATCCGCGGTTGCAGAGCAAGCTCCATTATGGCCTATACGGAAATGACAAAGAGCGTTGAAGTCGCCGTCGAAGCATTGCGCATCTTAATCAAAAAGGATCAGGAGAAAGCAAATGGAAATCAATAGATATATCGATCATACGTTGTTAAAGGCAGATGCGACAAGTGCACAGATCACAAAGCTGTGCAATGAGGCAAAGGAATATCATTTTGCCAGCGTCTGCGTCAATACCTGCTATGTTCCGCTCTGCAGGGAACTCTTAAAGGGAACCGACACGGAAGTCTGCTGTGTCGTCGGCTTCCCGCTCGGTGCCATGGCTACCGTTTCCAAAGCATTTGAAACAGCCCAGGCAGTCAGAGACGGGGCAGATGAAGTTGACATGGTCATCAACGTCGGTGCCGCCAAGGAAGGCAACTGGAAATATGTGGAAGATGATATCCGCGCCGTTGTGGAAGCAGCGGACGGAAAACTCGTCAAGGTCATCATCGAAGCCTGCCTTCTGAGTGATGAAGAGAAGGCGGAAGCATGCCGCTGTGCCGTACGCGCCAAAGCGCACTACGTGAAGACATCCACAGGCTTCTCCACGCACGGTGCTACGGTGGAAGATGTCCGCTTGATGAAGGAAACGGTCGGCGACGGTGCACTGGTCAAGGCAGCCGGCGGAATCCGCAGCTATGAAGACGCCATGGCAATGATCGAAGCCGGGGCAAGCCGCTTGGGCTGCTCTGCCGGCATCAAGATCATGGAAGGCGCAAAGAAGCAGTAAAGCGGAATTCCTGAATTATTATGATCCACGGGAAGAGGAGTGCTCCTCTTCCTTTTTTCTATGGTATAATGCAGATAGATTATGGTATGGAAAACAATCATTTCCATAGACAAAAAAGTTCATTTTTTTCATGGGGTATATAAAAATGCAAGATGTTATCATTATCGGAGCGGGAATCGTAGGCACCTCCGTCAGTTACTATCTCAGCAAGTATGATCTGAAGGTAACGGTACTGGAGAAATGCAACGACGTTTCCTGCGGTACCACCAAAGCGAACAGTGCCATCATCCATGCGGGCTATGACCCGAAGGAAGGAACGCATATGGCCAGACTGAATGTGCTCGGCTCAAAGCTGACCAAAGAAGTCTGCGCAAAACTGGATGTTCCTTACAAGCAGTGTGGCGCTTTTGTTTTGGGCTTCAGTGAGGAAGACCGCAAGCATATCGAAATGCTGTATCAGCGCGGCGTCAATAACGGAGTGAAGGATCTGGAAATCATTGAACGCGACGAAGTTCTGAAACTGGAGCCGAATATTTCCGGAGAAGTCAAATGCGCCTTATGGGCGAAGACTTCCGCCATCGTTTCACCGTGGGAGCTCTGCCTCGCACTGGCCGAGGTCAGCATTCAGAACGGAGCGGAATATCATCTGAATCAGGAAGTCACTTCGATCCGGAAGGAAAACGGCATCTTCCACGTCACAACGCAGGATCATACCTATGAAGCGAAATACGTGATCAACTGTGCCGGATTGTATGCGGATAAGATCAATGACATGATCAATCCGTCTTCTTTCAAAATCCAGTCCGTCAAAGGGGAATACTATCTGATCGATAAGAGTGAGGGGAGCAGAGTCCATAGGACGATTTTCCAGTGCCCGAACAAGGACGGAAAAGGCGTTCTGGTCTCCCCGACGGTTCACGGCAATCTGATCGTCGGCCCGAATGCCGAAAAGAATGAAAAGGAAGATCTGAGCACCACTTCCAACGGTCTGGCATTTGTCAAGGCGCAGGCAGTCAGATCGGTACCTTCCATCAATTTCCGTGAAAACATCCGGAACTTTGCCGGTAACCGAGCCAAGAGCGATATCGACGATTTCATTTTCGGTGAAAGTGAAACCGAAAACTTCTTCAACTGTGCCGCCATCTGCTCTCCGGGTCTCTCCAGCGCACTGGCGATGGGACTTGAAATCTCCGAGTGGCTGAAGGGGAAGGAAGAGGTGAAAGCGAAGGATCATGTCGTCGATGAAAGACACGTCGTCCGCTTCAAACATCTCAGCATGGAAGAAAAGAATGAGCTGATTGCCAAGCGTCCGGAGTACGGCAGAGTGATCTGCCGCTGCGAGACGGTTACGGAAGGTGAGATCCTCGATGCTTTGAGAGGTCCGCTTCCGGCGCACTCCATTGACGGTGTCAAGCGCAGATGCAACAGCGGCATGGGCAGATGTCAGGGCGGCTTCTGCGGTCCGAAGATCACCGAGATCCTCGCCAGGGAATATCACATCTCTCCGCTTGAAGTATTACAGGATCTGAACGGATCCAATGTACTGGTGGAAAAGATCAAGGAGGATTGCTGATATGTTGTATGATCTGATTATCATCGGCGTGGGTCCTGCCGGTCTGAGCGCAGCGGTCACTGCGAAGAAAAACGGACTGGAACATGTTCTGATCATTGAGCGTGACAAGGAACTGGGCGGGATTCTGAACCAGTGCATCCATAACGGCTTCGGCCTCTCCGTCTTTAAGGAAGAACTGACAGGACCGGAATTCGCCGGACGCTTCATTGACCAGGTAAACGAACTGAATATTGAATACTTACTGGATACGATGGTATTGAAACTGAATGCGGACAAGGAAGTCCACATCGTCAATTCCAACGGTTACCAGATCTTAAAGACGAAAAGCATTATCATTGCCTGCGGCTGCAGGGAACGCTCCCGCGGTGCCATCGGTACACCGGGTGTCCGCTATGCCGGTGTCTATTCTGCCGGTGCAGCCCAGAAATATCTGAATATCGACGGTTATCTCGTCGGGAAGCGCGTTGTCATTCTCGGCAGCGGCGATATCGGCTTGATCATGGCAAGAAGAATGACGCTGGAAGGTGCCAAGGTTCTCGCCTGCATCGAAATCAACCCGTTCAGCAGCGGCCTTCAGCGGAATATCCAGCAGTGTCTGAATGACTTCAACATCCCGCTTTACTTAAGCCATACGGTTGTGGATGTGAAGGGAAAAGACCGCATCAGCCAGGTGGTCATGGCCAAGGTGGATGAGCACTTTACACCGATTCCGGGTACGGAAGTGACCTTCGACTGCGATACGCTCCTTCTTTCCGTCGGTTTGATTCCGGAGAATGAACTGGGCAGAGATGCGAATATTGCCATCGATCCGAAGACCAGAGGTCCGTTTGTCTATGAAAACATGGAAACCAGCATCCCGGGCATCTTTGCCTGCGGTAACGTGGTTCAGGTGCATGATCTGGCGGATAACGTGGCACTGGAGGCGGAACGTGCCGCTCTGGGTGCCGTGAATTACGTGAATGGCAAAACCGGAAAAGAAATCATTGAAGTGGAACCGACCCGCCCGATGGTGTATTGTGTTCCTCAGAAGATCCATAAGGACATGGTGGATAAATTCGTCACCCTGATGTTCCGTGTCAATCAGGTGGTGGACAACAGGAAGTTTGTCTTCCGCGATGAAAACGGAACACTGCTGGGAAGCCAGAACACAGGTTACCTCGGCAACGGGGAAATGGTAAAACTGATCGTGCGGAAAGATTATATTGCCGCATGTGAAAAGACGCTGAAAATCAGCGTGGAGGATTAGCAGTATGACAGAACTGATCTGTATCGGATGCCCGCGCGGATGCCATCTGAGCGTGGATGAAGAAAATGATTATGCCGTCACCGGGAACCGCTGTGCGATCGGTGCAAGATACGGCAAGGAAGAACTGACAAATCCGACGCGAACCTTAACGACGACGGTACGCATGGAAGGCGGACTGCATGAGATGTTGCCGGTCAGAAGCGATAAACCGCTTCCGAAGGGCATGCTGATGGAAGCCATGCAGGAAATCAGCAAGGTGAAGGTCTCTTCACCGGTAAAGATGCATCAGGTGATCATTGAGAACATTCTCAACACCGGTGTCAATATTATCAGCAGTAAGGAAATGTAACGGAACAGACGGAAGCTTCTTCCGTCTCTTTCGGCTCACTAGTACAGGAGGTAAGCCTATGAAGTCAGATGTTCAGATTGCTCAGGAAAGCGTGATGTTACCGATTCAGGAGGTGGCAGCGTCTTTACATATTGATGAGAAATACATTGAACAGTATGGAAAATACAAAGCAAAAATCGACTATAACTATCTGAAGGATCATGATGCGGATCCGGACGGAAAACTGATTCTGGTCACGGCCATCAACCCGACGGCTGCCGGAGAAGGTAAGACGACCACCACGGTCGGACTGGCCGACGGTTTAAAGCGGATTGGCAAGAAGGTCGTTGTGGCATTGCGTGAGCCGTCATTGGGACCGGTATTCGGCGTAAAGGGCGGTGCTGCCGGAGGCGGATATGCGCAGGTGGTGCCGATGGAAGACATCAATCTGCATTTCACGGGAGACTTCCATGCGATTGGTGCAGCCAATAACCTTCTGGCTGCCATGATCGATAACCATATTCAGCAGAGAAATGAGCTGAATATTGATCCGCGCAAGATCACCTGGAAACGGGCAGTGGATATGAATGACCGCCAGCTCCGCTTCATTGTCGACGGACTGGGCGGAAAGGCGAACGGAACTCCGCGGGAAGACGGCTTTGACATCACGGTCGCTTCCGAAGTCATGGCAGTCCTCTGCCTCTCAAAAGATATTCCGGACTTAAAAGAACGGCTTTCCCGTATTGTTGTCGGCTACACTTATGCCGATGAGCCGGTCACGGTAGCCCAATTGAAAGCACAGGGAGCCATGGCGGCACTTTTGAAAGATGCCTTAAAGCCGAATCTGGTTCAGACACTCGAACATACGCCTGCCTTCGTTCACGGCGGACCGTTTGCGAATATCGCGCATGGCTGCAATTCCGTCACAGCAACCAGAATGGCTTTGAAACTGGGCGATTACTGCGTAACGGAAGCGGGATTCGGAGCGGATCTCGGTGCGGAGAAATTCCTGGATATCAAGTGCCGTGCCGCGCATCTGAAACCGAGCTGCGTTGTCATCGTGGCAACCGTTCGTGCCTTAAAGAATCACGGTGGTGTGAAAAAGGAAAACCTATCGGAAGAGAATCTGGAAGCACTGAAGAAAGGCCTTCCGAATCTGTTGCAGCATATCTCCAATATTCAGAATGTCTATCATCTGCCTTGCGTTGTGGCCATCAACCGCTTCGTCAGTGATACGGAAGCGGAACTGAAGCTGATTGAAGACGCGTGCACGGAACATGAGGTTCCGGTACGGCTTTGCGAAGTCTGGGCCAAAGGTGGAGAAGGCGGAGAAGAGCTGGCAAAGGAAGTCGTCAAACTCTGTGAGAAAGAGAACGACTTTGCCTATGCCTATGATCTGAATGACTCCATTCAGAAAAAACTGGAAGCCATTGCGACTAAGATCTATCATGCCGACGGAGTGGATATCCTTCCGGCTGCGAAGAAGCAGATGAAACAGCTGAGTGAACTCGGTTACGGCAATCTGCCGATCTGCATGGCGAAGACACAGTACAGTTTCTCGGATAATGCCAAGCTGCTTGGCGCCCCGAAAGATTTCCGCATTACGATCCGCAATCTGAAAGTCTCCGCGGGAGCGGGATTCATCGTTGCGCTGAGCGGAGATATCATGACGATGCCGGGTCTTCCGAAAGTACCGGCAGCGGAAAAGATCGATGTCGATGAAAACGGCAAGATCAGCGGTCTGTTCTAGGAGTCAGACAATGAAAAGGAAAACACTGGATGAGTTCACACTGGAACTCTCCTCAAAGGAACCCATCCCGGGAGGAGGCGGAGCCACCAGTCTGGTCGGTGCCATCTCTGCCGCTCTGGCAAAAATGGTAACCTCCCTCACGCTCGGGAAGAAGACCTATGCAAAATATGAAGAAGAAAATCAGCAGATCGCCCAGGAAGCGGAAGAGCTGCGTCAGGCATTATTAGACGGAATCAATGAAGATGCCGAAGCCTTCCTGCCGCTTTCAAAAGCCTACGGGATGGATAAGAACCTGCCTGAATACCGGGAGGTGCTGGAAAGCTGTCTGAAGAATGCGGCCAAAGCTCCGGCGGATCTTTTGGAGCGCTTATGCAGGGTCATTGAACTGGATGAGAAACTGGCGGAAAGCGGCAGTAAGCTGGCCGTCAGTGATGCGGCAACCAGTGTCTCATTAGCAAGAGGTGCGCTCTATGCGGCTCTGATCAATATCAAGGTCAATACGCGTCTTATGAAAGACAGGGAATATGCCGAGGCGATGGATCAGAAATTCGAAGCGATGGCAGAGGAATATGCCAAAAGGGCGGATGAAGTATACCGCCGGATCGGAGAGAGACTGAATGGCTAAGGTGTTAACGGGAAAAGAAGTTGCGGCCGCGGTCAATGCGCGCTCGAAACTGATGCTGGAAGAACTTCAGAGTAAAGGAATCACGCCAAAGCTGGCCATTCTGCGCGTGGGCGAAAAAGAGAATGACCTGAGTTATGAGAAGGGCATTCTGAAGCGCTGCGCAGAGCTCGGAGTAGAATACCAACAGGTCGTATTCCCTCTGGAAGCGGAAGAAAAGGAACTGCTCTTAGCCATTGATCAGCTGAATAAAGATGACAGCGTGCACGGAATTCTGCTGTTTCGTCCATTGCCAAAGCGGATGGATGAGGATTTCATCGTCAACAGCATCGCACCTCAGAAGGATGTGGACGGCTGCACGAATCTCTCACTTGCCGGTGTCTTTGCGGCAAAGCCGCTGGGCTTTGCGCCATGTACCGCACAGGCAGCCATGGAAGCGCTCGACTACTACGGCTATGAGCTGCAGGGGAAAAACGTCGTCGTCATCGGCAGATCGCTTGTCGTCGGCAAACCGCTGAGCATGCTTTTGAGCAACCGTCATGCCACGGTGACCATCTGTCATTCACGCTCGCAGAACATTGCTGAGCATACCCAGCATGCGGATATCGTTGTCGCAGCCATGGGG
Organism: Erysipelotrichaceae bacterium; assembly: GCA_045539425.1. GTDB lineage: Bacteria > Bacillota_I > Bacilli_A > Erysipelotrichales > Erysipelotrichaceae > RUG14871. The sequence continues at coordinate 50,238 of JAZQFH010000008.1, forward strand.
AAACCGGAGATTTTAGGCGCAAGCTACTTTGCGGAAAACCAGGTGGTGTTAGATGTCGGAGTCAGCTGGAATGAAGCGAAGGGAAAACTGACGGGAGATGTGAACTATGAGGAGGCGGAGAAGATCGTTTCCGCCATCACCCCGGTTCCGCGGGGCATCGGATCCATCACTACAGCGGTACTTATGAACCACGTGATCATCTCAGCTTACCAGACAATTTCCAAATAGCGAAACAAGGCGGGAATCCCGCCTTTTTATCTCTGAAAAAAAACTCTGAAAAAAAGCCGAAAGATGTACGGAAATACGGTTGCGTTTTAATGGAATTAGTGATAATATATTAAGGCACTGAAGAAATGCGCCATTAGCTCAACTGGATAGAGCGTTTGACTACGGATCAAAAGGTTGCGGGTTCGATTCCTACATGGCGCGCCACTTCGGGATGTAGCTCAGCTTGGTAGAGCACCTGGTTTGGGACCAGGGGGTCACAGGTTCGAATCCTGCCATCCCGACCAGAAAGTGCATACGTCTCCGTCAGGGAGATTTTTTTTCGCTTTTGAGGGCAGTATGCTATACTTAAGGCAAGGTAAAACCGTAGTAAAAAACATCTGCGGTAAGAAACGGAGGTAGCGAAAATGAGTAAGATTTCCGACGGTTTTCTGAGCTTTGTGAAAGAAACACCGAATGCATATTACTGCGTGAAGAATGTCAGTGCCATCCTGAAGAAGATGGGATTTACGGAACTGAAAGAGAGCGAGGAGTGGGATATCAGAGCGGGCAAATACTTTGTGAGCCGCAATGATGCGAGCATCATCGCTTTCAAGGTGCGTCCGGGCTTTGACCGCTTCGCCATCGTTGCCTCTCACGGGGATTCTCCTTCACTCCATGTGAAAAGCAATCCGGAGATGCTGGAGGAAGGCTATGCCAAACTGAATACGGAGATCTACGGCGGACCGCTGCGTTACAGCTGGCTGGACCGTCCGCTCTCGCTTGCGGGAAGAGTGATCGTCAAAGGGGAAAACGGCTACCGTACCCGTTTGGTGAATATCGCTAAGGATCTTCTGGTGATTCCGAGTCTTGCCATCCACATGAACCGCGAAGCGAATGATGCACTTTCACTGAATCCGCAGAAGCACCTCTCACCTGTCTATGCCTTAAGCGAAGAGAAGAAGAGTTTAAAGCAGTTATTGGAAGCGGAAGTAAAGGAAGAGGTTCTGGACTATGACCTTTATCTTTACAACCGGGATGAGCCGCGCTATGTCGGTGAGAATAATGAGTTCATTCTTTCTCCGCGCATCGACAATCTGGGATGCGCCTACAGCAGTCTGATGGCATTCCTGTCTGCGGAGAATGAAAGCGTCGCCCAGGTCTATGCCTCCTTCAATAACGAGGAAGTCGGCAGTGAGACGCAGGAAGGGGCAGCCTCCACATTCTTAAAGGATATCCTGATGCGCATTGCGGAATACTATGACTTAAGCTACCGCCCGTTAATTGCGAGATCCTTCTTGATCAGTGCGGACAACGGACATGCCGTGCATCCAAATTATGAGGAAAAATGCGATCCGACCAACCGCTGCCATATGAACCGGGGAATCGTGATCAAGCATCACATCAACTATACCAGTGACGGAAAGACTTCCGCTGTCCTAAAGGATATCCTAAAGAGCAAGAATATCCCGTATCAGGAGTTCTGCGCCAGAAGCGATTTGCGCAACGGCTCCACGCTTGGAAAGATCTCTCTTTCCCAGGTGTCCCTAAGCTCCGTGGATGTGGGCATGGCACAACTGGCCATGCACTCTGCCAATGAACTGTGCGGAAGCAAAGACATTGAGCTATTGATCGATGCTCTAAGTGCCTTCTACAAGAGCCGGATCGTTTTCGAATAGACCAGTGAACCGCTGTAATACCAGCGGTTTTTTTGTCTCAAAACAGACATTTCCGAATATACAGAAACCGATATTTTCACATTTTTTTCACACAATTGGCAAGTGGTATACTTTACAGCACCCTTTTTGGGGACTAAGATAGGGGTATAGAAACCGGGAATCCGGGATCATCTAATTGGTAGTGATTAGATGTCGCGGCTAATCATTATCATCAAGACTTAGTTGTCATTTGAAAAGAGGAGGAGACTTATGCAACTTAGTGTTGGCAAAATGCTATTATTAGCATTTGTTTGCGCTTTCTGTAAAATGGAAAGCGGCTGGTTTGGCGAATGTAAATTACGTCAGCCAATCGTAACAGGCTTCTTAGTCGGTTTAGTATTAGGGGATGTTACAAACGGTTTAAAAATCGGTGCTGCATTCGAATTAATTTGGATGGGCACTGCCGGTATCGGCCCTGTTGCTCACCTTGACATCGTCACTGGCGGCGTCTTAGGTACAACAATGGCTTTGATTACTGGTCAGGGTGTTGAAGCTGGTATGTTATTCGCTGTTCCTGCATCCATGTTAATGCAGTTCGTCAGCAATATCACAATGACAGTTTATTCCGCATTCAACGTTATGATCGACAGAAACGTGGAAGCCGGTAAATTCAATACAGTTTTACCGATCCACTTATTAGTTGGTACAGTTGATGTCTGCGTAAACTTCATCATTACTTTCGCAGCTCTCGCAGCATCCAACGCAATCGCTGGCATTATCGCTAACGGTTTCCCAGCATGGCTTGAAAACGGCTTAGCAGGTGTCGCTCAGTTATTACCGGCATTCGGCTTCGCAATGTTATTAAGTATCATGATGGACACGGAATTAATTCCATTCTTTATCTTAGGCTTCATCTTAGCAGCGTACGCTGGTGTTCCATACACTATGATCGGTGTTGGCGCTATCGGTTTATCCTTAGCATGGATCTGGTACTTAATTGCCAGCAAGTTCGGCGGCGTTAAGGCCGCAGCTGCAGACGATGAATGGGAGGACTAATCATGAGTGAATTTGTAAGTGAAAAGAACAATCTGACCAAGAAAGATTTCGTCAAATGCTTCTGGCTTAACTTCTTACTCCAGGCATCATTCACATATGAAAAGATGCAGGGTGTCGGTTTCTGCGTATGCATTCAGCACATTTTAAGAAAAATCTGGACTGATGATGAAGAATACAAAGAAGCTTTACAGAGACATTTATTACCGTTCAATATGACTGTTGCTCCATCCGGATTCGTTGCAGGTATCGCGATCGCTATGGAAGAAGCAGCTAAAGAAGACCCAACATTCGATAGAGAATCCATCAACGCAATCAAGGTTGCTTTAATGGGTCCGCTGTCCGGTGTCGGCGATGCATTCTTCTGGGGTATCTTCAAGTTATTAGCTTCCGCGTTAGCATTAGGCTTCGCACAGCAGGGTAACCCAATTGCACCGTTAGTCTTATTATTAGCTTTCAATATCCCGAACTTCTTAGTTAGATGGTATGGCTTAAAGATCGGTTACGAACAGGGCCAGAGCTTCTTACAGGGTTTGGAATCCAGTGGTAGATTACAGTTATTAACATACTGCGCAGGTATCTTAGGTATGGTCTCCGCAGGATGTATGATTGCTATGTGGTGTAACATCACTTGCCCATTAGTCTTAACAGTCGGTGGTCAGGAAATGGTTATCCAGGAAACATTAGATAGCATTCTTCCGAAATTATTACCGTTAGTATTCGTCTTATTAGGCTACAGACTGATCAAGAAGGGCTGGAGCACAGGTAAAATTACTCTGTTCATGGCTGTCCTTGGCTTCGTCTTAGGCGTATTACGAATCGTTGGCTAATAATTTCAAAAAAAACAATAAAGGTAGGTAGGTAGTTATGATTCACCAATGGAAAATTGATGATAGACTTATTCATGGTATGGTCTATATGACATGGTTCCCGAAATTCAATATTAACAGAGCCGTTATCGTTGACGACAATATCGTGAATAACGAAACAAGAAAGATGGCTTTACGTTTAGGTATGCCACAGTCTGCAAAATTAGCAATCTGGTCCGTTGAGACCGCAGCCGAAAAATTCAAATCCGGCATTGCAGACAAGGCAAACGTCATGGTCATCGTTAACTCTCCTGTATGGCTTTTAGGCCTCATGGATAAAGGCATTGAGATTAAAGAAATCTGCTGCGGAAACTGCTCCGACAACGGAAAAGACTCTGTTCAGATTTCCGGTACTCTCTATGGTTCCAAAGAAGACATTGCAGCTTATAAAGAATTAGTTAATCGCGGCGTAAGAATTTATAAGCAGAGCACTGCTTCCGATCCACAGGAAGAGTTAAACACGAAATTGATGAGCTTATAGAAAGTTGAGAAAATAGTACATTATGGGATGTGAAAAACCTACAGTATTAGGTTATATGAAGTCTCAGCCTGAAGTACTTGCACGTACTTATAAAGACAGAGAAATCTTCGTAAAACCGTTTGTAGATTATTTCATCAAAAAGGATATCAAGAAAGTCATTTTCTTCGGTTCTGGAACATCTTATAATGTGTCTAACATCGCTGCTTATTATTTCAAACATATGGTTGAGGTTGATGCTGAGGCACAATATCCAACAGTTTATCAGAATTATGAAACTGCAAATCGTTATCATTTTATGAAGGATGAACAGGTTCTCTGTGTTGGAATTTCACAATCAGGAACATCGATCTCAACCATTAATATGTTACAGGAGGCAAAAGACCGCGGTCATTCGACTCTGGTCATCACCGGTAACACGAAGAGTGAGATTACAAAGCACGTTGATGTAGTCACAGAATTGCTGGTCGGCCCGGAATTAACTCCGCCGGAAACAAAGGGATATACCACGTCAGTGATCAGTGTCTATTTATGGGCACTGGAAACTGCCAAAGCTTTAAACCGTATCTCCGAAGCAGACTATGAAAAAGCCTGCGCAGAACTGGAAGTTCTGATTAATGATTTTGACTCCGTTGTCAAGGAGTCGGAAGCATGGTATGACCGGAATAAGGCAACGATGCTGAACAGCGACAGAATCTATGTTCTCGGCTACGGAATTGACTATGCGACAGTTCTGGAAGGACAGCTGAAGATTGCGGAAATGTTCCGCTATCCGATCGTCGGCTATGAGATTGAAGAGTTCATGCACGGACCTACTCCGGCAATTACTCCGAAAGTAACATTCTTCTTAGTCGGAAGTGAGGAAGTGGAATTCGAACGTATGTTAATGATCCGCAGAGCTTTACTGAACTATACGGACCGTGTCCATGTCATTTCCTGCAGCAAGAATGTGGATAACGTTACAGACAAAGATATTATTTTTGAAGGAAACTACAACAAATTTATCGCTCCTTTGGCTTACACCGTACCGATGCAGTTTGTTGCAGCGAAAGGGGCCAAGGAAATCGGAATTGATACCAATATCTGGCCATTCAAGGAACCGATTGCACATTTAAGGGAGGAAGAAGAATCATGATTGGATACATTGTAACCGGACATGCACAGTTTGCGACCGGTGTAACATCCGCAGCTGAACTGATTGCCGGAAAACAAGACCATCTTGTAGCCTGCAACTTTGACGATTTCTCCAACGCGGATTCTATCTACTACAAATTACAGGATGCAGTGAACGAGTTGTCTGACTGCGAAGAAATCGTGGTATTCTGCGATCTTCTCAGCGGCAGTCCGTATAACAAAGCCATCCAGCTGAAAGTGGATACCGGCAATACTCACATGCACATTGTCTACGGAATCAACCTGGCACTTCTGATCGAAGCATTTACAGCCAGAGGAAACGACTCTTCCCTGGAAGAAATCCTCGCAATTCCGGATATGGCAAAGTTCTTCATGGGTGTTGTTGCGGATGCACCGGCAGCGGACGAAGACGACGACTTCTAAAAAAAACATAAAGCAGATGGATTTTTATTCAGCAGAAAAGCAGCCATCTGCTTTTTTCTTTGCACTTAAGAAAAGTAATATGAATGCCATGAATAAACGCAAATGGTATAATTTGGTATAGGAATCCTTATGAGAAAACTAATATATGAGTCAAAAAAGAAGAATGCATTATGGGATATGCTGGAGGAATGCGGCAATTATGACGTGAAGCGTCTTGCTTTGAGCGTGATTGAGGCGCGCAAGGAAATTGCCGAAAAACTCTACATTTCCCTTGCTTCCAAGATTTCATTTGAGCGCAGGCTGATCAAGGTGGACGGAGTGAACCGCATCGTGGTTCAGGATTTCTACATCAATCCGCACGTGATCCGTCTGATTCAGGACAGTGCCCTGAATTTCAATCACTTTGATGAAATCTATCATCAGTTCTTTACCAAAGTCAGCCGCTGTTATGAGGGGATTGCCGTCCTTGTTCCGGACAGTGAGATCCGCGCTCTTTTGGACATTGGTGCTGAGGAAGAGGTTCTGCAGATTTCCGGAAAGGCCTATGACCAGATGGAAAACATTGTGGAATACTATGAGTACTATATCCGGACGGAAGATATTGAGATTAACCGAAGGTTTGATTAATTATGGATAACGATTTCAGAAAACCGCTGTATATTCAGCTGAAAAACAATATCAAGGATAAAATCGTCAACGGGGAATACCCTGTTGGCTCTTTCATTCCGTCGGAACGCTACATGTCCATTACCTACGGCATCAACCGCATGACGGTGCGCAAGAGCATCAAGTGCCTGGTGGATGAAGGGCTTGTCCGCAACATTCACGGCAAGGGCAATATGGTGATCGCCAATCATGGCAAGATCGCTCTCGGAAAGGATTCGTTCGGTTCGCTCGGGGAATCCGTCATTTTTGCGGGAATGAAGCTGTCCCGCAGCGTGATTTCCGTAAAGCTTGTCGACAGCAGCGTTCATCCGGATTTTATCAGGGATGAGCAGATCGTGGAAATTGTGCGGATGCAGTATGCCAACGGGACACCGTATGCCTATCAGAAGGCTTACATGCCCTATAATCTCTTTCCCGATATCATGAATATTGATTTCTCTACGGAATCGCTTTACGAGTACCGCATTACGCACTTTCCCAAGGCGTCGTACTGCGACAGCTCTTTAGTAGTGATCACGCCGGATGAAGAGGTGAAAGAGATGCTGGAACTTGCGGAAGGGAAGAAGGCATACTATATCAGCTATGCGAACTATACCAAACGGGGGAACCGGCTCATTGAATACACCAAAAGCTATCAGGTTCCGGGAAGTTCCTCCTTTGAAACGGAAGTGGAGTACTAAGCGGCAAAGCCGCTTTTCTTTTTTGCGAAACGGAAGCGATTTCCATAGTATCCTCAGGGAAAAAAGAAGGGGAAATGTGTTACAATATAGCGGTATGACGAAAGGAGAGGCGTATGTTTCGATTACTGAGAAAATATACCAGGGATGGCTGGTGGGCTGCTTTGCTGGGTCCGCTGTTTGTCGTCCTGGAAGTGGTATTTGATACATATATTCCCCGCGCGATGTCCTCTATTATCGATGAAGGAATCACCGCCCGCGGAGGAGATCTGGATTATATCATAAAAATGGGAATCGTCATGGTGGCTCTGGCCGTCGGTGCAGCCATTACCGGTGCACTGAGCGGGCTGTTTGCGTCCATCGCTTCCGCCCGGTTTGTCAAAAACATCCGGAATGCCATGTATGATAATATCCAGGAATTTGACTTCAAGAATATTGAGAAGTTCCCGGTCAGCACGGTTGTCACCCGTCTGACGAGTGACATGAGAATGCTGAGAATGGCATATACTTCCATCGTGCGTATGCTGGTGCGTACACCGATCAACCTCATCATCAGCACCTATATGGTTTTCCGCATCAATGCGAAGCTGGCACGGATCTTCTTAGTGATCATTCCCTTACTGGGAATCGGTCTTTACATGATCTCATCCAAGGCACATCCGCGTTTTGTACGTTTGATGCGCATGTTTGACCGTCTCAACGCAATCCTGAAAGAAAACATTTCAGCGATGCGCGTCGTCAAGACCTTTGTCAGGGAAGACTACGAAAAGAAGAAATTCCAGAAGGTGTCCAATGAGGTCACGGGTATGCAGCGCTCTGCGGAACGTCTGGTCAACCTCTCCCAGCCGTACTTTGAACTCGTCATGTATATCAGCATGATCCTGATTGCATGGATCGGCGGAAATCTGATCATCAAGGGCGAGCTGTCGGTCGGTGACTTCATGAGCTATGTTGCATATGTCCGCTCCATCCTCTTCTCATTACTCGGCTTATCCATGGGCTTAATGCAGATCGTCATGGCGGATGCGGCCGTGGACAGAGCGAATGAACTGCTGGATGAAAAGCCGGTCATCGATGACTCCAAGGCAGATGCATCCTTACAGGTGATGGACGGTTCCATCCGCTTTGAAAATGTCTCCTTCAAATACGCTGAGGATGCGGAAGAAAATGCCCTGTCTCATGTGAATCTTGAGATCAAACCGGGCGAAGTCATCGGCATTCTGGGTGCCACGGGCTCTTCCAAGAGCACGCTGGTGCAGCTGATTCCGCGGCTGTATGACGCTACGGAAGGCGAAATCTATGTCGGCGGACACAACATCAAGGAATACAAACTGCATCATCTGAGAGATGCGGTTTCCATGGTTTTACAGAAGAATGTCCTCTTCAGCGGAACCATTGAAGAGAATATGCGCTGGGGGAATCCAGATGCGACGCATGAAGAAGTGGTCCAGGCCTGTAAATATGCACAGGCGGATGACTTTATCAGCTCCTTCCCGGACGGGTATGACACCGAACTGGGACAGGGCGGCGTCAATGTCTCCGGCGGACAGAAACAGCGTTTGTGCATCGCGCGTGCCTTATTAAAGAATCCGAAGATCATCATTCTGGATGACTCGACCAGCGCGGTGGATACGGATACCGACCACAGAATTCAGCTGGCCTTAAAGGAAGCACTCGGTGATATGACGACACTCATCATCGCGCAGCGTGTGGCCAGCGTAAAGGAAGCGGACCGCATCATCATCATGAATGACGGTCAGATCGAAGATATCGGTACACATGAAGAACTGTTAGAACGCAATGTCATCTATCAGGATCTGTACCAGACACAGTTGGAAGGGGTGGCAGAATAATGAGCGAGAAACATTATCGTCAGATTCGTACTGCCCGTGCCAATGACGTTTTCGGCACGATCAAACGGATGCTGAGCTATATCATGGTCGATTACAAGGGAAGATTCATTCTCGCCTTACTGTGCGTGCTGGTTTCCAGCTTAACGGGCGTTATCTCTTCCTACTTCTTTACACCGCTGATCAACAATCACATCGTTCCAAATATCGGAGTGAGTGATCCGGATCTGAGCGGATTTGTGCGGATGCTCTGTATCATGGGTGCAATCTATGCCAGCGGCGTCATTGCCTCCTATACGTACAAGCGCTTGATTTCCATTATTTCCACGGGTATGCTGAACCATCTGAGAAAGGACCTCTTCGCAGTCATGCAGAAGCTGCCGATCTCCTTCTTTGACCGCCATACGCACGGGGAAATGATGATTTTCTACACCAACGACATCGACACCATGCGTCCGATGGTTGCGGAGACGCTTCCGTCTCTGACCACGGCATGCGTGACACTGGTCGGTTGCTTCACGATGATGGCTATCAGCAACTTCCGCTTGATGTTACTGGTGCTGCTGATGTTTATCATCATGTTAATGGTCACATTCTTTTTGGCCAAGAACTCCAGACGCTATTTCGGTGATCTGCAGCGGCAGATTTCCGATATCAACGGATACGTGGAAGAGATGTTCTCAGGCCAGAAGGTAATCAAGGTTTTCAACCATGAGGAAGAAAGCCGTTCCTATTTCCGCATCTTATGCGACCGTCTGTACCATAATTCGGTACGTACCAACGGATTCGCATCCATTCTGATGCCGGTGAATGCCAACATCTCCTATATTTCCTACGCCCTGGTGGCTGTGATCGGTGCGAAGATGTATATCGATCATCAGATCTCCCTGGGGGTTTTGACCAGCTTTCTTCTGTATGTCCGCCAGTTTGCGGGTCCGGTTTCCAACCTGTCCCAGCAGTTCAACGGCTTCATGATGGCTTTGGCCGGAGCGGAGCGCGTCTTCAATCTGATGGATCAGGATCCGGAACTCGATGAGGGAAAGATCACACTGGTCAACATGAAAGAGGAAAACGGTGCCTTGGTGGAAACCGCTGAGAAAACCCATCTCTGGGCATGGAAGAAACCGTTAGAGAACGGTCAGTATGAGTACATCGAACTGAAGGGCGATGTCCGACTGAATCACGTCACATTTGCCTACAATCCGGAAAAGACGGTCTTAACGGATGTCTCATTATACGCCAAACCTGGTCAGAAGATTGCCTTTGTCGGCTCCACGGGTGCCGGTAAGACAACCATCACCAACCTGATCAATAGGTTCTATGACATTCAGAAGGGAACGATCACCTATGACGGAATCGATATCAAGGATATTGCCAAGGATGATCTGAGAAGATCCATCGGCATGGTCCTGCAGGATACCAACCTGTTTACAGGAACGGTCATGGATAATATCCGTTACGGGAGACTGGATGCCACGGATGAGGAATGCATTGCGGCCGCAAAGCTCTGTAATGCTCACTCCTTTATCACCCGTCTGCCGAAAGGCTATCAGACGGAACTCACTGCCAACGGAGCCAATCTGTCTCAGGGACAGCGGCAGTTACTCAACATCGCCCGCTGTGCCGTCGCGGATCCGCCGGTCATGATCCTGGATGAAGCCACATCCTCCATCGACACGCATACGGAAAAGCTGATCGAGAAGGGCATGGATGAGCTGATGAAAGGCCGTACGACCTTCGTCATTGCCCACCGTCTTTCCACGGTCCGCAACTCCAATGCGATCATCGTACTGGAGCACGGGGAAATCATTGAGCGCGGTGACCATGATGACCTTCTTCTTCAGAAGGGACGCTACTACCAGCTCTATACCGGGAAAGCCGAACTCGATTAAAATCAACGCCTCGATTACGGGGCGTTTTCTTTTTATGCCGCGCTGAGAAATGATATAATGGAAATAACAAGAAAGGGGTATCATATCATATGCCGAAAACAAATCTTTTGAACGTTGCGGCCGCAAAAGCGAAAGAAGCGATTGAGGAGGTCGTAGAAGAAGTAAAGGAAGAAAAAACAGTGGAAGAACTGGCCAAAGAGGTCATCCGCGGCGACTGGGGAAACGGAGACGAAAGAAAAAAGAGACTCAGAGAAGCGGGGTATGACCCGGCAGTCATCCAGGCAAAAGTCAACGAAATACTGCATAAATAATTCATTATGGCGGGAGAAAATCCCGCCTTTTTTCTCATAGAGAAAGAGGCTGTTCTGTACTATAATAGAGGTATGGAAAAGTCATATATTCTGGGCATCGGAGCCGCCAACGTGGATGTGAACGGCAAGAGCCGGAAACCGCTTATCATGAAAGATTCCAACCCGGGCATTATGAATGTCTCCGTGGGAGGAGTCACCAGGAACGTTCTGGAAAACGTCTCCCGTCTGGGTCTGCCCTGCAAACTGGTCAGTGCCATCGGCGGGGATCTTTACGGTAAGCTGATCCTGCAGCAATGTGAGGTCTGCGGGATCGACACTTCTCACGCGTTAATGGTGAACGATGATGTTTCTTCCACATACATGGCGATTCTGAATGATGACGGTGACATGGCACTGGCTCTCAGTGACATGCACGTGATCAATGCGCTGAATGTGGAGGAACTCAAAAAGCGGGATGAACTGATTGAGAAGGCGGAACTTGTGACCTTTGACCCGTGTCTGGCAGAGGAAACCATTGCCTACTTAACATCGCACTACGGCCATAAAAAGCTCTTCTGCGATCCTGTAAGCTCGGCTTATGCATTGCGTCTGCGTCCGTATCTGAGTCATATTCATACCCTGAAGCCGAACCGGATGGAACTTGCCATCCTGGCGGAGCACACCACGGAGACGGATGAGGATCTCTTAAAAGCCTGTCAGATCGTAATTGACAAAGGGGCACGGCGCTTATTTGTCTCACTTGGAAAAGAGGGGACATTCTACTACGATGCTGAAGGGAATCAGACAAGAGCTTCCCTGAAGCCGATCGATCACGTGGTGAGCGCATCCGGTGCAGGCGATTCCTTCATGGCAGGGGTGATCTACAGCACCGTGCATGAATTTGACATTCCAACCACATTGAAGTATGCTTTAGCTTCCGGCAGCATTGCCCTAATGGCAAAAGGGGCGAACAATCCGGAGTTAAGTGTGAATAAAATACGGGAAATCATAGAAAGAGGATAACATGAATTTAGAAAAGTATTTGGAAATCAGCAGTGAAGTAAAAGAGGCTCTAAAAGCCGGAAAACCGGTTGTAGCCCTGGAAAGCACGATTCTTTCTCACGGCATGCCGTATCCGGAAAATGCGGAATTCGCCGCTAAGGTAGAAGAAATCATCCGTGCGGAGGGAGCCATCCCGGCAACCACGGCCATTATCGGCAGCAAGCTGAAAGTCGGCCTGACTCCGGAAGAATTAATGATCATGTGCAAGGCGGAAAACGTCGGCAAGGTCTCCCGCAGAGATGTTCCGGTGTATCTTGTCAGTGGCCAGACAGGTGCCACGACGGTCGCAACGACAATGCTGATTGCGGCCATGGCAAAGATCCGCGTCTTTGCGACAGGCGGAATCGGCGGTGTTCACCGCGGTGCGGAAACGACAATGGATATCTCCGCGGATTTACAGGAGCTCGCAAATACTCCAGTCTGTGTTGTCTCAGCCGGCTGCAAGCAGATTCTGGATATCGGTCTGACACTGGAATATCTCGAAACGATGGGTGTTCCGGTACTTGGCTATCAGACAAATGACTTCCCGGCCTTCTACTGCCGCAAGAGCGGTTTTGGCGTTGACTACTGCCTGAAGGATGCGGAAGAAGCCGCAAAGATTTTAAAGACAAAATGGGACCTCGGATTAAAGGGCGGCGTCGTTGTCGGCAATCCGGTTCCGGAAGAATATGCACAGGACTTTGACAAGATGGAAGCCGTGATCAATCAGGCACTCGAAATGCTGAAGGAAAAGAAGATCCGCGGCAAGCAGACCACTCCGTTCTTATTGGCAACCATCAAGGATCTGACGGGCGGAGAATCGCTCGCCACAAACCTGCAGCTGGCATACAACAATGCCAGAGTTGCTTCCAGGATTGCGGTGGAACTCGCCAAACTCGGTTAATCAGCAACTGTGATATCCGGATGAAAGTTCTCGTCCGGATATCTTTTCTTTTTGCTTTCATACCGGTGATAAAGTATGATTATATTAGGTGATTTATAACTATGAAACAAAGTAAACAGCTTTTGAAGATTCTTCTTATGGTGGTTTTGCTTCTGTGTCAGATCGCTCCAAAGCACGTCAGTGCCTATACCCTTGGAGATAAGGATTTCCGCAGAAGAAGCTCGGAGAAGATCATCGGAGAGAAAATAAGCGTGAAATATGATGACGGTCAGTTTGAGAATATCGGTACCTACAGTTATACCTATGATTCCGCAGGCCGTATTTTCATCGACAGCAGCGGCTATCACTTCTATGATAACTATGACCATGAGATCCTGACGCACTTTTCCGAATACTATTATGTCAGCATGGGAAATGAGTATCAGTACAAGCGCAATCCGGACGGGCTGTTAACGGAGATCTATCATGCCGGGGAAACAACGGCACAGGAAGTCTTCACGTATGATCCGTTTGGCAATATCGTAAAGAGTGAATACCAGTTCAATGCGGAGAAGAACCAGTATACGTATCTGACTACCTATACCTATGGCAGAAACTATCAGCTGGATTCCATCCAGACTGTCAATCAGCTGACAAATCAGGTCAGTGAAGAATATACGCTGACCTATCGGGCAGATGGTAATCTCAGCAAGGTAGTAAGCAGTTACTATCATGAAGACGGCAGTAAGGAGACCCGTGAGGAATCCTATTCCTATGGCGGAAACTATCTGGCAAGGATCGAGGTCCGTGATCCGGATACGGGAGATTCCAAAGGGGAGAGCGGTTACTACTACGATTCCAATTACAAGCTGATCCGCTGCGAAAACCATCAGATCTACGGGCAGAATGAAGAATGGGCAACGCTGGTAACGGAATACCAGTATGCCTCTGGGGATTCCGCCACAACGGAAAAGCCGGAAGTCACAAAGATCTATCCGGAAAGCGGAATGAGCGGACAGAAGATGTACAACCGCCTGGATATCGATTTCAATCTGGAGATCGAAAGCCTCAATCTTTCCAGCGGAACCTTCTATCTGGTGAACAATGCCGATGATACGGATTATGTCGCTCTGACAAGCTCCTCATCCTGCAGCTATGACGGAAACCATCTGGTTCTCTTATTCTCGGATTCCTATAACTATAAGGACAAGGCGACATACCATCTGGAAATGGATAACCATGTCATCAAATTCAAGAATTCACTGGACAGCTTTGAAATTGTGGACAATTCCGTCTGGGAATATACCGTTGACTCGGAATCCTATGGCGGCGCAGACCGTCTGGTAAAGGAAGGACTGTTTAAATACTATGCCGGTTCACTGGACAGCCGCAGCTCCACGGCAAACTATTCCTATAACGACCGCTGGTTTGATAACTCTGCCTATGATTTCAATTCGAATCTGGCATTAATGTCCCTCTGCATGTCCATGGCGGCATTCGGGGCGGAAAGCAGCGATCCTGCCGAGAATATCACGGCTCTCTTAACGGAACTGGAATTCGAACATATCACGGTTACCGACGGCTATAAGCAGAGCGGAAACAATGACAGTATCGGTGCCGTCTTTGCCAGCAAGCAGCTGGACGGGGATGTGACGCTGATCAATATTTCCCTGCGTGGCGATAACTATGATCAGGAAGTGTATTCCAACTACCGCCTGGGTGAGGAAAGCAGTCTTCATGAAGGGTTTGATAAGGCAAAGGAGAAAGTCCTCAGTGATCTGATGACGTATCTTCTGCACGGGGAAGGCGCGGAACTGCGTGGAACGCTCTACTTCTGGATTCAGGGGTATGGCAGAGCGGGAAGTGTCGCCAACCTGTTGGGCAAGGCACTGGATGAAGGTGTCAGCATGCCGAACGGACTGAAATTCCAGAACCGCAAGACATTTATCTACTGCTTCGAACCTTACCGTACCGCAACAAATGAACAGGTGGGTGACTCCGCCTATGCAAATATCTTTAATCTGATTTCTCTGCAGGGTGCCACAAACCGCTTCCCGATGAATGAGTGGGGCTACTCCCGCTATGGCGTGGAAGTGTATCTGCCAGTCAAGGGACTGGATCAGAACTATGCGCTTTTCAGCAGGGAAGTGCTCAGCCAGCTGAACACGCTGCGCAATACCAATACCGAATCGCTGCACATGAACCGTCAGCTCAGTCTGCTGGCGCATACCATGAAACATGTGCTTCAGCATATTCCTGATGTTACAGCATACAATGAACAGTATCAGAAACGCCTGATTGAGGATTATGCGGCTCCGGACTCCTTTGATGACAGAGTCCGCACTCTGCGCTCGCAGCTCTTCTATATCTGCTACGGCATTAAGGTCACGGACAGCTTCGTGGAAAAACTGAAAGGAATCACTTCCGGAAACGAGGAGATCAATCTTCTGAATCAGCTTTCCACCCTGATGCGCTCCAGCTCACCGGAAATGTTCTACTCCTGGCTCACGGTCCTCAACCGCAGTGAAGATGCGCAGCCGCTGAGATCGGAAAGCAGCTCTCACAATCTGAAGCTGCACCGCAATATGGCGCTTTTGGAAACAGTGATCGATGCATCCGTGGATGTGGAACTCTACGAAGGCGAAACGCTTCTGGCGCAGGTGAAGGACGGGGTTCTGGAAAACCGTGACACGCTCCGTACGGATGCGGAAGTCACACCGGACGGGAAATGCATCTTCGTCACGCCGAATTATGCCGAACTGCGCTTTGAGATCAAGGGAAAGAACACAAATGATATGCGCATCCGCCTGATCCAGAGAGATGTTGTCAGCAAAGCGACGCTTGTTACAGTGGCGTATGATAATGTCGAGCTGAAAGAGGGCACGCGCTTCACGCTGGAAGTCTACAATGCCGATGACAGCACGCTGCGCTACGCTTTAAAAGATTCTCTTGGCGCGGAAGTAAACGGCGCGGAAGTATCTTCGGAAGAGGCAGAGAGTGCAGAAGTCAAGGTAAGTCTGACGGGTAACGGAATCATCTTCGGAGAAGGCGTCTATGATGTAAACAGCATCTGCACACTGACGGCCGTTCCGCTTGACAGCTACAGCTTTGCCGGCTGGTACGACGGAGAGCGCGCACTGTCAAATATGGCGGAATTCTCCTTTGAAATCAGTAAAGACGTAAATTATACGGCACGCTTTGAGCTGGAAGAAGCAAAGGAAGAAAGCAATAAGAACGGAGCTTTCATCAAGCTGGTGCTGGGCATCGTTGCCGGCAGCCTGACGCTCTATCTGCTTGCCTTTATCTTCAGCCGCTTCCGTCGCAACAGAAGAAACCGGAATCATAACGACATCATTCCACGATAGAATGATGTCGTTTCTTTTTTCACAGATGATATAATAACGGTATGGAGGACCCGCCATGAAAAAACCAATCGTCGCAATCATGTATGACTTTGATAAAACCCTTTCTCCGCGTGACATGCAGGAGTATTCCTTTATTCCGTCCTTGAAGATGGAACCTGCGGAATTCTGGGCAAAATGCGAAGTTGCCAGCAAGCAGCATCAGATGGATTCCATCTCTTCCTATATGCTGGTCATGTTGCAGGAAGCCGAGAAGAGCAATCTGCATTTAAGCCGGGAAGCATTCAATAAGCTCGGTAAGGATGTTCAGCTGTTCAACGGTGTGGAAAGCTGGTTCAAGCGCATCAATGACTACGGCAGATCAATCGGTGTTGAAGTGGAGCACTACATCCTCTCCAGCGGGTTGGAAGAGATCGTGGAAGGGACGAAGATCGCCAGGGAATTCAAGAAGATCTATGCCTCCAAATATGTCTATAATACGTATGGTGAGCCGATCTGGCCGGCCATGGTCGTCAACTATACCAGCAAGACGCAGTTCCTCTTCCGTATCAACAAAGGTGTGCTGGATGTCACTGACAACAACACGCTGAATGCCAGCATGGCGGAAGAAGAGAAACGGGTCCCGTTCAGCAATATGATTTATATCGGGGACGGATTTACCGATGTTCCGTGCATGAAGATCGTCCGCTATAACGGCGGTCACTCAATTGCCGTCTACAACGGGGATCCGTCTGCCGCACAGGATATGATCTCCCACGACCGTGTCGATTTCGTTTTAAAGAGCGACTACTCCGAGAATACGGAAATGGAGACGACCGTCAAGGCAATATTGGATCTGATACGGGCACAGGAAGTGGCCGAAGAGATCCACAACAATCACATTCAGAGAATTCAAAATAAAAAGGCTCAGGACTAATGCTTCCTGAGCCTTTCCTTTGTGTTGGAATTTGTTTACTGAATCGGTTCGAAGTCCGCAGCGCCGTGCTTGCAGAGCGGGCAGACGTAGTCTTCCGGTAATTCGTCGCCTTCATAGACGTAGCCGCATACCTTGCAGACCCAGCCTTTCTTGCCTTCCGTCTGCGGTTTCGGTTTGACTTTGTCCTGATAGTACGTATAGGTCATCGTTTCCTTATCGCTCATGACGCGGGCTTCTTCCACCGTGCAGATGAACATGCCGTGGGTGTCAAGATCGACATACTGTTCGACTTTCAGTGACATGAACGCGTTGATGTAGCGCGGCAGGAAGACTAAGCCGTTATCGGAGCGGAGCACTTCCTGGTTGGCGAATTTATCCGTGTTTCTGCCGCTCTGGAAACCGAACTGTTCAAAGACGGAGAACGGTGCTTCCACGCTCAGGCAGTTGACGTTCATGATGCCGGAAGCCTGGATGACATGGTGGGAATAGTTGGCCTTGTTGATGCAGACGGCAACGCGGTTCGGTGTATTGGTAACCTGGGAGACCGTGTTGACGATTAATCCATTGTCTTTTTTACCGTCATTGCTGGTGACGACATATAAGCCGTATCCGATGCGGAAGAGGGCTGTCAGGTCCTGCTTGTTGGCTGTTTCGGATTTCTGGGCAATGTAATCCTGGCAGATCTCATCGCTTAATGCCTCAATCTGTTCTCTGCTTTCCGGGCTTAGAGCGGATTTGAGATGAACGATGGTATGGAAGTACGTCAGGTTCTTGCACTTATCCATTGTTTCCTTCATGATCTTGGCGGCCAGAGGTGCCCAGCTGCCGTTTTCGATGAAGCCGACGGAACGCTTCTGATAGCCGTGCTCCGTCAGGATGCTGAGGAACTGGCGCATGAACGGGTAGATTTCCGCGTTATAGGTTGTCGTTGCCAGAACAAGTTTGGAATAGCGGAACGCTTCGCTGAGGACCAGCGACATATCCGTTCTTGCCAGGTCATAGACGAGAACCTTCGGAGCGCCTTTCGCTCTGAGTTTATCAGCTAAGAGATTCACGGCTTCCTTCGTATGGCCGTAGACACTGGTGTAAGCCAGGACAACGCCTTCCTCTTCCGGCGTATAGGAAGACCAGGTGTTATAGAGATTCAGATAGTATCCGAGATTCTCACTCAGTACCGGTCCGTGGAGCGGGCAGATGATTTGGATATCCAGATTTGCGGCTTTCTTCAGAACGTTCTGCACCTGTACGCCGTATTTTCCGACGATGCCGATGTAGTAGCGTCTCGCTTCGTCCGCCCAGTCTTCCGCAACATCGTTTGCCCCGAACTTGCCGAAGCCGTCGGCAGAGAAGAGGATTTTATCGCAGGAATCATAGGTCATGATAACTTCCGGCCAGTGCACCATCGGTGCAGTGACGAAAGTCAGGGTATGTTTGCCGAGGGAAAGCGTATCCATCTCTCCGACCATGATGCGGCGGTCCGCATAATCCTTCTGGAAGAAGTTCTGGATCATCGCAAAGGATTTGGCGTTGGAAACGATGGTTGCACGCGGATAGAGATCCATAAAGCGGGCAATATTGGCAGAGTGGTCCGGCTCCATATGCTGGACGATGAGGTAATCCGGTTCACGGTTCTGCAGAACGTGCTGCAGATTGTCGAGCCATTCGTGCGTGAAGTTCTGATCCACCGTATCCATGACGGCAATCTTCTCGTCGAGAATCACATAGGAATTGTATGCCATTCCGTTTTTCACGCGGTACTGACCTTCGAACAGGTCAATCTTATGGTCGTTAACGCCGATATACCTGATGTCGTTTGAAATATTCATGATAGTACATCTCCTTGATAAACAAAGTATATCATAAGAGTTTCACTTTGGTTGTTCGGAAAGAAGAATCCTTCCGTTTGGTTTTATGCTATAATCTCTCTACAAGGAATATTTATGTTCTCCAGAAAGAAACTTGATTTACTCGAAGGACCGATCCTCCAGTCATTACTGCAGCTGATGTTACCGATTCTCTTTTCGGGAGTTTTTCAGCAGCTTTACGGAATGGCGGATGCGCTGGTTCTCGGAGCGTATGTCGGGGATAATGCCGTTGCCATCGTCGGCGGCAGTACGCGTACGCTGATCCGCTTAGTGGAGAGCGTCTCCATCAACCTGCAGTTAGGGTGTCTTGTGGTCATTGCTTACTTTATCGGCAGCCGGGATTACGAACGGCTGCTAACCTCCATCAAGACATCAATTCTGGTGCTTGGCGCCTTTGCGCTGGGATCTACAATTCTCTACTTAGGCGGTTCGGAAATCTTCTTAAGAATCATGAAGGTACCGGAAGAGCTGATGAATGCTTCGGTTTCCTATCTGCGCTTATATGCACTGGGCTTTTTACCGTACTGTATCTTCCAGCTCTGCATCAGTATTCTGCGGGGATTCGGTGAAACCAAGACGCCGACGTATCTTCTGATCGGCTCCTACGTGCTCTGCATCGTACTGGATTATGTGTTAGTCGGAATGTTCCGCTTGGAACAGTACGGCATTGCGCTTGCCTTTATTCTTTCCCAGATTATTGCGGCATTTCTGGCATTGCAGATCGTAACGCAGATCACGCATATCAATCTCTTTACCCAGAAGGCGGATAAGGAATGTCTGTCCCGCATTCTGAAAGTCGGCATCCCGTCGGCATTCAGCGGCGTGGCGTTCTCTCTGACCACGATGATGGTGCAGTCCGGAATCAATATGCTGGGACCGAACCGCATCACGGCATATGCGGTTTACTACAAGATGGAGAACATCCTCTGGGTCTTCATGGACGGCTTAGGTGTTGCCTTTGCGACGCTGTGCGGACAGAATTTCGGTGCGAAACGCTATGAACGGGTACGCCGGATCGTCCGTGTCAGCATGATCTTCGGCCTTGTGGTAACTGCTGTCATCTCGCTGGCATTGATTCTGGCACGTTATCCGATCGCCAGGTTGTTCTCGGAAGATCTGGCGACGATCAACATTATCGCGAAGATGTTCGATTTCCAGTGCCGTTATTACTTCCTGTATGTCTTTATTGAGATCTACCAGGGCTTCCTCAAATGCGTCTCAAAGACCTTTGAGTCTACGGTGATCATCTTCGTGTCGGTCATCGTCATCCGTGTTCTGTGGGCATTCTTCGTGATGTTCCCGCATCTGACCTTCCGCAGCTGCATGGCCTGCTTTGTGGTCAGCTGGATCGTGGCGGCAATCATGTTCGCCGTGGACTACTTCCGCATTGTACGCAAGGGAATCGAAAACATCCCGGCATAAACACATTTACATTCAATTTCTCAGGAACAGGTTCGCCTGTTCCTTTTTTTGTGAGGATTTTTCGTGCCTTTTCTCTATATATTAATGAGATTTTGAAAGGAAGGGCGGCATGAGTGAAGAAAGAAAAACGGATGTGATGGTGCTGGCGGGAATGACTCTGATTCTTTTATGCCGGCTGTTAGCGGTGTTTTTATGAGACGCGGAAAGTGGCTATGGATCCTCCCGCTTTTTCTCTGCCTTTTTCTTTTTCCTTTCTTTCATACAAAAGAAAGCACAGTGGAGAATCACGAAAAGAAAGCGGAAGGAAAACTTACGCTGATAAAGGAAGAGAAAGAAGTGCAACTTAGGCAGTTTCAGGAAGAATGTGAGGATGTGGCGCTCGTGCTGGTCTTCCCGGAAGAAGACAGAATCTTTCCCGTCGTCTATACGCCCTATGATTACGATGCCTATTTCCGCAAGGATCTAAGTGGCAATTACAGCCGCATGGGAACACCGTTTGTGGATGACAGAAGCTCTCCTGACAGCCGTAATCTGATCATCAATGCCCACTCTTCCAAGGACGGGGAGAGCGGGATGAGCTTCCTGCGCTTCTATACTGATCCCGTGTATTTTGCGGCGCATAAAACGATCAAGTGCATTACGGAAGAAGGGGAGAGGGAATATGAAGTCATCAGCCTGAATGAGTTCGATTACGCGCATGCGGAAACCTTTCCATACAACTTCTATCAGGGAGAGTTTCCGTCAGAACACGAGGTTGAAGATATGCTGGAAAGCATGAAACCGTATGAAATCTGCGGTAGCGAAGAAGTAAACAGCGAGGGGAAGCGGATTCTGACTCTAATCACCTGCAATATGGAAAAAGAGAACAGCCGCTATATTCTTTTGGCGCTGGAGAGGAAATCATCATGAGACGGATATTACTGTGTTTGGGATTATGGATGCTAGCAGGGTGCAGCGCAGCGCCTCTTATGGAAGAGAAGAAACAGCTGATTGCCGAAAAGGCAGCGGCGGGTGCCATCCGCTTTCTGAAAGATGAAACACCGCCGAAGATCATTCTGGAAAACGCGGAGGTGCGCATACAGGAAGGGGACGAATTTGATCCGTTAGAGAACATCCGCATCTATGATAAAAGCAAGCTTCTTGACATCCAGTATCAAAGCGAATGGGATCCTCAGATTGCGGGGGAGTACCGGATTGCCTTTACGATCCGCGATATCCATCAGAATGAAAGCAGCTCTTCGTTTCTTCTGGTTGTAGAGAAAAAAGATGAGGAAGTAATTGCGGTAGAGGAAAAAACGAAGACAAATAGCGGCTCGGAAGTAAAACAAAAAGAGCAGGAAATCCCTGCAACAACCCCAAACGAGCCGACTCCGTCGATTCCAAAGGAGCCGCAGCTGCCTTCCGCAGAACCGGAAGAACCCGAAGAGCCGGAAAAGCCAAAAGAAGAGGAACCGCCTGTTCTCTGCCGGGGAGGGATCGACCCGTATCTGCCGTGCGATGCCTATATGGATTTAGAGGAGAACCGTAACAGTGCCTTCCGCATCCTGAGCGGCTCTTTGAGCTATGAGGAAGCGAAAACGGAAGCTGTCAAAGCGGTGGATGGCATCGGCTGGGAATACAGGGGAATCCACGTGACCAGCTGGTTTCTCACGCCGTTGCAGAATAACGGCAGAGGAGTCTACGGATACGGAGTATATCTTTTGAATAATGATGAAATCATCATGCCATAAATAGAAAGAGAGAAGAAGAGAAATGAAACAATTATGCAGGATCTTTTTGTCACTGCTCTTACTGATGAGTACGGTGACCTTGTTAAAGGCGGAAGAAAAGAAGACGGAAGAGAGCTACATTTCGCATGAGGTCACCTTTTCGGAAGAAACGGAAGAGGTCTCACGGCAGATCAGTTATGAAGATCTGTTTGCGGATGCGGATCCGCTGGGACTGACAGATGCGCACGGAGAAGGTGAGGCGAATGATCTGCGCGATGAAGCGGGACTATTGGCACAGGGAAGAATCCCGAAGCAGGGAACGCGTTTGGTGCGCTATAAGAACAATTTCACACCGTGGGGTTATTCCTACATCACGCTCTTATATCTTGATGATCAGCCGGTTTTCTGTATTGAGCCGGAAGTGCAGTTCAAGATCGTTGACGAATATACCCCGGTGGATGTGGACTTTACCAGCTATTACGGTCTGAGCGTACAGGAGCGCTTCAAGCTCTGGCAGATCGTCAAATACGGATACTGCTATCCCGGACATCAGAGCAATGACTGGTATGTGGCAACGCAGCTGTATATCTGGAACACATTGAAAAAGACGGAATATATCACCTGGACGGTGGACGGGAAAGAGCTGAATACCGACTACTACCGGAATTTCATGAAAGAAATCGACCGTCTGATTGAAGATAATAAAGTGAAGATGAGACCGTCCTTTGCAGGGCAAACCGTCAAGGCAAGACTGAATGAGGAGTTCTCGCTCACTGACAGCAATCATGTGATTAAAAACTATAAATTGAAGGATACGAATGGAATCAATGCCGTGATTGAAGGCGATACCCTGAAGATGAGGGTGACTTCCCGTGATTTTGATCCCTCTCTTTCCTTTACGCATGCCTATGAAGCAGAGGATGCCTTAATTGCGTATGGGAATGAATCCGCATCCTCGCGCGGACAGATGGTCATCGACATCGCCCCATCCTATGACCCGGTGGAGGATTTCAAGATCCAGATCGACCTGTTGCGGTCGCTGGAGCTGAAGATTTGGAAGCGGGATGCAGAAACCGGGGAAATACCACAGGGGGAAGCCACTCTGAAGGGAGCGAAGTTCAAAGTGGCATTCAAAGATGTTCCGGACGTGGAGTATCTGGTGGAAACCGATGAGAGCGGATGCGCCACCCTGAGTGATCTGAGGCCGGGAGTCTATCTTGTGAGTGAAGTGGAAGCTCCGGAAGGATACCGTCTGAGTGCGAACGGAGAAGTGGAAGTGGATCTTCTGGAAGCGGATCTGAGCGTCACCATACCGGATGAAGTGATCAAAGGAAAAATCCGTTTAAAGAAGACAGATGACAGAAAGGACGGAGTGTCTTTGGCAGCGGGAATTACCTTCCATATCTTTGATACAAAGGGGAAGGAAGTCGGAGTCATGACGACCGATGATGACGGTGTAGCCGTCTCCAGTGATCTTCCATACGGGAACTATGTTCTTAAGGAGGACGCAAGAGCAGGTTATTATCCGGCGGAAGATATTCATGTCCGAATTGACGGAAGTCAGGATATTGTGGAAGTCTCTGCTCTCAATCATGAGATCTATGCCAGACTGAAAGTCATCAAGGTGGATAAGGAAAGCGGGAAAATCATCCCGGCGGCGCATGTAGGTTTTCAGCTTTTAGATGAGAATAAGGAAGAAATCACGCTTGCGGAAGGTACTTTTGAAACCGATGAAAACGGGGAAGCGGTATTTCCCGAGGCATTGGGAACAGGAACCTATTATCTCAAGGAAATCAGTGCACCGGAAGGGTACGTGCTGAGTGAGGAGCTCTATGAAGTGAAAATCGATGATTCCGTAAATCCTGAAACGCATGAGGTGTTGATCTCATTTGAAAATAAAGCCCAGGAAGCGAGCCTGACCGTTAAGAAATACGGGGAGATGCTGAGCGGGGTTACGGAGAAGGAAACGGAATACGGTAAGATGATCCTGCCGTACTTCGAAGAAAAGTATCTCGGTAACGTCAGCTTTATCTTAAGCGCAAAAGAAGATGTCGTCCGGAAAGACGGAACGCTACTGTATCCTGCGGGAAGTGAAGTTGCCCGCTTCACGACGGAAGAGTCCGGACCGATAACACTGGAACATCTCCCGCTTGGATCCTATCTTTTAAAAGAAGAAACAGCGGCAGAAGGATACGTCAGAAGCACGGAAGCGATCCCGGTAAATCTGGAATATGCCGGACAGAATGAAACCGTCAGCCTGACGGAAATCAGTCTGAAAAATGCACATCAGAAAGCCCGCTTGCTTGTGGAAAAGGAGATGGAGAAATCCTTATTCCATACGGCAGATGAGGAAGTCTTAAAGGTGGCTATCGGTTTATACAATACAAAAGAGATTCAAGAGAATAATGTGGTGATCCCGGAAGGAAGCCTGATGGGAATTCTGAGATGCGATAAAGAGGGAAAAGCTGAAACGGAGTTGTTACTTAGCGGAGAATATGAGCTCAGAGAAATCGCCACTTCAGAGTACTATCTGCCACTCAGCGAAAGCATTCCGCTCAGCTGGAACTATGCGGATACAACAGAACCGCTAACGGAACTGAGACTGGAAAGCGCGATTTCGAATGAGCTGAAAAAAGGAGCGCTTGCCGTATATAAGACGGATGAATTTGAGAACCCCGTATCAAATGCGGCGTTTACGGTTGCGGCAGATCCAGAGTTTACGCAGGTGATTGCGACAATCGAGAGCAACTCTGACGGCATTGCCAGACTGGAAAATCTTGAAGAAGGAACCTACTATGTGAAGGAACTAAGGGCACCTGAGATCTTTGAAATCGACACCGGTGTCTATCCTGTGAAAGTGACATTCTCCGAAGAAAGTCAGCTGCTTTTAAAGAACTATCACCGCCCGCTGCGACTGCGAGTAAGCAAGACGGATGAGACGGGTCAGTATCTGAATGGTGCAGAGTTCTCTCTCTATCGCGAAGTGGAAGAGAATACGGAAGGTGCGCTAAGGCTTCTCTTTGTCAAACCGGAGGTAACCGTTGATCTGAATGATTATCTTGCGGAGAAGGAATACCGCATCACTTCCGCAAACCATCATGCTGAATTAAATAACGCGAATCTGACGGTTCACGGAAACAGCGTGTTCTATCTGAATGATAAAATTCTTATTATCAGTGATACATCACAAAAGGAAGATGCCGTGCTGAAATATGCCGCATTGTCAGATCAGCAACAAAGCGGAGAAATCAAGGCACACTTTACTTCCCGCGCACAGCACCGGATGCCGCTTGCGAATGCGGAAGTGATTCTTTACAGTGATGCGACATGCACACAGAAGGCCGGGGAGTACCGGACGGATTTAAACGGGAATGTTCTGGTGCAGAATCTAATCGCAGGCACTTACTATTATCCGGATGAGGAAGGAGCCGTCCACGCCGTGATACTGGAAAGCGCCCAAAGTGGTATGACGCTCTTTGGTGAGCTGGAACGTAAGCAGGTTTACTACCTGGTGGAAACCGGTCTGCCAAAAGGCTACGACTATCATGAAACTGCTTATAGCCGCATTGATACCGATACGGAAGAAAAGGAAGTAAAGCTGAACCTTGTGAATCTGCGAAGAAGAGTGGAAGTGATTCTGGAGAAAACGGATGCGGAAGAGGAAGATGTCCTTATAAACGGTGCGGAATTTGAAATCTTTGATCTGAGTGATAATAAGAAGATCGGAGTGTTCTGCAGCGGAGAGATCTGCCTGAGCGTTGAAGAAGACGGGGTCTATGAAGTGAGTGATACGGCGGATTTTATGAGCGTACTTGCGGCGGAATCTTCCGAAGACGGCATTCTGCGCGTGAAAGAGATTCAGGGCGAAAAGCTGAACGGCAATTATTACGTCAGAAAGCAGGGAAGCACGGAGATCAGCGGCCCGATTGAAGTACGGGAAGGGGAGATCCGGTTACGGGATATCCTTTACGGTCATGAGCTGGAATGCGTGGAGATCAAAGCCCCGCAGGGATATGAGATCTCTTCCAATCAGCCGCTCAAACTGGAATGTTCCCCGGAATATGATACCAATGTGGTAAGAATGAAGATTGGAAACCGGAAGATCATCCTGTACCGGATGGGTGAATAAAGAAAATGTAAAGAGCTGTTCCTCTTTGGAAACAGCTCTTTTTCGGTAGAAGTTGGCACAATGTGCCGGGAATAAAAAAATGGCAGGGGTGGCAGGAATCGAACCCGCATTAACGGTTTTGGAGACCGCCGCACTGCCGTTGTACTACACCCCTGTGTCGCTCAATTATTTTAGCATACTATTTAAATGTTTTCAATTGCGATTTATAATTATAGATACAAGGCTAGGAATCCAATATGTTTAAAAATATCGACTGGACTAAAATCACGGATGAACTGAACGACTTCATGATTGTTATTCTCAAAGACATCATTGTTATCGTTCTGGTATTTTTCATTTCCCGGTTCCTTCTGAACCGCCTGACGGCATTTACCACGAAATTCATGGACCGTGCCCAGGAAATGGACGACAAGAACAAGAGTAAGGATCTGGCGACTTCCATGACGCTGGTCCGCTCCGTGGGACGCTACGCCATTTCATTTCTGGCAATCATCATCATCGTCAATCAGCTGGGCTTCCAGAATGTCTTCTCCAATGTCATTACGGCTGCCGGAGTCGGAGCTTTAGTCATCTCCTTGGGTGCACAGAGCATCATTCAGGATATGCTGGCAGGGCTCTTTCTGATGTTTGAAAAACAGTTCGGAGTCGGAGACTATGTCAAAATCGGAGACTATGAAGGTACGGTCACTTCCATCGCGATGCGCTGCACCTATCTGAAGAATTTCCGCGGGGAGAAGATCATCGTGCCGAACGGACAGATCAAAAGCGTGATCAACTATTCCAATGAATTCAATATGGCCATCATCGAAGTACCGACGCCGTATGAGGCGAATACGATGGAAATCGTGGAAATACTTAAGGATGTGGCCTGGAAGTATTATGAAGAGCACAGGGATATCTGTTACGATGTGCCGAATGTGGTCGCCATTGCGGCTTTCCAGGATTCCGCCGTACAGATCAATATCTATATCAAAGCCAAGGAGCGCAACCACTACAAGATTCAGAATGACATGCGTCTGCTTGTGAAAGAGCGCTTTGACAAGGAAGGCATCTCGATTCCTTACAATCAGATCGTGGTGCATCAGGGAGAGTAAGCTATGTTCAATATCGCAATTATGGGCTGCGGCAATATCGCCAACCGCGTAGCCAAGGGAATCGTATATTCGGAAGGCTGCCTGTATGCGGCATGCAGCAGAGATAAGGAAAAAGCCAAGGCATTCGCCCTGAAATATCCGACCTGCAAATACATGACGTATGACGAGGTACTGGAAGATCCAAATGTGAATCTGATCTACATTGCGACGATCAATACCACGCATTACGACCTGATCAAAAGATGTCTGAGTGCCAAAAAGAACGTCATCTGCGAAAAGCCGATGCTCGCCACAACCGATGAGATTCGTGAAGTATTTGCCTTGGCAAAGGAGAAGGGTTGCTTCTTAATGGAGGCGCATAAGACCTGCTTCACTTCACTGAATACGTATCTGAAGACACGGATCGATGAAATCGGAGAGATCCGCCGTATTGAAGCACAGTACTGCGGAAAGATCGATGTCTCCTTAATGAAGGAGAGCAACAACCGTGAGAAGACCATGGGCGGAAGCTTCTTTGACATCGGTGTGTATCCGATCTGCTTTGCCAATCTGTATGCGAATAGCCCAATTCAGGAAATCAATATCGTATCCACTCATGCGGACGGTTATCCGGTGGATGTGGAGACAATTGCCGAGCTGGTCTATGAGAACGGTGTTACGGCCAGAGTGAAATCCAGCTGGCGGGATTCTTCCGTGAATAAAGGAGTTATTCAGGGAGAGAAGGGACGCGTGGAAATCGTCAATTTCTGGAAGAATACGGAAGCGGTCTTTATCAAAGACGGAAAGCGTGAAGAGATCCATGTCGAGCAGGACAGCGACTTCACCGGTGAAATCAACGAAGCGATCCGCTGCATCCGGGAAGGAAAACTGCAGAGTCCGGTGATGTCGGAAGAGGCATCGGTGGAAATCTGCCGGGTTCTGGAAGAATTAAAAAAACAGTATTAATGTAAATATGGCCATTTTTTGAACCGATTATGAGCAAGAAATGGTCTTTTTATATACCGTTTGAATGAATTGGTGGTATGATAACATTTAAGACATTTATACGGAAAGAGGGGATAACGGTGAGCAGAAACGAAGAGATTCAAAAACTGAAAGAGCTTGCCGCGGAAATCCGCGTGGAAACGCTGAAGATCCTGGCGTCTCACGGAAGAGGACATCTGGGTGGCAGCATGTCCATTGCGGATACCTTTGCGGTCCTTTACGGGGCAGTGATGAAATATGATCCCTGTAACCCTGATTGGGAAGAGCGCGACTGGTGTGTTTTGTCCAAGGGGCATGCCGGACCGGTCATGTATGCGACGCTGGGAATCGAAGGATACTTTGAGCGCTCCGCAGCCTATACGCTGAATCATGCAGATTCCGCATTCCCGTCTCATACTGATCATTTAAGAACCAGAGGTGTTGATCTGACGACCGGTTCTTTGGGACAGGGAATCAGCGAAGCCGTGGGAGCGGCACTCGCCTTCAAAATGCAGAAGAAGAGTAACCGGGTCTACGTCATTATCGGAGACGGCGAGGCGGATGAAGGCGAAGTGTGGGAAGCCGCCCAGTTTTCGGCACACTATCACCTCGATAATCTGATTGCCTTTGTGGATAACAATGGGCGTCAGCTGGATGGCTCCACGGAGGAAATCATGAGTCATCCGAAAGGCATCGGCGCAAAGTTTGATGCCTTCGGCTGGAATGTCATCGAAGTAAATAACGGAAATGATGTGGAAGAAATCCTGGATGCCGTTCGGGCTGCCAAAAAGGTCAGCGGTGTTCCGAGTGTCCTGATTCTGCATACCATTAAAGGGAAGGGAGTTTCCTTTGCGGAACAGAATGGAGCTCACTCCTCCACCTTAAGCAAAGAAGAGTGGGAGGAAGAGATCCGCAAGGCGGAAGAAAACCTCCGCAGGATTCAGAGAGAGGAGAGTGAAGCCGCATGAAACCTCAGCTGATCACAACACATGAAACGGATCCGCGTCAGACCTGCAACGCATATGGTGATGCGATGCTTGATCTGATGCAGGAAGATGAGCGCATTGTTCATATCGACTGCGACCTGCTTGGCTGCATCAACGGGAAACGAATCAAAGAGGCGTTCCCCGAACGCGTGCTGAATGCGGGAATCGCCGAAGCGAATGCGGTGGCGCTTGCCAGCGGCATGGCCGCGGCGGGCATGATTCCGTTTGTACATACCTTCGGCGTCTTTGCGAGCCGCAGGGCATTTGACCAGGCCTTTCTTTCTGCCGGGTATTCACGCTGGCCGGTACACATCATCGGTACCGATCCGGGAATCACTGCCGGAGTGAACGGGGCGACGCATATGCCGCTAGAAGATGCGGGAATGTATCTTCTGATTCCGAATGCGACCGTACTGGACCCGTGTGACTATGCGCAGACCTATGCTCTGACAAAGGCGTGCGCAAAGGAAAAGGAACTGACATATCTGCGTCTGATCCGCCGCACAAGTGTGCGTGTGTATGCGGATAATTCGGAATTTACGATTGGAAAGGGTGTCGTCTTAAGAGAAGGGACGGACGTAACGCTGTTCGCTTCCGGTATCATGGTTGATGCCGCATTACAGGCGGAAGAGATCCTGCAAAAAGAGGGTATCAGAGCCGGCGTGATTGATCTCTTCAGCTGGAAGCCGCTGGATGAGGAACTGATCATTTCCGAAGCAAGAAAGAGCGGCGCTGTCGTCAGCTGTGAGAATCATCAGATCACATCCGGTTTGGGAAGTGAGATTGCCTCCGTGCTGAGCAGGAACTGTCCGGTTCCGCAGGAGTTTATCGGTATCCCGAACCGTTACGGGATTGCGGCTCCGCAAGACTGGCTGGCAAAGGAATTCCATATGACGCCGGAAGATATTGCGTCTGCCGCAAGAAGAGCGATTCAAAGAAAGAAACAATTCAATGGAAAGGAATAAGAAAATGGAGAAAAAACTGTTTGGCTATCCGCATTTTGATGAAAACGGAGAAGAGATTTTAACAACGTACGAGAATGAATACCGCGATATGATGATGGATGTCCGCGTCTACCGCATGAAACAGGGAGAAGAGAGAGTCTTCCATAGAGAAAAGGAAGAGACAGCCGTTCTGCTTCTTTCCGGCGATATCGTCTATAAATGGAATGATAACTGCGAAAAAGCACACCGCACCGATGTTTTCACGGACGGACCCTATGCCCTGCATGTCTGTGCTGATACAAAGGTATGCGTGAAAGCGGAAAGCGATGCGGAGATTCTGGTACAGTGCACACAGAACGAAGAGAAGTTTGAAGGCAAGCTGTATACACCAAATGATGCTCCATGGAGCTATTCCTGTGTGGGCAAATTCGGAAACGTCGCAAAACGTCGCGTCAATACCATCATTGACAAGGAAATTGCACCGTACTCCAATATGGTGCTCGGGGAAGTGCTGAATGACCGCGGAAACTGGTCCGGATTCCTTCCGCACAGACATCCGCAGCCGGAACTCTACTACTTCAAGTTTGACCGTCCGGAAGGATTCGGTGCAAGCTTTGTCGGTGACGATGTCTTTAAGAGTGTGGACAACAGCTTCTCGGCCATTCCGGGAGGCAGACTGCATCCGCAGTCCGCGGCTCCGGGCTATCAGATGTATACCTGCTGGATGATCCGTCACTTGCCGAATGATCCGTGGCTGCAGACAACGCGCAACGAAGATGAGGCGTATCTCTGGCTGCACGACGCTCAGTTTTAGACAGATAATATGAAGTGAAAAAAGGCGGAAACCGAAAAGGTTATTCCGCCTTTTTTCTTCTTAATTTTCCCTAAGGAAATATAGAAATCATACCCCGAATGTTCTATAATTAATATGTTGAAATATGAAAATTTTCAGGAGGTAATTTCATGGCAAAACAGTTCATGTCTATGGATGGTAACAACGCGACAGCGTATGTGTCGTATCTGTTTACCGAAGTTGCATGTATCTATCCGATCACTCCATCCTCTCCAATGGCTGAAGTAATCGATGTCTGGGCATCTCAGGGTCGTAAAAACCTGTTTGATTCTGCCGTCAAAGTTGTTGAGATGCAGTCTGAAGCCGGTGCATCCGGTGCCGTTCACGGCGTTTTACAGGCAGGTACGTTAGCAAGTACATACACAGCATCCCAGGGCTTATTATTAATGATCCCGAACCTCTACAAATGGGTTGGTGAAATGTTACCTGCAGTCTTACATGTCTCCGCACGTAGCTTGGCGACTCGTTCCTTATCCATCTTCGGTGACCACCAGGATATCTACGCAGTCCGTCAGACAGGCGCAGTCATGTTATGTTCCCATTCCGTTCAGGAATGTATGGACTTAGCCGGTGTTGCACACTTAACAGCCATTAAGGCCAGTGTTCCGGTTGTTCATTTCTTCGATGGTTTCAGAACTTCTCACGAAATTCAGAAAGTCGAATTAATGGATGAAAAAGCATTATTAGATCTCGTTGACAAAGATGCTCTCGAAAAATTCAGAGCTCATGCACTGAACCCGCATACAAACCCTGTCACAAGAGGCGGCGCAGAAAACGATGACATCTATTTCCAGGGCAGAGAAGCTGAAAACTTACACTATGCAGCAGTTCCGGAAATCGTCAATGACTACATGAAGAAGATCAGCGAAATCACTGGTAGAGAATATGCTCCATTCACATACTATGGTGCAAAAGACGCGACCAGAGTTATCGTTGCCATGGGTTCCGTTACTGAAACAATCAAGGAAGTTATCGATAAATTAGTTGCTCAGGGCGAAAAAGTCGGCTTAATCAAAGTTCACCTCTTCCGTCCGTTCAGCGCTGAATTCTTAAAGGATGTCTTACCGGAAACAGTCGAAAAGATCGCGGTCTTAGACAGAACAAAAGAACAGGGCGCTCATGAGCCGTTATTCCTCGATGTCTATGCAGCATTAGCAGGCTACAAGAACATCAAGACAATCATCGGCGGCCGCTATGGCTTAAGCTCCAAAGATACTCAGCCGAGAGACATCAAAGCCGTTTATGACCACTTAAAGAAAGACAACCCGTTTGATGGCTTCACAATCAGCATCAACGACGATGTCACTCATTTAAGTCTGGAAAGCGATCCGGATTTCGAAGTTGAAAACGACTACACTTCCTGCTTATTCTATGGTTTAGGCAGCGATGGTACAGTCAGTGCCAACAAGAACTCCATCAAGATCATCGGTGACCATACAGACAACTATGCACAGGCATATTTCGCATATGACTCCAAGAAAGCCGGCGGCGCTACACGTAGTAACTTACGTTTCGGTCCGACACCGATCCGCTCCACTTACTACATCAACAACGCAGACTTCATCTCCTGCTCCTTAGACAGCTATCTGTTCAAATATGACATGGTCCGTAACTTAAAGAAAGGCGGAACATTCTTACTGAACACAACATTCAGCAAAGATGAAATCGAAGCTCACTTACCGAACAGAGTCAAAGCTCAGTTAGCGAAGAAGAACGCAAAATTCTACATCATCAACGCTACGGAAATCGCATTACGCATCGGTATGGGCCGCAGAACGAATACGATCCTGCAGTCCGCATTCTTCGCATTAAACGAAAACATCATGCCATATGATGAAGCAGTCGTCTTAATGAAAGAAGCCGCTAAGAAGTCCTACAGCAAGAAGGGTGAAGAAATCGTTCAGTTAAACTACAAGGCGATCGATGAAGGTAAAGCCGGATTAGTCGAAATCGAAGTCAAACCGGAATGGAAAGACTTACCGATGCTCAAATTACGTGAGAGCACTGGCGATGAATATTTCGATGAATATGTCAATGAAATCAATGACCTGAACGGTTATGATATGCCGGTCAGCACATTCCTGAAGTTCGACATCCTGGATGGTTCCTTCCATAACAACACATCCTTCAACGAACATCGTAATATCGCAACTCAGGTTCCGAGATGGAATCCTGACAACTGTATCCAGTGTGGCTTCTGCTCCTTCGTCTGCCCGCATGCAACAATCCGTGCATTCTTATTAACAGATGAAGAAATCAAGAACGCTCCACAGGAATTCGCAACAGTCCAGGCAATGGGCCCGACAGTAAAAGACTTCAAGTACCGCGTACAGGTCTCTCCGGATAACTGCGTAGGCTGCGGCTTATGTGTTACGGAATGTCCGGGGAAAGCCGGTAACAAGGCTCTCGAAATGGTTGAAGTTCATGAAGAACTCCACAATGCACCGGTTGCCAACTACTTATACAAGGAAGTTGAATACAAGACTCAGTACTTCCCGACAACAACTCCGAAGGGCTTACAGTTCGTCAAACCTTACTTCGAAGTTTCCGGATCCTGCGGCGGCTGCGGTGAAACTCCGTACTATCGTTTAGTTTCCCAGCTGTTCGGACGTGACATGCTGGTTGCCAACGCAACAGGCTGCTCCTCCATCTACTGCGGATCCATCCCGTCCACACCATTCGTCACTGACAAGAACGGTGAAGGTGTTGCTTGGGCGAACTCCTTATTCGAAGACAACGCAGAGTTCGGCTTCGGTATGAGAGCTGCTCAGGAATACAAGAACAAGAGAATCTTCGAAATCATCGAAGCTGCAAAAGCGGATGCTGAAGAAGAACTCGTCGCATTATTCGACAAGTATTCCGAAGTCCATGGTGACAGAGCAAAAGAAAGAGAAGTCGTACCGGCATTAGTTGCTGCAGTTAAGGCTTCCAAGAGCGAAAAAGCGAAAGAATTATTAGAATTCGAACGTGACCTCGTTTCCAAGAGTGTCTGGATCGTCGGCGGCGACGGCTGGGCATACGATATCGGTTACGGCGGATTAGACCATGTCATCGCCAATAACCTGAACGTCAATATCTTAGTCTTAGATACTGAAGTTTACTCCAACACTGGTGGACAGGCTTCCAAGTCCTCTCAGGCCGGCCAGATTGCCAAGTTCGCTGCCAGCGGCAAGCAGACTGCGAAGAAAGACTTAGGTCAGATCGCAATGGCATACGGCACAGTCTATGTCGCATCCATCTCTATGGGCGCAGACAGAATGCAGACAATCAAAGCGTTAAGAGAAGCTGAAGCTTATGATGGACCATCCTTAATCATCGCTTACTCCCCATGTAATGAACAGGGTATCAAGGGCGGCTTAAGCAACCATCAGAAAGTTCAGAAAGCTGCTGTTGAATGCGGTTATGTCACATTATACAGATACAACCCTGAAACAGAAACATTAACGATCGACTCCAAGGAACCTGACTTCAGCAAGATCAGAGCGTTCATCACAAATGAAAACCGCTATGCGAACTTACCGAAGGTCAATCCGGAACATGCAGAAGAACTGTTCGCAAAGACACAGTCCGATGCTGAGAAACGTTACAGAAGATTAGTCAAACTCGCAAAAGCTGACTAATTTCAATAACGCTTAGAAGAGAACAGAGGAGAATTCCGCAGGGAATTCTCCTTTTCTTTTTCCACAGAAAAAACTCTCCTTATGCAGACAAAAATAATTATTTGTTCATTTTCATAAACGTTGTATAATGAAAGAAAGAAATAAAGGAGAATCATAATCATGTCAGAATTTGAAAAGAAAGTTGAAGAAGTAAAAGACAATGTCACAAAAAAAGCCACTGAACTGAATGAAGATTTCAAAAAATCCGAAGTCGGTCAGAAGGTTTTAGGTGAAGACGGTAAATTCGATAAGGAAGATGCCAAACGTTTAGCGGATGCCGCAAAAGAAAAAGGCAAGGGCGTTCTGGACTATGTCAAAGGCGAAGACGGCAAATTTGACAAGGAAGACGTCACCCGTATTGCAGACGAAGCTGTCGAAGCCGGCAAGAAAGTGATCGACAAAGTCAAAGATCTATTCAATAAAGACTAAGCTTTATCATGCATGAGTGGGACTGCCAAAGCGCAGTCCTTTTCTTTTTCTCTTTGAGGCAATAAGGTATAATGAGAGAGTGAGGGAAAAGCGTATGAAGACGGATTTAAACAGAGCGGATGGCGTAATCAGAAACGTTAAGGTGTTCAACTCCTATTTCAAGAGATTTGATGATGCGGATGTATACTGGAAGGACGGAAAGTTCCTCTATATTGACCGGGTACGCAGAAATGAGATCAGCGCTGAGATGGAGAACGACGGCAGAGAACGCTACATGATTCCGGGACTGATCGATATTCACATGCACATCGAAAGTTCCTTGGTGACGCCGGAAGCCTTTGCGAAGTGGACGGTCCGCAACGGGCTGACCACGATCGTCAGCGAACCGCATGAGATTGCCAATGTCACCGGAATGAAGGGAATCCGGGCGATGATCGAAAGCGGAAAGAATAGTCCGTATGACTGCTTTTATGCCATTCCCAGCAATGTCCCGATCATGCCGCGTCAGTTTGAAACCAGCGGTGCAACGATCACGGCAGAGAACATGAAAGAGTTAAAAGAGACGGACGGGATCATCTGCCTCGGCGAAGTCATGAACTTCCGTGAGATCATCCGCGAAAATGATTCGGAGGTCGGCAAATTCATCGATGAGATCCATGATGAGGAAATGAATTATCCGCTGGAAGGACACTGTCCGGCACTGTTAGATTCCGATCTGGCCAAGTTTGCCTATCTGGGAATTCAGAGCGATCACTGCGATCATAATCTGGAGGAGCTGAAGCAGCGCTTTGAGAATGGCATTTTCATCCAGCTCCAGGATCTCATGGTCACCCCTGATGTCATACGCTACGTCATGGAGAATAATCTGTATGAATATTTCAGCTTTGTGACGGATGATACCTTCCCCGATATTCTCTATCACAAAGGTCATGTGGATGCCGTCATGCGCAAGGCCATCTCCTATGGCATGCGTCCGGAAGATGCCATCTACTGCACTACCTATACGCCAAGCCGGCGGATGAATCTCTTTGACCGGGGTGTCATCGCACCGGGTAGGCTGGCTGACTTTGTGCTGCTGGATGATCTGAAGAACCTGCATATCGTAAATACATTCAAGCGCGGAGAGTGCATCTTTGATATCAGTGACCCGGTGGATGAAAGAGAAGACTACTCACTTAAAGAAGAGAATGAAAACACCGTACACTCCCGTCTTTTACAAAAAGAAGACTTCCGTGTTACTGCGGAAGGGGAAGACAGGGAAGTAATGGTGCGCGTGATGGAAGTGAAAGCGCAGAATAACCGGACGGCGGAAACCTTTATCAAAATGAAGATCCGCAATCATGAGTTACTCTGGAAGGAAACCGGTGTCTGCCTGGTGATGGTGGTGGAGCGTCACGGAAGGGACAATCACATCTCCTACGGATTTGCAGAGGGAAGCGTAATCAAAGAAGGGGCAATCTCCAGCAGTTATTCTCATGACTCGCATAATCTGATCATCATGGGAAAAGACGAGGAGGATATGCGTCTGGCGATCAACAGGATCATCTCGCTGCAGGGCGGAATTAACGCCGTGAGAGAGCAAACCGTGCTGGGAGAGATCGAATTACCGATTGCGGGATTACTGAGCAGAAAGAGCGTGAAAAAGACGTCAGAGGACTTCGAAACGCTCCGGGCAGCCTTCGATGAGCTTGGCTATGTTCACCGCAATAACATCATGAATTTCTGCCTGCTTTCTCTGACCTGCATCCCTGAGCTGAAGCTGACGGATCGCGGCTATATGAATACCGTAACACTTGAAATGGTTCCTCTGTACGAGGAAGTAAGATAAGAAAAAGCGTCTGCATTTAACAGACGCTTTTATGATGAAATGGATGGATCTTATTAGAACGGAGCCGTGTAGTAATTCTGCTGATAGATATCCGTGATCTGGTATGTGGAGAGAATCTTGTAAGAAGAGATGTCCACATCCGCAATGTAGGCTTTCTCGCCAACCGTGAGCGGTTTGCCCAGTGTACGGGAATTCTCGTATTCTCCGTTGTAGTTATAGTAATCGCAGACAAGTTCAATGACATCGCCTTTCATTAATCCGCTGCGGACTTCCGCGTTGGTCGTGACTTCACCTTCGTCTTTGAGACTGACTGTCAGATTCAGGGTTTCGCCACTTCCGAGAGCGTCATTGCGCTTGGCAACCTGGCCTTCGTATTCATCGAGGTCATACAAGACGCCGATGATTTCGCCGTTCGGGTTTTCATCCGTGAAGCTGATGAGAAGGTTGGCGCGTTCGTCATTGAGTAAGACCGGAATGTAGCCGTTGATGATATAGTCTTCTTCGTCTCCGATCGTATTGATGTAGTAGTACGGTGCCACTTCATAGTTTTCACCGTCAAAGCTGAGTGCCAGCCAGGAAGTTGTCGCATTTCCGATCAGGTTGCCGTTATCGTCAATGTCATAGACATTGTCGCTGCCCAGATCGATATATCCTTCGCCGTCATCCACAAAGGCATGCAGCTGAAGCTTGTCGACGAGTGCCCACTGTTTTTCGGAAAGGGCGATCTTGTTGTTCTTCCAGTTCAGATCCGCATCGAAGTGATTTTCCGTGATGTATTCGGCAACGGAGCGCGTATCGATGTTGCTGCGGCCGAACAGCATGTTCATGCCGAGTTCCAAAAGCAGGGAGTACGGATCGTAGGATGCCGTCTGCTGCTGCGGCACTGTCTGCTGCTGCTGGGACGGAGCTGTTCCTCCGAGGAAGAGGTTCAGTAGCTGTAATACATCATCCGTACTGCTCTGTGAAGAGTACGTGTTGTTGCTGTAGGAGTTGTTCTGCAGCGATGCGTATGGATTGGTTGTACCACCCGAAGCAACCTGTCCGCCGCTCTGATAGGAGGTGAAGGAACGGATGCAGTTGCTGTAGGATTCATCCATCTCGATGGAATCGTAAACCTTTAATACGCGGTTGATATAATTCAGAGAACGGTAAGGGAAGTAGATGGAAAGCCCGTAGGAGTTTGCCATATCCTTCGTTGTCTGATTGTATTTGATGCTGTTTAATAATGCCTTTGCCAGATCATTTCCTTCCTGCGTATTGACGCGGGAGGACATATCGACGAGGTCTACCATATCGATCTTCTGTGCCGAGGCGAATTCACGGGAACCGCTTCTGGCCTGGGAGATCGTTCTGTACTGCTGATTGGCAATCATCTGCTGGGATGATGTCGAGAATGCTTTCAGCTTGGATGGAACCGTTGCTTCAAATTCCGCCAGGTCGATTAAGGAAAGCGTGCCGCTCTGCTGCGGAACACGGCGCTGTGTTTCGGAAATGAAGCTGTCGATGATGTTCTTGCCGATTTCAATCGTCGGCATGGAAGTGTTGGCAGAAAGTTTTGTGAGCCAGTCCGTGTAGTACCAGCCGATGCCCGGTTCGCTCTCTTCGGAGGCAACCATGTAGTCGGCATGCTTGCTCAGCATGAGAGCTGTTTCCGTGGTGCCCATTAAGCAGGTATCAAATCCGATGAAGTCCCATTTGACATCCGCTGCCGTTAATACCTGGTCGATTTCCGCAATGTCCATGTTTCCGGCATTGGCGTATTTTTCATCATAGCCGTATCCGCCGATCGTTCCGGAACCGTGGTCCCAGAAGATGAGGTCATAACGGTCTGCCTCGAAGTTATCCACGCCCCATTCAATGAAGGAGAGCAGATTGTTCGGGTCGACCATGGCCGCATTACCGGCATTGTCAATTAAGCGTTCGACCTGACCGCCATTGCTGATCTTGTAGACCTGGTTGACGGAGTTGGAGATCCAGTTGATATGCCAGGACTTGCAGCCGCCGGTATAAACAATCAGGTTGATATTGTCGGAGATCGTCGCATTTGCCATTTCCTGCAGGTCGTAGGAAGCCATGGCGCTGCGGCTCTCCAAGTCCGTTCCGCACATATAGACAAGGATCGTGATGGTATCACGTCCGCCTCCGCGGATCGTTGTGAATTTGTTGCGGGCGCTGCTGTCCACGCTGGTATTCAGCTTACCGGTATTGGAACCCAAAGACCATGTAGAGGAATAGGTGGTGGAAGCACCCGTATAATAATCGAAAATGGAAGCACGGGAATCATTTTCCGGTTCCTTGTTTTTGCCGTTGATGAAGAGGTATGTTCCAACCAGTGCGGCAACGACCAGTAAAACCAGAATCGTGCGTAAGCCTTTGTTTTTCATGATGCTAGTTTCCTTTTCCGCCGAACAGTTTTTTTAATCCGTCCACGATGCTTTTGAGTCCCGTGGCACTTCCTTTTGTACCGACCGGACCGCCTTTGACGATTTTGTCCGTCTTTTCAATTACGACTTCTTTATCGATGAGATTTTTCTTTCTCTGTACCGGTTTGTTTGCCATGTTATTCCTCCTTGTTGATATGTTCTTTCAGGATACGCTCGATTTCCCTGGCGTTGGAAAGCGCCTGGGCATACTCTGCCGTATCTTTCTTATAGGCACCGAATGCGTTGGTACTGAAGCGGACGCGCTTCAGTGCACCACCCTGTAAGAGAAGGGTGAGGTAGACGTCATAATCCTCTTCACTGCCCGGATAGAGAACTTCTTCCACTTTGACATCCTGAATCTGACGGAAGTAGAGTATGTCCGGGTTTTCCTGAAGCAAATCTTTCCGCTTGCTGAAGAGGAAGCGGTTGCGCTTCTCATCGAGGCAGAGACGGTATTTTCCGTCGAGTTCCAGATTTGCCTTGAACCGTTCCAGCTTCTTCAGATTTTTCAGACGGTAATTCAGATGCTGCTGCATGCGGAAGTTTGTTTTCTCTTTGATCTCCTCATCACTCAGAAACGGAGATGCCTTCTTCGCGCAGTCACGGCAGATGATGCCGTTTTTGGTTGGCTTGCTGCCGAAAGCGGATAACGGGTTCTGACAGAGAGAACATACTTCGGTATTGATGTTGCTCATTTGCGATCCTCCATAAATCTTTTCTTTATTTAAAATATTATATAATATTTTTATTTCTTCTATGTGAACTTTACTGATAACGCGGTTCTTCCGTGAGTGCCTTTAAGAGCGGAAGGTATTCTTCTCTGACCAGCGTTTTCAGTTTGTCGTAATCTCCCTTTTCGAAGTCGGAGTCCTGATAGGCAGGCGAGACGCAGGTGGAGAGTAGGGTGTATTCCCCGTATTCCTTCATGCGGCAGCCTTCCCAGGTGTTCCGCTTCACGGTGATCTGCGGGAGCTCTCCCGCAAGCAGATCCTGCCCGAGCACTTTCACTTCCGAAGAGCCGTCTTCATGAATTAAAAGCAGCTCTACCGCCGGACCGGAGTGGTGATACCACGTTTCATCGCTCTTCAGCCGGTGCATGCAGGAAAACATGCTCGGGGTTAAGAGAAAATGGATGGTGGAGCAGACCGGACGGTCCGTTGGACGGTCCGGGGAAGTATTTGCTTTGATGATCTCATCCGAAACATAGGGCTGGGACCAGAGGCCGCCTTCGCCAATCAGCGGCTTCAGCTTCAGAATCCGGATGACTTCTTCTTTTGGTATCATGGGCTTCTCCTATTCCAGATGATTGTCAAAATACGGTGCGAGATTCACGCCGCAGTCAACGGTGAGCGTTTCACCGGTCACCGCACTGGAGAGGTCACTGGCAAAGAAGAGGGCAACTCTGCCGATCTCTTCCGCATTTACCAGCCGATGCAGTGCACTGCGCTCACTGTAGCTTTCCCGCCATCCCGGAATGAACTTTTCCTGACCTTCCTTATAGATTAATCCGGGGGCAATGCAGTTGACGCGGATGTTCGGCCCAAGCTTCTGGGCGAAGCATCTTGTCAGCATTTCCACGCCTGCCTTGCTCACGCCGTAGTGAATCAGATTCTCAGCGGGATTAGTCGCATTGATGGAAGAGATATTGATGATGCTTCCTTTCTCCATGAGCTTACTGATCTCACGGGAGAGAAAGAAGACACCTTTGGTATTGGTGTTCAGCATGTCTTCCCAGTCCTCTTCCGAGATCATGTCCAGCGATCGGGCAGGATAGATCCCGGCGTTGTTAACTAAAACATCGATGCGTCCGAAGGTTTCCTTTAAGAAGGTGCAGAATGTCTGAATGCTTTCCGTGTTGGCAACATTCAGCTGATACAGCGTAAGCGGATCTTCCGCGTGCTCCTCTTTCATTCTGAGCGCTTCCGCTTCGGAATGATAGTAGGTCGCAATCACATTGGCCTTTGCCTTTAGAAAGACTTCAGTGATCTGTCTGCCTGCGCCGCTGACACCGCCCGTAATGACGACGTTTTTTCCCTGAAAACTGAGTAGAGACGGATAATCTGACATGATACACCTCACATACCTTTCCAAGTATATTATCTGTAATCATTGTATCATACGGGTGTAACTTATCTTTGAAAATCGACAACTTATCTGAAAACGGCAGGGGAGAAATAGATATTTTTCTTCTGTTGTTTTATAATGAAATCAACAGAAATGAGGTGTGGTTTATGGCATTAATTACCTGCCCGGAATGCGGTCAGAAAATTTCCAGCGAAAGCGAATACTGCGTTCATTGCGGCTTCCCGATCAATAAGAAAGTGACACTGGGTCCGAATGATTACGTGGTCGTTGTCACAGGACACAGCGGAACCACAGTTACACAGGCGATTCAGGCATTGGTGAGTGTCTGCGGATATACGACAAGCGAAGCGAATGAGATCATGAGCAATCTGCCGCAGGAAATCGTCCTCGGTGTCAGCAAGGACACGGCAGTTTCCGTTGCCCAGGGACTGGATGCGGAAGGGCTGGATGTCACTATTTATTATGGCGAGGAAACGGTTCCGTTTACGGTGAAACGTTATGAAGGAAGCGGCTTCTGGAAGACGCTCGGTATTCTGGGATTGATCAACAGTTCGATGCGTCGCTCAGTCTACTACCGTCCATACCGTACGGTTTACCGTCCGCGCAGATATGCGGTACCGCGTCCGCGTGTGACAATCTTCGGAACTCCGCACATCAACCGGAATTCGAATCCGCGTTTCGGCGGACCTGTGA
This sequence comes from Erysipelotrichaceae bacterium, assembly GCA_045539425.1. Taxonomy (GTDB): domain Bacteria; phylum Bacillota_I; class Bacilli_A; order Erysipelotrichales; family Erysipelotrichaceae; genus RUG14871. The sequence goes on from JAZQFH010000008.1 coordinate 92,716, forward strand.
GCGGCCCGGCCAGAGCGAAAGGCCCGGGAAACGGACGCCCGGGAAATAACCCGCTCAAAGGCGGAAACAACCGCGGTTTCAACAAATAATCCTATAGGGTCATCCTTCACGGGTGATCCTTTTCTTTCGCTTAAAAAGAAGGACGATTTATATTATACTTTAGGTATGCGGATCGTCTTTTTTGTGAATCGTGAAGTCTATTTTGCGGAGGAATACGCTCTGTTTTTTCAGAGCGCAAAAGAGCGCCACGAAGTTTATTTTGTATCCAATGAACCTTTACTGGGAGTAGAGGAAGGGGCACTTGTTATGTTTTCCAAGCCGTTTGAGGCGAAATGCCTTCTGAAAAAGGAAAGTATCTATCCATACTATCAGGCAATCAAGCGCCTTCATCCGGATCTGCTGCATACCTTTTTGAAGCAGGATGTGGGCTTATTAGCCTATTACGCTTCCGAGCATTTGAGTGTACCGCTTCTGTTCAGCGCGCCAAACGAAAAGAGTTCCGCGATAAATGTCACAAAGCATCTGAATGCGGAGTATGCCAGACGGCTCAACTACCATATCGATAAGCTTTACAGCCATGTCCGTATCACGGAAGTGGATCCGAAGGAGGATTCTATCTGGGAAGTGATGGAAACCGTATGGAAAAAGAGCAGGGAAGATTACCTTGTCAAAGATGTGAATTTCCGCGATGACAGCGTGCTCGTCACCCTGGAAAACCCGACGGGGGAAATCGACCTCTTACTGCCGTTAGATGCCTATGCCGACTATCATCTCAGAATCGGCAATCCGTTAGAGCGCACCGTGATCTCTGATCTTTTAAAGGAAGAGCGCTTATTTGAAGCGTATCGGAAAGCGCTGGAAAAACTGAAATATCAGGACAGAAGCGAGAAGGAACTGCATGACTATCTGAGACGCTACTGTCATTTGGAGGAAGAGGAAACACAGGAACTCTTAAGCCGCTTAAAGAGGAAAGGCTACGTAAATGATGAGCGCTATGCACTTGAAGCAACAGAGAGCTTAAAAGCTCAGCAGATCGGACCGTCCGCCGTGAAGGCCAGACTGCAGAAAAAGGGAATCCGGCAGGAAATCCTGAATGACGTTTTACAGCAGTTTGACAATGAAGAAACGCTCGAGATGGCGAAAGAATATGCGAGTAAAGCGGAAAAGCAGATCCGTAACAAGTCGCTGAAACAAAAAAAGTCGATCTTAAAGACGAAGCTGCTTCAAAGAGGGTATAATAGTGAGGTAAGCGAGCAGGTTCTTTCCGAACTGGATTTGTCTCAGGATGCCTCAGAGGAAGAGGAGATTCTGGAAAAAGCCTTTGAAAAGGCATATCGCCGCTATAAACGCAAATACAGCGGGAATAAACTGAGGGACAATCTGTTCCGCTATCTGTTGACGCAGGGATTCTCCTATGAGTCCATCAGCCTGCTTTGGAATAAGTACGAGGAGTTAGATTATGATTAAGAAATATATTGCCGATTTTCTGGAAGGGGAACTGATCAGCACTCCATTACTGATCAGCAATGTGAATAAGGGTGTTACCAGCAACGGAGCGCCGTATCTTTCCATTACCTTCACGGATAAGACCGGCAGCATCGAGGGAAAACTGTGGGATGTCAAGGAAGAGCAGATCGCCGTCTGCAAGAACGGCAGCGTGGTGCTGGTCGACTGCGACATCTTCAAATACAAGAACAACCTGCAGGCAAAGGTACACCGCGTCAGCACGCTGAGTGAAGGGGAGTACCGCCTGGAGGACTTCCTGGTTTCTTCCGAGATTCCGAATGCGACTTTGAAAAAGGGCATTTTCGATACGATTGGCGAGATCCATAATCCGATTCTGCATGAGATCGTCTTAAAGGCAGTCACGGATGCGGGTGAGGATTTCTTCAACTATCCGGCCGCTTCCAAAAACCATCACAACTATGTCGGCGGACTGGCGGAACATGTCTACGGCATGTTACAGGTGGGCAAGGCGCTCTGTGAGATCTATCCGATGCTGAACCGGGATCTCTTGCTCAGCGGAATCATCGTGCACGATATCGGCAAGCTGGAAGAACTGAGCGGGAATCTGGTGACGGAGTACACAAACAGCGGCAAGCTGCTCGGACACATTTCCATCATGCAGGCAAGACTCTTACAGATCGCAACGGAGCTGAAACTGGAAGAGACGGAAGAAGTCCTGCTGCTGAGACATATGATCCTGTCTCATCACGGGGAATACGAATACGGCTCCCCGGTCTTACCGATGACACCGGAAGCGGAAGTGCTGAATTTCATTGACAATATCGATGCCAGAATGAACATGCTGAACCGGGCCATGAAAGAGGTCAAACCGGGTGAATTCACAAGCCGCATCTACTCCCTGGACAGCCGCAGCTTCTATAAAAACAAATTAAAATAGGAATCATACAAAACAGGCGGGAAATCGTAGGATTTTACGTATAACCGGCCTGTTTTTTTTGTTATCATATTATTTAGGGAGTTAAAATCTGATAATACGGAAAGATCAGGGATCTGTTCTTTCCCAAAAGACTTGACAAGGGAGAAAAAGAAATGAAAAGAAAAATGCTGTTTGTCATTCTGATGCTCGTCTGCCTTCTGAGCGGATGTTCGGATCCGAATGAAAAGTTTACCGGTATGAACGGTGACTACAAACTGGAGAGCGGAATCATTTACAATGCCGGGAAAGAACAAAACGTCAATTCCAACAGCGGGATGTTCTTTACAATTACGGATATGGAGAAGGTAAACTACCGCGCCGGTACGGATGTCTATATTGACGGAACGATTACGGAAAAGGAAATCAACGATGATGTGATTACCTGCAAAGTCTCTTTTGAGAAAACCGATGACTTCCCGTGGTCTACCACATACTTCACTTATGATTTAAAGGATCCGGATATCATCAACTATAAGATGGTGAAGGAAGAAAACCAGACGGAACCGTCTGAGGCAAATCTGGGAGTTGTTCTGAATTACGTCAGAAAAGCCGAAGGAGAAAAGGATACCATCACGTTTGATGGTACCAACTTTGAAACCTTCCTCACAGTTGAAAGCGGTGATGATGTGATTGATAAATCGCAGGTTCTGGAATTCCAGGACGGAGAAGTAACGGATATTGACATGACGTATTATCTGAAGGCATCAGAGGGATATGATTCTCTGAATCTGGATGTTACGGTCACCGGCGATGACCGCTTCCTCTATGAGAAAGCCACGGTGACTTTCACCTTATACGGCACCATTTCCAATCCGTGGGCAGTTCTGGAGAGCCTGGGTACAACGGTGGATCCTGCCAAGAAGAAGATGATGGATGTCTCTGAGATGATCACCATTGAGCTGGATGAGAACGGTAACGGTCAGGGTACGGTCACCATTCCGTGCTTTGGAGAATTCAATCTGGAAAACTGCATTAACGATTACGACCTCCGCTCCAAATACACAGCCAGCGGAACGGCAATCATCAAGAGATAGATTTCTCTTTCCGAAAAGATAAAAACAGATACAAAAGCGCCGCAGCCGTAAGCAAGCTGCGACGCTTTTTCTATTTCGTCAGTAACATGCGGTCGTTATCGAACTGCTCGTTCTGTAAGGAACGGAACGCCTTCAGAAGGTCTTCCACCTGCATGTTTTTCCGCTCTTCTTCTTTCAGATCAAGCAGAATTCTTCCTTCATGCATCAGCAGTGTCCTTGAGCCTACCTGGAGTGCCTGCTGCATGTTGTGTGTGATCATAAGACACGTGATGTGATGCTCTTTAACAATCTGTTCCGTCAGTTCCATGATTTTTGCGGCACTGTTGGGATCCAGCGCAGCCGTATGCTCATCTAATAGAAGCAACTTCGGCGGGTTGATCGTCGCCATTAACAGGGTGAGAGCCTGGCGCTGCCCGCCGCTGAGAAGTCCCACCGGGGTATCCAGCCGTCCTTCCAGATCCATGTTTAAGCTTTTCAGAGCCTCGATATAGAAGGCACGGTCTTTCCTTTTTACAATGCTCATCCAGCCGCCGCTTCCGCCGGCGAGTGCCAGATTTTCCAGAACACTCATCTCGGATGCCGTACCGCTGAGCGGATCCTGGAAGAGGCGTCCGATCTGTTTGGCCCGTTCGTAGTCAGGCGTGTGGGTGATGTTCTGTCCGTCCAGATAGATCTCACCTGCATCCAGTTCAAACATGCCGCAGACGGCATTGAAGAGGGTGGATTTGCCGGCACCGTTGGAGCCGATGATCGTAACGAATTCTCCCGGAGCAACCTTTAATGAGAGATCCTTTAAGGCAATGTGTGCGTCCGGTGAGCCGGGATGGAAGGTCTTACTGATATGTCGGATTTCCAGCATAGGGCTTCTCCAAAAGATGATACTTCTTTTTCAAATAAGGCAGAGCGATGCTGAGCGTGACAATCAGGGAACTGATGAACTTCAGCATGAAGGCCGGCATATGGAAACGCAGGGCAATCGCGTAGATGATACGGAAGATGATCGCACCGAGGATCCCGCTTGCGATTCCCATGGGGATGCGGTTTCCGTGATAGAGCGTTCTGCCGATCAGAAGCGAAGCTAGCGCAATTGTCAGAATTCCCGATCCGATATCGATATTGGTCGATTTCTGCATCTGGCCCAGCAGGCACCCGGCCAAAGCCGTGAGTGCATTGGAGAGACAGAGGGCAATGATGGTCATCCGTTTCGGATTGATGGAAGAGGATGCCACCATGATGGGATTGTTTCCGGTTGCCCGGATTGCCAGACCAAGCCGCGTCTTTAAAAAGAGCGAGAGAGTGATGGCAATCAATAGGGCGAACAGCACTGCCAGAAGAACTTTACTGAATGGCTCCAGAACTGTACCTGCCAGTAACTGCCTGAAAAGCGTGAACAGCGTAACGGTCTTGTTCATGTTGAGTACGGAAGCGTTCCCCATCACAAAGATGTTTACGGAATATAACGCCGTATTCACAATGATGCCCGCTAAAAGGGAATCGATTCCGAGATAGCACTGCAAGACGGAAAGGATCCCTCCGGACAGGGCGCCGGAGAAAAGCGCGGCGCAAAGTGAGAGCAGCGGATGGCCGCTTAAGGCAATCATCCCGCCGACACTGGCACCGAGCGTAAAGACGCCGTCCGTGGACAGATCGCAGACGTTCAGCATCCGGTAGCTGAGAAAGAGGCTCATGGTAACAAGAGACGTGATGAGTCCCAGCTCCAAAGCCGTCAGTAAAACGGAAAGAGACATAACTACCTCCTATTCAAAGGATTCTCCTGTGGTAATGGACTGAATTTTGGAACAGTACGGTTCAAAGATTTTCGTCAGCTCGGCATAATCATAACCGAGAGCTGCAGTAATTTCCGTGTTGATGGTTGCGGTACCGTTATCGAACATGCGGACCGGAAGAGTGGAGATATCTGCACCCTTTACCAGAACTTCATAGACCATCTGAGCGGTTTCACGTCCCAGATTGGCATAGTCGACTCCGTAGCCGAGGAAGGCACCGTTTAAGGCAAAGGAATCCGCTCCGGCAAAATGCGGGATCTTGGCATCACGCAGACGCTCATAAATGGAAAGCTGGGCGTTCATGACCGTATTGTCACTTGGTGTAAAGACTGCGTCCACTTCATCCGCAATCATGGCATCGGCGGCAAGCTGGATCTCGGAAACATTGGTTCCGGTGTGCTCGACAAATTCCAGGTTGTGACTCTTCAGGAAAGCCTTCGCATCGGAGATGGAAGTCAGGGAAGAATCCTGGGACAGATCGTATAAGAGACCGACCTTGGCGTTTTCTCCCAGCAGGGAAACGATCAGATTCATGATTGCCGTGGTATCGAGGAAGTCGCTGGTTCCGCTGATGTTTTTGCCCGGAGCTTCCAGAGAATCCACCAGTCCGGCTGCGAAAGGATCGCTGACGGCGGCGAAGATGACCGGAATCTGATTGTCTTCGGTTGCACTCTGCATCGCTAAAGCGACCGGTGTTGCGACGGCGACCATAAGATCCACATCATCGGCGATGAAGTTGGCAATGATCTGATTGAGAACATTGGCGTCGGCGTTGCAGTTCTGATAATCGATTTCAATCGTGACATCGTCTCTTGCGGAGAGCACTTTGAGCTCGTCCGTGATATTCTGAACGATCTGGTTCAGTGAAGCATCGTCCACATAGTTGCAGATACCGATGCGGTAAACGGAAGCCTCTTCCGTATCGTTATTGACGTTGGAACATCCGCTTGCGGATAAGAGAAGTGTAAGAACTAAAATGAGTTGTACGACCTTTTTCATATGATTTTCCTTCTTTCTTTTATTTGGTACATTTTTTTGTCATATTATTTTAGGCAAATGCACCATCGTCTGCGCTTCTCTTCCATCTGTATCTTCCCCCTTTAAAATAAAAATCCCGTCCCAAAATGCTGGGACAGGATCATAATCATTCCTGCGGTGCCACCCGGCTTGACCGCTGCTGCGGTCCACTTTTTACGCATACTGACATATGCTGATGTTGTTGACGCAGAATCACTGCGGCTTCCCATACTCTGCCTGCGCATTTCCGTTTGCCCTCAGAAGTCCATTCGGTTTCTCACTTACTGCCGCAGTTCCATCCTCTGCAGCTCTCTATCAGCAGCCCGAGATACTTACTCACTCTTCCTCACTGGTTTAATAACAGTTTAAAGGCACAACAGACATCTGTCAATAGAAAATGAATACGTTTTCATTTTATTGAAAAAATTTACACAAAAGGAACGCATCTGCGTTCCCCAGTTTTCATAATCCCAGTTCCTTTGCCGTATCCTCTGCCTTGATGCCGCTGTCCAGGAATTTGGCAATCATGGCATCCTTGTCAGAGTAACGCGGAATGATGTGGAAGTGGAGGTGATCGACGGACTGACCGGCAACTTCTCCGCAGTTGGAGAGAATATTGAGTCCCGGTGCATCCAGTTTGCCTTTGAGTTCATTGGCAAGTTTCTGAGTGACACTGATCACTTTTTTCAGAACTTCCGGATCACAGTCCAGGATATTATCGTAATGTTTCTTCGGCATGACCAGCGTATGCCCCTTGGTTACCTGGGCGATATCCAGGATGGCCAGCACATCCTCGTCTTCGTAAACTTTATAGGATGGAATTTCATTGTTGATGATTTTACAGAATATGCACATGATTTGCGTCTCCTTATCTTTTCTATATTCTAACACAAACACAAAAAATGGTTAAATCATTATAATATTACATAAATAGTGTAAGAACACTGTTTATATTGTAGGTGTAACAAGGAGGTACACAACATGTCGAATCTCTTACTTCATACCAATACGAATCATTTCAGCAATTCCGAATATTACCGTTATATGAAAGCACGCGAAGCGTCCTGCTCCAGAGAAAGCAGCGAACAGCTTCTGACCCTGATTGCGAAAAACGATTTGGTCGCCCAGCTGGACAACTATCTCCGCAACGGCCTGGACCGCAATTTCCGCTTCCAGCAGGGTAACCGGCTGATCCATACCATGGCACAGTACGATGCCATCGAATGCGTCAAACTTCTGGTGCAGAAGGGTGTTGACTACAACTGCCTGAGTTCATACGGATCCACACCGCTGGAAAATGCGATGGTCTATGATGCACAGGATGTCATCGTGTATCTCAAATCCATCGGTGCCAAGGCACACGTGATCACGCTGCGTGAACTGATCAACCGCTCCAGCATTGCCAGAGAGGATAAGATCTATATCTTCGATGCAATCGACTACAATGAGGAACTGACGGACATCATCGTCAATCTGTCCGCCTTTGCGGAGACGGTGCTTTTAGCCAAACTGAATGAGGAAACCTTACAGCCGTTCTTCTTTGAAGGAATGAAACTGCTCTGTGAGGATCATCACCGCAAGCTGGAAACATTAAAGGAATTCCGTGACCGCATGAATTACGGCATCATCAACAACGCGCTTCTGAAATACGATCTGACGGCACAGCAGTCGCTGATCTTCCGTCAGCTCTATCTTAATCAGGATCTGATTCCGCGCTTAATGGAGATCATTGACGGTGTTCTCTATGGAAAGGATCTGAACTGGCTGAGTGAACAGAAGTGCTATCTGGATCAGCTCTTATGGTAAAAAGGTGAAGGTTCACCTTTTTCCTGTTATAATCATTACATAAGGAGTGTACGAATATGAACCGGACCGCTTTAGCAATCACCATGCTCAGAATCCTCAAAAGCCATTCCCTGCTCAAGAAAGGGGAGCTGGCGGAGATGCTGGAAACCAACCCGCGCAATATCATTGAACTGAAGAAAGAGTTGGAAGTCGCGGGATATGAGATTGAAACGGTCAGCGGACCGGACGGCGGCTACCGCTTACGGGATGATTCCCTTTTAGCCGTTCCGGATCTTACCATGGAAGAGCTCGATGCCTTAAAGGAAGTGCTCTCCTATCTTCGCTCCACCAAGACGGCTTTGCGCAAGGACGCAGAGTCAGCTCTGGAGAAAGTGCTCGGTGCCAGCGTGAAGCAGGAAGGGGAAACAGCGGAAGTTTACAGCAGCGGGATCCGCCTGGCCATGGACCAGAAAGAGATTGCCGCCCGCTATGAGTTCTTGCAGAAAGCCATCCAGTCGCAGACACGCGTCAAACTGAGCTACCGCATGCGGAATACCAAGGTGGACAGCTGGACGGTGCACCCGTACGGGTTATTCCTTTATAAGGGAATGTGGTATCTTGTCGCCTACCGCGAAAAGGATCATGAAATCACGCTCAAACTCAACCGGATCGTATCCATGGAAGAGACAGGTGTGAAATTCAGCCGGCCGGATGACTTTGATATCCGGAAATACGCCTCGAGCTACGGCATCCCGATCAAAGGGGAGCGCCATCTGAAATGTCTGATTTCAAAGCGCTATTACATCTCGGAATACATTTACGGAGAGAACCAGAAAATCAGGGCCGTGGATGACGATACGGTGTTAATGGAAGCGGATTTCCCGAACGAGATGAGCATGAAATCGTTTGTGCTGGATCTCGGAAGCGACTGCACGGTAATAAGCCCGAAATGGCTGAAGGACTATCTGAAAGAGGAAAGCAAAAAGATCAGTGAGAAATACGAATAGGGACGCTCAAGCGTCCTTTCTTTTGGGGAAGAGACATAAATGAGTATGTTATAATAAAGAAAAAAGAGAGGTCTCATCAATATGGCAAAAACAGTCTGTAACTTTTATTCATATGTGCTGAACCGTGCCGTGGATATTACGGTCGTTCTTCCTTCCGTTACCTGTCCGGAATCCCTCGGGCTCACCGGTACACCTCCCACGCATGTCCTAAAGGAGAAATTCCCGGTCCTCTATCTATTGCATGGCTTTGGAAACGGACATGCCCAGTGGACGGGATATACCAATGTTGAAATGTATGCGGAAGAGAGAAGGATCGCGGTGGTGAATCTTTCCGGGGAAAACAAGGCCTACTCCAAGATCGGCGGAGATGATTTCAAGCGCTTTGTGGCAGAGGAACTGCCGGAATTTGTGACAAACTACTTCCCGATCTCCACACGTCCGGAAGATACCTATATTGCCGGTCTTTCCATGGGCGGCTACGGGGCACTGCTGCACGGTTTGACCAATCCGGAAAAATACCATGCCATCGGCGCATTCTCTGCCGGTGTGAACATCAATCCGGTCGGCTTTGCGAGTAATCCGCTCGGCGGGAAACAGGTGGAACTGCCGGAAGAATACAATCTGCATTATCTGGCAAGAAAGCTCAAAGAAGAGGGCAGAGTGGCACCGAAGATCTACGATGCCTGCGGGGCGAATGACTTCATGATCAGGGATAACGAAGAGTTTGCGCAGGAATTACAGGATCTCGGGTATGATGTCACATGGAAGAAAGTGGACGGCTTTGCCCACGAATGGCGCTTCTGGGATCAGCAGGTGGAGGCTTTCCTCGACTGGCTGGATCGCGATGACGTTTACGCCAAGATGGGAAAACGTTCCGTTTAGTCCGCATGAATCAGTCGGTAATCTATATCGGTCTCAACGATGCCGTAACGCACGAGCAGAAGTTTGAGACTTCACGTTATCTTTCCATCTTAAAAGGGGTATGCCAGAGCTACCACGTGGCCTTTTCCGTCAATCAGGTAAACGGAGGCTACTTCCATGAGGACGGCAGCTATGTGGAGGAGACAACGCTGGTATTGACGCTGGTCGGCGTGGAAAAGGAGCTGATTGCGGAAATTGCCAAAGATCTCTGTACCTTCTTCCATCAGGAGAGCGTCATGGTGAGCAGCTCGGAAGCGGAAGTTTACTTTGTCCACGATTCCTTACATCACGAAGCAAAATAAAAAAAGCCTGGCGGATATCAATCTGCCAGGCATATTTTTTACTGGAATGGACTATTCAAAGTACGCAGGATACTGTTCCTTGAAGGCGTTGTATAATTCTTCGTCGTAGATCTGGAAGTTGCCTTTCTTGGCATAGGCCGGAAGTACGTCGTTTTCCGTGACGATGCCGTCTGTCAGGAAGGAATCGGATAATTCATCCTGGAAGTTGTGGGCATCCACATCCAGCATTTCCACGACATAGAAGTTCGCATTGTTGCTGTCAGCGATGACTTCCTTGTGAAGGCCGTTCGTTGTGATCGCTTCCAATGCGGATTTCAGAGCGGCATCCAGGGAAGTGGTATCCTTGTTGACAATGCGTTCTGCAGTGGAATTGGTGCTGTTGTTGTATAATGTGACAACTTCATCCCAGACCGTGCCTTCGCTTAAGGCATTCAGAGCTGCTTCTGCATTCTCCATGGAAGTGCAGGCGATCATTCTGAATTTCTTCGGAGCCTGTGCCGTGATGAGCTCTTCCATATGTTCGCCGACGTATTTGGAAACGATGGCATCGATCTTGTTGTAGTAGACCATGACTTCCTTATACTGCTCGATGGTGGAGACACCTGCATAGTAGAGATAGAAGTCAAGCATGTCACCAGCATTGGCGACTAAGTCGTCTGCCTGTTTCTGAGCGTCTGCGATTAAGGAAGAATCATCTTCGTTGATCTCAGCGGCATAGACCATGCTGACGAGTTTCTGCATGACGACTGCCGGTCCGCTTGTGCTCATTAAGGAACGGTAGAAATTGTCTCTTGTGAAATTCTGAGAATTAATGGTTAAGACAGCTTCATCCTTGTTGGAGATATCCGCTGTGCCGTCCGCTTTGGAACTGCAGCCGCTTAAGACGAAGAGCAGGCTGACTAAGATTATCGTAATGAACTTTTTCATCTGCTTATTCTCCTTCCGTAACTGCTGCATTCAGCTGTTCTTCAATATATTCCTTGATGAAATCATTTCCGTGATAGTCGACGCTGGCTTTGTCATATGCCTGCTTGAGGACTTTCACTGTGGCGTTGGAGAAGTTCTCCCAGTTCGTCAGGAATGTTTCATCATCCTTGAAATCTTCATAGTTGGTGGAATCACACTTGATGAGGTGGTATCCGCTGTAACCCGTGCCGGTTCCCTTGTGGATGACCCATTCGCTTGTTTCGCCCTGATTCAGCTTTAATGCCGCTTCGAGGAATTCGGAAACATAGCTGGTGTCCGCATCGGAGAAGCCGAGGCTGCCGCCGTTGGCTGCGGAACCCGTGTCATCGGAGAACTCTTTGGCAACATCCGCGAAATCTCTTCCGCTGGCCAGTGCATCTTCAACTGCCTTGACTTTCGCGAGTTCTTCTTCCGTCGGATTGTCCACGTCTGCCATCTTGACTAAGATATGGCTGAGGATACGCGGGCTCTTGGCTTTTTCATATGCGCCATACAGCTCATCCTTGTGCTCTGTCATATAATCTTCGGCAAGCTTCTGGGCCATTAAGGAAGTGATATAGTATTCCTTCAGATCTTCAATCTTGCTGTAACCTAAGGAAGCGAGATCTTCCAATAAGACCTTTTCATAAGTTTCTCCGTAATAGGCTTTATAGTTGGCGATCGTATTGTTGTAATACGTTTCCGCTTCGTCTAATAAATCCTTTTCCGGATCAAATGCCGTGCGATATACGCCGGACTGAACAAACTGCATTGCCAGTGCCGGTGCGTAGTTTTCAAACTGCTCATCAAACAGTTCATCTGCCGTTACGTCTTTGCCGTTGTATTCAAATACAACATCCTGTCCATTGACCTGTTTGCCATGGAAGCCGGTATCCTTACCGTTTTCAACTGCGAAGTAACCGATGGCTACTGTCAGTAATACCGCTACCAGAATGACAAACCAGTACTTTTTTACATACTCCATTGTCGTTAACCTCCTAACGATAAGCCTAAATATTATAAAATATTTAAACTCTCTTTGCAACAAACATCCTTATAATATAACAGAATCGGTCCAAAGGAAACCCAATTGACCTCATCTTTCATTATTGATCATGGCAGAGAAATGTGAAGTCTGACTGAACTTGGAAAAGAAATAGTAATACGCCCGCAGAAATGGCAGGTGTGTTATAATAGCCATGGTTAGAAGGTAGTAAAAAATATGAACAGATTGGAAATCAGAAATCTCCATGTCAGCGTGGAGGGGAAAGAAATATTAAAAGGTGTGGATCTCGAAGTTGCACCTCATGAGATCTGCGCATTGATGGGCCCGAACGGGAACGGCAAATCCACGCTTCTGGCAGCCATCATGGGACATCCGAAGTATGAAGTCACGGAAGGGGAAATCCTTCTGGACGGACAGGATGTTCTGAAGATGACGGTGGATGAAAGAAGCCGTGCCGGCCTCTTTCTGGGAATGCAGAATCCGGCGGAAGTACCGGGCGTAAACAACAGCGACTTTTTACGTGCGGCCATCAATTCCCGCCTGGAATCCCCGCAGCCGCTCTTCGGCTTTATCCGCGAGATGGAAAAGACCATCAAGGAACTGCAGATGAAACCGGACCTCGCACACCGCTATCTGAATGAAGGCTTCTCCGGCGGTGAGAAGAAACGCAATGAGATTGTTCAGATGCTCTTGCTCAAACCGGCCATGGCCTTACTGGATGAGATCGACTCCGGTCTGGACGTTGATGCGATCCAGATTGTTTCGGATGCAATCACAAACTATTACAACAACTCCGATGTTTCGTTACTGGTCATTTCGCACTATCAGCGTTTCTATGATCAGCTGAAGCCGACCCGGGCACATGTTCTGATCGACGGAAGAATCGTCATGGACGGCGATGCCTCCCTGATTGAGAAGATCGACAGAGACGGTTATGACTGGATCAGTGAACAGTACGGCGTGGAGATCCGCAAGCCGGAAGTCAAACTGGTTTACAGCCTGGGCACATGTGCCGCAAATATAAGGGCGAGAAGAAATGGAAAATAAGACATTGGTTTTAGAAAAGGAGAATAAGCAGAATCTTACGCTGGAAGAGAATACGCATATCATTGCGAAAGAGAATTCCAACAGCGTGCTGATTCTTGAGGTCCGTAAGGCACAGAAGATCCGTATCGAGATCGAAGTGCGCTCCGGAGCTTTTCTGACGCTCTTTTACAATAACACCTCCCCGGATTACGAAGTGGAGGAGGAAATCAGCATCTACCGCAACGGGAAGCTGAAGCTGGCGTACTGCGAGCTTGAAAGCAAGAAACTCTCCCGTAAGGCGACCGTAAAGCTTCTGGAAGAAGGCGCGGAAGTCACTCTGATCAGCGGAGCGATTGCCGACTCTCGAAAGCACCAGGAAATCTTATGCGATCACTATTGCGGTAACACTTCCAGCAACATGGAAACCTATGGCGTCATTATCAGCGGCGGCGACTATCAGGTCGTAGCCAACGGCAGAATTGAAAAAGGTGCCACCGGCGCAAAGACGCATCAGACAAGCCGTGTTCTGACGTTTGCCGAAAAGCAGAAGGCGGAAGTGATCCCGATGCTGGAAATTGAGGAAAACGATGTGGAGGCGTCCCATGCGACTTCCATCGGCCAGCTGGATGAAAACCAGCTGTATTATCTGATGAGCAGGGGAATCACCCAGCAGGAAGCACTGCGTCTGATTTCTCTCGGATATCTCTTACCGCTCACCAAGGTGGCGGATGATGACAAGCTGCGCCAGTATCTGACTCAGCTGATTGAAAAGAAGGTTGCCGAAGCATGTTTGATGTAGAAAAGATCCGGAAAGATTTTCCGATGATTCAGAATAATCCGCAGCTGATCTATTTTGACAGCGGAGCCACGTCATTTAAGCCGCAGCAGGTGATCGATGCCATCAATCATTTCTACCTTTACTCCACGGCGAATGTTCACCGCGGGGATTATCCGATCGCCTTTCACACTTCCAAAGCTTATGATGCAGTCCGCTCTAAGGTGGCGAAATTCCTGAATGCCTCAGAAGAGGAGATCATCTACACCAAAGGCGACACCGACGGGCTGAATATGCTTGCGCTGATGCTGGAAGGGCAGCTGATTCAGGAAGGCGACGTGATTCTGACAACGGAGAGCGAGCATGCCAGCAATATCCTGCCCTGGTTTGAAATTGCCAAGCGCAGAAAAGCAGTAATACGCTATATTCCTCTGAGCGAAGAGGGTGCCGTTACGATGGATGCCTTCCGTTCGGTATTTGATGAGCGTGTCAAAGTCGTTGCCGTGACCCAGGTCTCCAATGTGCTTGGACACATCAATCCGATTAAGGAAATGGCGGAACTGATCCACGCGCAGAATGCCTGTCTGATCGTGGACGGAGCGCAGTCGGTTCCGCATATCAAAGTCGATGTGAAAGATCTCGACTGCGATTTTCTGGCCTTCAGTGCCCATAAGATGCTGGGACCGAGCGGTGCCGGAATCCTCTACGGGAAAAAGGAATGGCTGGACCGCCTGACACCGCTGTATTACGGCGGAGACTCCAATGCCCGCTTCAACCGCGAATGCGATCTGGTGTTAAAGAAGGGCGTACAGCGCTTTGAATCCGGTACCCCGGCAATCGAGCAGATCATCGGACTCGGTGCGGCAGTGGATTATTTAAGTGAAATCGGCATGGAAAACATTCATGCCTATGAAAAGGAATTAAGAGACTATCTGGTCAGTGGAATGCAGAAGCTGGACAATGTGATTCTCTACAACCCGAAGAGCGACACGGGAATCGTTTCCTTCTCTCTGAAGGGAATCTTCTCGCAGGATGTCGCTTCCTATCTGGGAAGTCAGAACATTGCGGTCCGCAGCGGCAATCACTGTGCCAAACTGGTGAAAGATATTATCGGTATTGATGAAACGCTGCGTGCCAGCCTGTATTTCTACAATACCAAACAGGAGATCGATACGTTTTTGAATGTTTTGAAGGACACGACACTGGAAAAGTGCATCGATCTGTTTCTTTAGGAGGTCATTATGTCAGAGTATTTCAAAGACCCGATGATTCTGCGTCAGATTATCATGGATCATTATCAGAATCCGCGTCATCATAAACTGGTGGCTAACGGGAAATACAATATGGTGCACATGGCTTCGGAATCCTGCATTGACGATATCAAGGTGGAAGCTTTGATTGAAGACGGAGTGATCCGCGATATCAACTTTGACGGTGTTGCCTGCACGCTTTCGACTGCCAGCACATCCATCATGACAGATCTTTTGCGTGGAAAAACGACAGAGGAAGCGAAGAAGATCATCGCCGCATATCACAGGATGATTGAAGGGAACGGCTATGATGTCGATGTTCTGCAGGAAGCGGTCGCGTTCCAGAACACCTATAAGCAGGCGAACCGCATCAAGTGTGCCACCATCGGCTGGAAAGCGATGGAGGAGCTGATCGAAGAAAGCGAGAAAGCCCATGAATGAGAAGATTGAAAAGACGCTGGAAGCGAGCGACAACTATCAGTACGGCTTCCAGGATGAAGATGTTTCCGTCTTTAACACCGGCAAGGGCCTAAGCCGCGAGGTCGTCGAAGAGATCAGCCGCATCAAAGGGGAACCGGAATGGATGTTACAGTTCCGCTTAACGGCTTATGAGCACTTTAAGGAGCACCACATGCCGACGTTCGGCCCGTCTCTTGCGGAAGTGGATTTTGATGAATACACCTATTACATCAAACCGTCGGAAAGGGTGGAAAAGAGCTGGGACGATGTTCCGGAAACCATCAAGAACACCTTTGACAGATTGGGTATTCCGGAAGCGGAAGCCAAGTATCTGTCCGGCGTCAGCACGCAGTATGAATCCGAAGTGGTTTATCACAACATGCTGGAAGAAGTCACAAAGAAGGGTGTCATCTTCCTGGATACGGATACCGGTTTAAAGAAGTATCCGAAGATTTTTAAAAAGTATTTCGGAAAAGTCATTCCGTATACCGATAACAAGTTTGCGGCCTTAAACTCCGCGGTATGGTCCGGAGGATCCTTTGTCTACGTGCCGAAGGGTGTGCATCTGGAAAAACCGCTGCAGGCCTATTTCCGTATCAACTCGGAGAATATGGCGCAGTTTGAGCGCACGCTGATCATCGTGGATGACGGAGCGGATATCCATTACGTGGAAGGATGCACCGCACCGCAGTACTCCAAGGATTCCCTGCATTCCGGGGTCGTGGAGATCTATGTCGGCAAAGGCGCCAAATGCCGCTACAGCACGATTCAGAACTGGTCCAACAATATTCTGAATCTGGTAACCCAGAGAGCGCTTGTCGAAGAGCGCGGCAGCATGGAATGGGTGGACGGCAACATCGGTTCCCACATCACCATGAAGTATCCGTGCTGTGTGTTAAACGGCGAATATGCCAGAGGAAGCGTGATCACGATCGCGGTCGGAAGCCGCAATCAGATTCAGGATTCCGGTGCCAAGATGATCCATCTGGCTCCGCATACTTCCAGCAACATCATATCCAAATCCATCTCCCGTGCCGGCGGCAAGGCCAACTTCCGCGCCACGGTGCAGCATTCCGCCAAGGCGGATTATGCCAGAACGAAGGTGGAGTGCGATACGCTGTTACTGGACCACATCTCATCTTCGGATACGATTCCGACCAATATCAGCTACAACAAGACCAGCACGCTGGAGCATGAAGCCAAGGTTTCCAAAATCTCGGAAGAGCAGCTCTTCTATCTGATGAGCCGCGGCTTAAGCGAAGCGCAGGCGACGGAAATGATCGTCATGGGCTTCTTGGAACCGTTCACGCGTGAGCTGCCGATGGAATACGCGGTGGAACTCAATCAGCTGATGAAGCTGGAAATGGAAGGATCCATCGGCTAATGGAAATCTCGAAATATCAGAAGCTGGCACTAAAGACGCTGAATCCAAAACTTGAGGGACAGGATGTTCTGATCAACGGCGTGATGGGGCTTTGCGGAGAGAGCGGGGAGGCAATCGACATTGTCAAGAAGCATCTCCATCAAGGCCATCCGCTGGATAAGGAACATCTGAAAGAGGAGCTCGGAGATATCGCCTGGTATCTTGCGACGACATCCTATGCACTCGGGTATGATCTTGAGGAAGTGCTCTCGGACAACATCGCCAAGCTTCAGAAACGCTTTCCCGAAGGCTTCTCCGAAGAGGATTCCCTGAAGCGGGAAAAATAGAAAAACACAGGGCTGCGGAAGTACTCACCGCAGCCTTTTTCTGTGGAGAAAACAGGCAGGATTATGTTAAAATAATATTTAGTCATTAAGTTATTATCATTTGGAGGTAAATGAAAATGAGTAGTGTTTATTCCCCGGACAGAGAATATCATATTGCCATGCGCCCGGGAGATGTCGGTAAGTATGTGATCTTACCGGGAGATCCGAAGCGCTGTGCGAAAATTGCCGAACATTTTGAAGATGCGAAACTGATTGCCGACAACCGTGAATACGTCACCTATACCGGTTATCTTGACGGTGTGAAAGTCAGCGTGACTTCCACGGGTATCGGCGGACCGAGTGCATCCATCGCCATGGAAGAACTGGTACACCTCGGAGCGGATACGTTTATCCGTGTCGGAACCAGCGGCGGTATGGCACTGGATGTGGAAGGCGGAGACCTGGTCATTGCGAATGGCGCCATCCGTGCGGAAGGAACTTCCAAGGAATATGTTCCGATCGAATTCCCGGCCGTTGCCAATATCGACATCGTCAATGCCTTAGTTCAGGCTGCGAAAAACCGCAACCAGAAGTATCATGTCGGCGTTGTCGAATGCAAGGACTCCTACTATGGCCAGCATGAGCCGGAAAAGAAACCGGTCAGCTATGAGCTTCTTAACCGCTGGGATGCCTGGTGCAGAGCCGGTGCGAAAGCCAGTGAGATGGAAAGTGCGGCGCTCTTTATCGTCGCCAGCGTTCTGAATGTCCGCTGCGGTACGGTGTTACTCTGCTGCGGCAACCAGGAAAGACGGAAACTGCAGATGGAAGACCATATCGTTCACGATACGGGCGAAGCGATTGCGACGGCGATTGAAGCTCTGCGCATCCTGATCAAAGAGGATCAGAAGAAGCAGTAATTTCACATTATTTCACATAATTCTGTGATATTTTGGCGGTATTTATCGGATATATTATAGGTGTAAGCAAGATATAGCTTACCTGTATGAATCCTCTTCTCCTGCTAAAATATTAGTATCATACAGATTCTATCCCCTTATAAAGAATTGAAAAGAAAAAGCCGAGAGGCTTTTTTCTTATGTTTGGAAGGTTGGATGGGTAGTATAATAGAAATAGAAAAGAGGTGTTTTTATCATGATCGATGACAGAAAATACGCTTTTTACTGTCCGAAATGCGAAAAGGGATTCTATAAGCTTCCCGGTGAATATCACTGCCAGACGTGCGGGACGCCGCTTCTCTCACTCAATCTGAGTAAGGAAGACTTCGAGAGTCTGAAAGAGGAAGAGCGGAATCTGAAGATCCGCGAAGCGAAAAAGGCAGCGCGGGAAATCAGAAGAAATCAACTGGAGCAGATGATCATCACCACGACGCCCATCATTGAGAATCATCCGATACAGAGTTATCTCGGGATCGTAAGCGGGGAAATCAGCGAAGGCGTGAGTGCCCTGCGTGAGTTTTCCATGGGCTTTACGGGGATCCTCGGAGGACGTGACGATTCCTTTGAGGAATGCGTGATCCGCTGCCGCAAAGATGCCGTAAACGAGATGAAAGAGCGCGCTTTGGATCTTGGCGCAAATGCGGTTGTCGGCGTGAAAATCGACTATGAGAGCTTTGGCGGCTTCTTACTGGTCAATGCGACGGGCACAGCGGTCATCGTGGAATGATTCACATAATTTCACATTTTTCCGTGATATTTTGGCGGGATTTATCGGTTATATTGTAAGTGTAAGCAAGATATAGCTTACCTGTACGTAAACCTCTTCTCCTGCTAATTATAAAAATAGTCGTACAGATTCTATCCCCTTATTTTAGAAGGCGAAAGCCGGACGTCATTCAAAAATGACAGAGTAAGAGAGTCCTGAAAAGGGCTCTCTTTTCCTTTCTTGATGTGCTATAATCGGAGCATGATCATCAAACGGTTTTATGACGATTTATATGACTTTCAGGAAACGACGCACATCCGCCACACCGCCAGGGCACTGGCCAAAGATGAGGCGGGACGGTTTGTTTTTCTGAGAATCCAGGGGGAAGACATGTTCGGCAAGCGCGACCATCTGGAAACCTGCGGCGGCGGTATGGAAGAAAATGAATCGCCGGAAGAAACGCTGCGCAGGGAAGTGATGGAAGAGCTCGGCTACCAAATAAAAAAAGCGGTTCCTCTTGGAACCATCATTGATGAATATCATCTGATACAGCGGGAAACGTATTCCCATTTCTTCTACTGCGAACTGGATACCTCCGTGCACTACGCACCGCAGTGGACGGACCTGGAGAAAACTCTCTTAAAGGATGCGGTGCATCTGAGTGTTGAAGAAGCGCTGCATGAGCTCAAATTCCATCAGGTCGGAAAGGTCGGCACCATCGTTCAGCGCAGGGATCTCTTTGCGCTACGCTATCTGATCGACCACTTTCCTGATCTGGTATAAAACCGGCGCGTCGTGGCGGTCTTCATACGTATAGCTGCGCTCGACCCTGGCGTTTTTAAGCTCCGGCAGAATCTTTAAGAATTCGGAATGTTCCCTGGCGCCTTCGCTGTGGCCGATATAAAAGACAAGAAACAGGCATTTGTCTGACTTCAATAGGGCAAGTGCCTTTTTTATCGCAACAAAGGTGCTCTCCCATATGGTCGTGATGCTCTCATCTCCCTTGGGCAGATAGCCGAGGTTAAAGATCACGGCGTCAACTGCTTCCTTCACATAGCTGTCCATCTCTGCATGAGAGGCGAGGATCAGAGTGACGTTTGAACAGTCCTGCACTTTTTCACGGGTATGTTCCAGTGCTTCTTTCTGTATGTCAAAGGCGTAGACCTTTTGGGCATTCTGCGCCAGAAAGAGCGTGTCAAAGCCGTTTCCCATGGTCGCATCGATCACGACACTGTCGGAATCGATCTCTTCCAAAAGCCAGCGGTGAGCAACGGTATTAATATTCTCGGGTCTCATAATACTTTCCCTGATACGAATCCTTTCTCTTCTGAAGCTTGGCAATCTCATTGCGGACCACCGTCTTCTTTTTGATCCAGAGCGGTGCGACGAGTTCCTCATCGATCCCGTCTCCGGTCACGCGCTCAATCACCATCTCCGGCGGCAGGATCTCCAGCTGCCTTACGACGATATCGACGTATTCTTCCAGCGATAAAAGTTCAAACGGTGCGCCCCGGTAATCCTCATAGAGGGCGGAACTTCTTAAGATGTTGAGCATGTGGATCTTGATCCCGTCAACGCGGAGTTCGGCGACTTTCCGCGCGGTCTCTAACATCATCTCGTCCGTCTCATTTGGCAAGCCGTTAATGATGTGCAGCGTTGTTCTTATACCCCGCTCTTTGAGCTTTTGCACCATTTCGTAGAGTTCTTCCGCCGAGTGCTGACGGTTCATTTTGCGCATGGTTTCTTCATGAATTGACTGCAGGCCCATCTCGACGGTGAGCGGCTTTCTCTGATTCAGCTGAGCGAGATAGTCCAGTTTCCCATCATCCAGGCAGTCGGGACGCGTGGCAATGGAAATCTCGGCAATATCGCTGCGTGATGCAAAGGGCTCAAAGATCTCTTTGAGCTGTTCTAATGGCGCATGGGTATTGGAATACGCCTGAAAGTAGGCGATGCCGAGACAGTCCGGCCACTTGTGACGCATGACGCTCAGCCCTGCTTCATACTGCTCTGAAAGCGGCAATAGCGGATCCTTCACAAAATCCCCGCTTCCGCTTTCCGAACAGAAGCGGCAGCCTCCGAATGCCTTCGTACCGTCACGGTTGGGGCAGGAAAAGCCCGCGTCTAAAGGTACCTTGGCGACCTTGGCGTGATACTTGTGCTTCAGGTAATAGGAGTAGGTATGATAACGCAGATTATCGTCACTGTAGGGAAAAGGATTCTGATACATGATTCTATTATACAATTAAGGGCAAAATGAAGTATAATTAAATTCAGGAGAATAAAATGAATTTTGATAAGCATAAGAAATTTCTAATACAGTTTGCCTATTACGGCGTAATCATATCCCTGGCATATCTGTTCCTTAAATATCTTCTGAAGTATCTCTGGCCGTTCATTCTCGGCTGGCTGATCGCTTCGCTTTTTAAGAAACCGATCAAATATATCACCGACAAGTTCAAAATCAAGCGCGGTCTGGTATCCTCAATCATTCTTCTGGTTTTCTATACCTGTATCGTCAGCCTGGCGGTAGTACTGAGCATCCAGCTGGCCACATGGGTCATCGCCTATGTTTCCAAGATTCCGCAGATGTACTCGGAATCGATTGAGCCGACGCTCTATCAGGCATACAATGCCATTCAGAAGTTTGTGTCGGAACTCGATCCGTCCATTGCCAATAACATCCGGAACTTCCTGGAGACAGTCATCTCCAAGATCGGCGAGGGCGTCACCAATGTTTCCATGAGCGTCGTCTCCATGTTAAGCGGATATGTGACGAAGATCCCGATGACGTTAGTCAGCATCATGATGACGATCATCTCAAGCGTCATCATTGCCATTGACTACGATGACATCAATCTCTTCATCATTCATCAGTTCTCCGATGAGCAGAAGCATCTGATCTATGAGATCAAGGACTATCTGAGCGGCACGGTTCTTTCGTGTCTGCGCTCCTACATCATGATCATGGGGATCACGTTTGCGGAATTACTGCTGGGCTTTCTGATTTTCGGCATCAAGAACGGCGTTCTGATTGCGGCAATTACGGCAGTGCTGGATATTCTGCCGGTTCTCGGCAGCGGCACGGTCTTAATTCCATGGAGTGTGCTCTCCTTTATCGTCGGCAACTATATCCGGGGCATCGAGCTTCTGATTCTCTACGCGGTCATCACGGTGATTCGTCAGTTCGTTGAGCCGCATCTGGTCGGTCAGCAGATGGGTCTGCATCCGATCGTTACGCTCAGCTCCATGTATATCGGCACTCAGATTTTCGGCGCCATCGGCTTATTCGGGGGACCGATTCTGCTCTCTCTTCTGAGCCACCTCAACAAAAAAGGTATTATCCATATCCTGAAATAGCGGATATGGATTTTCTATTTCTGAAATTGATGGGAACCATAGACTTTCTTATGGGGAACGGGTACAATGGTAATGACAAGAAAGGGAGGAAATTCTTGTGAAAAAATTATTAGTTGTTTTATTAAGCATGCTGATGGTTGTGACAATGTTCGGTTGTTCCAAACCGGCAGATGATCAGCAGCCAGCAGAAGGCGGCGAAGCGACAGCTACAGTTGTTGATGAACTGAACATCGCTTTCGTTCCATCCAAACCGGCAGACGCCATTTTAGCAGCTGCAGAACCGTTAAAGCAGATGTTAATTGACAAACTGGCCACAAAAGGTTTCGATGTCAAAACAGTCAATATCGACGTAGGTACAAACTTCGCTGTTGTCGGTGAAGGTATGGCCAGCGGCGCAATCGACATCGGATTCTTAAACTCCAGCACGTATATCTTATACAGTGACTCTGTCGATCTCTTACTCGAAGCCTTAAGAAGCGGTGTCGGCGATGCGAACGGCCGTGTCATTATGCCTTCCGAAGGTATCACACCTTGGAACAGCGGCATCACTACGGATGCTAACGAAATGGCAACTGGTTACGCTGCATTAACTTATGTCAATATCGCAACGGAAAAAGGTGCTGAATTATACCAGAAGACATTAGACGGTACGTTAACTTGGGAAGATCTGGATTCCGCAAGATGGCAGTCCTCTTCTCCGACTTCCGGCTCCGGCTACATCTATCCGTCCATCTGGATCAACAACACATTCGGTGAAGGCGCCGGTAATGAAAAGAGAACCATTGCTTCCTTAAGCAACCTGGTTGCTGACCAGTCCTATTCCGATATGATGAATTCCTTATTAACTGGCGGCTGCGATGTCATCGTCGGTTATGCGGATATCCGTAAAGATGCTGCTTCCACGACAAGCTTTGAAGCTGCTTATGCAGATGAAATCGCTGCTGGCACTTACAAGAATGTCTGGGATGTCATCAAGATCATCGCTGTTTCCGACTTCATCATGAACGACAACATTTCCGTTGCAAAACAGGAAGTTGACCCGAAGATGACTCCGGAATTAGTGAAGGCTTTACAGGAAGCTTTCATGGAAATCGGTTCCACACCGGAAGGCTTAGCCACGGTTGCACCGTACAGCCATCAGGGTTACCAGATTGGTCAGGACTCTGACTATGACGGAACCAGAGCAGCTGCTAAATTATTCCAGGAATAGTTTGAATTGTATGGTAAAAGGTGCATGAAATTTATTTTCATGCGCCTTTTTTTTGAGAAAAGGGGAGGTAGTCCACTATGATTCAGTTTGATCATGTAGACAAAGTATATGCCAACGGTACCAAAGCGTTGGACGATGTGAATGTAACCATCGAGCAGGGCGAATTCGTCGCCATTATCGGCCTGTCCGGTGCCGGAAAATCCACGATGATCCGCACCATCAACAAAATGATTGACGTTACTTCGGGAACGGTAACGGTCGACGGGCTGAATGTTTCGGAATTAAAAGGAAAGGATCTGAGAAAATACCGCCGCAAAGTCGGTATGGTCTTCCAGTCCTTTAACCTGGTTTCCCGTACCAGCGTGATCAATAACGTTCTTTCCGCAAGAGTTGCCGATATGAATTTCTTCCGCACACTCTTCGGTTTATATTCCAAAGAAGATAAGATCACGGCTCTGGAAGCACTGGATAAAGTCGGTATTCTGGACAAGGCTTATATCCGTGCCGACCAGCTTTCGGGCGGTCAGCAGCAGCGTGTCGCTCTGGCACGTACGCTGGCGCAGAACCCGCAGATCATTCTGGCAGACGAACCGGTTGCCGCACTGGACCCGGTCATGGCCGATGTTGTCATGAGTGACTTCCAGAAGATCAATAAGGAGATGAATATTACGGTTCTGATCAACATCCACCATGTTGATCTGGCGTTACAATATGCAGACAGAATTATCGGTATTCAGGCCGGCAAAATCGTCTTTGACGGTCCGACTTCCGTTTACAAGCAGAACGAAAAGGAGAACTTCAGAAAGATCTACGGACGTGACATCAGCGATGATGACTTAATGAAGGAGAAACTCTGATGTTAGACGATCTGCTGCACATTTTCTATCCCCGCTCCTATACGCTGGGGAATGGAAAAGTCGTCAAGGAGAAGTTCAACTGGACTCCTTATATCACGATTTTAGTGATCATTGTCTCTGTCTTTTTCGCAAAGTTCTGCAAACTGAATCTGAACAAATTCATCACCAGATTCCATTACTTCTTCGACATGATCAAGTCAATGGTACCCCCGAACTGGGGATTCTGGGAACAGATCAAGAAGCCGATGATCGACACGCTGGTCATGTCTTTGCTGGGAACGGCATACGGCTGCGCGCTGGCACTGCCGATGAGCTTCTATCTGTCGAATAACTTCAAGCTGAATAAAACCTACATGGCAGCCCACCGCGGCGTTCTGAGTGTCTTCCGTACGCTGCCGACGCTGATTTACGCAAGCTTACTGTCCATCGTGATCGGAACCGGTACGCTTGCCGGTACCATTTCCATCGCCATCTTCTCCTACACCATTGCCGTTAAGATGATGTATGAGCAGATCGAGACGATCGATATGGGTCCTTATGAAGCGCTGGAATCCACGGGTGCCACAAGAATCAAATGCATGATTAAAGCTGCCTATCCGCAGGTGCGGGGCTTCTTCTGGAGCACGGTTCTCTACTGCTTTGAAACCAACGTCCGTTCCGCAGCCATTCTGGGCTACGTCGGAGCCGGCGGTATCGGCGTGCAGATGAATACGCAGCTGTCCTTTAGAAACTATGCCAATGCCGGTATGTTATTGCTGGTACTTGTGATCACGGTCGTCATTATTGAGACGATATCGCGTGAGATGAGAAAGAAGCTGGTGCAGGGATGAGTAACATGAATATTACGGTAGAAAAACAGTATGAGAACTACCCGAAGCTCTGGCCGAAGTTTGTGATTGAACTTTTGGCACTGCTCTTTATCATCTATCTCACCAGGGAAACGGTTCAGTATTCCGGTGTGAATGAAAAGGGTGCCGCCATTGCGAAGGTTGCCTTACTGGGATTACTGAAACCGAGCTGGAAGCTCATTACGGATACCAGCACGGTCGGTTTAGGTTATATGTTGCTGGAAACGCTGGCCATTGCCTTTTTGGGCACGGTCATCGGCGTTGTGCTGGCGCTTCCGCTGGCCTTCCTGTCCAGCCGCAACATCGCCCCGAAATGGCTGAATTACGTCTGTCTGACCTTTATTTCCATCCTCAGAGCATTCCCGTCCTTCATGTATGCCATCATGTTTGTCAAGGTGGTCGGAACGGGTGCATTCGCCGGGGTGCTGACGATGTCCATCGGTTCGGTCGGTATGTTATCGAAGCTTCTGATCGAAGCCATTGAAGACATGAACCCGGGAATCATTGAAGCGCTGGATGCGGCGGGCTGCTCTCCGTTTGAAAAAGTCCGCTACGGCATTATTCCGCAGCTTTCTTCCAACATTATCTCCACGGTCATCTACCGTCTGGATATCAATGTCAAGAATGCGACGGTTCTCGGTATCGTCGGAGCCGGCGGTATCGGTGCCTCTCTGATCCATGCCATTGGGCAGGGGAACTGGCCGAATGTTTCCGCCATGTTGCTGGGCCTGATCGTCATGGTCCTTCTGATGGAATACTTCTCCACCAGGATCCGTAAAAGACTCGCCACGGGTGAATAGAAAAAAAACGAGGAAGAATTCACATGATTCTTCCTTTTATTTTTCGAGATATTTCTGAATCAGCGCAAGATCAATATCGATGTAGATAGTCTTATAGGAGGACATGGTGACTAAGGAGCCCTTGGCCTCCGGAATCTTTTTCAGATTCTTGATCTGCGTGTAGGCGATGGGGATGCTGGAAGAGTTGCGCGCCTCTGAATAGTAGGCTGCCAGCATGGCGCACAGGCGGATCTTCGCTTCATCCAGTGCATCGGTATGGATGACGGTGTGCGAACCGTGGAAATCCTGTGCATGGAACCAGGTGTCTTCCTTGCGTCCTTTCTTAAAGGTCACATATTCATTCTGCCGGTTGTTTTTGCCGACATAGATCGTTGTGGTTTCATCGTACGAGATCGTCAGATAATGGAGCGGCGGATCCTTTCTGCGGCGGTTGCGTCCCTTGTCTTTCAGATAGCCGTGATCGATCATTTCCTGCCGGATCTCCTGAATGTCATTGAAATCCATCAGGGACAGCTGTTCATTGAGCCCTTTGAAATAGGTGATCTCGCGCTCGCAGATCTCAATCTGTTCCTGAATGTGGATCTGACCGCTTTTGCCTTTATTGTACTTCTGGAAGCACTTCTTCCCGTTTCCTCTGGCGTCATAGCGGACATCCAGCGGAATCGTGATCTCTCCCTCTCCGTCAAAGCGGGGCAGGGTGACGGACGGGCTGCCTTTTTCCACCATGTGCTGATAGGCGAAAAGGTAGTCACCGTATTCGCGCCATTTATCGCAATCCAGCGCTTCCAATAGCGAAGCTTCCAGCTTCAGTTTCTTCTGCTCATTTTTCTTCAGCTCACGCCGTACGATCTTAAAGAGGTCACCGGTCTGCTGCTTGATGCGGTCTTTCTCTTCCTGGAAGAAGTAAAGCTGATCCAGTCCTTCAAAGATCCCGTAAACGGAAGGCTCGACTCTGAGGTGCTTTAAGGGAATGACGTGATAGAGCAGGGTGTTTTTGGCATTGCTCAGATAGAGTGAATGGCTGTTTTGAATTTCCTGCATGATTTCCTGGAAGTTTTCCCCGTTCTGCAAGCGGAAGGTCACTTCCTTCGCAAGCAATGGTGAGAAGCCTTCAAATTGATCCGTTAAAGGACGGTCCAGATCCGCTTCCGTTGCGTGGAAGGGGTCCAGCTTGTTCTGCTTGTCGGGATAGGTGAAGGCGGCACCCGGATGAATGGTCCGCCTCTGGTTTTCAAAGGGCGGAATCCGCTTCAGGGCATCCATGATCTTCCCGTTCTCATCAACAAGGATGGTATTGGCGTACTTTCCCATAAGTTCCACAAAGAGGTAGTGAACATTCTTTTCCCCGATCTCGTTATGCCCGTGAATTTCAAAGCGGAGATAACGGTCGTAGTCTTCCTGTTCGATCTTTGTGATGAGTCCGTTTTCCAGGTATTTTCTTAAAAGCATGACGAAATTACTGGGAACCTGCGGAATCGGATAGCGGTGTTCCGTCAGTTTGATGTGGTTGAACTGGGAATGATTCGAGATGAAAAGCTGATGTCTTCCCTGCGTGCTCTTCAACTGAAAAAGCAGCTCGCTGTCGGAGACGTTGTTGATTTTCACGATTCTGAGCGGTAATAAAGCGTTCAGTTCCGTATTGATCTTGCTTAAAATAATTCCATCCAATGCCATGAAGTAATTATAGCATTGACTTCTCCGTAAGTGTCATTTATTATAACTAAAAAGCAGAGGTTCAATGGTATGAAAAAAGGACTGTTAATTGTAGTAAGCGGACCAAGCGGAGTCGGGAAAAGCACGGTAAGGGAAGAGTACATGAAGGATGAATCCCTGAAGCTTTCCTATTCCATTTCCATGACGACACGCAAGCCGAGAGTCGGGGAAACGGACGGCGTGGATTACTTTTTCGTGACGAAAAAACGCTTTAGGGAAGCCGTGAAAAACGGAGAACTTTTGGAGCACGCGACATTTGTCAACAATATGTACGGAACACCGAAAGCCTACGTGGAAAAACTCAGGGAAGAGGGCAGAAATGTCATTCTGGAGATCGAAATCGACGGTGCCATGCAGGTCATGGAAAAATGTCCGGACTGCTTGAGCATCTTTATCATACCGCCTTCCATGGAAGCTCTGGAAGCACGCATCCGCGGCAGAAAGAGCGAAGCCGAGGAAGTGATTCAGGAACGGCTGGAAAAAGCCCGCAAGGAAATGACCTTTGTCTCCCGCTACAAGCATACGGTCGTCAATCATGACATCAAGCAGGCAGCGAAAGAAATCGGCGACATCATCCATCAGGCGATGGAAGAAAATCAGTAAAACAGATCAGGCACTCACTGACGCGGAGTGCCTTTCTTATGGTTTCTTGTTATAATATGAATAATGAAAGTTGCCGAAGTCTACATTGAACATCCGGTCATGGCCATTGACCGCACCTATTCCTACCGCTATCCAGAAGGGATGCAGCTTTCGCGCGGCGTCAGGGTCAAAGTACCGTTCGGCTATCAGTCATTAGTCGGCTTTGTGGACAATGTGACGGAGATTGACGAAAAGGATATGGATTACGAGCTTCGTGAGATCACGGAAGTGCTGGATCCGTCTCCCTTATTAAATGAAGAGATGTATGCGCTGGGCAAATGGATGGCATATCATACCATTTCTCCGACCATTGCCTGCTTCCAGGCGATGCTGCCAAGCAAGATCCGCCCCAAGAGCAATCGCAAACCGATCAAACAGGTGGAATACGTCCGCTTTTTAGCGGAGCCGGAAGAATTCAACACGAGACAGAAGAAACAGGCGGAAGCTCTCGCCTATTTAAAGGAAAAACAGGAAGCCGTGCGCAGCGAATGGCGTGCCTTATTCGGTATTTCCGCAACGCGTGCTCTGGAAGAAAAAGGTTACGTGGAAGTCTTTGAAAAAGAAGCGCTTTATCAGCCGCAGGAAAAGAAGACGGTCCCGTTTTTCACGCTGACCCCATCGCAGCAGCAGGCATTTGATGAGCTTTTAAATTCCGAGAAGGATGTCATCCTTCTGCACGGAGCTACAGGCAGCGGGAAGACGGAAATCTATCTGCAGATGGCGGACCGGATCATCAAAGAGGGGAAACAGGCTCTGATCCTGGTGCCCGAGATCGGTCTGACCCCGCAGATGGTGAAGCGCGTGGAAGAGAGGTTCGGAGATAACGTGGCGATCTATCATTCCAAGCTGAATGATCAGGAGCGCTACGAGCAGTTTCTGCGTGTGAAAAATCATGAGGTGAGCGTTGTGGTCGGAACGCGCTCCGCGGTATTCATGCCGCTGGATTCCATCGGATTGATCGTCATGGACGAGGAACACGACCACTCCTACAAGCAGATGAATAAGCCGTATTATCACTGCCGGGATATCGCCATTGAGCGCGGGAAGTATCATCACTGCAAGGTGATCCTCGGCTCAGCGACGCCGTCATTGGAAAGCTACGCCAGAGCGAAGAAAGGCGTGTACGGGCTTGTGACGCTTTCAGAGCGCGTGAACCATCAGCCGCTTCCGAAAGTGGTTGTGGTGGACGTGAACCGTCAGCTGCGCTTAAAAGACTCGCATATCATCACAAAACCGCTCAAAGATGCCATTCATGACCGCTTACAAAAAAATGAACAGGTCATCATTTTACTGAACAGAAGAGGGTATAACCCGATTGTGAAGTGCCGGAAGTGTAATACGGTCGTTACCTGCCCGGACTGCGATCTGGCGATGAACTATCACAAGGATTTAAATAAACTGGTCTGCCATACCTGCGGAAAGATCATGGATATGCCGAAAGTATGCCCGAAATGCGGCTCTTCGGAGTTTACCCGCAGCGGATACGGGACGCAGAAGCTGGAGGAAGAGCTGAACCGGCTGTTCCCGAGTGCCCGTATTCTGCGTATGGATACCGATACGGTGGGGAAAAAGAGAGCCCATGAGGAGTTCTTTACCCGCTTCGGCAACCATGAAGCGGACATATTAATCGGGACGCAGATGATTGCCAAGGGGCTGGATTATCCGCTTGTGACCTTAGTTGGCATTCTGAACTCGGATGCACTTTTGGCCCGCAGCGATTTCCGCTCTACGGAGACAACATTTGACCTGATCGTACAGGCGAGCGGCAGAAGCGGCCGCGGAGCTTCCTCTGGCGAAGTTTTTGTACAGGCTTTTGACCCGAATCACTATGCAATCCGCTATGCCGCAAGGCATGATTACCTGCATTTCTTTGCGGAAGAGATGAACTACCGCCATCTGGCAAAGTATCCGCCGTACACCTATCTGATCAGTGTGGTCTTCTCTCATAAGGATTTAGGGAAGTATGAGTCTTCCATTTTGGAGATGTGCTCTTCCTTAAAGGAGAACCCGAAGCTTAAGGTTCTGGGTCCTTCGGATCTTCTCAGAACATTTGATAAGGAGCGCAAGCGGATCATTATTAAAGGAGTCGATCCGGATGCAATGATTGAAAGCGTCCGGAAGGAATATTACGCGTTTATGGAAAAACACGCGGAAGTGGGGGTCACGATCGATGTGAACCCGTTGAATTTGGAATGATGAATTTACGGAACGAAGCAGTGCAGATTCTGCAAGGTATTTATCTGAACGGAAGTTTCTCCAATCTGTCCCTCAGATCGCTCGGGAAAAAGTATTCGAGTGAGAATACGGCCTATATTTCCCAGCTGGTCTACGGGACACTGAAGAGAGACCTTTTCGTGCGGGATCAGTGGATGCGCTACGTTAAGAAGGCACCGTCAGAGAAGCTGGCAGTACTGTTAGACTGCGCGACGTATGAGCTGTTATTTATGAACAGCCCGCATTACGCGGTAATCAATGAAGCCGTGGAAATCGCCAAGCATCCTTCCCATGCCTCGCAGGCATCATTCGTCAATTCCATTCTGCGCAAAGTGAGCGCAAACGGTTTGCAGGAAGTACAGGCGACAAGTGAAGATGAGCGCCTTTCGCTGACTTACAGCATGCCGCTCTGGATCGTGAAACTCTGGAAGAAGCAGTACGGGGAAGAGACGATGCTGCAGATTTTGGAAAGCACGCAGCGCAACAGCAGACAGTATCTGCGCGTGAATACGCTGAAAGTCTCTGTGGAAGAGCTTTTGAAACTGGATGAGAAGTTTCTTTTCTACAAAGAGGATGCCGTTACCTATGAGGGGAACTACATCCGCTCTAAATGGTTTCAGGAAGGATACATCTTCCCGCAGGACTATCACTCCCAGTGTGTCTCAAGACTGACGTCTTATACTGCCGAAGACAGTGTGCTGGACCTCTGTGCGGCACCGGGCTCCAAGACCTTCCATATGAGTGCCCTGATGCAGAATCAGGGAAGCATCACGGCGGTGGATCTTTACCCGAAGCGGACGGAACTGATTGAAAAAGGGGCCCAAAAAGCAGGATGCACCAATATCCGGACGCTTTCCTGCGACGGCAGGGAAATCGCGCAATACCTCCCGCAACACTCCTTTGATAAGGTATTTGTCGATGCGCCATGCAGCGGACTTGGCGTTTTGCGCCACAAGCCGGAGATCAAGCGGAGCGTAACGCCGTCTTCGTTAGACGAGATTCAGAAGATCCAGGCGGAGCTTCTGGATGCGGCAAGTGAGATGGTGAAAGAGGGCGGGGAGCTGATTTACAGCACCTGCACATTAAATACAAAGGAAAATGAAAAACAGGCAGAAGCCTTTTTAGAACGTCATCCGGAATATATCCTGGTGAAAAAACAGACACTTTTCCCGTTTGAGGATGAGGCAGACGGCTTCTTTATGGTAAAATTACAGAAGGTACAGTAAGGAAAACAGTATGGAGCAGATTTACGGATATTCCTATCAGCAGTTAGTGGACTACTGCCTCGCCATCGGGTGGAAGAAATACCAGGCGGAGCAGATTTTCAAGTGGCTTTACCGCAAGCGTGTCACCTCCTTTGATGAGATGACGGATCTTGCGAAGGACAAGAGGGAATATCTGAAGGAACATTTCGTGCTGAATACGGCAAAACTGAAGGTCCGTCAGGTTTCTTCCGACGGAACGCGGAAGTATCTTCTGGAGATGCAGGACGGCTCCTATGTGGAGTGCGTTCTGATGTATTTTGACTACGGGAAGACGGTCTGTGTTTCCTCTCAGGTCGGCTGCAATATGGGCTGCACGTTCTGTGCGAGCGGACTGCTCAAAAAGCAGAGAGATCTGAGCGCCGGGGAGATGGTGGAAGAGATCCTCTTTGTCCAGAGAGAACTCGACGAAGAAGAGGAGAGAGTCAGCCATATCGTCATCATGGGAACCGGGGAGCCGTTTGACAACTTTGAGAATGTCATCAACTTCACGCACATCGTCAATCATGATCTCGGCCTGGCCATCGGAGCCCGCCACATCACGATCTCGACCTGCGGCATCGCTCCGAAGATCCGGGAGTTTGCCGATCTGGAGTGCCAGAACAATCTGGCCATCTCGCTCCATGCCCCGAACGATGAGCTGCGCAGCCGTCTGATGCCGATCAATAAGGCCTATCCTTTGAAGGAACTCTTCGGTGCGATCGACTACTATCTCTCTAAGAACAACCGCCGCTTAACGTTTGAATACATTCTACTGGAAGGGGTCAACGATTCGGATGAATGCGTCAGGGAACTTGCGGATCTGGTTCGCGGCTATAACGCCTACGTCAATCTGATTCCTTACAATAAAGTGGATGAAAAAGGCTACCGCCAGGTGGATTACCGCAAGGCGCTGAGCTTTTACGATAAATTAATGAAACAGAAAGTACAGTGCACGCTCCGTCAGGAACGCGGGTCCGATATCGATGCGGCCTGCGGTCAGCTGAGAGCCAAACAGGAGAAGCAGAGATGAGATATTTCCAGAAGAGCGATGTCGGAAAACTGCGGGCGAACAATCAGGACTCCTGCGGAATCTTTATCAATAATAACGGCTATGTTTTAGCCGTTGTTTCCGATGGCATCGGCGGCTTAAAAGCCGGTGAGATTGCTTCAAGCATGGCGGTGGAATGCCTGTCCAAACCGTTTCTGAAAAAGACATTCAAACCGAGTGACAATCTCTATCACTGGCTCAGGGAAGCCATTGAGAATGTCAACCGGCTGATCTTAAAGGAAGGCGCCAGAAATGAGGAGCACCGCGGCATGGGAGCCACGCTGGTCGGTGTTCTGATTACCAATGAGCGCACCTATGTCTTCAATGTCGGTGACTCGAGATGTTACCTGATCGGGGATAAGCACATGAACTGCGTGACGCATGACCATACGCTCTTGCAGCGGATGCTGGAAAGCGGTCTGCTTTCCCCGGAAGAAGCCGAAAACAATCCGAACCGCCATGTTCTGATCAATGCGCTGGGCATCGATCAGCCTCTGCGGGTGGACATTGAGGCATTCAATAATCTTTATGATATGATCCTGCTCTGCTCTGACGGCCTGTACGGCTATGTGGCGGAGGAGGAGATCCGCAAGGTGCTTTTGCGCAAGAGCAGCGTGGAGCACAAGGTGGAAAAGCTGATTACGCTGGCGAACAATGCCGGTGGATTTGATAATGTGACGGTAATCGTCATTGAAGGCGGTGAGAGCGAATGAGTGAAATGATTGCCAACCGCTACCTGATAGCGAAGGATCTCGGACACGGGGGAATGGCGGATGTCTATCTCGCCATGGATACCGTTCTGAATAGGGAAGTTGCCATTAAACTGTTGCGCGGAGAACTCTGCGCCGATCCGGTGAGCTTACTGCGCTTCCAGAGAGAGGCCAATGCGGCCAGCGCTCTGACCCATCCGAATATCGTGGAGATCTATGATGTCGGCGAGTTTGAAGGCAGACAGTATATCGTCATGGAATATGTCCGTGGCAAGACGCTGAAACAGCTGATTGCCAGCCGCGGAGCTCTGGATACCCAGGAAGCCATCACGATCATGAAACAGCTGGTGGATGCGGTCAGAGAAGCGCATTCCCATGGAATCATCCACCGCGACATCAAGCCGCAGAACGTTCTGATCAAGGACGACGGCACGATCAAGATCACCGACTTCGGCATCGCCTTAGCGGAAGATGCCGTGCAGCTGACGCAGACGGACAGCGTCATGGGCAGCGTGCATTACCTGGCACCGGAAGTGGCCAGAGGGGAAACGGCTTCGGAGCAGAGTGATATCTACTCGCTCGGAATCTGTCTCTATGAACTCTTATGCGGAGATGTTCCGTTCCACGGAGAAAGCCCGATCCAGATTGCCATGAAGCATATGGAAGAGGAAGTGCCTTTCGTACGTGACCTCAATCCGGCTGTCCCGCAGTCGGTCGAGAACGTGATCATAAAAGCGACAGCCAAAAACAAGGCCTATCGCTATCACTCCGCCGCGGAAATGCTGGAGGATATCTCAACGTGCCTCGATGAAAAGCGGGCAAAGGAAGAGAGACTGGTCCTCGGGGATAATCCGTTCGGGGGAACCATCACCATTAAAAAACTGGATGAAAAGACGGCGAAGGATCCGGAAATACCGAAACCGCCGATCAATTTCGTGAATATTATACTGGGCGTGCTGCTTATGATTCTTGCGACAGCCGCCACTCTGGGGATCCTCTTTATCTCGCGTGAAAACGAATCCAAGCAGATGAAGATGATCGACATCACCGGAATGAATGTGGAGCAGGGACGCTTTGAGCTGGAAAACGTCGGACTGAGCATGGGGAAGATCACCTACATGATGACGGACGATATCGAAGAGGGGATTATCATTGCCTCCTCTCCGCAGAAGGATGATGATGTGGAGAAGGGAACTTCCGTCAACGTCACGGTATCCGAAGGAAAGTACTTCATCATTCAGGACTACAGCGGAAAAAAGGAAAGCGAAGTGCGCTCCATCCTCTCGCCGTATCCGAATGTCCGCATCAGTGTACAGCGGGAATACAACTCCTCCTATGAAGCGGGTGTCATCATACGTCAGGAATCCCTGCTTCCGGGAGATAAAATCGACAACAAGATCCGCTATGATCTCAAGCTGATCGTGGCGAGTTATCTGGAATTTCTGATTCCGTCCGACTTAATCGGCAAAAACGTGTATGAAGCCAAGAACCAGCTGGAAGCCATGGGCGCCACGGTGCTTCTGAATCCGATGGACCGCAATGCGCTGAGCGAAGAGGAACTATCTAAAATCACCTTTGATACGGTGATCCGCTATTCTCCGGACTCCGGTTATTACGTCCAGCGGGAAGGAAACTACATCACTCTGTATTATTACTAGGATAGGAGCTCTATGAAGGGAAAAATCATCCGTTTAATCTCGAATCAGTATCAGGTCCTTCTGGAAGACGGCCGTGTGGTGGATGCCATGGGGCGGGGAAAGCTCCGCCTGGGTGCCACGCCTCTGGCCGGGGATGAAGTGGAAGTCGAGCGGTATGAGGAAAAGTTCGGCATCGAGAAGATCTACGAGCGCAGAAACTTCCTGCGCCGACCTCCGATTGCCAACGTGGATCAGGCGTTTATCGTCATGAGCTGCAAGGAACCCAATTTCTCCACATTACTGGTGGACCAGCTGATCTTTCTGATCAGCTATGCGGGAATCGAGCCGAAGATCCTGATCACCAAGATGGATCTGGCGAAGGAAAACGACCGCATCTTTGAACATATTGAAGATTACCGCAAGAGCGGATACACCGTTCTTTTATCCCACAAGGATTCCACGGCGGAAGAACTTGCGGAGATTGCGGAGGCACTGAAAGGAAAGATCACGGTTCTCAGCGGACAGAGCGGGGTGGGAAAATCCTCCTTCCTCAACCGTCTGGCACCGGACTTTCATATCCGCACCCAGGAAATCTCCAAGTCATTGGGACGCGGCAAACATACCACGCGCCACGTCGAGCTGCATAAGGTTGCGGACGGATACGTGGCGGATACGCCGGGCTTCTCCAAGCTGGACTTGACCACGATGGAGAAAGACAGCCTGGCCGCGTGTTTAAAGGATTTTGAAGGCTATCACGGGCACTGCCGTTTCCGTGACTGCCTGCATGATAAAGAACCGGACTGCGCCGTAAAGAGTGCAGTCAGAGAGGGAAAGATCTCTTCCGTGCGCTATCAGCATTATCTGGAAGCGCTGAAAGCCATCGAAGAGGGCAGAAAGGAACTCTATGATTAAAGTTGCGCCGTCCGTGCTTTCCGCGGACTATCTGAATCTGAAAGAACAGTTAAAAGCGCTGGAAGAAGGAAAGGCCGAATGGCTGCATTTTGACGTCATGGACGGGCAGTTTGTCCCGAATCTGACCTTCGGACCGAAGATCCTAAGCGACATGAGCAAGGGCTGCAGCCTCTTCAAGGATGTGCATATCATGGTCGAACATCCGCTCACGGTAGCCCCGTGGTTTACGGATGCCGATCTGATCACCTTCCACTATGAAGCGCTGGACGATATTTCCGCGTCTATTACACTGATCCATTCCCTTGGAAAACAGGCGGGCATCAGCGTGAAGCCGAAGACGGATGTCACGCTTCTTACACCGTATCTTGATCAGGTGGAACTTGTGCTTGTGATGAGTGTGGAGCCGGGATTCGGCGGACAGAAATTCATGGCGGACATGCTGGAAAAGGTCAGATGGCTGAAGCAGTATCGCGAAGAGAAGGGTTTGAGCTACGTCATTGAGATCGACGGCGGAATCAACGGCGACACCGCAAAGCTGGCGGCAGAAGCCGGCTGCGATATTCTGGTCGCAGGCTCCTACGTCTTCAAGGGAGATATCAAGGAGAAGATCCGCACGCTGCATCTTTCCACAATACGCTATGCCTTTGAGGCAGAGAACAGACGCGCTGCGGCGTATGACAATGACAAATGCATCGGAGTATGCGAATTCAGCGAAGAGAAAGAGAGCCGCAATATTACTCATACAAAAGTTGACTCAGCCTATCAGGGTCTGGGCATTGCGAAGGGAATGCTGGAACTGATTATAGAGAAGAGCAGGGAAGAGAACAAGGAACTCAGTGCGAGCTGCTCCTACGCGAAAAAGTATCTTGAGAAATAAAAAAGAACGCAGGGATTTGTTCAGTGAACAATACCTGCGTTTTATGATGCATTTTAAGAAAAATAAAAACCGCCTATGCGGTATTTATTATTTCGCTTCCTGTTGAGCTTTCAGGGTACGTAAAGCACGAGCGGACATTCTGACAACCTGTTCTTTTCCGTCGACCATAACTTTCACCTTCTGAAGGTTAACATCCCATTTACGACGAGTTGCACGAAGTGAATGTGAACGTTTATTACCATATAAAGCCTTTTTACCAGTTACTGCACATACTTTTGACATATGAGTAAACCCTCCTTTCCCTGAGAACTTGCTTTGTTATTTTACCCCATCTGAATTCAGTTTGCAAGTGCTTTTTTCAGATAATTGCGCATTGCCGGATTATAATTTATAATATCCGTGAGGTGAAACGGTATGATTGAAACATTTTCCGATTTTTTATCCCTTATCCTGCTGTTCAATTTCATCTTCCTGTTCGGGTATATCATCGTTCAGTCATTGAATAAGAACCGTAAGATCCGCATTATTGAGCGGGAGATGGAATACTATCGCGATACCGAATAAAAATCCTTGACGGGATTTTTTGTTTGTGACAATGGCGCAACACATATTATAGCGCAACTTGGGAAAAGGTGAAGTATGGAACTGGAGAAAAAAGATTTAAAGAAGCTGCACGGCATGTACCAGGACATGTGCAATGAGGTCTATGCCTACGAAGCTTTAGTGGAAACCCTAAAGGAAAAAACATATCAGGAGACACTGAAAAAAATCATCAGCGAGCGCAAAAACCACCTGAAGATCTTAAGCAAACTGACGCAGGAAGAGCTCAGCGCAAAAGATGATGACGAAAAGTATCTGAAGCGGCTGATCCGCATCTTCGGGGAAAAGCGGATGTTCAAGCATCTCTCCGGGATCATGGAAGAGCGCGCCAAAGAGAGCCGGAAGCTTGCGGAAAAGGTGCCGGAGCTGAAGATCATCGCGACGGCTGAAAACAAGTATCAGGCATCGTTTTTAAGACTTTCGAAACTGGAGAAAGCCTGAAAAGAAGCCGGAAGGAATGTAGTATAATAGCAGTATGAAAATCATGGTAGGACTCAGCGGCGGGGTCGACAGTGCCGTCGCAGCATATCTTCTGAAACAGCAGGGTCATGATGTGACCTGTGCTTTCATGCGCAACTGGGACAGCGGCGTCAACAATGACGTGCTTGGCAATCCGACGACGGGGGACGACATCTGCCCGCAGGAGAAGGATTACAATGACGCCAAGAGCGTAACCGAAAAGCTGGGCCTTCCTTTAATGCGCATCGATTTCATCGAAGAGTACTGGAATGAAGTCTTCATGGAATTCATTGAAGAATACAAGAAGGGGAGAACGCCGAATCCGGATATCCTCTGCAACAAATATATCAAGTTTGACCACTTCCTCGAATTTGCCCGCAAGAACGGGTTTGAATACCTGGCGACGGGACACTACTGCAAGCGGCTGGAAAAGGACGGGAAAGTGTACCTCTCAAAAGCGGATGACCGCAACAAGGACCAGTCCTACTTCCTTGCCCAGGTTGCATCCGAAGCCATTGAAAAGACCTACTTCCCTTTAGGGGAGATCGACAAACCGGAAGTGCGGCGTATCGCCGCCGAGCTCGGTTTAAGCGTTGCGGAAAAGAAGGATTCCACGGGAATCTGCTTCATCGGGGAGCGCAATTTCCGCCAGTTTCTGCAGAACTACCTTCCGGCAAAGGAAGGCAAGATCGTTGATCTGAAGAGCGGAAAGGTGCTGGGAGAGCACATCGGGGTTCTCTACTACACCATCGGTCAGCGCAAGGGACTCAACCTTTCGGGAGGTCCGTGGTTTGTGGCGGACAAGGATGTGGAAAAGAACATCCTCTATGTGGTCAATGTAGCCTACAATGACCTTCTGAATTCCGACACCTGCCTCCTTTCGCATTTCAACTATATGACGGAACTGCGGCCGGATGCGTGCTGCGCCAAGTTCCGTTACCGCCAGAATGACAATGAAGTCACGGCGGAATATCTTGAAAACGGAGAAGTGCTGCTACATTATCCGCAGGGCGTGAAATCCGTTACGCCGGGCCAGCAGGCAGTTCTCTATCTCGGGGATATCTGCTTGGGCGGAGGCGTGATTGAAGAGACATTCAAGGACGGCAAACCGATGCACGTCCGTTTACAGGAGGTCGCCAATGAAACCTCTGGAAAATAAAAAGAGCCCGGTGAAAACATGGGCATGCATTACGGTCGTCCTGTTATACTTTCTCGGCTATGCGCTGTTTGGCGGAGATATCCTGACGGCTCTCACATACCTCTTGCACGGGGATTACACTACGTTCTTCTATCTCCAGGTCATCTACTATGCTTTTTTGACACTGCTCTCTGTACTGTTACTGAGAGGGGTATTTGCGGAGAGCGCGGATAACCACAGAGGAAACGGGAAGAAGTATTTCTTTCTGGCTTTGAAATATCTGGGCAGAATGTATCTTTCCATGATCGTTCTGAATGTTCTGATCGGTATCATCATCGGTCAGCCGACCAGTGCCAACCAGGAAGGGGTCAACGAAGCCATGCGGCAGTTCCCGCTGCTGATGAGCCTCTTTGCGGTTATACTGGGACCGATCTTTGAGGAGATGGTCTTCCGTGTAGCGATCTTCCGCCGTCTGCGTGAGAAGAACTACTGGGTGGCAACGCTGGTGTCCTCTCTTTTATTCGGACTGATCCACGTCATGACTTCTCTGTTTACGGGGAATTACAAGGACGTCTTATTTATTGTGACTTACAGTGTGCTGGGATTCTGGCTGAGTGAGGCATACGAGAAGAGCGGAAGCGTATTCGTGAATCTCGGCATGCACATGTGCGTGAATCTGATCTCCACGCTGGTTTCCTTTTTCAGCATGGGTGCTTTATGAGCGAAGAATTACTCACCATCAAAGGCAGATTTATCCATATCGTCTATCAGAGCGACAATCATTATACGGTCGCTCGTTTTAAGCTGTACGATCTGGAAGAGAAAACCATTGTGGTGACGGGATATCTTAGTGACATCGAAAAGGATGTCATCTACGTTTTACAGGGAAGTTATGTGGAACATTACCGCTACGGCATGCAGTTTCAGATCGTTACGATGGAAAAGCAGCTGCCGACGGACCACGATTCCATCATTTCCTACTTAAGCGGGCCGCTCTTTCCGGGTATCGGCAACAAGATGGCCACTTCCATTGTGGAAACGCTGGGTGTGGACTGCTTAGAGAACTTAAGAGAGAATATTGATCTATTGGACATGGTACCGAAGATCAATGAGAAGAAAAAGAAAGTCATTCAGGAAGGGCTGAATGTGCAGGATGATCTGCAGGAAGCCATCGCCTTCTTCTCGACGCACGGTCTCGGGATCCGCAACATCATGCGCCTGGACCGCATCTATGGCAAGGAAGCTCTGACGCTGATCAAGGAGAATCCCTACCGCTTAGTGGAGGAAGTTGACGGCATCGGCTTCAAGACGGCAGACAAGCTGGCACTGAGCATGGGCTTTGAATACGATGATCCGAAGCGCATGCAGGCGGCACTGTTATCCCTGGCACTTTCCGAGTGCGTTAAGGAAGGGGACTCCTATCTTCTGATAGACGAACTGCGCGCCAAGGCGGAAAAACAGTTTGAGGGCATGATCGATTTTGAGAGTGCCTTAAGTGAACTGCAGATACGGCGCCAGCTGATTGTGGAAGAGGACCGCGTCTATCACTATACGCAGTATGATGCGGAAGAGTTTATTGCGGAGTATCTCTCTACGCCGTTATTGACTTTGGAGGAGACGTTTGATGATGAGGTGATCAGCGAACAGCTCGCCATACTGGAAGAGGAAGTCGGCATTACATATGACGCGAAGCAGGTGGAAGCGATCCATACCTTCTTCCAAAAGGACATCATGATACTGACCGGCGGACCGGGAACGGGCAAGACGACGGTGGTACGGGCGATGGTGGAACTCTTCAAACGGCTCTATCCGTACTATTCGATTGCGGTCAGTGCCCCGACAGGCAGGGCAGCCAAGCGGCTGACGGAACTGACGGGCGTGCATGCCTGCACAATCCACCGCTTACTAAAGTGGGATCTGGAAAGCAACACGTTCGGCATGAATGTGAATGAACCGCTGAGCGAGGATCTATTGATCGTGGATGAAGCGAGCATGATCGACCAGTGGATGCTTTACAATCTTTTACAGGCGGGACGGAATTTCAAAAAGATTCTGCTTATCGGAGACGAGGACCAGTTGCCTTCCGTGGGTATCGGTGCCATATTGCGCGATCTGATTGCCTCAGAGAAGTTCACGCTGGTGCGGCTGGAACACATCTTCCGTCAGAAGGAAGGCAGCTCCGTCATAGAGCTGGCGCATGAGGTGCGTGCAGGGGAATGCAGCAACCTGGAATCTCTAAAGGAAGTACGCTTTATTCCCGCAACGCAGTATGAAGTGAAGGACTACATCGTCCAGCTTGTCAACAGCGCTCTGGAGAAGGGGTATGAGGTCAATGACATTCAGGTGCTCTCTCCCAAATACAGCGGAGCGAGCGGGATCGATGCTCTAAACCATGCCCTGCAGAAAGCGCTGAATCCACCGAGCGAGTACAAGCGGGAGCTGACGGTGGGATACCGGACGTTCCGCGAAGGAGACAAGATCCTGCAGTTAAAGAACCAACCGGATGACGATGTCTATAACGGCGACATCGGCACGTTGGCGGAAATCATCTATGCGAATGAGAATGATACCAAGGTCAACACCATGCTGGTGGACTTTGACGGAAACTATGTGGAATATACCCCGGATTTCTTCCAGAATATCACCCATGCCTACTGCATCAGCGTGCATAAGGCACAGGGATCGGAATATCCGATCATCTTAATGACCATGCTGAAAGCGGACCAGTTCATGTTAAGCAGAAGGCTGATCTATACCGGCATCACCCGTGCCAGCAAGTCCCTGATTCTCTTAGGCGAAAGGGAAGCCTTTGAAAAGGGAATCCGCACGCAGGAGCGGCATGAGCGGAGAACCACATTACAGATGCGCCTGGAAAGGGCGTCGAATTATCTGAGTTTTTAATAGGAGGAGTTATGCAGTATCGAATTCATCCAAAGACAAAAGACAGAATCAGTGTGATCGGAATCGGCACAAGCAGTATCTATGAAGTTGCTGAAGAAGAAGCCGTAAAGGCCTTACGGAAGGCGTATGAAGGCGGAATCAACTATTTTGATCTCGCTGCGGGACACGCGAGTGCGTTTCCGCTATTCAGAAAAGCTTTGAGCGATGTGCGGGATCAGGTGTTCTACCAGATCCATTTCGGTGCCGATTATTCAGAGGGGGAATACGGCTGGACGCTTGAGCTGGACAAAGTGAAGAGTGCATTAAAAAATATGTTGGAAGCACTCGGAACAAACTATATCGATTACGGCTTCATTCACTGCCAGGATGAGCTAAAGGATTGGGAGACATATCAGAAGAACGGTGTTCTGGATTATCTGTTGTCCTTAAAGGAGCGGGGAATTGTACACCATATCGGACTTTCTTCCCATACCCCGAAAGTCATTCAGAAGATCATGGATGAAGTGGACATCGATACGCTGATGTTCAGCATCAACCCGGCATACGATTACGGTGAAGGGGAATTTGCGAACGGAAGCGTAAATGAGCGCGAGGCTATTTACCAACGCTGCGAGAGGGAAGGCGTTGCCATCTCCGTCATGAAGCCGTTCAGCGGCGGGCAGCTATTGGATGCGTCCGTCTCTCCGTTCGGAAAAGCGCTCAGCATTCATCAGTGCATCCGCTATGCGCTGGATAAGCCGGGCGTGCTTACGGTTCTTTGTGGGGCACAGAGCACTGCTCAGGTGGAAGAGCTTCTGAGCTATGATCAGAAAAGCGAAGAAGAGCTCGACTACTCTTTAATCAGCTCCCTCACCCCGAAAGAAGCACTGGGGAAGTGCGTTTACTGCAACCACTGCCGTCCGTGTCCGGCGGGACTGGACATCGGCTTGATCAATAAATATTATGATCTGAGTCTGGCGGGTGACATCATGGCGAGAGAACATTATAAAAACCTGAGCCGCCATGCATCCGACTGCCTGCATTGCGGACACTGCAACAAGCGTTGCCCGTTTGGCGTTTCGCAGAGCGAACATATGGCGGAAATCGCGGAATACTTCGGAGTGTAAGATGAAGAAACTATGGATTATATTGTTACTTCTATGTGTGGTATGCGGCTGCGCGAAGAAGGAAGAAAACGAGAGTGAACCGCTGAACCCGACAAACGAAGAGACTGCCAAGACGGAAGAAAACACACCGTCAGAGAGCACGGAGGAGAAGGAAATGTATCTGAAAATCGATGAGAAACGCGTCGAAGTGACGTGGGAAGAGAACGCCTCGGTAGATGCGTTAAGAGAGTTATGCAAGGAAGAGGACCTCGTCATTGAAATGTCCAAATACGGCGGCTTTGAACAGGTCGGATCCATCGGGCAGGAGCTTCCGCGCGAAGATCATTCAACGGTCACGGAGTGGGGCGATATCGTCCTGTATTCCGGCGATCAGATCGTCATCTTCTACGGCTCCAACAGCTGGTCCTATACCCGGCTTGGGAAAGTGAAGGGCTTAAGCGAGGATGATATGAGAGCGCTTCTTTCCGAGAAAGACGTGACACTGACGCTCTCCGTAAAATAAAGGAAACAAAGTGAGAGAAAACGGCGTTGAAACGCTGTTTTTTTATGGTTTTCCATCTTCTTTTTTGAAAGCACTATGGTATAATTACAGAGGTAAAACGATGAAGAAGAAAAAGGGCAGAACAACCTTTTCAGAAAGCAGACGGGAGATGCGAGTCTGCAGGGAATCTGACTGAGCCGCTTCCGAGTGAAAGCAGAACTTTCCGCTTGTCAGCGTTAACGACGAATGAAGTGCACGAAAGTGAATTAGGATGGTACCGCGAATCAATCGTTCCTGAAGGTACTTTTTTTATTTTTAGAGGAGAGATAGATATGAGACAGTTAACAAGTGATCAGATCCGTCAGATGTTTCTGGATTTCTTCCAGAGCAAGGGCTGCATGGTCGAACCGGGCGCCAGTCTGGTACCGCATGATGACCCGACACTGCTTTGGATCAATGCCGGTGTATCCGCATTAAAGAAATACTTTGACGGAACGGAGAAACCGAAATCCAACCGGATCTGCAATGCGCAGAAATCCATTCGTACCAATGATATTGAAAACGTCGGTAAGACCGCACGTCACCATACATTCTTTGAAATGCTGGGGAACTTCTCCATCGGTGACTACTTCAAGCAGGAAGCCATTCCCTGGGCATGGGAATTCCTTACCAGCAAGGAGTGGATCGGCTTTGATCCGGAACGTCTGTATGTGACGGTATACCCGGATGATACGGAAGCGTATGATCTCTGGGTCAAGGTCGGTATGAATCCGGCTCATATCCGCAAGACGGACGACAACTTCTGGGAAATCGGAAGAGGTCCGGGCGGACCGGATACGGAACTCTACTATGACAGAGGAGAAAAATACGATCCGG
This sequence comes from Erysipelotrichaceae bacterium, assembly GCA_045539425.1. Lineage (GTDB taxonomy): Bacteria > Bacillota_I > Bacilli_A > Erysipelotrichales > Erysipelotrichaceae > RUG14871. Next base: position 137,457 of record JAZQFH010000008.1, read on the forward strand.
AAGGCATCGGGGAAAAACTGTTCTTCGAAGATATCGAAAACGACCGCTACATTGAAGTCTGGAATATCGTCTTCTCACAGTATGACTGCCGTCCGGATGAACTGCCGCGCTCCGAATACAAGGAACTGCCGCAGAAAAACATCGATACGGGCATGGGACTGGAACGTCTGGTCTGCCTGGTTCAGGATGGTGAAACCAACTTTGATACGGATCTGTTCCTGCCGATCATCCGCGAGACGGAAAAACTGGCAAAATATCCGTATTCCGAAAAGCAGTACAAGATGGCTTACCGCGTCATCGCGGACCACATCCGTACGGTTACCTTCGCTTTGGCAGACGGGGCTCTCTTTGCGAATGAAGGCAGAGGCTACGTCTTACGCCGTGTCTTGCGCCGTGCCGTCCGTTACGGCATCAAGCTGGGCATCGAAGGTGCTTTCATGTACCGTTTGGTACAGACGGTTGCCGACAATATGAAGGTGTTCTATCCGTATCTGGAAAACAAGGTGGAATACATCAGCCGTCTGGTCAAGGCGGAAGAACTCCGCTTCCATTCCACACTGGCTGCCGGAGAAAAACTTCTGAAGGACCAGATGGAAAACTCCGAGGACAAACGCCTGGAAGGACCGGTCGTCTTCCGTTTATACGATACGTTCGGCTTCCCGTTTGAATTAACCAAGGAAATCGCCGAAGAAAACGGTTTTGAAGTGGACGAAGAAGGCTTCAAGGCCGAGATGAACAAGCAGAAAGAACGTGCCAGAGCTGCCAGAAGCGATGAGCAGAGCATGGCTTCCCAGTCCAAGGACTTAATGGACTTCACGGATACCTCCGAATTCACGGGCTACAAGGACACCACAGCCGAAGCAACGATTTTAGGCTTATTCAAGAACGGTGTCCGCGTGAAGGAACTTATCGATGAGGGTGACATCATCCTCGACGTCACTCCGTTCTATGCGGAGAGCGGCGGACAGGTGGCCGATATCGGTACGCTGGATTCGGAAGTCGTTCACGCAGCGGTCGTGGACGTTAAGAAGGCTCCTCATAAGCAGCATCTGCACCATGTGGAAGTCAAAGAAGGAACGCTGAGCGAAGGGGACAAGGTCCATTGCGCCATCGATACCACCCGCCGTACCCGCATCCGTGCCAACCACAGCTCTGCCCACCTCTTACAGAGTGCACTGCGCAGTGTCATCGGAGATCATGTCCATCAGGCAGGTTCCTACCTGAACGATGAATACCTCCGCTTTGACTTCACACACTTTGAAAAGGTGACATTCGAACAGCTGCGCAAGATCGAAGCAATCGTCAATGAATGGATTGCGGAAAAACTGCCGGTCACAACGGAAGTGATGGATCTTGAGGAAGCGAAGAAGACAGGCGCTATGGCTCTGTTTGATGAAAAATACGATTCCCGCGTCCGCGTGGTTTCCATGGGAGAAGTCTCCAAGGAATTCTGTGCCGGTACGCATGTTTCCAATACAAGCGAGATCGGTGTCTTCAAGATCTTAAGTGAAGAAAGCATCGGCAGCGGCATCCGCCGTATCACATCCTGCACATCGATCGGTGCCTATCAGGAATTTCTGAAGGAAGAGGATGCACTTCTGAAAGCAGCCGAACTGCTCAAGAGCGGCAGTGCCTCGCTGGTACTCGGCAAACTGCAGCAGCTTCTGGATGAGCACAAGGCTCTGCAGGAAGAATGCGCTCAGATGAATCAGAAACTGCAGTCGTTAGAGGCAGCCGAACTGCTCTCCAGCTACAAAGGAGTCAACGGACTCAACGTCTTAGTCAAAGAGATCCGCAATGCGGACGGCAACAGCCTGAAATCCATGGCGGACAATCTGAAGGTACGCGTGGAGAACGATCTGACATTCCTTTACACGGCACAGGAAAACAAGGTGGTCTTTGTCTGCCATGCTTCTGAAGCAGCCATCAAGCAGGGTTATAAAGCCGGTGACTTGGTCAAACTGGCAGCCCAGAAATGCGGCGGCAACGGCGGCGGAAGACCGGATCTGGCACAGGCTGGCGGCAAGGATGCAGGCAAACTGGAAGAAGCCGTTCAGGAAATCTTAATGAAGTTAAGCCTTTCATAATAAGGGCAGATACGATAAAATAAGTGTAAGAGAGGTGATCATATGAATAATACAGAAACCATGGCGTTCCGTTCGGACGAATTACGCAGAGAAACCATCCGGAAGGTACTGGATCTTGTGAATACGGCACTGAAGGAAAAAGGATACAACTCCGTCAATCAGTTATCCGGCTATTTAATTTCAAATGATCCGGCTTACATTTCCTCTCATAAGAATGCCCGCAGCGTGATTCAGACGGTCGAGCGCTATGAGATCATCGAGGAACTGGTAAGGTTCTATCTGGAACAGAAATAATGCGCTATATCGGATTAGATTTAGGAAGCAGAACCTGTGGCATCGCGTTAAGCGATGCTTTAGGTATGATGGCACATGCGTATAAGACCATCCGCTTTGAGGAAGATGATTATGATTCAGCACTGGACCAGGTGATCAGGGAAGTCCGCGAGAATGAAGTGGGCGTAATCGTTCTGGGCTATCCGAAGCACATGAACGGCTCCGTGGGAATCCGCGGACAGCTGAGTGAGCAGTTTGCGGAAGCACTTCGCGAAGAGCTGAATATGGAAGTGGTTCTCTGGGATGAGCGTCTGACGACGGTCGCAAGCGAACGCGTTCTGATCGAAGGAAAAGTCCGCAGGGAAAACCGGAAGAAGTACATTGACCAGCTGGCGGCAGTGAATATTCTGCAGGGGTATTTAGACAGTTTAAAAGTGAGGTAATCACATATGAATGAAAAGAAATTTTACATCACGATGGATGACGGAAGCGAAGTGACGGCAGAGATTCTGTTCACTTTCACATCCGAAGACTTTGGAAAAAACTATGTTCTTTACCAGCTTCCCGGAGATGAGGAGCAGGTATATGTTTCCAGTTATACGGACGAAGGCGATCTTTATGAGGTCGAAAGTGAGGAAGAACTGGAAATGATCAACGAAGTGCTGGGAGCATTCTTGGAAGATGAAGGCGCTGAAGAGTAAACTCGGCACATTCCTTCTGATTCTGCTTGTTCTCCTTTTGGGGGCGGGCGGATTTGCCTACAAGATGTACAGCGATGCGCAGAAGCCGGTGCAGGCGGAAAGCGAAGTCGTTGTTTTCCGTGCGGAGAAAGGGTGCTACGCCAAATGTACCCTGGAACGCCTGGAGGAGCAGGGGCTCATTCGCAATGCGACGCTCGGCTATCTGTATGCCAAGCAGAACAATCTGACGGAGATCTGCTTCGGTGATTATGAACTGAACAAGAACATGGGTTTACAGAAGATCCTGACGGAACTGAATGATCCGACGGCTGCCTTAAGCGACCAGGTGTTAGTCACCATCACGGAAGGCAAGTGGGCGAGTGAAATCGCGGCTCAGATTGAAGAACAGGTCGGCACCAGTGCGCAGGAATTACTGAATCTCTGGAATGATACGACCTATGTCGAGAGTCTGATGGTGGATTACCCGTTCATCCGCGAAGAGGTGCTCAATGAGGACCTCAGGGTGAAGTTGGAAGGTTATCTCCATCCGGATACTTACTATTTCAAACCGAACTCTTCCGCGGACACGATCACAAGAAAACTGTTGGACGAGACGCTGAAGGTTTATGAGAAATACAAAGAGGGCTTTGCGGAGACGGATTTCAATATCCATGAAGTCTTCACGCTGGCCTCCATCGTACAGTATGAAAGCGGCTATGATGCGGACAATGCCGGTATCGCCGGAGTCTTCATCAACCGTCTGAACGATCCTTATTTTGACAGTATCGGCGGATACCTGCAGTCCAACGTGACCGCCCAGTATGCCTGGAATTCCCGTGATGTGGATCCGGAGCTGGACGTCAACAAGCAGATCGTATCCCTGTACAATACCTATGCCTATCCGGGATTGCCGATCGGTCCGGTCTGCAATATGGGAGAAGCCTGCATCAAGGCGGTCCTCTATCCGGAGCAGCATGATTACTTCTATTTCCTGGCGGATAAGACGGGACAGGTGCACTATGCCCATGATTACACGGAACATCTCGCCAACATTAACAAATACTATGAATAAAGGAAGATACTTATGGGAAAACCTCTGATCATCGGAATCGCCGGCGGAACGGCCAGCGGAAAATCCACGGTTGCGGAACAGATCTACAAGAAATATGCGGAAAGCAAATCCGTTATCATCATCAAGCAGGATGACTACTATAAAGACCAGAGCCATCTGACGATGGAAGAGCGCGTCAAGACCAACTATGACCATCCGCTTGCCTTCGATAATGAACTGTTAGTCAAGCATCTCGATCAGCTCTCCAAGGGGCTGCCGATCGAAAAGCCGACCTATGACTTCGTCAATCATACCCGCTCCAGCATTACGGAGTACATTGAACCGGCGGACGTCATCATTCTGGAAGGGTTATTCGTTCTGGAAAGTGAGTTCATCCGCGACAGACTCGACATCAAGATCTTCGTCGATACGGAAGCGGACATCCGCTTTATCCGCCGCCTGAAGAGGGACATCGAAGACCGCGGCAGAACGCTGGACGGAGTCATTTCCCAATACACGACAACAGTCAAAGTCATGCATGATCTCTTTATTGAACCGTCGAAGCGCTATGCGCATCTGATCATCCCGGAAGGGGGACGGAACACGGTCGCAATTGACTTGCTCATAACAAAAATCGATAGTATAATAGAACACGCAGTCAAATAGGAAAGGGGAAAAACCGATGCCTGAAATCCAACTCACCCGAAAAATGCTGGATGAATTGCTGGAAGAAAGAGATCAGCTGATCAAACTGCAGTATGATGAGATTCTTCCCGCTCTGAAAGCCGCCAGGGAAAACGGCGACTTATCGGAGAATGCGGAATATGACGCCGCAAAGAAGAGACAGGCAGAGGTCATTGCCCGTATTTCCGAAATTGACGAGTTATTAAAGAGTATTACAGTGAAACAGGATAAGGAGAATAACTGATGGAAAAAATTTATGTTACCAAAGAAGGTCTGAATGAATTAATCAAGGAAAGAGACAATCTGATCCATGTCGTCAGACCGGAAGTCAAGGCAGAACTGGTAGCCGCCAGAGCACAGGGCGACTTATCCGAAAACGCGGACTATGATGCCGCCAGAGACAGACAGGCCAAAGTCGAATCCCGTATTGCGGAACTTCAGGAAATGCTGAAGAACTACGAGATCATCGATGAGAAAAAAGGCAGAAGCAAGACCATCCGTATCGGCTCCACGGTTACGATCCTGGATCTGGAAGACGAGACGGAAGAAACATACGCCATCGTCGGTTCCGTTGAAGCAGGCCCGCTGAACGGCAAGCTTTCCAATGAAACACCGCTGGCACAGGCCATCATGGACCACAAGGAAGGCGACACGGTACGCGTAGCGGTGGATGAACCTTACAAGGTCAAGATTCTGTCCGTTAAATAAGCAATCAAACAGAAAAGCGAAAAGTGAGGAGAAATCCTCACTTTTTTCTATATATAGGATATGAAAAAACAATGGATCGTCTTTCCCGCCTTTGCGCTGCTTCTCTTAGGGGCAGATCTTGTTTCCTCCCTGCAGATGGAAGCATTACCCGAAAAAGATCAGGAGATTGAAGTCAGCATTCAGGGCAGTGTCGTTTCACCGGGAACCTACCGCTTTCCTTACGGCATTACGGTGGAAGAAGCACTGAAGGAAGCAGGAGTACTAAAAGAGGCGGAAACTTCCCAGCTCAACCCGCTCTGGGTTTTAAAGGATAAGGATGTGCTCTATATCCCGGAAAAGGCACCGGAAGCGCCGTTGATTTCCATTAATACGGCAACGAAAGAGGAACTGATGCAGCTGAGCGGAATCGGGGAGAAGATTGCCCAGGCCATCGTGGATTACCGCGAAGCGCACGGGCTCTTTCAGACGCTTGAGGATTTGTTAAAGGTGAAAGGGATCGGAGAGAAGAAGCTGGCAAAAATCAGGGAGAAGATCCGCTTATGAGCCACCGCTATCTTTTGCTCTCCCTTTTTCTTTTGAGCACGATGTTACTGCCGCTATTGTGGCGTCTCTTTCTGTGCGCTCTTTTTTTATGTTACTGGTATTACCGCTTCCGCGATGACTCGTGGATCTATTGTGCGCTGATCTGTATGTATCTTCTTTTCGCGGCAGCTTTGCCGCATAACGGAAGGCTGTATGAAACCTACCACGTGGAGAAGATCGGAAGCTACCACATGATCTTAAAGCACGGTTCACAGATGGTCTATTGTAAAAAGGCGGAAGGGGTTATCATCGATGATGTGCTGCGCGTGGAGGGAGAACTTATTCCGTTCAGCGATACATCATCTTTTTATACCGCAGGCAGAAAGAAGATCTACGCATCCCAGTCCGTCTACTACGAGTTGCGTCTGAAACAGTGGGAAATTACCGGAAAACGGCAGACATTACGCCGGAAATTCTATGAGCATTTATCTGCACAGGAACCCTCAGAACGGCAGAATTATCTGAAATGGATCCTTTTTCGTGAAACGGAAGAGGAAACGGGAGATATGGCGGGAGTTTTAAAGAGCAGCGGAATCTGTCTTTCCGCCGCATTTTCCGCGCTGGAGACGCTCTGCGGGTGGTTTCTTTTACCTGAACAGATCGATACCGTCTTCGGGTTGCTGTTTCTGTGGCTTGGGTGGCGAACCCACGTCAGCTGTACATTATTTCGTATCGCTTTTAAGCGCCTTTTACGCATGGTAAATGAGCGGGATGACCGTCTCGGGATACGGATTCTGTTTCTTTTATGCGTCAATCCCGCTTACTGTAACTCGCTTTCTTTTCAGATTCCCGTCCTTCTGGAACTGCTTTCTTTCTATACTTCAAAGCGGCGGCCGCTCGATTCCGCCATGGTGTTATTACCGCTGCAGCTGAATTCTTTTTACACCCTGAATCTAACGGAACTGCTTCTTTATCCGCTGCTCCGCTGGGGCATGTTAGCCTGCTGTGTATTATCCGCTCTGCCGTTTTCCTTTCTGGATCCTGTGATCCGCCTGTTTTGGAGTCTGAGTGAGAAGCTTCCGGTTCTGACTTTAAGCGGGAAGCCGGGCACCTTGTGGCTGATGGGGTACTATGCCTTGCTCAGTGTCTTCTTTCAAAAGCGCAAGATCAAAACGGGACTTTTGTTAATGGCCATGCTTCTCTTCAACCAGTATCAGTCTTTCTTTACCCCGTTCTCTTCTGGGGTATTTCTGAATGTTGGTCACGGGGACTGTTTCCTGTATCACGATGCGTTCTCTTCAGAAGTACTGATGATTGACACGGGGAGCGCATATCAGTATTCCAGAGTGAAGAATTATCTAAACGCGAAGGGAATCCGCAGGATCGGCTTACTGATTCTGACGCATGAGGATGAGGATCATTCCGGCAATTATGAAGCGCTTATGAAAGACTTTGTTTTAGAGAAGTGCGTAAGCGAAAAGACGGAAGAATACCGCTTTCGCAATCATGTGATACGTGAATATCTTGTGGAAAAGACATATGAGAGCGCGAATGCCAACTCACAGATCTGCGGGATCCGGCTCTCCGGTTTGAATTATCTTTTTACCGGAGACATCACAAAAGAGGTGGAAGAGGAGCTGATTCCAAAGCTTTCCACTTCATCCTTTGACATTCTGAAAGCAGCGCACCACGGCAGTAAGACGAGCTCCTCGGAAGCTTTTCTGCGCTCTCTATCCCCAAGAATTGTGATCCTCAGCTGCAAGGAAGGCGTGCACGGATTGCCGGATGAAGAGGTGCTCTTACGGCTTGAGGAATTGCGGCTTCCGTATTACCGCACGGATGAGGAAGGGGATATCAGCATCCTGAGTGATTTCGGGCTTCATTTTCTGTATACTTCAAGCGGAACGCTCTTACGAATTCCGTAAGTATGGGGGAAATACTCACTTCCCGTTATGATATAATAAACTTAAATATATGAACTACTTTTTGTATGGTCCTGACGCGGCACTGCTGAAGGATGAAGTGAATAACATTTTAAAAGACTGCAGCAAAGAAGAGCGGGAAAGCGCCGTTACCTTTGACGGTCAGAATAAGGACGTGCGTGTGAAGGACGTCCTGTCTGCCTTGCAGATGGTCTCGCTTTTCAGCATGGAGCGCAATATCGTCCTCTGGAACAATCCGCGCTTTCTGACAAAGAAGAGCCGCGCCGCAAAGGAAGACGAAAGTGAAGACGCAAAAGGCGTGGAAGAGGCGGAAGAAGAGAGCGCGAAAGGGTCCGATAAGGAGGATCTGGAGATGCTGAAGGAATATCTGACGCATTCCGTGGAAACTTCGGAACTGATCATCGTGCATGATAAATCCGTCTATCCGGTGGATGAAAGATCCTACGCCTCCAATAAATACGTGAAGCTTTTCAAGCAGTATACCCGTGTGGTGGCTCAGGGTGTTTTGAGGCAGGATGATTTCTCCTCGCTTGTCAAAAAGGAAATCCGCCAGCGGAAACTGGAGATGGAACCCGCTGCGGTCAATGAACTCTTGGACCGTTTGCCGTCCTCCGTATCCCTCTGGCGTGCGGAAGCGGAAAAGCTTTCCCTCTATCCGGAGAAAATCACGGCGGATGCCGTAAGGCACTTGATCAGCCGCACCCCGGAAGACAAGGCGTATGAACTGACGGATGCCGTACTGCGGAAGAATCTGAAGCGCTCTCTGGAAGTGCTTGAGGATCTTCTGAATCAGAAGACGGAAGTCGTGAATCTGATCGGAGCACTGGCGACAAGCTTCCGCAATTTCTTTGTGGCAATGAATCTGGAGAAAAAGATGAGCCAGGATGAACTGGCAAAGGTATTGGGGACTTCTTCGGGCTCGGTGTATCACCTGCTGCAGAAGCGCAGGACACAGAATCCGAAACAGGTTCTGAACTATCTGGACCGGCTGGCCAAGCTGGACCAGAAGATTAAAATGGGATTGATTGACCCGAAAACGGGTCTGGAATTGTTTATCATTGAGGCTTGCAGATAATGGAATCGCTGAGAGAGTTATACCGAATCGGGCCGGGGCCGTCCTCATCGCATACGGTCGCCCCGCAGAATGCCTGCAGATTATTCATGGACCGCTATCCGGAGGTCTTCTCTTTTGACGCGGAGCTTTACGGCTCACTGGCACTCACCGGAGAGGGGCATGCGACGGACCGCATCATCAAGCGGACCTTTGCGCCGCGCTTATGCAAGGTGACCTTCAATCCGAAGGATCTGCCTCGCTTCCCCAATGGCTTTATTCTGAAAGGGTATGATGAGCGCAACCGTCTGATTGCCAAGTGGACCGTTTATTCGCTGGGCGGCGGTGCATTTGATGTGGAGGAGGAGAACCTTCATCTGCATGATGAGATCTATCCGCAGAATTCCATGGATGAGATCCTTTCCTTCTGTAATGAAAAGAAGATGAATCTGGCGGAATATGTGGACTTTTATGAACCCGATATCAAAGACCACCTTTCCAAGTGCTTGCTGCAGATGCTGAAAACGGTGCAGGCAGGGCTGGATACCGACGGAGTGCTCCCGGGCAGACTGAAACTCAAACGGGTAGCCAAAGGCTTGAATTTACAGGCACTGACCATGGAAGACGGTGAAGAGAAGGACCGGCTGCTCTTAATGTCGTACGCTTATGCGGCATGCGAAGAAAATGCGGCAGGGAATACCTGTGTTACCTCACCGACCATGGGAGCCAGCGGCGTCATCGCTGCCTTAATGTATCACTACTATTACAACCGGGGGATCAGCCGGCAGAAACTGATCAAGGCACTCTCTGTTGGAGGGATCTTCGGCAATATCATCAAGAAGAATGCGACGATTTCCGGAGCTGTCGGAGGCTGTCAGGCGGAAGTCGGAACGGCCTGTGCCATGGCGAGTGCCATCGTAGCCTACCTGATGGGACTCTCTAATACGCTGATTGCCTATGCGGCAGAGATCGGCATTGAGCACCATCTCGGCTTGACCTGCGACCCGGTCGGCGGCTATGTCATGATTCCATGCATTGAGCGCAATGCGGTGGCGGTATTGCGGGCAGTGGACAATGCTTTCCTGGCCCGCCACGTTGGCGCCATCAAGGAAAACCGGGTATCGTTCGATACGGTCGTCCGGACGATGAATTATACGGGAAAACATCTGGCAATGGAACTGAGGGAAACCTCCCTGGGCGGCTTAGCCAGAGAAGTGCGCTTCCCGAAGGAAGAAAAGAAAAAAGAGACAACACAGCTGAATCTGGACCTCTTTGAAGAGGAGGGTGCGCCGGAAGAAGCGGAAATAAACGAAGAAACCCACCAACCGGAAGTCACGGCGGAAGCTGAGGCGGAAGTTGCCGAAGAGAAAGAGACAACGAAGCCAAAGCAGGAAGCGGAAGTACCGGCGGAAGAGGACGATCTCGAGGAGCCGGAAGACTTCTCCATCAGCTATGACGGTATGGGAAAGGTCATCGACAATTCCTATCTGGCAGAAGAGAAGCAGGACGCGGAATTCGAGAAGACCAGGGAAGAATTTGATGATCTGTTAGAAGAAGCGGCTCAGCAGATAGAACCGGATGTAACGGAAGAGCATTCCTTTACGGAAGATGATCTGCCGCCGGAAGAAAAACTCCCGCTGGAAGAGGCGGAAGAAGAAGAGGAAGAGCACGTGCTTCCGGAAGAGGAAAAAGAGACAGAGCAGAAGGAAGACGGGGATGCGGAAGCGTTCCGTCTGGAAGATTATGACCTGTCATTACTGGATTCCTTCAATACGACATACAAGCTGAAGGAAAAGGAAAAAGAAGAAGTAGACGCATTCATGGATAAGCTGGATATCCATCTGTAATCAGGGAAGTTGAGGAAAAGACAATGAATATTGAACTCATTCACAGCAAGCGGGAGTTCTGCAGTATCATTCCGCACGGCAAAATCGATTCCGTAACCTTTGAGGACTTTCAGAAAGTCGCGGACGAAGCGGTAAAACTTTCGGAGAATGTGATCGTTGATATGGGAGATGTTGACTATATCTCTTCCAGCGGTCTGCGTGTTCTTCTGAGCATCCGCAAGAGTCTGAAAGACGGCGTCGTCACGCTGGTCCATGTCAATGAGACAATCATGGAAGTTCTGGAGATGACGGGTTTTACGGATCTTTTGGACGTCCAGGCGGAGGATGTGGATCCTTCCAAAATCAAGGTGATCTTCTTTGACATTGACGGGACCCTCTTATCGCATACCACCGGACAGGTGCCGGAAAGCACACGCCGGGCTCTAAAGCAGGCGCAGGAAAACGGGATCCGCATCGTTGTGGCAACGGGCAGGGATCTTGTGGAGCTTTCCAAACTGCCAGTCATGGACTTAAACTTTGACGGCTATCTCACACTGAACGGCAATATCTGCCTGGATAAGGAAAAACACATGTTTGCCGGAAACGAGATCGATGCCGGAGAAGTGGAAGTACTCGTGCAGATCTTCCAGGGCGGAAGAATTCCGTTTGTGCTGATCGGTGAAAATCAGAGATATATCAACTATGTGGATGACGTGGTCATTCAGACACAGAATGCGACGCACGGTACGATCCCGGATATCGGGGAATATCATGGGGAAAAGATCTACCAGTGTCTGGCGTTCGTCTCTGCGGAAGTACGTGAGAGACTGGAACAGCTGCTCGATCACTGCAGCATCACCAGCTGGAATGAAACGGGAATCGATATCATCGCCAAGACCGGCGGAAAGGCGGCCGGCATTCAGAAGTTCCTCAACCGCGAGGGCCTGAAGCGCTCGGAAGTCATGGCGTTCGGTGACGGGGAAAATGACATGGCCATGTTGCAGTATGCCGGAATCGGCGTGGCAATGGGCAATGGCAAAGAATCCCTGAAGCGGGCAGCGGATTACGTGACAGCGGATGTCGATGATGACGGCATTGAAAAGGCACTGAAACATTACCATATTATTTAGAATATAAGGCCGGAAAGATCCGGCCCTGATTCTTTCCGTCAAAGGAAGACAGATATACAGAAACAGGAAAGGGGAAACAATATGAGCGTATTTACGGGAAAAGAAAAACTGAAACTCGGATTCGGCCTGATGCGTTTACCGCGTCTGGCAGACAACACAATCGATGTGGAACAGGTCAAGCAGATGGTGGACCGCTTCATCGAAGCCGGCGGCACTTATTTTGATACGGCTTTTGCCTATCAGGGAAGTGAAGAGGCGATCCGTCAGGCACTTGTGGAACGCTATCCGCGTGAGAGTTATACGCTTGCCAGCAAGCTGATCATTCAGCCGGGAAGCTCCACTACAAAAGAAGAGGCAAGAGAAGAAATCAAAACAAGTCTTGCGCGTTCGCAGGCGGGATATTTTGACTACTATCTGGTGCACGCCATCCAACGCGGCAACTACATGAAATATGAGGAGTACGGCATCTGGGATTACGTGAAGCAATTAAAAGAGGAAGGTCTGATCCGTCACTTCGGCTTCTCGTTCCACGGAGATCCGGAACTATTGGAAGAGCTTTTGGAAAGACATCCGGATGCGGAATTCGTCCAGCTGCAGATCAACTATGCGGACTGGGAAAACCCGGGGGTTGCTTCCAAGCGCAACTATGAGATCTGCAAGAAGTACGGCAAGCCGGTCGTCGTCATGGAACCGGTCAAGGGCGGCATCCTGGCCGATCCGATCGATTCCGTCAAGGAAATCTTCGATGCAGAGAATACGGGGGCCAGCTATGCCTCATGGGCACTGCGCTTTGTGGCCAGCAAGGACAATCTTCTGGCGGTCTTAAGCGGCATGAGCTCGCTTGCGCAGATGGAAGACAACCTCAGCTTCATGAAGGATTTCGTCCCGCTGAATGCGCACGAAGAGGAAGTCATTAAAAAAGCGCAGGAAGCGCTGGATAAGGATCAGTCGATTCCGTGTACGGCATGTCACTACTGCACCAAGGGCTGCCCGATGTCCATCCCGATTCCGGAGATCTTTACGGTGGAAAACCGCAAGAAGGGAAGCCCGGAATTCCGTACGAAGAGAGAATACGTCATCGTGACCCAGGGCAAGGGCAAGGCTTCCGACTGCATTCAGTGCGGTCAGTGCGAAGCGGTCTGTCCGCAGCATCTGCCGATCATTTCCCTGCTTGAGAAATGCCGCGCAATGGAATAGAAACAAGATACAAAAAAGGGCAGTTCCAATCGGAACTGCCTTGTTTTTTCTATGGATTACTAAGCGTTAATGGAATTAACAGCTTTGGCTAATCTGGATTTCTGACGAGCGACATAGTTCTTGTTATGAACATGATTCGTGATGCTGGCATCCAGTAATTTGCTGGCATCATTGTAAGCCTGAGTCGCTGCTTCTTTATCTTTCGCTTCCACAGCTGTCAATACTTTTTTAATACCTGTTTTGATAGCAGATTTCTGGGATTTCACAGCCGCATTGCGTTTGATATTCGTTAAAGAACGTTTCACCTGAGATTTAATATTTGGCATGCTATCCTCCTGTTTTTTTTCGTACTTGCTAATTATAGCAAACACATTTTAAAAATGCAACAAAACCCGAAAGTTCCTGATGATTTTTGAAATCTGTATAAACCTGCATGGTTTTTTCCTTCTTTCTCATCCACTCTTTTATTCCATCTATGATAGAATATGAATAGAACGATATTAATAAGGAGTAAATCATGGAAAGATATCAGGAACAGTATAATTATTGGCTGGAAAATGTAAAGGATGAAGAGATCCGCCAGCAGCTTTTAGCTATGGACGAGAAGGCAAAGGAAGATGCTTTCTACCGTGATCTGGAATTCGGAACAGCCGGTCTGCGCGGAGTCATCGCCGCCGGTACCAACCGCATGAACATTTACATTGTTGCCAAAGCCTCCCAGGGCTTAGCCAATTACGTTGTCAAGAATTTCAAGGAAGAAGACCGCAGAATCTCCATCAGCTATGACTCGAGAATCAAATCCGACGTCTTCGCGAAGATCGCTGCCGGCACATTCGCCGCTGCAGGAATCAAGGTTTATATCTGGAAGGAACTCATGCCGGTTCCATGCTGCTCCTTTGCGACAAGAGCATACAACTGTGCAGCAGGTGTCATGGTTACGGCATCTCACAACCCAAGCAAATACAACGGCTATAAAGTCTACGGACCGGATGGCTGCCAGTGCACCACGGAAGCTGCCAATGCCGTACTGGCGGAAATCGAAAAACTCGATACCTTCAAGGATGTCCATACGATGGAATTTGAAGAAGGCTTAGCCAACGGCATGATCGAATACATCAGCGACAGTGTCTACAGAGACTTCCTGGAAGCCGTCAAGACACAGTCCTTAGTCGGTGATGATGAAATCGACAAGAACGTCGCGATCGTCTATACACCGCTCAACGGCACGGGCTTAAAACCGGTCACACAGATCTTAAAGGAAACAGGATACACGAATATCACGGTCGTCAAGGAACAGGAATATCCGGATGGAAACTTCCCGACTTGCCCGTATCCAAACCCGGAAATCAAACAGGCGATGTCCTTAGGTATGGAATATGCCGCAAAATGCGATGCCGACCTCTTACTGGCAACGGACCCGGATGCAGACAGAGTCGGTATGGCTGTCAAGAAACCGGACGGCGAATTCCAGCTGATCTCCGGTAACCAGGCAGGTATCCTCTTACTGGACTACATCTGCCAGAGAAGAATCGCTCTGAACAGAATGCCGGAAGACCCGGTACTGGTCAAATCCATCGTAACAACAGACCTGGCAGACCGTATTGCGGCAAGCTACGGCGTCAGAACGATCAACGTCTTAACAGGCTTCAAGTTCATCGGCGAACAGATCCTCTATCTCGAACGCGCAGGCAAGAAAGATTCCTACATCTTCGGTTTCGAAGAATCCTACGGTTATCTGGCAGGAACGCATGCCCGTGACAAGGACGCTGTCGTCGCCAGCTTCTTAATCTGCGAAATGTTTGCCTACTACAAGACAAGAGGCATCAGCTTACTGGATAAACTGAACGAGATCTATGCCAAATTCGGTTACAGCATGAACACGCTGTACTCCAACGAATTCGACGGATCCGAAGGCTTCAAGAAGATGCAGAACATCATGGCCAAATTCTCCCAGGGTGTCGAATCCATCGGCGGCAAGAAGGTTGTGGAACTTTTGGATTACAATAAGGGCATCAACGGCTTACCGACAGCCAACGTTCTGAAATTCATGCTGGAAGACAACTGCGTTGTCGTCGTACGTCCGAGCGGCACGGAACCGAAACTGAAATACTATGTCACGGTCAGTGCCAAAGACGAAGCGGAAGCGAAGGAAGTCGAAAAGAAGATCGCCGAAGATCTCAACACATACCTCGCTTAATCAACAAGCAGCGAAGGGGAAGCGGAGTTCCGCTTCCCTTTTTTCGCGGGATCAGTGCTTTTCTTTCGCGACAAGAGAGGATACAATAAAGATACGAGTATTTTAAGAAGAGGACAGAACATGAAGTATCAGAGAGTCATATTTATGGGAACTCCGTGTTTTGCGGAGCGTATTCTGGAAACACTGCTTACGGCAGGCTATCCTGTCAGGGCTGTGGTAACACAGCCGGACAGGCCGGTTGGCAGGAAGCATGTTCTGACGCCTTCCGAAGTCAAACTCACCGCTCAGAAATACGGAATCGACGTCCTGCAGCCGGAAAAGATCCGGAAGGAATATGTGGAAGTCTTACGCTACGATCCGGATCTGATCGTGACCTGCGCTTACGGGCAGATCGTTCCGAAGGTGATTCTGGATCACTGCCTCTGCATCAATGTGCATGCGTCCCTCTTGCCGAAATACCGCGGCGGAGCTCCGATGCAGCGGGTGATCATGAATGGCGAGAGTGAGACAGGCATGACCATCATGCAGATGGGAGTCGGGATGGATGACGGAGACATGATTTCCAAATGCAGAGTCCCAATCAGCCAGGAAGACACCTGGGGAAGCCTGCAGGAGAAACTGATCGAAGCTGCGTGCCCGCTTTTATTATCCACTCTGAAAGAGCTGGAAGAAGAGACGGCGGTCTTTACGCCGCAGGATGCCTCGCTCGCCACGTTCGGATATGTGATCCGCAAGGAAGAAGAGGAACTCAGCTTTGAGCATGAGGACTATCAGACGCTTTACGATCATGCCAGAGCTCTGATTCCGGTGCCATGCGCATACGGAGTTCTTGCGGATGGCAGCAAGCTTAAAATCCTTGCCTTACGTAAAAGCGAAGCGAAGAGTGAGGAAGCAGACGGTACGATTCTGGGCTTTATGGAGAAAGGAATCGGTGTTGCACTAAAGGGAAGAGTGCTTCTTCTTGATGAGGTGCAGCTGGAAGGAAAGAATAAAAACAGCGCCAGGGAGTTCCTCAACGGAGCCGGGCGCAAATGGGTCGCGACCCGCTTAAAGTAACTTATTCATGGATTAGGGCAACTTATCAGACAGAATAAAAATGCGTCAGTACGGCGTGTTAAGATAAGCTTGCCTGGGGAGGAAAAATGTTCAAGATTAAATTTCCGCCAAAGGAAAAAGAGATCATCAAGCAGACTCTGGGCATCACAGAAGAAGAACCATATCAGATCGTTCTTTGCGACAGTCCGGAGGATTGCGAGGAAGATAAGATCAATATCACTTTCCCAATCGATCATCTGGATCTGGTAAAAGAAAAAATACAGTTCTTTGCGGTCGCCAACCCGGTATATCTTATCGGAGAAACCTACCGCGGTCAGGTCCGTGTGCAGACCAAAGACATCAATTACATCGAATCGTATGGAAATGACGTCACGGCTTACACCAACCTCAGCAAGGTGGAACTGCCGCAGAAACTGTATGAACTCTCGGAGCAGCTGGAGCCGTTCGGCTTCTTCCGCATCAACAAGAGTCAGATTGTCAATGTTGCGAAGATCGTCGCCGTTCAGAGTGCCTTTAACGGCAAGCTGACGATTACATTGGAGAATGATACTTCTCTGGAGGTTAACCGCTCCTACAAAGCGGCATTCAGACAATACTTAGAGGAGAGATAACATGGGAAAATATCTGATTCTGGCAGTCTTATTATGTGTCGCTGTTGTCTGTTTCTACCAGTACTATTCCAATAAGAAATGGGAAACACTTGTCGCCAATAAAAAACAGGTTTTCGGGGGAAACCGGAATCTGAAGTTCAGAACTTCCGACTCCTACCGCAGTGCCTTCACCCTCTGTTCTCTGGCACTCGTTGCCGTCCTTCTTGTACCGAACCGCATCTTTGATTTCAGTAAATCCGCTCAGGATTCCATGCAGACGGATATTCATCCGCAGAATAAGAGCGCAGAGATCGAGGAAGCGGCTACGGATGCGGGCAGAATGCTACCGGCGGAAGAGGTAAAGGAACTCTTTGCACTGGGAAGCGTGAAAGAGATTAGAGAAGGGGAAGTCGTTATCAGCGTTGAGGAAAGCTGGAACGGGGAACTCAGTGAAGAGTGCACCGTAACGGTGGAAGACTATCACGGAGAGAGCGAGATGAGCGAGGGGGAAGAGATCCTGATCAAGGTGCTTGAACTGAGCTCGGAAAGCCTTCGTGCAGAGCTTTACGAAGTGCAGAACGGGGAATCCGGAGCCCTCTATTACAATCCGGAAAGCGGCTTGTTTGAAGCAATCCAATATTAAGACAAAACCACAAAAATACCGGGAAGAGGCTTGTACTCTTCCTTTTCTTTTGGTAAAACAGAGGTATCAAAGATCTTTTGTCAGAGTGTTTATGTGATATGATAAAGGTCTTTTCGGAGGTTTTATAAGATGAAAATAGGACAGTTCAGCGATTCTTTCATTCCTGTTGTCGACGGAGTCGGAAGAGTCGTTTACAACTACTGTGATACGATTGCGAGAGGAGAAAACGAGTGCAGTGCCATCGTCCCGCTTACGAAGATGGGATACCGCGGGAAGTTCCCGTTTGAAATCATCGACTACTACTGCCGCTCGGTACCGCTCATGCCGCAATATAAGATGGGTGTTCCGATGACGGATGAACACTATCATCAGCATCTCGACATGACAAACTTTGATATCGTTCATGTCCACACCCCGTTTATCGCCGGCTACGAAGGGCTTAAATATGCGAAGAAGCATAATATCCCGGTAGTGGGAACCTTCCATTCCAAATACTATGATGATTTCCTTCAGCTGACCAATTCCGAACTTCTGGCGGAGATCGGAACCGATGTGCTGATCGTGGATTTCTTCGAAAAGTGCGATGAAGTCTGGGCGGTCTCTGAAAACTCGGCACAGACGCTGAAAAGCTACGGCTACTCCAAGGAAGTCCGCGTCATGCCAAACGGCATGTCCATCCGCGAGATCAAGCCGGAACAGGAGAAAATCGCAAGGGAACAATTCCATTTAAACGATGATCCGATCATTCTCTTTGTCGGTCAGATGAACTGGAAGAAGAATATCCTGCGGGTTTTGGAAGCTTCCGCAAAACTCAAACAGAGCGGAAAGGTATTCCAGCTGGTTCTGGCAGGGCAGGGGCCGCATGAGCAGGAAATCTTCCGCAAGGTGGAAGAACTCGGCTTAAAGGACATCTTTACGTATTGCGGACACATTACGGATACGGCACTCTTAGACGGCTTGTACAGCGCGGCATCGCTCTTTGTCTTCCCGTCCTTATATGACAATGCGCCGATGGTGGTCCGTGAGGCGTCCAACGCCTTTACCCCGTCCGTCTGCGTGCGCGGCTCCAGTGCTGCGGAAGTCATTCATGACGGCTACAACGGTTTACTCTGCGAAGATGATTCGGATGATCTTTTCCGCGTCTTAAGCGAGAACCTGTTTGCGAAGGAAAAACTGGCAGAGATGGGCAAGAATGCACGTGAGACGATCCCGGTTGCCTGGGAAGTCATCATTCAGGACGTTCTGGAGCGTTACCAGTATCTGATCGACCGGAAAAAAGCCGGCTTATTATAGGAGTCCATATGAAACGGCATGACCTGACACTTTTGGATGCGCCATTTGAGTCAATCTTAAGCGGAAAGAAGCGGATCGAACTCCGCCTTCTGGATGAGAAGAGAAAGAAGATCTCCGTGGGAGACCTTCTGCTTTTCCACCGCGCTGAAAATGCGTACGACATCATCAAAGGCCGTGTCGTTTTTCTGTATACGGCAGAGAATTTTCAGGAACTCTATCAGAAACTTCCCCTGACTGAGTGCGGTTACGGGGAAGATGAAATCAAAGAAGACAGCTATCTGGATATGAATGCGTACTATTCCTTGGAGAAACAGAAGCGCTATCAGGCGCTCGGCATCGCCTTTGAAGTACTCAATGAGCCGTATCTATTGGATGCACACATGCATCTGGAATACGGGGAGCTAAGTGAAGAATACGTGGATGCGTTTATCGAAGAAGCTGCGCGCAAGGGGCTGGATGAGATCAATATCCTCGATCACACCCACCGCTTCAAAGAGTTTCAGGAAGTATACGCACCGCTCAGAAAATATCCGCAGCAGGACGCTTGGCTGAAGCAGAAGACAAAGTTCTGCAGCACATTAGAGGAGTATGAAGCGCTACTACGCCGCGTAAGGGAAAAAGAGCTTCCTCTGCGCGTGAAGTTTGGCCTGGAAGTCTGTTACACCAAAGAGAGCGAACCGCGCTTACGTGAGATTCTTTCGCAGCATTCCTTCGATTTTCTGACGGGTGCCGTTCATTCCGTAAACGGGATCCTTTACGACATGCCATTCAGTAAGGAACTCTTATGGGAGGCGTATCCCGTAGACACGGTTTACTCCGCTTACTATCAGGCAGTGAAAGACTGCATTTCCTCCGGGCTGTTTGACCGGCTGGCTCACCCGGATACCATCAAGATGTTTCATTACAAACCGTCGTATGATCTGAAAGACACCTACGAAGAAGTGGCGAAGCTGTTAAAGGAACAGAACATGTTTGCCGAAAGCAACACCGGTGCTCACTACCGCTATCAGCATGAGGATATCGGTCTGGGGGAAGAGATGCTGGATGTATTTATAAAGGAGGGTGTTCCTCTGATCACGGCCAGCGATGCCCACCATCCGCAGGATGTCGGAAGCTTTATCAGAGAAGCGGCGGAGAAAATCAGAGAAGGGGGAAGAAATCATGGAACAGAGAGCTTATAATTTTGCGGCAGGTCCGTCGATGCTGGCGGATGAGGTGCTGCTTGTGCTGAGCGAGGAGCGTTTCAACTATCAGAACAGCGGCATGGCCGTCATGGAGATGTCTCACCGCTCTGCCATATATCTGGAAATATTCAATGAAACAAAAGCACTTCTAAAGGAAGTCATGCAGATTCCGGACAACTACGAGATCCTCTTTCTGCACGGCGGTGCCACGGCTCAGTTCTCCGCGGTACCTCTGAATTTATTAAAAGGTCACGCGGATTACATCGTCACCGGAAATTTCGCGAAAAAGGCCGCGGAAGAAGCCGCCAAATACGGCGAGGTACGCATCGCTTTTGACGGAAAGGAAGAGAATTATACGCGCATTCCACGTTCTGATGAACTGCAGCTTTCCAACGATGCCGATTACGTGCATCTCTGCGCGAATAACACCATTTTCGGAACGGAGTGGGACTACGTACCCGATACGCACGGCATTCCGCTTATTGCGGACATGTCGAGCAATATCCTTTCCAAACCGATCAATGTCAGTGACTATGGTCTGATCTATGCCGGAGCGCAGAAGAATATGGGCATCAGCGGTCTGGCGGTGGTGATCGTACGCAAAGATCTGATCCAGGAGCCGCATCCGCTGACACCGGTCCTATACCGCTATGATACGGAAGTGAAACATGATTCCATGTACAATACGCCGTCGACGTATTCCATCTATGTCTTACAGAAAGTCTTACGCTGGATTAAAGAGTCCGGGGGACTTGCGGCAATGCAGGAGCGCAACGCGGCAAAGGCAAAGCTGCTCTACGACTGTCTGGACGCTTCCTCTTTCTATCAACCGGTTGCCGAGAAGGCTTCCCGCTCGAATATGAACGTGACTTTCCGTACAAAAGATGCGGAGATGGACGCGAAGTTTGCGAAGGAAGCCGCAAAGGAAGGCCTCTTGAATCTGAAGGGACACCGTCTGACAGGCGGGATCCGCGCTTCCATCTACAATGCGATGCCGTTAAGCGGTGTGGAGGCACTCGTCGACTTTATGAAACGCTTTGAAAGGGAGAACGGCTGATGAAAACGATCCGCTGCATGAACAAGATCGACCCGAAAGGTCTGGATCTTCTGAAAGAGAATTACCGTTACGGGGAAGATGTGAAAGAGGAGGACGGCATTCTGGTCCGCTCCGCTTCCCTGCATGAATATGAGTTCCCTGAATCACTACTTGCGATTGCCAGAGCCGGAGCGGGCGTTAACAATATCCCGATCGAGCGCTGCACAAAGAAGGGCATCGCCGTCTTCAATACGCCGGGAGCCAATGCGAACGCCGTGAAGGAACTGACCATCCTGGGGCTGTTACTGGCAAGCCGGGATGTGATCGGCGGCGTGGAATGGACAAAGTCGCTGAAAGACTCCGCCGACTTTGTGAAAGCGGTGGAGAAAGGCAAGAGCGCCTTTGCCGGGGTGGAGATTCAGGGTAAGAAACTCGGAGTCATCGGACTGGGTGCCATCGGGGTGCTGGTAGCGAATGACTGCGTGAAGCTGGGCATGGAAGTTTACGGCTATGACCCGTATATCTCGGTAGCTTCGGCATGGAGCTTAAGCAAGTGGGTGCACCATGTGGAAGACATCCGCGAGCTCTACCGTGAGTGCGACTACATCACGCTGCATATTCCATATAACGAAAGCACAAAGCATACCATCAATGCGGAAGCCGTGAAGGAAATGAAGCCGGGTGTGCGCCTGCTGAATTTTGCGAGAGGTGAGCTCTGCGATGAGGAAGCCTTACTGGAAGGACTCAAAAGCGGTGTGATCGACCGCTATCTGACGGATTTCGGCTCTTCCCGCTTACTGAGCGAGCCGCATGCGATCTGTCTGCCGCACTTAGGCGCTTCGACGCATGAGTCGGAAGAAAACTGTGCCGTGATGGCAGTCAATGAGCTGAAGGATTATCTGGAGAACGGCAACATTGCCCACTCCGTCAATCTGCCCAGTGTGGCAGAGCCGCGCATTACCGCGCACAGGGTCTGCATCATTCACCGCAACGTGCCGAACATGCTGGCGCAATTGACCAGCGTTCTGGGCAAGAATCATATCAACATTGAAAACATGGTCAATAAGGCAAGAAATGAAGTTGCCTATACCCTGATCGATACCAACTCTGAAGTGGATCCGCTTGCCTTAAAGGAAATCGAGCATGTCCTGCGGGTTAGAGTGCTCTAAAGGGGAAACAACATGATAGAAAAAGATAAACTGGCACAGATGATTGACCATACCAATCTGAAGCCTTATGCGACAAAGGATGATTTCCGCATCCTCTGCAAGGAAGCCAGAGAGAACCATTTCCGCATGGTCGCCATCAATTCCTACCCGGTGAAGATGTGCAGGGAGTTTTTACAGGGAAGCGACGTGCATGTCGGAGCTGCCATTGCGTTCCCGCTTGGCCAGATGAGTATTGAGGCGAAGATCGCGGAAACAGAGGATGCCATAGCGAACGGCTGCGATGAGATCGATTACGTTCTGAATATCTCAAGAGTCAGAGAACATGACTATGACTACATCGAGCGTGAAATGCGCGCCATGAAGAAAGTCTGTGAGAACCGGGTGCTCTTAAAGGTCATCTTTGAAAACTGCTACCTCACAAAGGAAGAAATCAAAGCGTGCGCCGAGGTGGCCAAAAAGGTGCGTCCGGACTTTATCAAGACTTCTACCGGATTCGGCTGCGGCGGGGCAACCGTGGAAGATGTCCGCCTAATGAAGGAGACGGTCGGGGACGTTTGCGAAGTGAAGGCAGCCGGCGGGATCCGGAGTCTGGAGAGTGCGCTTGCGATGATTGAAGCCGGAGCGACGCGCATCGGCACTTCCAGCGGCGTCAAAATCATGGACGAGTACAATAAACTGAATGTTTAATGAAATGCGGAGAACTCCTGAAATGTCGGGAGTTCTTTTATGTTATACTTAAGGCGTTATGGAATCCAATTACTACGAGGAACTGATTCAGAAGATTGAAACCCTGATCAAAGAAGAGGATTATGAAAGCGCAGCTGCCCTCATTGCGGAGGAATACCGCATGCCTTACATCCCGCTTGATGTTGAGGAAAAACTGGCAGCCTTTTCGCGTCAGTTGCCGCGCAGGGAAGCCCAGCACTACACCAAGAGCCTCAGCTATGAAGAGTTAGGGGCGTATCTTGCGGGTGAGGAAATGGAGCAGATCGCCGCGCTGAGTTTTTTAAAGGACAGCAACGTGCGCATGTATCTGCCGCTCTTGCAGGAGTATCTGAAGAGCGATGCCAACCGCTTTTTAAAAGGGCTCGCCATCATGATCCTGATTGATCAGCATGTCGAAAAGGAGATGCGGATGATCGCCAAAGAAGGGGAGTACGACTTCATTGCGGCAGCGCTTTGCGAACCGCAGGATTCCGACGGATTTTTAAGCGCTTACCGCTATATTGCGGATGTCTTTGAGAAAGAGAATCCGAGTGGCGCAAAAATCGCTTTTGAGTTATTATTAAATGAGTGCTATAAAAAGCTTCCGGAAAGCTATGAGGAAGAAGAAGGCACGCTTCTTGCCCAGTCGGTGATACGAGCAACGCTTTATGCACTGGGTGCGGAAAATGAATGGGAATCCCTGAAGAAAGCAAACGGGATTTCCGAAGATTATTTATGGAATATCAAGTTTTAGCACTCAAATGTTGACAGTGCTAATATTCGTGATATAATAGTGATGCATTCACGGGAGGAATTTATGAAAACAACGTGGACTTTAAAGGAAAAGTCAACCGGTGAATTACTTGTTACGGTTGATGGCGAAGAATGGGCAAAGGCTCAGGAAAAAGCATTTAACAAGTTAGCAAAAAACTTTGAAATGCCGGGATTCCGGAAAGGACAGGCTCCGAAGGCTTTAGTCAGAAAACAGCTGAGCGAAGAGCGTATTATGGTCGAGGCAATCGATGAAGTCGCAACAGATGCTCTGTTTGCGGGAATCGAAGAACATAAGCTTCAGATGATCACACGTCCGACACTGGATATCGACAAGATGACAAAAGATGAAGCAACCATTAAATTCATCGTCACGGTCGCACCGGAAGTCAAGTTAGGTAAATACAAAGACATCTCCATCAAGAAGAAGGCTGTTGAAGTCAAGGATAAGGATGTCGAAGGCGAACTGAAGAACTATCAGAATCGCTTTGCGGAACTCGTCGAGAAACGCGGTAAGGTCGCAAAGGGCAATACGGCGATCATCGACTATGAAGGATTCTTAGACGGCGTCGCATTCGAAGGCGGAAAAGGCGAAAACTATTCCCTCGAAATCGGAAGCGGCAGCTTCATCCCGGGCTTTGAAGAACAGCTGATCGGTATGAAAGCCAATGAAGAAAAAGAAATTACAGTGACATTCCCGGAAGAGTATCACGCAGAAGAATTAGCCGGCAAAGAGGCTGTTTTCAAGGTACTGGTCCACGCAGTCAAACAGCGTAAATTACCGGAGTTGGATGATGAATTTGTGAAGGAAGTCGACATCAAGGGTGTCGAAACACTGGAACAGTTAAGAAACTACATCGTAGATGACTTAACAAAGAGAAAAACGGAAGAAGCCGACCAGGCAGCGGAAAACGAACTGATGAGCAAGGTCGTTGATGCAGCCGAAGTCGAGATTCCGGACGTCATGGTCCAGGATGAACTGAATCAGATGGTAGATGACTTCAAGAACCGTCTCTCCCAGCAGGGTCTGACATTTGAACTCTACAGCCAGTTCACGGGCCAGGATGAAGCCAAGATCAGAGAAGAAATGAGCAAGGATGCTTACAACCGTGTCAAAGTCAGACTGGTCTTAAGCGAAATTGCCAAACAGGAAAACCTGGAAGTCAGCGACGAGGAAATGGAAGAAGAATACAAGACGATCTCCGAGATGTACAGCATGGATCTCGAGAAAGTCAAGGCTTCCATTGATGCCAATGCCGTGAAATACGACTTACGCATCCGTAAGGCCTATGACCTGATCAAACAGGCAATCAAGTAAACAAGCCGAAAATGAAAAACAAAAAAGACGCTCAGCGTCTTTTTTATCCAAAGTAAAGGAGGTCAACATGGCAGAAAACTACAATGAAGAAATGAGCCTTCCCGTAATCTGTACCCGGGGAGTGGTGGTATTCCCGCATCATGATATCATGATCGAAGTCGGCAGGGAAAAGAGTCTGAACGCGCTTGATGAAGCGAACCGTTCCTTTGACGAGCTGGTCTTTGTCGTCTGTCAGAAGGATCTGATGGTGGAAGCACCTACCACAAACGATATCTACCAGGTCGGTACGGTCTGTAAGATCAAGAGCATCCGTCAGAAAGGCGGATTCAAGCGTGTCACCTTCAGCGGAGTCCAGAGAGCAAAAATCGTAAGGATCTCCGAAGATGAAAACATGTTCTTTGCGACGGTGCAGCCGCTGGAAGATGTCAGCGGTGATCCGATGGAAGAGATGGCTCTCATCCGCAAGGTAGCCAAGGACATTGAAAACTATGCCCGTGAGAACAGCAACGTACCGAACGAAATGGTCATGCAGTTAGCCAAAGGCGTCTCGCCGACTCAGTTAGCCGACCAGTTCGCCCAGTATTTCCCGATTCCGATTGAAAAGAAACAGGCGATTCTGGAAGCTGTCAACATCAATGAACGTCTCTTCCTGGTCGTTCAGGAGATGGAATATGAACAGCAGGTCAGCCGTATCGAAAACGATATTAACGATAAGGTCAAGACCAGAATCGATGATTCGCAGAAGGAATACTACCTCAGAGAACGCTTAAGAGCCATCAAGGAAGAGCTGGGAGACGTTTCCAGTGCCGATGAGGATTCCGATGATCTCAGAGAGCGTATTGAAAACAACCCGTACCCGGAATACGTGAAGAAAAAAGCTCTGGAAGAGCTGAAGCGTTATGAAACGTTACCGCAGGCCAGCGGGGAGTCCGGTGTCATCCGTTCCTATCTGGACTGGTTACTGGATATTCCGTGGTATCAGGAAAGTGAAGACAACGAAGATCTGAACCGTGCCGAAGCGATTCTCAATGAAGATCACTACGGTCTGGAAAAAGTCAAACAGAGAATTCTGGAATATCTTGCCGTCAAGCATATGACCAATTCCCTCAACGCACCGATCCTTTGTCTGGTCGGTCCTCCGGGAACCGGTAAGACATCCCTCGGCAAGTCCATTGCGAGAGCTCTGGACCGCAAGTTCGTCAAGGTTTCTCTGGGCGGCGTAAGGGATGAAGCGGAAATCCGCGGTCACAGAAGAACCTACCTCGGTTCCATGCCGGGACGCATCATTCAGGGAATGAAGCGGGCAGGAACGCTCAATCCGGTCTTCCTGATCGATGAGATCGACAAGCTCGGCTCCGACTATAAGGGAGACCCGTCCAGTGCGATGCTGGAAGTCCTCGATCCGGAGCAGAATTCCCAGTTCTCCGATCACTACATCGAAGAACCATATGACTTAAGCAAGGTCATGTTTATCGCCACGGCAAACTATCTGGAAGATATTCCGGAAGCGCTGCGTGACCGCCTGGAGATCATCAATCTCTCCAGTTATACCGAAGAAGAAAAGATGCACATTGCCGAGGAACATCTGATTCCGAAGCAGGTGAAAGCGAACGGACTGAAGAAAGCCCAGTTCCGTCTGGATCAGGACGAACTGCTCTATCTCATACGTCATTACACGCGTGAAGCCGGCGTACGTCAGCTGGAGCGCGTCATCGGCACGCTCTGCCGCAAGACGGTTCTTGAAATCCTGAAGAACGACAAGAAGAGCGTCCATGTTTCCCAGAAGCTCATCAATGAGTGGATGGGCAAGGAAATGTTCGAATACGGCGACAAGGAAAAGAAGGATCAGGTCGGTGTGGTCACCGGACTGGCTTACACTTCCTTCGGCGGCGATGTTCTGCAGGTGGAAGTCACTTCCTTCGAAGGAAAGGGCAACCTGATCGTGACGGGACAATTGGGAGATGTCATGAAGGAGAGCACGGAAATCGCACTCGGCTATGTCAAATCCCAGGCCAATGAGCTCGGCATCGACCACAGCTTCTTTGAAAAGCATGACATCCACATCCACGTTCCGGAAGGTGCCGTTCCGAAAGACGGTCCGTCTGCCGGTATCACTCTGACGACGGGAATCATCTCCTGCCTGACACAGACACCGGTCCGTGCCAATCTGGCCATGACGGGTGAAGTCACGCTGCGCGGAAACGTTCTGCCGATCGGCGGCTTAAAGGAAAAGACGCTGGCAGCCCACCGCAGCGGAATCGACACGGTTCTGATTCCAAAGAAGAACGTCAAGGATATCGATGAACTGGCTCAGGTCGTCAAGGATAACATGAAGATCATTCCGGTCGAGACGATGAGCGAAGTGCTGAAATACGCGCTGGTCAAATAGATGATCGTAAAGACATCGGAATTTCTGCTCTCTGCCGTAAAGGAAGCGCAGTGGCCAAAGGATGACTTACCGGAAGTACTGTTACTTGGCCGCAGCAATGTCGGAAAATCCTCCTTCATCAATACCATGGTGAACCGGAAGAATCTGGCATATACCTCATCCACACCGGGGATGACCCGGATGCTGAATTTCTATGATGTGAATCATGAATTGCGCTTTGTGGATGCGCCGGGGTACGGCTTCCAGAAGAAAGCCAAAAGCGGCTATGAAGAATTCGGCCGGCTGATGGATGAGTACTTTGAAAAGCGCGGAAACCTGAAGGTGGCGGTGCAGCTTTTGGACGTGAGGCGCGAGCCGAATGAGGATGACAGGCTGATGCTGGAATACATTCAGCACCACCGCATCCCGTGCATTATCGTCTTAACGAAATGCGACAAACTGTCCAATAACCAGATCGCCAAGCAGAAAAAACTCATTGCCGAATCTCTGCAGTTCTCCAAAGACAGCTTCTATCTCTTCTCCGCTTTGAATAAAAGCGGGACGGAAGAAGTCTGGACTGTACTGGAAAAATATCTGAATCAATAGGATAACCGGAGATGATCTCCGGTTTTTCTTTTGCGGGGAAATTGGCTATAATGAAGAAAAGAGAGAAAGAACATATGAGTGAAGTCAATAAAGAAACAGTGCTGTCTGAAG
Source organism: Erysipelotrichaceae bacterium (assembly GCA_045539425.1). GTDB lineage: Bacteria > Bacillota_I > Bacilli_A > Erysipelotrichales > Erysipelotrichaceae > RUG14871. The sequence continues at coordinate 165,656 of JAZQFH010000008.1, forward strand.
AAAAGCAGCCGGAAGAAAAAAGCGATATGGAAAAGGCTCTGGAAAAAGGGGAGACAGTCACCGGGATTCTGGAGATGAATGAGGAAGGCTACGGTTTTTTACGCGGGGAGAACTACCTCAGCGGGCCGACGGATGTCTATATCTCCGCTTCGCAGATCCGCCGCTTCAATTTACGGACGGGGGATTTTGTGAGCGGCTTTACGCGGGACCCGAAAAACAACGAACGCTACAGAGGCTTGATGTATCTGACCGCGGTGAACGGGCGTGATCCGGAAGAAGTGCGCCGAAGAGCGCGCTTTGAAACGCTGACGCCGACGTTCCCGGATGAGCGGATCCATCTGGATTCCGACAATATGGCGCTGAGGATCGTGGATCTGCTTTCGCCAATCGGCAAGGGACAAAGAGGCCTTATTGTATCTCCGCCGAAGGCAGGAAAGACGACACTCCTGAAACAGATCGCGCTTTCCATGAAGCGCAATCAGCCGGATATCCATGTCATCGTTCTGTTAATTGATGAGCGGCCGGAAGAAGTCACGGATATGAAGGACACGGTGGAAGGGGATCAGATCGAAGTGATCTATTCCACATTTGATGAGATGCCGGAAAAGCACAAGAAGGTGGCGGAGATGACCATCGAGCGGGCAAAGCGGCTGGTGGAGTGCGGCGAGGATGTCGTCATTCTGCTTGACAGCATCACCCGGCTTGCCAGAGCCTACAATCTGATCTGCACGCCAAGCGGCAGAACACTCTCCGGCGGTCTTGACCCATCCTCGCTCTATCCGCCCAAACGCTTCTTCGGTGCCGCAAGAAACACCAGGGAAAGCGGAAGTCTGACCATTCTGGCTACAGCGCTGGTGGATACGGGTTCAAAGATGGATGATGTCATCTTTGAAGAGTTCAAGGGAACCGGCAACATGGAAGTGGTTCTCAACCGCGAGCTCAGCGAGCGGCGCATCTTCCCTGCGATTGACGTCTATAAGAGCGGAACCAGAAGAGAGGATCTGCTGTTAAGCGAGAGGGAGAGCGAAGCGCTGAGCATCATCCGCAAGACGCTGAGCACGATGCGCAATGACCAGGCGGTGGAAGGGTTACTAAGCGCCTTTAAGAGTTCGAAAAACAACCGTGAGCTGATTGACAGCATTCTGAATAAAAAATAAATCACTTCCTGCGAAGTGATTTTTTTATACGGTGGCTTCCGTAGTGGCAGCTTCCGTCTCGTCTTCCTCAAATGGAGCCGTATCGCTTCCTTCCAGAGGGAAATCTTCCGGCAAGGGCATCTCGCCGCTACCAAACGGTTTTGACATTGGCGGGCGTTTCCCATGCGGGCCGTGATGTGGTTTCTTTGGTCCGTTTTCTTCCGGTGGCAGAGGTTTTCCGTTTTCATCAAGCGGTGGTTCTTTTTCTTCTCCTTCCGGCTTGAACGGCGGTCTATGGTGCGGGCGTTTTCCGTCTTTCGGCTTTGGGAACGTGGTTTCTTCTTCCTCAGAAGGCATTTCTTCTTCGGCTGCGACTTCCTCTTCCGTGACTTCCGGCGTGTAGTTTTCCAGATTTGACATTGGCATATGTATCTTCCTCCTTTTTCTGTATTATGAAGCAGAAATGTGAAGACTATCTGAACAAAAAAAGACGATGTCAGCCATCGTCTTTTTTGCTATGAATTAAGCGGCATCGTTATGCTGCTTATGCTTCTCTTCGTCCTCTAAGACTTTATAGGCGACCTTACCGACAAGTGTCTTCGGCAGGGATTCGCGGAATTCCATCTCGTAAGGCAGGGAGTATTTGGCCAGGTTCTTCACGCAGTGATTGTAGATATCCTGCTTGAGTTCTTCCGTCGGTTCCACACCGCTCTTTAAAACGATGAAGGCTTTGGCAACCTGTTTCTTATACGGGTGGTCGATACCGATAACCGTACTCATTAAGACATCCGGATGGGAATCGATAACGTTTTCGATATACTGCGGATAGACGTTGTAACCGCTGGAAACGATCATGCGTTTGAGTCTCTGCTTGAAGTAGATGAAGCCATCCGCATCCATGTAGCCGAGGTCTCCCGTATGCAGCCATAATAAGCCGTCTTCATGATACTGCAGGGCATGGTTGGTTTCCTTTTCGTCCTTTAAGTAGCCGCTCATTAACTGCGGACCGCTTAAGCAGATCTCGCCTTCTTCCCCGTACGGAACTTCCGTATGGGTGTTCGGACGGACGATCTTGTAGTAGTTGTCCGGATAAGGTAAGCCGATGGAACCTTCACGGTACCAGTCTTTCGGTGTCAGACATGTGCCCGTGACACATTCCGTTAAGCCGTAACCTTCACGGATCTGAATATTGGCGTTATGTTCCTTGAAGAAGGCATCCAGCTTTTCCTTTAAGGCAATGGAGAGGCTGTCGCCGCCGGAGATGGCCAGCTTGATGAAGGAGAGGTCCATCTTTTGGATCTTCTCGTTCAGAAGCAGTGCTTCATATAATGTCGGAACACCGGCGATGACGCTCGGTCTGTATTTGCTTAAGAGCTGATCGAATGTCTTAACAGAGAACTGCGGTAATAAGACTGCCGTTCCGCCTAAGACCATGACCGTGTGAACGCAGATACCCAGGCCGAAGCCGTGGAAGACCGGCATGATGCTTAAGACAACATCCTGCGGCTCCAAACACTGGCAGGCTTCAATTCCGCCTAAGGCACAGGCATTGAAGGCACGGTTGCTTAAGACGATGCCTTTCGGATAACCTGTCGTTCCGCCGCTGTAGAGGATCGCTGCCGTTGTGGCTCCGTCTGTGTTGGCATTGAAATTTTCCTTGCCTTCGCCCAGGCGGAGGAAGTCCGCCCATTTGATGAGCAGATCGGAGTGCGGTACATGCACCTTGCGGCCCTGTGTCAGAGTATATCCGACTTTTAAGCCGAGCGGCATGCTGTCAGCAGGGGAGACCAGGATGACTTTCTCGATCTTGGTGTCCTTGATGACATTGAGTACTTTTTCAACGGAGACGTTGATGGCGACAACCAGGCGGCTTTCGCTGACCTCGAAGTAATAGTGAATTTCATTTTCCGCACTTAACGGGTGGATCATATTGGCGATCGCACCGATCTTGTTCAATGCATAGAAGGAGATGACAGCTTCCGGTGTGTTCGGCATGCAGATGGTGACGGCGTCGCCTTCGTTGATGCCGTAAGCCTTGAAGGCTCTGGCTGCTTCATCGATCTGTGCTAAGAACGTGCGGTAGTTGACCTGTCTGCCGAAATAGTTATAGGCAGTATAGTCGAGTCGATCCAGATTCTGCTGTCTCATGAAATTGAAGAGGGAGCAGGTTGGATAATCTAAATGCTGACGCATTCCGCCATAGTACTTATACCATGGGGCTTTGACATTTTCCGGTTTTTCGTAAATCATAACTTTCCTCTTTCGTACAGCTGAGCAATCACTTCTCTCAGCTTTCTGTTTTCCTCATTCAAATCGGATTCTTCTCCGATTTTGTAAGGCTCGCCGATATGAACGCGAACGTTTCCCGTAAAGGGTCTGATCTCTCCGCAGATGGCAACGGGAACAATGCTGGCTCCGCTTTTCTGAGCCATGCGGACGGCACCGTAGTGAAACGGTAATAACTCTTCCGCATGTTTGTTCCGGGTTCCTTCCGGGAAGATCCCGATGACTTCATTTTTCTTTAATACCTCATGGGCTGCCGCGGAAGGATTGGAATCCTTACGGGAGCGGTCGACCGGAATGGTCTGGGCCATGCGGTAGAAGAAGCCGAGCGGGGAAGTGTGAAGTTCCTTTTTGGCCAGATAATGCACCGTGCGCTTGGTGGACATGCTCAGAAAAACCGCGTCCGCCGCATGACGGTGATTGCTGCAAAGGATCACGCTTCCGCTTTCGGGAATGTTGTCCTTTCCGATATAGACGGGGTGATAGAGAACAGTCGCAACCGGTGAGAGCAGAAAACGCAGAAAGCGGTAAGAGGTATCGCTCTTCTTCACGTATTTCCGCACGAAGTCTTCCTGCTTCAGCGGTTGGTTTTCATATCTTTTGTCCTCAAACACAAAGGGAATTATAGTAAATGAAAATAAACTGAATATTAATTTTTCCCCGAAAAAGGACGGCATTTCGCTTCTTTTCTTTCAGAAAAACGGCATTGTAGTATAATAGAGACATGTTTAATCTCTTATTGGCGGAAGATGACAAAAACTCCAGACGGCTGATGGAAGTCATCCTGAAGGACAACGGATACGAGGTGTTCAGCGCAAAAGACGGCGAAGAAGCGCTGAATGTTTTCCATGCGGTAAAACCGGATCTGATCCTTCTGGATGTCATGATGCCGAAGCTGGACGGCTATGAAGTCGCTAAGGCCATCCGCGATGTGGATGAGGATACGCCGATCTTAATGATCACAGCCAAAGGGGAAGTCAGTGACCGCCGTATGGGTTTTCTGAGCGGGACGGATGACTACATGGTCAAACCGGTGGATGAGGAAGAGATGCTCTTACGAATACGGGCACTGTTGCGCCGCAGTAAGAAGGTTTCCGAGCACAAACTCACGATTGGGGATGTCACGCTGGATTACGACTCTTTAAGCGTCATCCGCAACGAGGAAGTCATCACGCTGCCGCAGAAGGAGTTCTATCTGCTCTATAAGCTTTTATCCAATCCCAATAAGATTTTTACCCGGATCCAGTTAATGGAAGAGATCTGGGGTCCGGAGAGCGATTCGACGGACAACACCATCAATGTGCATATCAACCGCCTGCGCAATCACTTTGAGAACTTTGACGAGTTTGAAATCGTGACGATCCGCGGGCTGGGATACAAAGGAGTCCGCAAAGTTTGAAATCGAAAAGCAAGATGACCAGCATGGCCAAATTGACGGCAATCATCGTAATCGGGATCTTTCTGATCCTGCTTTTGTCGATTCTTTTAGGCGGCGTGATCCTATTGATTCTGTATAATACCGGCGTGATGGACGAGATTTCCGAAATCAACTTCGTCCGCTCGTTCTACATTCTCTCCGCGGTTTCCCTGGTTCTGGGAACACTTTTAACGGCATTATTTTCCTCGCGTTTACTGCGTCCGTTTAACGATCTGATCGAAGGCATGCAGCAGCTCTCCAAAGGGCGCTTTGATACCCGCATCTCCATGGATATGCCGGTTGCAAAGAAGGAATTCCGCAATATCAGCGACAACTTCAACGCCATGGCGGAAAACCTCGGCAGGGTAGAGGTCCTGCACAATGACTTCATCAATGACTTCGCTCATGAGTTCAAGACCCCGATCGTCAGCGTGAAGGGATTTGCGAAGATTCTGAAAAACAAGAATCTGAGTGAAGAGGAGCGGCAGGAATATCTGGATATCATCATTTCCGAAGCGGACCGTCTGACCACGCTTTCAAAGAACGTGCTCTCGCTTTCCAAAGTGGAGAACCGCATGGCCCTTTACAACGCCACGGAGTTCGATGTCACGGAACAGATCCGCAATGCCATCATCATGTTGCAGAGCAAGTGGCAGAATAAGAACCAGGAGCTCAATATCGAACTTGAGGAATGCCGCATGCGGGGGAATGAGGAATTACTGGATCTGGTGTGGATCAATCTGATTGACAATGCCATCAAATACACCCCGGAAAACGGGATCATCTATATCAGCCTGGTGGACAAGGGAGACTCCGTGCAGTTTGTCATCAAGGACAACGGCAAGGGAATTTCAAAAGATGTCCAGAAACGCATGTTTGATAAATTCTATCAGGGAGATGCCTCGCATTCTTCCGAAGGCAACGGCATCGGCCTGACCCTTGTCAGCAAGGTCGTTCAGCTGCATCGGGGCATCATCAATGTGGAAAGCAAGGTCTCGGTCGGGACCACCTTTATCGTTTCACTTCCAAAGGGTCTGGAAGTCAGTGAGGAGGCATAAATGTTCGGTTACATCATGATTGATAAAAAGGCACTGAGTGAAGAAGAGGTGCAGCACTACCGCAACTACTACTGCGGCCTTTGTTCGTCGCTGAAACGGCGCTATGGCTTAAAGGGGCAGATCACGCTGAACTTCGATCTCACCTTTGTGGCAGTATTGCTGAGTGATCTTTATGAAGCGGAGGAAAAGGAAGAGAAGTTTACCTGCTTCCTGCATCCGCTTCACAAGCACGGCCGATATCAGAACGAATACATTGACTACTGCGCCGATATGACAATACTTCTGGCTTACTATAAGGCGCTGGATGACAGAAACGATGAGAACCGCAAGCTTCCGGAACGGATACTGCGCAGCGTGTTTGAAAAAATGAAGGGACGCTATCCCGCAAAGGAAGCCTTTGTGAGAGAGAAACTGGAAGAGATTACGCGCTTGGAGAAAGCGAACTGTCAGAATGTGGATGAGATCTCCGGCGTCTTCGGTGAAATCATGCAGGAGGTCTTCCTCTATCGCCGTGACGCATGGGAAGTGCCGCTCGGAAGGTGCGGCTACTACCTCGGCAAGTTCATCTACCTGATGGATGCGGTGATGGATTTAGAGCAGGATAAGAAAAAAGGACTCTATAATCCTTTGAAGGAAAACTTCGATCAGGAGGCAATGATTGCGGCGCTGGAGGATACGATTGCGCTCTGTGTGCAGGAATATGAGCGCCTTCCGATCATTCCGAATGATAAAATCCTGAAAAATGTGTTATATTCAGGTGTGTGGCTCAATTATGAGAGCCGATACAGAAAGGAGGCCGGGGAATGAACCCTTTTGAAGTACTGGGCTTAAGCCAGGAAGCAACAGAAGATGAAGTGAAAAAAGCCTACCGTTCTCTGGCCAAAAAGTACCACCCGGACAACAAGGAAACCGGGGATGAGGCAAAGTTCAAGCAGATTCAGGAAGCCTATGAATTTGCGATGGATATTAAAAAGAACGGAAATGCGGCGTATTACAAGCGCCAGAACTCTACGGCAAACGGTGGCAGCGGCTACCAGTACGGCAGTACGCAGACGCAGTATGCCGATGACTTCTTCCGTATGTACGGCTTCAATTTCGAGGATCTCTTCAGCGGGATGAACGGCTTCTATCAGACGAACGGCGGAAGAGACCAGCAGGCGTATAACTCCGCCGCTGCCTACATCAATAACCGCCAGTATGAGCAGGCACTCAATATCCTTGACAGCATTGCCGAGCACGGACCGACCTGGTTCTACTATGAGGCGCTCTGCCATGCGGGACTGGGCAATACGGTAACGGCGCGCCAGTACGCGAAAGCCGCCTATGAGATGGATCCGACGAATATGAATTACCGGAACCTCTACGCTTCCTTTAACCAGGGAAGAAACAACTACCGTCAATACACAACAAATAACTATAACCGCCGCTACTACACGTTCGGTTCACCGAACCTCTGCACAAGGCTGCTCTTATTCAACCTTCTGTGCAACTGCCTCTTAGGATCGCGGTTTGGTTTCTGCTGTTTCTAGAAAGAAGGAAAATGACATGTACGCAAAAAACATCTATTTGGAAATGAACAAGGACAAGGAAAAAGCCATGATGGCTTTTAACGAAGGCTATAAGGAATTCCTCAGCTATGCCAAGACGGAACGCCTGGCAACAGAGAAGGCCGTTGCACTTGCCGAAGCGAAGGGCTTTACTGATTTTAACAAGGTAGCTGAGCTGAAAGCAGGGGACAGGGTTTACTTTGTCAACCGCAATAAAAACGTCGCGCTTTACGTCATCGGTCAGAAACCGGTTGCGGAAGGCCTGCGCGTCCTCGGAGCTCATATCGACTCTCCGCGCTTGGACGTCAAGCAGAATCCTTTGTATGAAAAAGACGGTTTTGCGCTTTTAGATACCCATTACTATGGCGGTATCAAGAAATACCAGTGGGTCACCATCCCGCTCGCACTGCACGGTGTCGTCTGCAAAAAAGACGGAACGACAGTCAACGTCAATATCGGTGAAAGCGACAAGGATCCGGTGGTCGGCATTTCCGACTTACTGATCCACCTGGCTGCGGATCAGATGGGCAAGACAGCCAGCAAGGTCATCGAAGGGGAAAACCTGGATGTGACGCTTGGCAGCATGCCGCTCAAAAAGGAAGAAAAGGATGCGGTCAAAGCCAACATCCTGAAACTCTTAAAGAAGAAATATGACATCGAAGAGGAAGATTTCCTCTCCGCGGAAATCGAAGTCGTTCCGGCCGGTCCGGCAAGAGACTACGGCTTAGACAGAAGCATGGTTGCCGGTTACGGCCACGATGACAGAGTCTGCGCCTACACGTCCTTAGAAGCGATTTTAGACACGGATGCGCCGGAATACACATCCTGCTGCATTCTGGTCGACAAGGAAGAAATCGGCTCCGTGGGTGCCACGGGAGCTCAGTCTCTCTTCTTTGAGAACACGATTGCGACGCTCTTACAGGCACAGGGAGACACCAACTACCTGCATGTCAGAGAAGCGATGAGCAAGAGCAGAATGCTCTCCTCGGACGTCTCCGCAGGGTACGACCCGCTGTTTGCGGAAGTCAACGAACCGAAGAACTCCGCTTATCTGAACCACGGGATCGTTTTCAATAAATACACGGGTTCCCGCGGCAAGTCCGGCAGCAATGATGCCAATCCGGAATACATCGCCTGGGTCCGCAAAACGATGGATGATAGCGGCGTCTATTTCCAGACAGCGGAACTCGGCAGAGTAGACCAGGGCGGAGGCGGAACGATTGCCTACATCTTGGGCAACTACAACATGGATGTTCTGGATGCCGGTATCCCGGTTCTCAACATGCATGCCCCGATGGAAGTCGTTGCCAAAGCCGATGTCTATGAAGCTTATCTGGCTTATAAGGCATTCTTAAAAGGAGAATAAAAGAAACATAGAAAGCCGTATTCTTATGGGTACGGCTTTTTTTGTGGATAATTTATCATAACAAGTGCAACAGAAAAAAAGCGTCCATAGGACTCAAATGTTAAAATGTAAGTGACCAAACAAACATTAAGAACAGGAGAGGACTATGAACT
>JAZQFH010000009.1:0-32577 GCA_045539425.1 Erysipelotrichaceae bacterium
TTTGGATGGAATGAGCATTTCATATACAGTACCTTATCCATATTAACGCGATACTTAATTGCGGCATTTATGATAATGGAAAGCACAAAACTGAGAAAGAAAAGAATACAGGCAAAGGAGTCTGTATCGAAATAAAGAGCTGTGAAGAAAAGGAGGAAAAAAGAAAATGAAACGGAGATACTGGATCATGGGTGCACTCATCATGGCTGCACTGCTGTTACTGATCGGGTGTCAGAACAGGGAAGAAGACAGTCTGCAAATCACCTTTGTGACGGATGAAACAGGGAAAGAAGTCGATACGCTGGAATTCGGCGTAGGAATTGATCCCCGTTCGTTTGTTGCTGAAAGCAACTGTGAGTATGAAGTGAAGCCGAAACTCCTTTCCGTTATGGAGAAGAAGGACTATACCGTTGAGTATATCCTCAGAAAAGACGGTAAAGAAAAGACCGTAACAAAAGTCTTTCATGTCACGGACACAACTCCTCCCGTCATTTCTTTCTATACCTATACTCCGGTGATTCTGAAAGGAGAGAATCCGGATTTCAGCCGCTTTGTGGAATCAGTCAGAGACGCCATGGACGGTGAGCTGAAACAGGGGGATACGCAGGGGAGTTACCTTATCGATGCTTCTAAAATCGATACAACCCGGGAAGGAAGCTATCTGCTGTCCGTTACGGCGAAAGACACAAGTGGCAATACTGATACGAAAGAGATGACGGTATTTGTAGTCAATGATTTCGATTATAAGGTCTATCGGGTCAGCGGGAATATGGATCTGCAGTACTGTATTACGGAATATTTAAATGAAGAGGAATGCGATGAGCTTCTGAAAAAGATCAATGGGAATCTGCATGAGCCGGAGCTGGTGCATAATGCATCCAAAGATCATTACGATTCTTTGAAAGAGGTCATTCTGGATCATGTGGAATACCGGCAGGAAGAGCAGTACCGCTACGAGATCAGTGACGAAAACGGTAATGTGATCGTAGAGAACTGTCAGAAGGACCCACGTTATGTTCTCAGCGGTAAAATCTATGAGATTCTGATTGCCAAAGGATACAATCAGGCAAAGGAAATGTATGAGCCGTACGGGTGTATTCGGGGATTTACCGTGGAATATGAAAAGGAAGAAAACGGAACGGTTTATTTCAGTGTAAATGACATTGTGGACGGACACGGAACAGTAACGTATTCCGTGGAATATAATGCAAATACAGGCATGGCTGATCTGTATGATGTGTCCGGAAAGAAAGTGGAATCGTTTTCCGTTGACGCCTTATAAACAATTTACAGGGGTATGTCCTTTTGCGATATGCAGCAGACATAAAATCAGAGACCGTATCGGGTGATTCCGGTACGGTCTGTTTGTTTTTACTGTTTGCTCTCCATCAGATGGCGGATAACGCTCTGTCTTGTCACAATTCCCATTAAGACTCCCTGGTCATCAATTACCGGGACAAAGTTCTGGTTCAGGATCTGGCCCGTGAGGTTTTCAATCGGTGTGTAAACCTTAACGCATGGATTGAAGTTTGGGCGGATGATTTCCTTCAGTGATACTTTCTCCAAATCATAAATGGAGTTTTCCTTGTGATCCAGAATATGCCAGAGAAAATCCCCCTCAGATACCGTTCCACTGTATTTTCCTTCTTCATCGATGACGGGAACGGCGGTATAACCGTGAAAACGCATTTTTTCCAGTGCCTGCCTCAGCGTCATCTTATCTTCCAGATAGACGATCGTGCTCTTCGGCTGCAGCAAAAGAAGTATATTATCTGTCATGTAAATCAGCACTCCTTATACTTTCATTATATCTTTGTGGTGGTGCAGACGGGTGAAATTACGGAGAAAGAATATGTGAAACCTGTCAAAAAAGAGACATTTTGATTGTGAAAAGAGATTTCACATTCCATTTGACATCTACCAAAAAGTATTCGATAATAATAGTGTAATCGTTTTCATGCGACATAATAAGGAGGAAACAATGAAAAAGTTTTTGGTTGCTCTTTTAGCTCTCATGATGGTGATTAACATGACTGGATGCTCGAAAAAAGAAGATCCGCAGCCATCCGGTGATGATACACCACAGGAAGAGGTAAAAGAATACGCATTTAAGGTATGGTGCGCTGACGCCATCGTCGATACGACAAAAGCTCAGCTGGATAAGTTCGCTGCAGAACATCCGGAATACAAACTGACATTCACGGTTGAAGCAGTTGGTGAAGGCGATGCAGCCACATCCATGACAACAGACGTTGAAGCAGGCGCAGATATTTACTGCTTTGCACAGGACCAGTTAGCCAGACTTGTTCAGGCCAACGCATTGGCAAAACCTGGACAGAAAGCCGTTGCTACAATTAAAGAAGCAAACGACAACGGCGCAGTCAAGGCAGCTACATTCGAAAACGAAATCTACTGCTATCCGTTAACAAGTGATAACGGCTACTATATGTACTATGACAAGAGCGTCATCGCAGAAGATCATCTGGACGACTTAACAGCCATCCTGGCAGACTGCAACGCAGCCGGCAAGCTCTTCTCCTTCGAACTCTGCAACAGTGCATGGTATGCAGCAAGCTTCTTCTTCGGTACGGGATGTGTCTCTGAATGGATCATGAACGGTACGGATATCGTTGATTACACAGATACATTCAACTCCGATGCAGGTTTAATCGCTGCCAAAGGTATGAAGGAAATCGTTACCAATGCAGCATTCAACGACTCTTCCCAGTGCTCTGAATTCCAGAGCGGTTCCGCAGTTGTTGTTTCCGGTCCATGGGACTACAACACAGCGAAAGAAGCTTTAGGCGACAATTTCGGTGTTACGGATCTGCCGTCCTTCACAGTTGACGGAAAATCCTATCATATCGGTTCCTTCTCCGGCAACAAACTGATGGGTGTCAAACCTCAGCAGGATGCTGAAAAGGCAGCAGTTGCTTCCTTACTCGCTCAGTTCTTAACTGGTGAAGCATGCCAGCAGGAACGTTTCGAAAAACACGGCTGGGGCCCGTCCAACAAAGCGGTTCAGGCTTCCGACGCTGTTAAGAACGACCCGGCATTAAACGCACTGGCAGCTCAGAACGAATATGCTGTTCCGCAGGGACAGTATCCGGGTGCCTGGTGGGATATCGGTAAGGCCATCGGTTCCGCGATTCGCGAAAAAGGCGAAGCTGCTACAGACGATGATCTGAAAGCTATCTTACAGAGCTACTCCGATCAGTTAGCCGCATTATTAACGGTTGACCCGGCAGAAGCAAGAAAATGGGCAGTGATCGGTTCCATCGCAGGTACAAACTGGGATACGGATTTACCGATGACAGAAGATCCGGCAGGCACTTGGACATCCGATGCTCTTGAATTACACGCGGGTGAAGAATTCAAGGTCAGAAGAGGTGCTTCCTGGGACTTCAACTTAGGTTCCACAGGAGCCGGCGGAGATAACTTCAAAGTTGAAGAAGACGGCACATATAAGATCGTCTTAACAATGGAAAACGACGATGCCTGGGAATCCGGCAAAGTTGAATTAGTCAAACAGTAATTCAGACATATCATCTAAATTCAACGAATCGTAAGACTTACGGGTTGAGGTGCCCTCACCTCGACCCGTTTTCTTATCTTATCGAACAAACATTTATGCGCAGGAATAAAGAATAAGAGGTTTCTATGGAAAAACTAAATGATTTGGAATATTTAAAACTGACAAAATTCCAGAAATTCCTGTATGGATTCAAGAATGTACTGGTGAGTATTCCGCTCGGCTTATGGCATTTTATCAAGAATATCGGAAACTATATTCTGAAAGGCTTGAATGCGATTAAGAACGAACTGCTGGATATCGCCATGACATTTAAAAACGGTGACTGGAAGACCAAACTGTCCTTCTTTGTGATGGGCTTTGGCAGTATCGCCAGAGGACAGGTACTGAGAGGGATCCTGTTTCTGATCTTTGAGGTTGTCTTTATCTTCTACATGATCACAACCGGCGGTTACTGGCTCAGCAAGCTTCCGACACTCGGAACGGAAGGACCGCACGAAGTCTATAATGAAACGCTGGACCAGTACGTCATGACGTATGGAGACAACTCCTTCAAGATCCTGCTGTATGCGATCTTAACGATCTTCTTCATCATCGCCTTTATCTATACATGGAGAGTCAATGTCAAGCAGAATAAGATTGCGGAAGAAATACTGGCAACCGGCAAACCGCTGAAGAGCGGCAAGGATGACTTAAGGTCACTTGTGGATGATGAATTCCACAAGACACTTTTGGCACTGCCGTTACTGGGTATCTTCGTCTTTACGGCGTTGCCGATCTTCTTTATGATCTTAATCGCTTTTACGAACTATGATGCCAACCACAACGGCTATACCAACTCCCTGTTCACCTGGGTCGGCCTGAGTAACTTCCGTCAGCTGATCAGCTGGACCAGCGGTACCAGCAACTTCTCGGCAACGTTCGGCGAGATTCTCACCTGGACACTGATCTGGGCTTTCTTCGCCACGTTCACCAACTATTTCCTCGGTGTCATCGTTGCCTTAATGATCAACAAGAAGGGAATCAAGTTCAAGAAGGTATGGCGTACCATCCTGGTCATGACGATTGCCATTCCGCAGTTCATCTCCTTACTGTACGTATCGAAGATGTTCTCCAACTCCGGTATCGTCAACGGCTTCTTAATGGAGCATGGCTGGATCACAAGCCGGATCCCGTTCTGGGAAAATCCGACACTGGCCAGAATCATGGTCATTCTGATTAACATCTGGATTGGTATTCCGTATCTGATGCTGATTGCGACCGGTATCTTAATGAACATCCCGGCAGATTTATATGAATCGGCACGAATTGACGGAGCCAACTCCTATCAGCAGTTCATGAAGATCACGCTGCCTTACATGTTATTCGTTACGGGCCCGTACTTATTAACGAGCTTTACCGGCAACATCAATAACTTCAACGTTATTTACCTTCTGACCGGCGGCGGCCCGACAAACCAGGCCTATACGACAAGCGGCGGCAGCGCAGGTTATACCGACCTATTGATCACCTGGTTATTCAAGATCACCACACAGGATTCCAACTACAAGCTGGCGGCTGTGCTGGGTATCGGTGTCTTCTTGGTCTGCGCCATTATCACTGTAGTGATCTACAATATCTTACCGTCAATGAAGAATGAGGAGGATTTCCAGTAATGTCAGAAAAGAATCTTAATGTTCCTCAGGAAAAGCGTCATATGTCGCAGAAGACAAAGGACCGCATCAGCAACACGGCAATCTACATCATCTTAGTGATTATGTCGGTCGTCTGGCTGATTCCGTTCTTCTTCATTATCCTCCAGTCGTTCCGTGTGGAAACGACAATGCAGGTCGGCTATGTTATCCCGAAACAGTGGGGGTTAGATAACTACATCAATCTGTTTACCAAGACAAGCTTCCCGAAGTGGTATCTCAATACCTTCATCATGGCGCTGGCCGTGGCGGTAATTCAGACCATCTTCGTCTTATGCATGTCCTACACTCTGTCCAGACTGCGTTTCAAAGGCAGAAAGCTCTTAATGAACTGCATGCTTGTTCTGGGCTTATTCCCGGGTTTCCTTACCATGATCGTTCTCTATACGGTATTAAAGGATATGAACATGATCATGGAAAACGCAGTTCCGGGCCTGATCTTAGTCTACTGTGCCTCCAGCGGCATGGGTTACTACGTATCCAAGGGCTTCTTCGATACCATTCCGAAGAGTCTGGATGAAGCGGCAAGAATCGATGGTGCGACCCGTTTACAGGTCTTCTACAAGATCATTCTTCCGTTAAGTAAACCAATCATTATCTACACCATCCTAACGGCGTTCTTAGCTCCGTGGGGTGACTTCGTCTTTGCCCGTTACATTTCCAACAACAACGCGGCAGGAATGAACGTCGCTGTCGGTTTATGGAGCTGGCTGCAGAAAGATACCATCTCTCAGAGATATACCCTGTTCTGTGCCGGTGGTGTTATCGTCGCAATTCCGGTCACGATCTTATTCATGAGTTTACAGAAATACTACGTGGAAGGCGTCACCGGCGGTGCCGTGAAAGGCTAAAAGGAGATCAATATGGCAAGTGTAAAATTAACGAATGTTAAAAAAGTATATGACAACAACGTCGTTGCGGTCCATGACTTCAATCTTGATATCAAAGATAAGGAATTCATCGTCTTCGTCGGTCCGTCCGGATGCGGCAAATCCACAACCTTACGTATGATCGCGGGTCTGGAAGAGATCAGCGGCGGTACGGTGGAAATCGACGGAGAGGTCGTCAACGATCTGCAGCCGAAAGACCGGAATATCGCCATGGTATTCCAGAACTACGCGCTGTATCCGCATTTAACGGTATTTGAAAACATGGCATTCCCGCTCCGCTTAAAACGGCCGAAAATGAGCGAGGATGAGATCTACAACCGCGTTACCAATGCGGCAGAGATCCTGGGCATCACGGAATATCTGATGCGTAAACCGAAAGCTCTCTCCGGCGGTCAGAGACAGCGTGTCGCCATCGGACGTGCGATGGTGCGTGACTCCAAGGTCTTCTTAATGGACGAACCGTTAAGTAACCTGGACGCCAAATTAAGAAACCAGATGCGTGCTGAGATCATCTTATTACGTAAGAAGATCGATACCACATACATCTATGTTACGCATGACCAGACCGAAGCCATGACGCTTGGTGACCGTATCGTCATCATGAAGGACGGCTACATTCAGCAGGTCGATACTCCGCAGGGTGTCTTTGACTGGCCGAGCAATCTGTTCGTCGCAGGCTTCATCGGCGCTCCGCAGATGAACTTCTTCGATGCTGAACTGAAAAAGGAAGGCAACAAGTACTATGTCATCACGGATCACGGCAAGTTTGAAGTGACGGGTGACAAGGGCAAGAAACTGGCGGAAAAGAACGTCGGCGACCGCAAGGTTACCTTAGGCGTCCGTCCGGAACACATGACATTGGTGCATGAGAAGAGAGAAGATACCATCGAATGCACGATGGAAGTCAACGAAATGATGGGCTCCGAGCTGCATCTGCATCTCTCTACGGAAACCGGCAAGAAGATCATTGTCCGCGTTCCGACGATTTCTCTGGATGACGAATTCCGCAAACATCTGACTTACGGTGAAACATTATATGTGACATTTGAAGGCAAGGCGATGCATTTCTTCGATCCGGAAACAACCAACAACATTCTGGTATAAAACGTAAGTAAAAAAGAAGACAGTGAAACGCAAAACGGGATTCCCATTTTGCGTTTCACTTCCTATGGAGGTGCTCTATGAAAAAACTTTGTATTGTGATATTAGGAATATTATTATCATGCAGCCTTTTCGGATGCGCAAAGAAGGAAGAGGTTCCGCAGGTAGAAATCGTTGATGATAACTACCGGAATGTCTATGAGATCTTTGTGGCATCCTTCGCAGACTCTGATGGTGATCATATTGGTGATATCAACGGAGTCATCTCCAAGCTCGATTATATTCAGAAAATGGGCTATACGGCGATCTGGTTCATGCCGATTCACCCGTCTCCGTCCTAT
The DNA here is from genome assembly GCA_045539425.1 of Erysipelotrichaceae bacterium. Lineage (GTDB taxonomy): Bacteria > Bacillota_I > Bacilli_A > Erysipelotrichales > Erysipelotrichaceae > RUG14871. The sequence goes on from JAZQFH010000009.1 coordinate 7,556, forward strand.
CACAAATATGACGTGACGGATTATTACAACATCGACAAGAGCTACGGTACGCTGGAGGATTTCGATCATCTGATCGAGGAAGCCCATAAGCGTAACATCCATATCATCATCGACCTGGTCTTAAACCACACCTCCAGCAACCATCCGTGGTTTGTGAAAGCCAAGCAGGCTTTCCGTAACGGAACGGATTCGGAATATCTGAAGTGGTACAACTTTACAACGGAAGCCAAGAGCGGCTATACGCGCATCACGGACGGCAAGTACTATGAAGCACGGTTTGTGGATACGATGCCGGATCTCAATCTCGACAATCAGGAAGTGCGCGATGAGATTACGAAGATCTGTCAGTTCTGGATCGATCACGGGGTGGACGGCTTCCGTCTGGATGCGGTCACATCCTACTATACGGGAGACAATGCGGCCAATACGGCCTTCCTGAGCTGGATCAACCGCATGATCAAGGGAATCAAGGAAGATGCCTACATCGTCGGGGAAGCCTGGACGGATGACACAACGATCAGCGGTTACTATACTTCCGGTGTGGACTCCTTCTTCCATTTCTCCATGGCGCAGGCAGACGGCACGATCTGCCGGGCTCTGAAGGGCTCCACTCCGGCCACGACACTGAAGAACGCTTTGGAGAATGCGCTGAAGCTCTCCAACGGGCACATCCCGGCAATGTTTCTGGATAACCACGATGTCAACCGTATTACGGGCGGCATCGGCAGAAGCGAGCTGAAGAAGCTGAAATTCGCCTATGGCTTACTGAGTCTCTTTAACGGCTGCACGTATACCTACTACGGGACGGAGATCGGCATGGTGGGAAGCGGAAGAGATGAGAACAAGCGGATCGCCATGTTGTGGAACAGCGATAAGATGGAAGATCTCTGCGCCAATCCGAAAAATACAAGCACGGCCGAATATGTCTACCCGGGCGTGGAGCAGCAGGATGCCGATGAGGATTCGCTGTTAAACTACCATAAGCTGATGAACTTCTACCGGAACCGTCATCCGGAGATTGCCAGAGGAGAGATGACATTCTATCCGTCGCTTCAGACCGCGAAACAGCTGGTTGTAAAGAAGACGTGGAATGAGAAGAGTGTCATCATCATCGTGAATCTGGACGGGGAAAACCGGGCAAATGTGAATGTTTCGGAATTTGAAGAACTCTATCCGCGTATTGATGCGGCCATGGTAAACTTTACGGATGAAATCAATGTCAAAGACGGGGTAATGGATCTGCCGCCATATGCGATTGCGATCCTTTATGCCGAATAATACGGGAGCAGTTATGAAAAAAGCAGTATTACTATGTATGATCCTCAGCCTGTTAACGGTATTTACAGGCTGTTCATCAAAGGAAAAAGTGGATGTGGTACAGGGTTCGGATACGCTGTATGTCAAAAAGCTGGATCTGAAGGAAGGCTTTATCAAAGGTGTGGATGTTTCCTCCGTTCTCTCTTTGGAAGAGAGCGGCGTGAAATTCTACGACTATGAAGGAAACGAGGCCGATATCTTCAAAACGCTGGCACAAAGCGGTGTCAACTATATCCGGGTGAGGGTATGGAATAAGCCAAGCGATGCCAACGGAGACGGCTACGGCGGCGGGAACAACGATATCAACCGGGCTGTGGAGATCGGCAAGAGGGCCACGAAATACGGCATGAAGCTGTTGGTGGATTTCCACTATTCCGACTTCTGGGCGGACCCGGGCAAACAGATGGTCCCGAAGGAATGGAGCAAGATGAGCCTGGAAGAAAAGGCTCCGGCGCTCTATGAATATACCAAAGCCTCTTTACAACAATTAAAGGATGCCAAGGTTGATGTCGGTATGGTGCAGATCGGAAACGAGACAAACGGCGCCATGTGCGGAGAAAAGACCTGGATGGGTGTCTGCACTTTGATGAAGGAAGGATCGAAAGCGGTCCGGGAAATCTTCCCGGAAGCGAAGGTGGCCGTGCATTTTGCCAATCCGGAAAACCAGAGCTATGAAAACTATGCCTCCAAGCTGGATTACTACAGCCTGGATTACGATGTCTTTGCGTCCAGCTACTACCCGTACTGGCACGGGACACTGGAGAACCTGATTTCGGAACTGGATAAGATCACCGATAAGTACGGCAAGGAAGTTATGGTCATGGAAACTTCCTACGCCTATACGCCGGAAGATTCCGACTTCTTCGGTAATACGATCGGAGAGGGCAGCGCCGTTGTAAAGAATTATCCGTATACCGTTCAGGGGCAGGCCAACTGCATCATGGATACGATGGAAGCCGTCACAAAGATGAAAAACGGCATCGGGTTATGTTACTGGGAACCGGCCTGGATCACGGTCGGACAGAACTCCTATGAGGAAAACTTTGAAAAATGGGAGAAATACGGTTCCGGCTGGGCCAGCAGCTATGCCAGAGCGTATGATCCGACAGACGCCGGCAAGTACTACGGCGGCAGTGCGGTGGATAACCAGGCGCTCTTTGATAAAGACGGTCATCCGCTGGAATCGCTGAAGCTCTTTGCGCTTGCGGACAAGGGAAATGAAGTGACTCTGCAGGCAGATGCGATTGAGGATGTCACAATCTTCTGCGACCTGAATGATGAGATCGTTCTTCCGGAAAAGGTGAATGCCATCATGAACGACAACTCCAAGAAGGAAGTCGCCGTCGAGTGGAAGAATGTGGACTATAACGCCATGAAGAACGGCGGCGTGAACACATATGCGATCAAAGGAGAAGCAGACGGTAAGGAAGCGACCTGCTTTGTGAACATGATCGAATACAACTTCCTAAGCAACTACTCCTTTGAAGACGGGGAATGGGGTGCATGGAAGGTGAGTGATTACGGCAAGGCCGATCAGATCTTTGTGGAGGAAAAATCCACGGACTCCCTGACCGGCAAGTGGCACGGACACTTCTGGAGTGCCGCCAAGAATTCCGTCAACTTTGACTTAGAGCAGGAAGTGAAGGATCTGAAACCGGGTAAATACAAATATGCCATCTCCATCATGGGAGGCGATGCCGGGGAGACGGCTATCTATGCCTACGTGAAGATCAACGGCGATCTCTTTGCGACAAATGAAGGACACCTCACCGGTTACAACATGTGGGAGAAAATCAACGTGGCTCCGTTTGAGGTCACGGAAGGCGATATTGTCACGGTGGGAATTCATATCCAGTGTGCCGGCGAAGGCAACGGAGCCTGGGGCAAAATCGACGATGCGCTCTTGAATTCCGTGAAAGAATAGAGAAAAAGAAAAACGGACGGTTCAAACAACCGTCCGTTTTAAGCGTTTCCTCAATTATTTAATCAGCTTAAACCACAGTAAGCAGGTAACGACGATACCGCAGATGCAGTAGATACGTACCAGCCACATGCATAATTTGATCAGCCAGCCGACAAGAGGCAGCCAGCCTAAGATTGCAGATGCAAGCGGGCCGACTAACCATCCAACCACGAAATAGATGGCGATCGCTGCGATCATGTGGGATAAACTTTTCTGTCCGGAAACGGATAATGGAAAATACTGACCCATATTACATACCTCTCTTCATAAAAAATTATATAACGCCTCTGCCGATTGTCAAATTTGAGGCATATAAGATGCATCATTGAGGAACTAAGATGCCAGGAACGGTGGAGAATTCAGCATTTTTTGTGTATTATTAAGGTGTCATGTTACGGATTGAGAATATAAAAATCTTTGAAGATCTGAGCGATGCGGAAGTCAAAACCGGAGCTCTGAAAAAAGCGGGAATCCGTGCGGAGGATGTCCGGAGCATCCGCATCGTGAAAAAGTCGATTGACGCCAGAGATAAAAAGCAGGTGCACTACACCTATGCTTTTGATGTGGAAGTGAAAAATGAAAGCCGCTATCCGAAAGTCAAAAAGGTTCCCGCTTTCAAAGAAGAACAGCTGAGCGTGAATCGCAATTCCCCATACCGTCCAGTCATTGTCGGCAGCGGCCCGGCCGGGCTGTTCTGCGCCTTGCGGCTGGCGGAATACGGGATTCCGTCTGTGATTCTTGAGCGCGGAGACTGCGTGGAGAAGCGGCAGAACTATGTAAAAGAATACCGTGAGGCGGGAAAGCTGAATGAGAAATGCAACGTTCAGTTCGGGGAAGGCGGCGCCGGAACATTCTCCGACGGAAAGCTGACGACCGGAATCAGCTCCTCCTATATTCAAAAGGTACTGAAATGGTTTTACGAGTTCGGGGCACCGGAAGAGGTGACCTATCTCTCGCATCCGCATATCGGAACGGATAACCTGATCCATATTCTGAAAAACATCCGGATGTATCTGGAAGAGAGGGGCTGCACCTACTATTTCAATACGCAGTTTACTTCCTTTGAAGAAAAGAATGGAGTCCTGAGGATTCATTGTGATACCGGCTTGACATTAGAGACGGATGCACTGGTACTGGCTATCGGGCACTCCGCCAGGGATACGCTGCGCTATCTGTGTGAAAGACAGATGGAAATGCATGCGAAAAACTTTGCGGTGGGAATCCGATGCGAGCATTTGCAGAGTGAGATCAACAAGGCACAGTATGGCACGGAAACGAAACTGAAGCTGCCGGCTGCGGAATATAAACTCGTCTATCATGATCCCGACAGCGGCAGGGCCTGTTACAGCTTCTGTATGTGCCCGGGCGGAGAAGTCATTGCCTCCTCGAGTGAGGACGGACATCTGGTGACCAACGGCATGAGCAATTTCAAACGGGACGGCGTCAATGCCAATGCGGCACTGCTTGTCAATGTGACGGTGGACGATCTGAAAAGCGATGATCCTCTTGCGGGAATCCGCTATCAGGAAGAGCTGGAAGAAAAAGCTTACAGACTGGGTGGCAGTAACCATTATGCGCCGGTGCAGCGTCTGGAAGATTTCATGAAGAATCAGCCAAGCGACCATATCGGTAAGGTAGTACCGACCTATAAGCCGGGAGTTACCCTTTGCGATCTGAATACCATTTTGCCCAAATATGTGGCAGAAACCTTGAAAAAAGGCTTTGTATACTTTGATAAACGAATCCACGGCTTTGCGGATCCGGATACCATCCTGACGGGACTGGAAACACGGACATCCTCTCCGGTAAGTATTGTAAGGAATGAATCTTTGCAGTCCACAATACCGCAGATCTATCCCTGCGGAGAAGGAGCGGGGTACGCCGGAGGCATTACCAGTGCCGCGGTGGACGGCATCAAGGTTGCCAACAGTATTATTGAAAACGGTTCATATTGATTCTAAAAGCCTCAGGTGATTGGCCTGAGGTTTTTCTATCCTTTGAAAAATGACAGAGATCTACCTCGGAATCCTTTGAAAAATGACATAAATGTGAGCTATAAACCTTTTAAAAATGACAAATAATAATGATAAAATCATTTGAAAAATGACAGAAGGATATTATAATAGGATTGAAGGAGGCCGGAAATGTTACAGAGGAAGATAATGCAGACGCTGGCGGAATGGAAAGCGAGACAGAATCACTATCCGCTAATCGTAAGGGGACTGCGTCAGATTGGAAAAACTTATACGGTCAGGGAATTTGGAAAACAGTACTATAAACATGTAGTATATGTTGACCTGAGAGAAAACAGGGAAATCCACCGCGCATTTGAAGGAAACTTTAATGTGAATGAGATGGTGATGACCATTACACTGAATGACGCTGCAGCTACTTTTGTCCCAGGAGAAACGCTTCTGATTCTTGATGAAATTCAGGACTGTCCCAATGCCCGCAGTTCTCTGAAATACTGGGCGCTGGACGGAAGATATGATGTCATCGCTACAGGCAGTTTTCTGGGTGTCAGAGGATTCCGACAGGCATATAAAAGAGGAATTCCGGTTGGCTATGAGGAGCAGATTACCATGTATCCGCTGACGTTTCTGGAATTTCTGACAAATATGAATGTCGATCCGGATGCAGTGGACTTTGTTCGAAAGCAGATACAAAACCGCAGCACGATTCCACAGGCGATGCATGATATACTTAGAAAGTATTACCTCCAGTATCTCGTTGTCGGCGGAATGCCGGAGGCAGTGAATGTTTTTCTGGAAACGCATGACATGAATCAGGTGAGAAGGGTTCAGAGAAAGATTCTGGAATCTGTCCGCGATGATTTTGGCAGATATGTGGATGCATCGGGAAATGACAGAATCAACGAATCGCTGAAACTGAGGGCAGAGGCGTGCCTGGATTCTTTGCCGATGCAGCTGTCAAAAGACTATAAAAAATTCCAGTATAGCCTTGTACGTTCCAGCGGTCACTCGCCGGAAAAAGCGGAAGGCTTGCAGTATCTTTTAGACATGGGCCTGGTATATAAATCTTACAATGTCCGGGAAATATCATCACCGCTGTCCGCAAACCGTATTGATACCGAATTCAAACTGTTTCTTGCAGATACCGGCTTATTAATATCCATGCTGGATGAAGGTACGGCAGCACAGGTAATCAATGGGGACCTGAGCGCCTACAAAGGGGCGATTGCTGAAAATATGGTAGCTTCCATCTTAAAGGCAGACGGTTGTGATTTATATTATTATCATGCTCCGAGCGGCTCTCCGGAACTGGACTTTATTTATTCCGATGATGGAGTTGCGACGATTATCGAATGCAAATCCACGAATAACAGAGCAACCAGCATGAAATATGTCCTGGCAAATCCGCAGAAATACGGTGTTCATCCGGCAGTGAAAATTGCCGACGCTAATGTCGGGACCGGAGACGGATTTGTTACTTTACCTCTTTATGCACTTGGCTTTCTGGTGAATGAAGAGAAGTCTTTTAAGGTTGAAGATGAGACTGCAGCTTTCAATGAGGCCTATCGCAGAATCAGAGAAAGCGAAGAAAAATAAAAAGAAAGAAGGAAAAGTCTATGGCAAAATATGAAGTGGAATTCAGCGGAGAATTTGATGAAGTGCTGAACTATGTGGTGGAAGGAATCCTGAACGGGAGCCTGAGCGCCACTTTGGAAGATTCCAGTGACTTCTTCGGTCAGGGAAGCCGCTGTTCCGTGAGAGTGTTTGAACGTTATTCCATGTTCGGGAAAAACCGTGTCAGCATGTCTCTGACGCTGTTTGAAGCAGACGGAGTGATTTCGCTGAGTGCGATTACTTCCGGCGGATCCCAGGCGATGTTCTGGAAACTGAATACGTTCGGAGAAGAAGCTTTTCTGGATAAATTGGTACAGTTAATGGAAAGTAGAGGATAAGGTATGGCATTATATCCGTTTTTAAAAGACCGCATCCCCGTTGCGAAAGCATTAGTCGCGGAGTTGCGGAAGGAATTTGAATATGTCTCGATTCTGGGCTCTTACAGCAAGAGCACGCGGATCGTTTCCGGAAGTAAATCCACTTCCGTGGATGAGACGGAAAATGAATGCGGATTTGTGATCCGCACCTTTGACGGAAGATACTACAGCGAATATTCCGTCAATGATATCGAAGGTCTTCAGGCAATCGACGTAAAAGAAAAAATGAGACTTCCGGAAATGCATCAGGATTTCGTGGATGTCAAAGCCATCAAAGAGGAAGAGATGGAAAGAAGCTTTGCGAGGGAAGATGCTCATCCTTTAAGCCGGGAGGAAGTTCTTTCGCGTCTGGAAGAGATGCGTCATTACTTTGAGAATTACGACAGCCGCATCATCTATGCGAATCTCGTTTACCGCAAGCAGGAAGTTTCCAAAATCTTCATTTCCGAGAAGAAATGTCTGGATCAGTACTACTGCTGGGTGAATGCTATCGCATCTCTGACAAGCCGGGATAATGACATTCTCAAGGATGTCTATAAGACGGAAAATGAAGCGGACAGCGCAAAGGCACTGAGTGAGCTCAGTGAACGGAGAGAAGAGATTGCGAAACTGGCCATCCACATGCTGGAAGCCACCCCGATCACACCGGGTGAATACGACATCATTACGGATCCATCCATCACGGGACTGATTGCCCATGAAGCGTTCGGTCACGGCGTGGAGATGGATATGTTTGTCAAGCACAGAGCCAAGAGCGTGAACTACCTCGGCAAAAAAGTCGCTTCCGAAAAAGTCAGCATGCATGACGGAGCCTGTGCGGCATTATCGCAGGCTTCCTACTTCTTTGATGATGACGGGGTACTGGCACATGATACCTTAATCATCAAAGACGGCATTCTGCAGACGGGTATTTCCGATGCCTTAAGTGCCCTGCAGTTAGGGACAGAACCGACCGGCAACGGCAGAAGGGAATCCTTCAAGCGCAAGGCATATACGCGCATGACCAATACCTTCTTCGCTCCGGGCAGGGACAAGCTGGAAGATATGTTTGCGTCCGTGAAGCATGGGTACTATCTCTGCGATACCAATAACGGCATGGAAGACCCGAAGAACTGGCAGATCCAGTGCACGGCCATGTACGGGCTGGAAATCGTGGACGGAAAGTTCAGCGGGAAGATCGTTTCCCCGGTCGTAATCAGCGGTTCGGTATTGGATCTCTTGAATTCCATCAGCATGGTTTCTGATGAATACAAGGTGATCGGAAGCGGCAGCTGCGGAAAGGGATATAAGGAATGGGTCTTAGTCAGTGACGGCGGACCGTATCTGAAAGCGAGGGCGAAGTTAGGATGATGACAGTAGAGAAAATCATTGCGTTATTAGCGGAGAATCCGGAAGTATCCGCCTATGAAATACGGGAAAGACAGAACGAAGGCAGACAGCTCTTCTATGTGATGGGAAAGCTGGAGACGGGAAGAAGCGTGGAAGACAGGGAAGTCAGCGTCACCATCTACCATGATTTTGAAACATACCGCGGCTCTTCTTCGTTCCGTATTCTGATCAGCGACACGGAAGAATCGCTGCGCCATAAGATTGCGGAGTGTGTTGAAAAGGCAAAACAGGTAAAGAATCCGTTCTATCCGTTACCAAAGAAAACGGAAAACATCTGCAAGAAAAAAGAACTGCCACTCTCCTTAGCGGAGGCATGCCGCAATGCGGCGGATGAAATCGCTCAGAGTGAGGAAGGTGAGGCGGCTACCCTGAATGCGACGGAGATCTTCGCCGATCAGAACCGCATCCGCTTTGTGAACTCGGAGGGAATCGATCACTCCTATGAAGAGACGAAACTCTTTGTGGAAAGCATCCCGTCCTATACCAATGAAAACGGTGACTTTGAATTATACTATTCCGAGCGCTTCGGTTCTTTTACGGATCTGCATTTAAAAGAAGCTCTGAAGGAGCAACTGGAAAACGTGCAGTACCGTGCCAATGCGAAAACGCTGAAGGATATTTCCATGAAGGAAGAGATCCCGGTGGTGATTTCCGGAGACATGCTGAACATGTTGATGGGTAATTTTGCCGAAGAGCTGAGTTACGGCAGCCAGTATCTGAAAATGAATCACTATCAGCTTCAGGATGAAATCAGCCCCGTACCGTTTGATCTCACGCTTTGCGGAGAAAAGGAAGGCGCCCTGTATTCTTCCCCGATCGATCCGAGCGGCATCGTTCTGGGAAAGACGACGGTCGTAAAAGGCGGAAAGGCCGCTGCACTTTGGGGAGATAATAAATACGGATATTACCTGAAGGAAGAGAAGATCACCGGTTCCTATCCGGTTCTGCTTATGGAGAATTATCCGGCGAGTGATGAACTGCTGAAAGAGGAACACATTGAGATACTGAACTTCTCCGCTCCGCAGCTGGATGAAGCGAGCGGTTACTTCGGAGGAGAGGTAAGACTGGCCCTCTATTATAAAGACGGAAATGTTACTCCGCTCAGCGGTTTCTCCATCAGCTCAAACATCTATGAAGAAATCAAGGATGCGGCTTATTCGTCAGAAGAAGCGTTTGTCAATGACGGCGGATTCTCCTTCCATGGGCCGAAGTACATGATCCTGAAACACATGAAACTGCATTAATCAAAACTCAGCGGGAGAGACCGCTGAGTTTTTTTTGTGAAGGAACGTGTCAATCATATTATCTGTTTAGGCAACCTTGAGGGATATTTGATACAATAGAAGAAGAGAATCAGAGGTTAATGATGAACTGGGATCTGTTGAAACTGCAACCGACAAAAGATAAGAAAGCCATTCGTGATGCGTACCGCGCGGCTTTGGAACATACCAATCCGGAAGAGAAACCGGAAGAGTTCAAGGCACTGCGGGCGGCCTATGAAGAGGCACTGGAATACGCATCCACTGAGGAGACGATACGCACGGAGAAGGATGATGTGGCTCTGTTCCGGGAGAAGCTGGAAGAGCTGTATCATGACTTTAAGCGCAGAAAAGACCTCAGGGAATGGGAGGCTCTTTTTGCCATGGATGTCGTCCGTTCGCTGGATCAGAGAATGAAGGCGGAAGGACAGCTGTTTGACTTCTTTTTAGAGGATTACTTTATTCCGCATGAAGTCTGGGTTCTGATCGACAGCGAATTCCATGTGATGGAGAGGTTGGAGGAATTCTACGAAAACTATCCGCGCGGCTTTGTCGACTACGTCCTTGTGAACGGAATCCGCTTCCCGGATACCCTGCCGATGGATCTCTTTATTCCGGGAGAGGATGGCGAAGAAGCGCAGAAATACCTCAATCTTTTCCTGCGTATCCGCAGAGTGCAGGAAGCGGAAACAGATCAGCTGATTAGAGAGATGTTCTCCTTAAAAGAGCAGCATCCTTACGGGAATGCCTTAGTGTATTCGATCCGCATGCAGCGAGATCACGAAGATCTTTTAGAAAAGTTCGGTGAACTGCAGAAGCAGTATCCGCAAGACGACTACATCGGTTTTCTCTATTGTGAGCAGCTGCATATGGCAGAAAAGGATGAAGAGTGCCGCGCGATTGCGGAAGAAATATTAAACGAAAAACCGGGAAATAACCGCATGAGATGGCTCTATGCCCACTGCCTGGCAAAGCTGGGAAAATATGAGGAAGCCGTGCTGGAAATCAATGAACTGATGCGCCATGCCGGCGGGAATCAGCAGCAGCTGTATGATCTGGATCAGCAGCGGCAGAAATGGAATCAGAATGTCATCGAGGAAAAGAAAGCCTTCTTACGGGAAAACCCGGATGATCTGGACGCAAGGCTGAGTCTGGCCTGGGCGTATCTGGAAAACAATGAAGATGAAAAGGCCAAGGCACTCAGCGCGAAGCTGACGGAGGATAACTGCGACCCGTTCGATTATCATAATCTGATGAGCAATCTCTGCTACTATGCGGAGGATTATCAGGGCTCCATCGGCCATCTGGATGCCTTAATTGAACTGATTCAAAATATGAAGGATGACGGTACGGTCCGTACCCGGCGCAGAATGAGCCGGCTGGGTGAGATGTACGGCCGGAAGGGATATAACTATTTCACGCTGGGGGATGAGAAAAAAGCGGAAGAGTGCTATAAGATTTCTTTGGAAGAATCCAAAGAGAAGGCAGAGCGGCTCACCGAACTGGCGGAAATCTATATGGGCAGAGAACAGTACGAAAAAGCCATGACGTACTGCAGGGAACTTGTGAAAGAGCGCCCGGATTCCGCCCACGGTTTTCTGATTCTGGCCTTTGCGGCATACTATCTCAATGAAGACAACGAAGCCTTTACGGCAGTGAACCGGGCACTGGATCTGGACGGATCCAATCTGGACAGCTATATGCTGAAAGTCAGAATCTTAGTGCGCAATGAAGCCTATGAAGAGGCGGAAAAGATCGTTGCGATGCTGGAAGACGCAAATCTCAAAGAGCATCCGACGGTACTGTTCTTACGTGGCCTCTTATATGAATACAAGGAACGTAACAGTGCGGAGGCCATCCGCTCTTATGAAGCGTCGCTTCAGGCAATGGAAGGAAATGAAACCGCCTGGGAATTCTCCTCGGTGCTCATTTACCGTCTGCTTTGTTTAAAAGGGGACACACTGAATGCGAATAAGGAAGAAGACCGCAATCTGATGCTGGAGCTCTGTGACCGCGGTCTGGCCTGCGAAGAGAACCACTACGGCTTAAGAGATTATAAGGCGTGGCTGTTGGTCAAGGCGCACCGTTATGAGGAAGCGCTGGAAATCTACTTCTCTTTAGAAAAAGAGCGGAATCACGGCCCGGCTGTCGAATCACAGATCGGTTATATCTATTATCAGGATCTTGCCAACAGCGCGGATAAGGCACTGGAATACTATCAGAAGTCACTCGAAAAGCACGGGGATGACTTCGGCTACTTCTATACCGGCATGAGCCGGATGTACCTTGGCGAGTATGAAGCCGCACTGGTGGATCTATTGACGCTGCGTAAGCTGCATCCGGAGGAGCTGGACAGCTATTACCGCCTGAGTTATGTCTACGCCTTCCTTGGCGAATACAATCAGGCTCTGGCTAGCATCAACAAAACACTGGAATTCGTAAAGGACCGCCAGGGGGATCAGTCGTATTACTATTACCGTAAGGTTCAGCTCTTAAGGAGAATGGAGCGGGCGAATGAAGCCATCGAGACCGCCTGGGAGATGATCCGGAAATATGATTACGGTTACGGCTACAAGCTGATTTTTGATATCTGCATTCAGTTCGGCATGTATGAAAGAGCGAAGGAGCATTTAAGAGTATGGCTGAAGAGCCGTCGGCTCTCCACGCATTACTATTCTTCCATCATCACACTGGACATGCTGGAAGAGCGCTATTTCAAGGCAAAGCTGAATAAGACGAATTACGCCGCCCAGCTCAGCACGCTGGAGCGCGGCCAGAAGGAACATCAGCTCGCCTGGAACGACCGCGATTTCAAAACGGAAATCAAGGTGCTGCAGAAGCTGATTGCCTCGGAGCAGAAGGAAGAAACAGGTGACATCTCGCGGGAATACCTGCAGCTCTCCTTTGCCTATTTCCATGCGGGAAACACACTGCTGCAGAAGGAATACGCAAAGCTCGCCCTAGAGGAAATTGAAAAACGGCTCAGCGAGAACCGCCTGAACCGCCTGCTTTATTTGGCAAGGAAGGTGCGTGCACTCTCGCTCTCAGGGAGTATAAAAGAAGCTCTAGAGCTTATGAAAGAAGGAAGAAAACATCCGCTTTGTGATAACTGTCCGTATCACACCTGTAAGGATCTCGACCTCTTTGAGGTGGAACTGTATGAGGTCAGCGGTGAGACGGAGAAGGCCATTCAGCTGGCGGAGGAGTATTCCCTCCTCTATCCGGACGAAGAGGAATTCCTGATTTATAAAAACTGTATGAAGAAAGGAAAGTAATATGCTGATTGGAATTGATCTGGGGACAACAAACAGCCTTGCTGCCGTCTTCCGTAACGGAAAAGCGGAACTGATCCCCAACCGGCTCGGAAAGAAGCTGACACCTTCGGTTGTCAGTGTGGATGAGAATCAGCAGATCCTCATCGGTGAGACGGCAAAGGAATACGGATATCTGCACCCGGAGAAAAGTGCCAAGGTATTCAAGCGTTCCATGGGAACCGAGAAGGAATATAAGCTCGGGGAAATTACGTTTTTACCGGAAGAGCTTTCGGGACTGATACTGCGCTCCTTAAAGGAAGACGCGGAAGTATATCTTGGGGAAGAGGTAACGGAAGCAATCATCTCCGTCCCCGCCTATTTTAACGATTTACAGCGCAAGGCGACCAAAAAAGCCGGGGAGCTGGCCGGATTAAAGGTCAGCCGCATCATCAATGAACCGACCGCCTCCGCGATTGCCTACGGGGTCGGAGAGAAGGGTGTGAATGAGCGCTGCATGGTATTCGATCTGGGCGGCGGGACATTCGACGTCACGATTCTGGAATACTATAAAAACATCATGGAAGTCTACGCCATTGCCGGGGATAACGACCTCGGCGGAGAAGACTTCACAGCCGTGTTAACGGAGATGTTTCTGAAGCGCATCTTTAAAAGCGGGGCAATATTGGATCTGCGCAGCGCCAACAATATCTACAAGGCATGCGAGGAAGCGAAGTGTCAGTTTTCCTCATCAAAAGAAGCCGTGGTGCGGGTGAACGTGCTCAATACACATTATGAAGAGACATTCACCATGGAAGAATATGAAGCCGCCTGTCAGGAACTTCTGGAACGGCTGCGCAAGCCGATGGAAAAGGCTTTGCGGGATGCGAAGATCTCGCTGGAAGACCTTGACCGCATCATTCTGGTCGGCGGTGCGACCCGTCTTCCCATCGTAAGAAACTATGTGCGCAAGCTGACCGGACTCCATCCGGAGTATACGGTGGATCCGGACACCAGTGTGGCTGTCGGTGCGGCACTTCAGTGTGCCATGAAAGAGCGGCAGAAGGAAATCGAGGAAGTGATCCTGACGGATGTCTGCCCGTTCACACTCGGTACGGAAGTTGTCAGGGAAAACGGCAGTTTTCTGGAAACCGGCTACTATCTGCCGATCATTGAGCGCAACACGGTCATTCCGGTCTCCAAGACACAGACGGTGTATACGGCGCATGACGATCAGAAATACGTCAGAGTCAAAATCCTGCAGGGAGAGAGCCATCTGGCAAAGAACAATCTGCTTCTGGGCGAACTGACGATTGATGTTCCGGTCGGACCGAAAGGAAAGGAAGCCATTGAAATCACCTATACCTACGATGTGAATGCACTCCTGCAGGTGGAAGTGAAGGTATTATCCACCGGGGAGCAGAAGGAAATGATCATTCAGAAGCAGGATGAGAAACTCTCCGAGGAAGAAGTGAAAGCCAGAATGGAAAAACTGGCCTATCTGAAGCAGAACCCGCGGGAAGAGGAAGAGAACATCCTCGCCTTCTTACGGGCAAACAGGATGTATGAAGAAACGCTTGGGGAAGACAAGAAGAAGATCGAAGCGCAGCTGAATGAATTCGATGATGCTCTGAGCAATAAGACCCATCTTGAAATCGATGTGGCAAGAAAACGTCTGACGGATCTATTGGATGAGATGGAAGAGGAAGACTTCCAGGTACTACCTTCTTAATAATCCGTTTGATAAAACATTCGAGAGCAATGCTCTTCTGCAAGGCAGGGGAACGTTGCTTTTTTTGAAATGAATGAAAGAGTGCAGCGGAATCATTGCCATTAAAAAAACAAAGGGAATACAATAAAGGTAGAGAACAAGGGAGAACCCAACATGAAAATAATCAATGCCAATGTTTTTCTGAATGGGAAGTTTCAGAAGCTGGAAGTACGCTTTGATCTTAGCGGAATTCTGGAAGTGGGAGAGAAGACCGCAGAGGATGAAGTGATCGATGCGAAGGGGCTGGATCTTTATCCTGGCCTGATCGACTGCCACAACCACGGCGGATGGTTCCGCGGCTTCATGTATAAGGAAGCAGATGAATACGGAAGCTTTGAGGAAAAGATCCGCTACCTGAGTGAGAAGCTGCCGTCCTGCGGTGTCACAACCGTCTTTCCGACACTGGCGGGAACGGACTATGAACGGATCGCGAAATCGGTAAGGGAAATTCGTAAAATCAGAGACAGCGTGAGCGGAGCGGAAATCGGGCCGTTCCAGTTTGAAGGTATCTATCCTTCCTTAAAACGCTATATGACAAAAGAAGCGGTGAATCCCTCCAGAGAACATACGGACTGGCTTGTGGACAATAATTACAGCGATGTGTCCATGATTCATGTCTCTCCGGATCTGCCCGGCAGCATGGAGTGGTGCGACTACATGGTCTCGCAGGGCGTCATGCCGACGGTTGGCAATACCCAGGCATCGGCATTTGATGTTCGCGAAGCGGCAGATCACGGGTTATGTCAGGCAGACCACATGTACAACGGCTTTGCGCCGATGCATCACAGGGAAAACGGGGCAGCGGTCGGTGTTCTTCTGGATGACAGGATCAAAGCACAGCTGACCTGCGACGGCTATCACGTTTCGGAAAGCTTCATCCGCCTGCTCATCAAATGCAAGGGAATAGAAAACGTCTACGGAGTGACGGACATGTCTGAAGCCAGCGGACTGCCGGAAGGGGAACATATTCTGCCAAACGGCAAAAAGATTACAGCGAAAGACGGTCTGATCTACGCTGAGGACGGCTATATCAATTCCGGGAACATGACGATGAATGAGACGCTGAGAGCGGCACGCACCCGCTGCCATTTAAGCAAGGAGGAAGTCGGATTGCTTTATGCGGAAAATGTCGCAAGATGTCTGAATCTGACTGACAGAGGAAAAATCGAAGCAGGAAGAAAGGCAGACTTCACGCTGATGGATGATGATTACAATGTTTACTGCACCATCAGGGAAGGAAAAATCATCTATCAGAAAGCAGAATAAGCAAAAGACGTCACACAGACGTCTTTTGTTTTATAGAATGGTAACTCCGCTGAGGATGCCCAACAGGGCAGAAAGCAGGATAATGCGGATCGGGTGAACCTTCTTATACGATAGATAGCCTGCCAGGACAAAGATGATGGCGGAGGTGATAAAAGCGGTAATCTGAATGTCCATGCCGCTGGGAAAGAAGACCGTAGTGGCGACGGAAATCGCACTGGCACCAATCAGTCCCACCACGGCAGGCTTTAAGCCGGACATGAAGCCTTTGACCGTCTTACTGGCTTTGAACTTCTCAAAGCATTGGGCAACGATCAGAATGATGAGAAAGGACGGCAATACAACACCGAAGGTAGCACTCATTGCGCCGGGAATACCGGCAACTTCGGAACCGATATAGGTTGCGACATTGACCGCAAAAGAGCCTGGAGTGCTTTCGCTGACAGCCAGGAAGTCCACTAAGGCCTGTTCGCTGAGCCAGCCCTTACTGATGACTTCCCGTTCTATTAACGGTAACATGGCATAGCCGCCGCCGAAAGTAAACAGTCCGATTTTGAAGAAGGTGAGTAATAATTCCAGACAAATCATGATGCGCTCCTTTCTGTAACAATACTGTAGATCAAACCTGCCACGGCGCAGGAGATGATAACGATCAGAACATTCAGCTTCAAAAAGGCAGTAGCGATAAGGGCATAAACCATTAAGAGACAGAAGAAAATCTGTTTCGGTACCTGGCGGTACATGGTAAGTAATGCTTTTAATATCAGAGCCAAAACACATGCCCGGATGCCGTTGAAGGCGTATTGTACATAAATGTTGTTTTCAAATTCCCGTAAGACATAGGAAATACTCAGGATGATCACAAAGGATGGCAGGATCATCGCAAATGTGGAGATCAGCGCTCCCGCAAGGCCGGCGATTTTATAGCCGACAAAGGTAGCAGAGTTGATGGCAATCGGACCCGGTGTGCTTTCGGCAATAGCGACGATATCCAGAATATCGTCATTGGAGATCCAGTGATGTTTTTCCACGGTTTCCTTTTGAATTAAAGGAATCATGGCATATCCGCCGCCAAACGTAAAAAGCCCGATTTTCAGGGAAGTCAGAAACAGTTCGGGCAATATGTTTTTCTTGTTTTCCATAGTAAGCAATCCTCCATAAGATACTGACAGGTATCATTATAAAAGTGATTTGCTTATATTACCAACAATATAAATTTATGAAAATAATAACGATATACTTATAAGAAAGCGGATAATTTCGCGCTTTTTTACACAATAGAATGATAGGTGGGCAGAGGATAGTTTTCCTCAAAATGCATTACCATATCAATGAATTCCCGGGCGGACGGAGTCAGGTACTTGTCCTTATGATAGATGACTTTGAATTCCCGTCTGAACTCCATTCCCTGAATCCTGGCAATGTGAATGTAGTTATTCCTCAGAGATGGCAGAATCATGCGGTGCGGAAGGACGGCAACTCCGATGCCGTTGATTACGGCATTGATCAAAGCTGTGGTACTTTCCGCTTCCCAGATCGGCTCAGCGCTGTAGCCGTGCAAAGCCATGACTCCGTCAAATACTTCTCTTGTTCCGCTGCCCGGCTCCCGCAACAGGATCGGCTGTTTCAGAAATTCTTCGGGAGTGATGATCTGATTGTTTTCCCAGGGGCCTTCCGCAGAACAGATGACACTGAGCACATCCGTCATATAGGGAATACTTACAATACTGCGGTCATGCGGAACGCCTTCCACCAGAGCAAAATCGAGTTCATTATTCAATAAACGCTGCTCAATGACTTCGGATGGTTGTACGTAGGCGTTGATTATGATGCCGGAATTAAGATAATTGAAGGTTTTAACGTAACCCGGCAGAAACTGCGCACCGATGGTGATACTGGAACCAATCCGCAACATACCCTTGCTGTCCCAGTTTCTAAGTCCGGTTTCCATACTCTGAAAAAGACTCAGAATATGTCCGGCATACTGCAACAGATTCCTGCCGGCTTCGGTGATTTTCAGCCTCCGGCCAATGCGGTCAAAAAGTTTGATTCCGTAGTATTCCTCCAGCTCCTTGATTGCCAGAGATACAGCAGGCTGGGTCATATGCAGCTGCTGAGCTGCTTTGGTGGAATTGCAGTCGCATTCGCAGACTGCCTGAAAGATGGATAGGTGGCGAATCGTCATGAGAATCTCCTTATAAGTGTTTTGTTATGAATTCTCTAAAATTATATTATTTTTCATACAATTCAACAAGAAATATAATGAAACAGTAAAAAGCGCTCGCACGGTTGGAAAGAAGGAAGAACATGAGCCAGAACAGAACATATCTTATACAAACCGGGGTTCTTTCCGGCAAAGACGGAAAGGAACCGCTTGCGAAGATCAGTAATATCATCCTGGGCCCGGAAAAGAAAATCAGGGTATTGAATAGTGGGGAGGAGTACCTCGTGGAATCCGCAGTGGATTCAAAATGTTACGATCCGCTGACATTAAAGGGGAAGGAATATCGGATGACGGATTCGGAAGGAAGGAAATGCCTGTACGCTTATCCGCATTATGCAGCGGAAGATGACCCGAAAGTTAACGGCTGGCCGATCAACCGCCTGCCGCGTATCGATACGCTGGATGTTTTAATGAAGCAGCACTATACTCTGACCATGTATAACCCCAGCAACTATTCCCTGAGAGATGACAGGGGAAGTGAAGTATTGAAATTCATGCACCGGGGACTGATTGGCGGATGGACGGTGGAAGATGAAGGCGGATTCTCTCCGGAGATCCTCTGCGCTTTATTTACCTTCAGCCGCTATCTTGAGCATGAGAATGAGTTTGTGGTGGTGTGAAAAAAACTCTGAAGATCAGAGTCATATGTTTATTTATTGAAAAAGAAATAGAAGAAGAGCACTGTTTCAAGAATCAGCGTGACGGGAAGAAGCAGGAAGAACTTCTTCTTTTTTGTTTTGTGGTGAAATACCGTCATTCCCAGAATGGCTCCGAGAATTCCAGGAACAGCAGAAAGCAGAAGGATTTTCTCCGGGATACGCCATCCGCCTTTCTTTGCTTCGAGCTTATCATAGCCATATAAGAGAAAGACGGCAAGATTGACGGCCGCGTAGGCATACAGAATATATCTATTCATACGTCTCTAACACAAACCGTTCAATCACTTCCGCCACGGCTCCTTCTTCGCAGCTTCGTTCCGTGACAAAGTCGCAAAGCGGCTTTAAGCCTTCCGCGGCATTCCGTACGGCCACACCCAGTCCGGCTGCCTCTAACATGGAGTAGTCGTTGAAGTTGTCACCGATGGCAATACACTCTTTCATATCGATTCCCAGATACTCTGCCAGTTTT
The DNA here is from genome assembly GCA_045539425.1 of Erysipelotrichaceae bacterium. Classification (GTDB taxonomy): domain Bacteria; phylum Bacillota_I; class Bacilli_A; order Erysipelotrichales; family Erysipelotrichaceae; genus RUG14871. The sequence continues at coordinate 27,085 of JAZQFH010000009.1, forward strand.
CTGAGCCCGTAGCCCTTATTGATTCCCGTCTTTAGGAATTCAATGTAGCGATTGGAAGAGTAAGTGACTTCAAAGCCTTCGTATTTCTCTGAGAGTTCACTCTCGATTTGATGCAGATAGTCCTGGTCCGTGCTGACAAAGAGGATCTTGGTGATCATCTCGTTCTTTAAAAACGAAATGTCGGGTGTTTCTAAAAGTTCGTACTCCATCCGCCCTCTGAGATAATCCTCCTCGTCCGGGGTAATACTGTAGATATAAACGGTTGTAAGACTGTAGACGTGAATGCAGAGACCGTAGCGCAGGCCTTCCTCAAAGAGGATTCTGGTTTTTTCGTAGCCGAGTCCGTCAAAGGAAAGAATACGGTTGTTTTTATTTTCCGTGATCACGGCTCCATTAAAGGAGACGGTATATTCATCTTCTTTATCAAAGCTGTCGATTTCCCTGAAGGTGTTCTGCATGCTTAAAAAGCCGCGGCCGCCGCAGCAGACAAAGCGCACGCCTGCCTGACGGGCTTTTTTGATGGCTTCTCTGTCAAGCGGGGAGACGTGCTTTTTACTGTTCAGTAATGTTTCATCCAGATCGGACGCAATCAGTTTGTACATGGTTTCATTATAAAGAAAAAAACCGGCTAAAGCCAGTTAATTCTTTTCATAGGCATAACGCGGGTCATGATCTTCGTAAACGTAGATGATTCCGCAGTATTCAAAGCCGAGTTTTTTCAGCAGATTCTGCATGACGTAGTTATCGGCGTGCGTGTCAATGCGCAGATGTCTGCACTTTTCATAGGCATAATTAATGCAGAAGGTACCGACCCCTTTCACGTTCTGTTTGGAGGCGATACGGTGCACAACACCGTACGGGGAAGGGTCCTTCCATTCTCCCTCGATATTCTGATAGGTCGGCTCCACGTCTTTGCCGTAGTCGTAGTAGAAGACGCCGACGATCTCTCCGTCATTCAGGCAGACATAACTCTTCTTTTGGGCAATGTCGCTTTCAATCAGTTCTTTTGGCGGCCACTGTCGGATTCCCCACTGACGCTCATTGCCGTGATCTTTCATAAACTGCCTGGCGATTCTGTAGATCTCCATGATCTCTTCCAGGTCTTCTCTTCTTGCCAATCTGATTTCCATATTTCTTCCCCGCTATGAATTCGATTATAGCACGCTCTCGAGTTATTTCAGTGCTTTATGATACAGTTCGCTGAATCTTTCCTTCACCGGACGGTATAACAAAAGCAGAATGATGTAGTTTCCCACCGCATGGATGATATCCAGCGTCAGACCTCTTAAGTAGAAGGCCAGACCCATGCTCCAGCCGTAAAAGAGGCCATGCTGGAAGGAAAAGAGAATGCCGAAGACGATTCCCCAGACGGCTCCGAAGATCGCCCAGAGATTTGCTTTTTCCTGAAAGAGGGGATGCAGTTTCTTGGAAAGAAAGATCAGAAGGGACCACACCCATAAATAGCCGATGACCCAGTCGTGAATCCCCCAGACGGTGGTTTCCATCAATGTGAAAACCAGAATGACAAGGAAGGCCTCGTGATATGCCAGGGTGTGGGCATAGATGATCAATAGCAGCGTCACAAACTCGATGTTCGGTAAAAAAGAAAAGGCCACCTGCACGACAAAAAGCACGGCGGCCAGTACACTCAGTATTACCAGTTTTTTTACCGATTTCATGAATTAATACGTGGAAGTGAAGGTAAAGACGAATACGTCTTTATCGTACACCGGGTTGGCATCGATGCCGTTGCAGAAACCGGCGTCCACGCAGTCCTTGTTGGTGGTGGAGTTATACAGCCACCAGGGTCCGCCGTTCCAGTCTTCCGTCACGTATTCATTGACACCGACCAGTGTTCTTCCATACGGGTCGGTTTTTTCTCCGCTGAGCGTGATGGAGATGGTCGGAGTCTCATTCAGCTCTTCCAGCAGCTCGCCGACCGTTTCCGCATTGGTTCTGACACTCTGCTCATAGATGACTGTCTTGTTGCCGTCCGCATCTTCCACTTCAAATTTCACGGATACTTCCTTTAATGAACTGTCCAGTTTCGGAGCGGTCAGTTTGCTTGCCGCAAAGTACGCCACACCGGCCAGGCACAGTACTACTAAGATCCGGATGATATTTTTTTTATTCATGAATTACCTCCGTTAACAACTGCTAACTATCACAACTTCTATTTTAACATAATTCGGTGTGATAGAATAAAGAGAGAGGCGTGGCTTATGAAATACTCTGCAATCATTGTGGCGGCCGGCAGCGGTACGCGTATGCATCTGGGATATAACAAGGTTCTTTATGAAATGGAAAAGGGTGTCCGGGTTCTGGACAAGTCGTTACAGCTCTTTCTGAGTGATCCGGACTGCACTCAGGTGATCGTTGTCTTATCCGAAGCGGATTACGATATCCCGCTTCCCGAAGGTGTGGAACGCGCGCATGGCGGTGCCACACGTGCGCACAGTGTTCTGAGCGGTGTGAACATGGCAAAAGAATCCTATGTCATGATTCATGACGGTGCAAGGCCGTTTCTTCGCATGGAAGAAGTCAACAAGCTCAAGGAAACATTAAAGGAGTATCCGGCATGTTTTCTGGCCACGGTTGAAAAGGATACCATCAAGGAAGTAAAGGACGGTTTCGTGGTGCGGACCATCCCCCGCGAAGCGCTCTATCACGCGCAGACCCCGCAGGCATTTGAGACGGAGCTGATCAGAAAAGCCCTGAAAAAGGTGATGGAAGACGGGATCAGTGTGACGGATGATGTGCAGGCTGTGGAATATGCGACGGATGTGAAAGTGAAAGTCGTGATTGGAGATGAAAGCAATAAAAAGCTTACGGTCATCTCGGATCTGAAATAAAGAGGAGGGTAATGCGATGAAAAAGGAAAAACCGCTCGGCATGCGGATCGGCGAAAGCATCTTCTGTGCCGGCTACCTCATCTTCGTCTTTGTGAAAGGATTTCAGTTTCTTTCCAGAGGAACGGAATACTACCGCCTGTGCGGAATCATGACGCTGCTTCTGGGCGGTGGGGATGCCTTTCATCTGATTCCGCGGATTCTGATCAATATCAAAGGGGAAAGTAAAGACAGTGCAGCCTGGCTGGGACTGGGCAATCTGATCAGTTCGATCACGATGACCCTGTTCTATGTTCTTCTCTTCTTCGTCATGAAGGAGCGTGATCCCGCCAATGCGGCACCGGATCTCTTCCGTCTGGCACTGATTCATCTCTGTGCCATCCGGATTGCCCTCTGCCTCTTCCCGCAGAATAAGTGGTTTGAGCACAACACGGATAACCCCTGGGGAATCTACAGGAATCTGCCGTTCTGCCTGATGGGCATTCTGACAGTCAGCTATCTTCTGATTGCCTATCATCAGTGGCTGATGGGAATCTTGGTGACGCTGAGTTTTCTCTTTTATATGGCAGTTGTCAAGTTTGCGGGGAAGAACCCGAAGATGGGCATGCTGATGATTCCGAAGACCATCTGCTACATCTGGCTGATCTGCCTGTTATAAGATTTCAATCAACGGATGCATTTCAAAGACATCCGTTTTTTATTAGGCAAATCAGGGCTGTTTCAGTGTAGGAACGGAAACTGTTGACGCAAAAAGCACGCGTACTGTATACTGAATTTAGATACAGAAAACAGAATCATTAGGTTTGTAACTCAAAGGCTCATTTGAGGCTTATCCTAAAGAATGTAGCGGGATCGTTATTTCTTTTTGATGAGACCGGATGAGTCTTTTCTTATCATGATCCGCTTTTCAGGGTATTTTTCCTGGCGGGACTTAACGCTGAAGCCATTCGCGTAAATAATATGATTTGCTGAAATGAAAGGAGAAGTATGACAAGATTTCCTGAGAATTTCCTGTGGGGAGGAGCTACTTCCGCGGCTCAGATCGAAGGCGGAAGATGTGAAGACGGCAAAGGTCTTTCCCATCTGGATTACGTTTACTACAGAGGACCGAAGATTCCGTGCAACTTCATGACTTCGGAACATTTGAAAAAAGCCAGAGAAGAGGAAGCCACTCTGAATTTCCCGAACCGGAGGGGAATTGATTTCTATCACCGCTATAAGGAAGACATTGCGCTTCTGGCGGAAATGGGATTCAAGTCCTTCCGTATGTCCATCTCCTGGACAAGACTGTTCCCGACGGGAAGGGAAGAAACGCCGGATCCGAAAGGCGTGGAATTCTACCACAATGTCTTTCAGGAACTGCACAAATACAACATTGAACCGCTGGTAACGATGATCCATTACGAACTGCCGATTGGTTTTGTGGACGAATTCAACGGATGGATGTCTCCGAAAATCATTCCGTACTGCATGAAGTACCTCAGATTTTTGATCGATGAGTATAAGGATGAAGTCAAGTACTGGCTGACGTTCAATGAAATCAACATGGTCACGGCCGTTCCTTATCTGGGAGGCGGGATCATTCTGGACAGAGACCGCCAGCTGCCGCCGCCGAATCTCCGTCATGGCCTGCGTTTCCCGCCGGAAACCTCCCACGCCATGGACGTGATGAGCCAGCAGGCACTGCACCATCAGTTCATCGCCAGCGCCATGATCGTGAAATACACACATGAAACAGCGCCGCAGTGTCTGATCGGCAACATGTTCAACCTGCATCATCTCTATCCGGAGACACCATCTCCGAAAGATGCCTACCGGGCACATGAAGAGACGGAATTCAACATGTTCTTCTGCGATGTCATGGCAAAGGGATATTATCCGAAATGGATTCTCTCCTACTTCAGGAAACATGATATTGAAATCAACTGGTATGAGGGTTATGAAAAGATCTTAAGCGAAGGGAAAGTGGACTTCATCTCCTTAAGCTACTATCTGTCTTCCGTCGTTACGGCGGATCCGGAACGGCAGGAAAAAGTCGGTTCCTTCATGCGCGGATTAAAGAACCCGTATCTGGAAACCAGCGATTTCGGCTGGCAGATTGACCCGACCGCCTTACGGATCTCCCTGAATGAATTAAGAGACCGCTTCAACCTCCCAATCTATATCGTGGAGAACGGACTTGGAGCTTTTGAAGCACCGGATGCGGAAGGCAGGATCCATGACGACTACCGCATTTCCTATCTGCGCTCTCACATCAAGGCGATTGGGGAAGCGATTGAGGATGGCGTGGATGTCATCGGCTATACGCCATGGGGCTGCATTGACCTGGTATCCTGCTCGCTGGTATCCATGAGCAAGCGGTACGGCTTCATCTATGTGGATGCGGACGATGAAGGAAACGGTACGTATAACCGCAGTAAAAAGGATTCCTTCTACTGGTATCAGAAGGTCATTGCCACAAACGGCGAAGATCTGGACTAAGGAAGCTTCTCTATTATAACCAAATCGGGTAGGGGCTAATTACTAGCCCCTCCCACACCACCGTACGTGCCGTTCGGCATACGGCGGTTAGGTTAGCGTAGATGTAATCATATGTTTTACATCTTTTCTTTTCGTTCGTTATAGGTTTCTGCTCCTCAGAAAA
>JAZQFH010000010.1:0-5461 GCA_045539425.1 Erysipelotrichaceae bacterium
TAATCATTCTCGCCGGGATGCCCTGCGTGCGCAGCATGGCACAGGTGATGGCGGAAAGATCCTGACAGATACCCATTTTTTTTGCATAAGACCCGTCAATGTCCGGGAGCATGCTGGGCTTTACAGTGACGGCCTTGATAAAGTCATACACAAAGGATGTGCTCATAAATTTGCAGACAGCATCATAGGCGTCCTTCTCATTTTTGCCCGCACAGAGTTCATCCGCTTTGGCAACCGCCTCAGATGCTCTGGTATAGCTGATATACTGATTTGGAACGAGGAAGGCGGCCTCCTGGTTTTCCATAGTCACGTACAGGCCGAGAGAGCCTGCCATTGCATATTTTTTGCCGGAGACATTTTCATAGAGATGAATTTCGTAGTAGCCGGTACCCAGCTGAAGAGGAAACAGCTCGTAGGAGGTATCAGACTTGAGATCATAGGTGAAGGTGGTGCCGTCTTTGATGACACGGAGCTTCAGGCGGTGATTGGTATTATAGCTGACGGCAGCAAAAAAATAACCGTTCTGAGCACCCGAAGCATCTACCAGAAGGGAACCCCCGCTGTTGGTGACCATGGTCTGCTGCGGCCAGATGGCAGTGTTGCTGTCTGCCGAGGCAGAAACAGCAAAACACAGAAGCAGGCAGACCAGGCCGGTAATGACAAGCCCGAGGTGACTTATTCTGTTTTTCATGGAGGGGTGCCCTCCTTTCCGGATTGATTTGGATTGAAGCAGCAGTTTGAGGGATATTATCCGTTAATCAGGGCGAGAAGCCTGTTCATCTCCCGCTCGGCTTCCGGGAGAAGGAGAGCCAGCCTCTGCTCGTCTGCCGGGGTGAGAGTGGGCGAAACCCCGCCATGAGGACGGAGCATTTCGGTAATTTCAGAGACGGGGGTGAGAACCGGTGTCAGCTCAAGATTTGCAAGAACGCCCTTGAGAGCGTGGGCTTCTTCAAAGGCTGCGTTGACATTCTTTGCTTCGAGGGCTGTCCGCAGCCCGGCAATATGGGTATCGGCTGCCATCATTTTGACAAGGCGAAGATATAAATCGGGCATATTCATGCAGCGGGCAAGAGCTTTTTTGGTGTCGGCACCATATTCGGTGAGCTGATCTACGGTAAGCATGAGAAATCTCCTTTTTTATGGAATAGGGGTGGGGAATAGGGAATAGGGAATAGGGAAATGGGGATTAGAAGGAGGAGGTGCCGAGGGGGCTGATGCGGGCATAAAAACTGATGGCGAGGGATGAATATTCCTGATAATAAAGCGCCTCAATACGCTCCATCACCATATTCCCGGAGGAATAATTGACAGTGGGGAGAAGCATGGCGTAGGTGTTGTCAGAAAAGCGGGTGATGATATCCCCTTTGCGCATGTTGCTGCGAAGAATCTCCTGCAGGCCAGCCATGCAGCTTTCCCGCCGGACGACGTTGGTTTTATCCTCCGCCTCTCCCAGCATGATCACACCGAGAAACATGCTGGAGCCGAGGCGCTCCAGATTGCGCATGTAGATATTATAAACTTCTTTAAAAACATTGTACTCACAGAAGAAAGGCCCCCTCATCCCGCCTTCTTTTTCGATGAGTTCATTGCGGATTGTGTCCAGATTGATGCGGATGGACTTGCCGGCCTCGGCAAGGCTCTCGTAACAGGCCTGCAGCTCTTCGCCCGGCTCGGCATCATAATAATCCCGGCTCTGCCTGACAAGCTTCTGGTATTCTGCGGCGGCCTCCTCAGATCGGTTGAGGTTCACCAGAGCCTGCATGAGCTCGATATGCAGCTGCTCATCCAGATCATCAATCTGGAGGGCACGGCGGCAGACCTGGCAGATGCCGGTGTATTCCTCATTGGTTTTCAGAATCTCAATATAGCGGTAAACCGCACTGAGATATTCATTATGGAGCCAGTTCAGGGTGGACTGGCCATTGAGAATATCCCCGGTGAGATAGAGATCCCCCTGGAAGAGATCAATCAGGCGTTCCGTCATCTTTCTGTGCCCTTCAGACGGCGGCTCATGCCGGAGCGCGTTGATGAGATCGATTACCTCAAGAACGTCAACATGGACGTGCGGCAGGCTATGCCAGCGATAGTTACCCTGCCCGGAGACAATGCAGGCACCGAGCCCTGGTGAGATGGAATTGAGCGTATTGCGTATGCGGCTGACCATGGTTTTCAGAGCACCTTCGGGGTTTTCACTGCGGCGGTCGCCCCAGAGCTCCCGAATCAGGCGCCGGCTGGAAACCGGCCTGCCGCGTTCGAGGATCAGATACTGCATGAGGCTGATGCCCTTTCGGGACTTTGCCATCAGTTCCTCATGGATTGCCCCGCCGGCTTCAATGGTAAAAAGGCCCATCATCCGGATGATGACCGGGTTTTCATCTCTCGCAGACCGTTTTGCTGCATCAGGCATCTGTTTTCACCGTCCTCTGTTTCAGAAAAATCTCAGATTCTTATTCTTTTCCTACAATATATAAGTAAACGGTAAATCACCAGTACCTACCTTAGAGATAGGAAATGTGAGATAATACCTTCATCAAGAGCTTAAAAAACTAGCAGTTTTTCAAGCGCGAAAAGGGGGTATGATCACAATGGATCAAGTAACACACGAAGTACGACTACAGCAGTGGAAGGAAATCATACAGGCACAGCTTGCAAGTGGTCAAAGCAAACGAGCGTGGTGCCAAGAGAACGGTGTTTCTGAAAAACAGTTTTTTTACTGGCAACGGCGAATCAGAAAAGATATCTATGAAACACAGAAAAACGCACTCGAACCGGTAAAAGCAGCAAATATAACCCAAGGGCTTGTAGAGCTTCCTGTAATGCAGAGGACAATATCAAAAGCAGAGGAGGGGTTCTGCCCCGAAGCGGTTATCAATATAGGTAATATCACGGTTGGGATAACAGGAAACATCTCAGAAGAGCTGCTGATGAGTATCGGGAAAATGATACGCCATGCTCTATGATGCAAAGGGGTTTGAGAAGATCTACATTGCACCTGGATATACAGACCTGCGGAAAGGTCTGGACGGTCTTGCAATGATCATAGGAAGTGAACTGCATCTGAATCCTTATCAGAAGAACGCTCTGTTTCTGTTCTGTGGCAGACAGGCAGGTAAAATCAAGGGACTGGTATGGGAAGGTGATGGTTTTCTTCTCCTGTATAAACGCCTGGAGGATGGTAGATTCATCTGGCCGAGAACACCGCAGGAAGTTCTGGATATCACGCAGGAACAATTTGAGCGACTTATGCAGGGATTCAGAATAGAAAGCACAATCCGGGAGGTTAGGCCTAAAGAAATCTGCTAATTTGTGCAAATCAGAGAATTATTTTGCAAGGATTTTTCAGCAGTTTCCAGCTAAAAGCAGCATCTGAAACACCCTGTATATGCGTATAACAAGCACACTGTGGAGTTTAAGAAGAATGGACTCTTCAAAAAAGGTTCCATTCTTCTTTGCCATATATGCCCGCGCAAGGTACCAGGTTTACGGGCAAAATGACGGGATCCGGGATGAAGAAAATTCGCAATTCAAACTGAAATCTGGTATAATAACCGTATCAAATTTCGGAGTTCTGCCATGAAGAATTACACTGCCGAACAACTGAAATCGCTTTCCAGAGAAGAACTGATCGAAGAGATTTTGAAGCAGCAGACAGAGTATAATGTCCTGTTGGAACGCCTCACTGCTTTCAACTCCAACACTTTTGGAAGAAAGAGCGAGCAGATGGAATATGATGGCCAGGAGTCTCTCTTTAATGAAGTAGAGGCTGTCTGTGAAGAAAGCGGTGAAGAGCCGGAATTTGAAGACATCACTTACAAACGGAAAAAACAAGCCGGAAAGCGCGAGCAGGATCTCAGCGGTTTTCCCACTACGGTTATCAATCATGAGCTCCCCGTGGAAAAACTCGCAGAGCTCTTTGGCGAAAATGGTTGGAAGCGTCTGCCAGATCAGGTATACAGGAAGCTTGAAATGCATCCTGCCCAATACGAGGTTTTTGAACATCATGTTGCCGTGTATGCCAGCAAGAGTGAGGATAAGATTGTAAAGGCACCACATCCGGTAGAAATGCTGAATAACAGTGTAGCTACGCCATCTCTTGTTGCAGCAGTGATGAACGCCAAATACACCAATGCCATGCCGTTGTATCGAATTGAGCAGGAGTTTGAGCGTTCCGATGTTGCTATCTCCCGGCAGGTCATGGCCAACTGGGTGAATCGCTGCAGTGAACGGTATCTGTCCCTTCTGTTTGATCGCATGCACCAGGAACTCCTCAAAGAACCTGTCATACAGGCAGATGAAACCTCGGTTAAAGTTTCCAAAGATGACCGCCCGGCAGGAAGCGAATCACGAATGTGGGTCTACAGGAGCGGCGAGTATAATAAAGAACGCCCGGTCATACTATATGACTACCAGAAAACCCGAAATGGAGATCATGCAATAGAATTTCTGAAAGGCTTCTCTGGCTATCTGGAGTGTGATGGTTTCTCTGGCTACAGGAAAATGGATCGTTTAGTAGAAGAAGTGTCCGTCGCCTGCTGCTGGGCCCACGCCAGACGGGATTTTGCTGATGCGGTAAAGTCCTACGGCGAGAAGAAAGCCGGAGTTCAGGACACACTCGCTTATCGGGCGTTGGAGAAGATCGCCAGAATCTATCTTCTGGATGAGAAATTTAAGAAGCTTCCACCTCAAGAACGGAAGAAACGGCGTCAAACTACGGTAAAACCGAGGGTTGATGCGTTCTTCACATGGGTAAAAGAGCATCGGAACGATGTCCCGCCAAAGGGAAAGACCGGAGAAGGCTTTACCTACTGTCTCAATGCCGAAAAATATCTGCGCCTTTTCCTGGATGACGGGCTCATCCCCATCGACAACTCTGCTTCGGAGCGTGCGATCCGTCCCTTTACTGTTGGAAGAAAAAACTGGCAGCTGATTGATACTATCAATGGTGCGAAGGCAAGCGCAATTGTCTACAGTATTGTGGAAACTGCAAAAGCAAATAACCTCAAACCGTATGAATACCTCAGGCATCTTCTGACAGAACTGCCTCAAAGATTGGATCAGAAAAGCTCCGATTTCAACCTTGACGATCTGCTTCCGTGGTCTTCGGATTTACCAGATGCCTGCAAAAAGAAATCCAAATAAGACTCTCTGTGCTCGGCCGCTTCGGTGGCCGGGTTCTTTTTACCGTACCACTGGTTTACCGTTTACTAGCTAAATTGTAGACCCTATGAAATACTGCCGAAAAGTCATTTGTCTTTTCGGCAGTGTGATATATCGCACTTGTATGTTTCTTTCAGAATGGAAGTGAGCACATGCTGAAATGTATTGGGAAAAATCTTCTGGCAAGTCAATTAGTCAGAACCATAACGAGCTCCTTCAGAAGCCAATTGAAAGCATCCATTATGGAGCGATACAATAGGTCGCGATCTTCTTGCCCATATCATCTACAGCTCCCGTGCATTCC
>JAZQFH010000011.1:0-97244 GCA_045539425.1 Erysipelotrichaceae bacterium
ATTCATGATATCTTTCACTTCCTTTCTTTGAGAAAGGCAGATAATACATCTTCATTATCTTAGAGTAATGACTTTCTTTCTATAGGCAGACTAAATTGCATTTTCGTTCTTCAAAACGGATTTTACTTTGGCAAGTTTTACGCAAGTTTTAGTGAACGCAATTTCACAAAGATTTGGTTGACACAGCTTAACAGAAAGCATATGATGTAGTTTACAAAGGTGAGTGATTGTTAATTCAAGCTAGACCTGTTCAAATCTTTTTTTGAGCAGGTTTTTATTTATCGATTACTCACAGGGGGCACTTATGAAAGTCAGCAGAGTACTGAACAACAACGTACTGTTAGGAGAAGAAGACGGGATCACCTATTTATTAATGGGCTTATCCATCGGGTTTAAGCGCAAAGCGGGAGACCGTGTTGCCTCCGATTCGATTGAAAAGATGTTTGTGCTTTCCTCTCCAAACGCCGCAAACAAACTGCAGGAGATGATGTCCTTTATTCCGGAAGAGTATTTTCTCTTCTGTTCGGACGCCCTTCTCTTTATTCGCCGCTCCTTAAAGCGCGAATTCAGTGACAGTCTGTATATCATGATGACAGATCACATCTATGCGGCAGTACAGCGTTATAAAGAAGGCATTACAATCAAAAATGCTCTTCTAACGGAAGTCAAGAAGTTTTATAAGGAAGAGTATACAACGGCACTGGAAGTGGTCCAGATGGCAAATGAACGCTTCGGCGTGAAGATGGCGGAAGATGAAGCAGCTTTTATCACCTTCCATATTGTCAATGCCCAAAGCGAAAGCGATTCCTCTTCCATTCAAGAAATGACGCGCCTGATTCAGGAAATCCTGACTCTTGTCAAGAATCATTTCCACTTAGAGTATAACGAAGACAAGCTCTCCTACTCCCGCTTTGTGACGCACCTCAAATACTTCTCACGCAAAGTCTTTACCAATAAGGGAGACGACCTGGTGGATGAAGAGATCCACGCACTGGTAAAGCGGAAGTATCCCAAAGAATATGCGTGTGCAGAAGATATCCTCTCTTTAGTTAAAGAGAAGTACGGATATGAAGGCACACAGATGGATGCATTATATTTAACCATCCATATTGCAAGGGTCATTAGTGAATAGCAGGTTCACTTTGATATTTTTCAGAATTCGGATAGTGACGCGTCTGGGCGGCTAGTCCCTTCAGTATTTCTAAAGAAGAGGAGGACAAACATGAATTTAGAAAAGACTGCAAAAAACATCGTTGACACACTGGGTGGCAGCGACAACATCACACATCTTACCCACTGCATGACAAGACTTCGTTTCAACCTGAAGGATGATTCCAAGGCGGATCTCGAAGCCCTCAAAGCCGTTGAAGGCGTTATGGGCGTTGCGACAGGCGGCGGAGTGCTCCAGGTCATCGTCGGAACGGATGTCGACCGCTTCTATAAGGAAATCTCCACAAAATACGTGAAGAACTCCGAAGAAGTCAGCGTCAAGGAAGAGAACAAGGGTCCTGTTGCCAGAGTGTTAGACCTGGTCAGCGCCACACTTTCCCCGCTCATTCCGGCCATCATGGGTGCAGGCTTCATCTCCATCGTTCTGGCATTATTAAACCAGTTCAAGATCCTGACACCGGAATCCACTACTTACACATTACTCAATAACATCGCCAACTGCGTGTACTACTTCTTCCCGGTCTTAATCGCCTACTCCTTAGCCGGCAGATTAAAAGTCAACCAGATCTTCGCTATCGTGGTTGCCTGCTTCTTAGTCTATCCGGAATTCACGGGCATGTTCGCAAAAGCAGCGGAAGCCGGCGGAAAAGTCACCTTCTTCGCGGTTCCTGTTATGCAGGCAACATATTCCAAACAGATCATCCCGGTCTTCTTCAGTGTTTTGGCACAGAAGTATATCGAGAAATACGTGAACATGCTGGTACCGAAGGTCGTCCGTTCCATGGTCGGCAGCGGTCTGATCCTGATCCTGACAGTCTTTGTGACAATTACGATCTTAGGTCCTGCAGGAGCCAAGTTAACGGAAGTCTTAAACGCAATGGTTTACTGGATCGTTGACAAGTGCGGCTGGTTCGCAGTTCCGATTATGGCCTTCCTCAACCCGTTCTTCTTAGGCACAGGTTTAGGTTCCGCCAACTTCCCAATCATGTTGATGAGCTACATCAATAACGGTTATGAAGCTCTGATCCTGCCGGCAGCCTTAGCTGGTAACGCCGTACAGGCAGGTTCCGGTTTCGCAGTTGCTTACAAGACAAAGAACAAAGAACTCAAATCCGTTGCGGCAGAGTGCGGTATCACAGCCCTGATGGGTATTACGGAACCGATCATCTTCTCCGTCCACTACAGATTAAAGAAGACATTCATCACGGTCATGGTCGCTTCCGGTATCGCAGCGATTCTGCCGGGTGTCACACACTTAGCATGTTACGCCTTGGCAAACGGTATCCTCTCCTTACCGGCATACTTACCGGGCGGTGTCAGCAATCTCGTCTGGGCCTGCGTGACGATCGTGGAATCCGTCATCATCGGTTTTGTGGCTACTTACTTCACAAAATTTGACGATCCGGAAGAAGAATAATATCTTTAAAACATACGAAAGACGGCAGATTGCCGTCTTTCTCTCAAAATAAAAAGGAGTTTGAACTTATGAATAAATTCCCGAACAATTTTCTCTGGGGTGGCGCTATCTCGGCCCATCAGGCAGAAGGCGGCTACAACGAAGGCGGAAGAGGTCTGGCCCGTAGCGATATCATGACCGGAGGCTCCGTCAATTCCCCACGTAAGGAAACCTACATCGATAAAGACGGTAACAAGTGTTATCTGGTCCATCAGACCGGTGTACGTCTTCCGGAAGGAGCGCACTACGCCGTATTTGAGGACGAGTATTACCCCAATCACGTCGCCATCGACTTCTATCACCGCTACAAGGAAGATATCGCTCTGCTGGCGGAAATGGGCTTAAAGGTCTTCCGCATGTCCATCTCCTGGTCAAGACTCTTCCCGACAGGTGAAGAAGAAGTGCCGAACGAAGCCGGCATCCAGTTCTATACAGATGTCTTCAATGAATTACATAAATACAACATTGAACCGTTAGTCACGATGTGGCATGATGATACGCCATTGGCACTGGAAGAAAAGTATGGTGGCTGGACTAACCGCAAGCTTATCAAGTTCTATGACAGATATGCGGAGACATGTTTCACCCGCTTTAAGGGCTTAGTCAAATACTGGCTGCCGTTTAACGAAATCAATAACATCCTGATGTTCTTAGACATGTTCGGAAATACCGGCAGTGATGAGATGAACCAGAAAGCCTATCAGGAGCTGCACTACAAATTTGTGGCAACTGCTCATGCCGTGAAGAAAGCACATGAAGTGGATCCAAACAACCAGGTTGGCTGCATGATCTGCGGTGTCCCCTTCTATCCAGCAACATGCGACCCGAAGGATATTCTCTTCAATTATCACTTCTGGGAAAAAGGCATCCTGTATGCCTCCAACGTCTTATGCCGTGGTAAATATCCGACATTTGCCAAACGCTTATGGGATGAGCATGATGTGCATTTAGACATCACGGAAGAAGATTTAAAGGATATCAGAGAGAACACGGTAGATCTCTACACCTTCTCCTACTACATGACATCTAACGTCACAACACACAGTTCAGATGACATCGTCGGTGGCAACTGCACCAGCGGTGTCCGTAATCCGTATCTGGAATACTCCGAATGGGGTTGGTCCACTGACCCGCTTGGCTTACGTTACTTCCTGGAGAAGATCTACGGTATGTACGAAAAACCGATCATCATTGTGGAAAACGGCTTAGGTGCCGTAGATAAGCTGGAAGAAGACGGTACGGTGCATGATGAGTACCGCATTGACTACTGCCGCAAACATATTGAAGAAATGGCCAATGCCATTCAGAATGGAGTGGACCTCAGAGGTTATACTCCTTGGGGAATTATCGATGTCATTTCTGCCGGCAGCGGCGAGATGAAAAAACGCTACGGCTTTATCTATGTGGACCGTCAGCAGGACGGCAGCGGTACACTGGATCGCTACCGCAAGGATTCCTTCTATTGGTACAAGAAAGTCATTGAATCCAACGGCGAAACCCTCTGATACAGTAAGAGCGCTGAATTACTTCGGCGCTCAAAAATTACGTGTGGTTGTGGCAGGTCTCTAAATTACGTGTGGTCTTAAAAAGGCCACTTTTTTTGTCACTTGTGGTTGATCTCTAAAATTACGTGTGGTCCTATCAAAATCATAAATCCTCCCAAAAACATGCTATCGCAACGAATTAAGTAACATTTTTTATCTTTTCGGGTTTTTCTAGTCGAATGTATGTTTCGCTCCTCTAATTATCTGGTTCTATCACTTCAGCATTTTGGCTAATGTCAGATATAAATGATCTCATATCCATAATTGATTGCCTTAATTCAGCTTTTGTATATCTCGTATTTAAGTGATTCTCTGGATGATGTATTTGATGTCGGATATACTCTGTTAAAGTTTTCTGCTCATCTCGAACACTACCGTTAGATAACTGATGATGATATAGTCTTGTAGGTTTTCCTTGCATATACTCATTTCGCCAGCCCTGATATTCTATATATGCGTACAGTTCATCGTGATACTCTTCTGTCACATCTCCAAATGCCAAATAATTAACTTCATTTAGAGAGGGGTATCTTAATTGTCCTTCCTCAACGCCATGTACCGCTTTGCCAAATTCTTCATCAATTATAATTCGTAGATTCGAATATTCTAACTGCTTTACCATCACGCTACTGTGGGTTGTGATAATCACCTGTATATTGTCCGTACTTGCCAGAGACTTTATAGCTTCTATAAGCTTAATCTGATTATCACCGTGCTGCGATGTTTCGGGTTCTTCTATTGCATATATAACGCCCTTGTTATCTCCTTCCTCAAATCTACGTTCTACTTCACCTCTAAAAAAACTAAGTAATATAAGTCGTTTTACACCACTTCCGCGCTTGTTTATTGGAATATCTTCATCTCCAGAAATTGAAACTCCCTTAAATACGTCTTGCCATTTTAAAGACTGAGCCGAAGGAATTACTGGATTTAAGCTACTTGCAACAGACGGATCCATCTCCTGTAACTTATTCAAAGTTCTGGTAGCAACATCCTGTAGCTTTTGATGAACCTCATTGGCTATCTCTTCCAATGAAGCTTGAAGCCTATCATCCTTCAGAATCTGTTTTACAGCCTCTTTTAACGGATCTTGTACTTCATTATCATCATCACTATTTTTCCTATCTGATTGGAATAAAGAGTATACCGGTAAATATGTTGCTATCTTATCCCAAATCTTTTTAGCATCTTCCTTGGTAACGTCTATTTCAATCTCATCCAACGATAGATCATCTGAAAAATGCTCCCAGATTGCGGATCTAACAATAGAATTTACTGTTTGGTTATCACAAGTAATATTATTGTCTTGGATAATTTTCTTTAAATCGGAGTTTTTCTTAAGTAATAAATCACTACATCCAGGATTTGTAGGATGCAAAGCCTTTATATAAACCTTTTGTGCTCCTCCATTTTTATACTTTTTTATTATCTCCAAATCCCCATCCGCATTTAGCATATACTCCCTTGCTAATGATGTTTCAACAGACGAATCTATAATGATTTCATCTGGCAATTCTGAAAACACCACCGATATAATCGTTTCTTGGTCATTTTCCCTTGCTGCAAAAATATTAACATCCGTCTTATCAATTTTTACAACTCCCTTACCTTCATTAAAGAAAATATCCAGCGCCTCAAGGATTGAAGATTTACCTACATCATTTTTCCCAACAAATGCTGTTAAGTTATCAAACCCAACAATAGTTTCTCCCTTGTATCCCCTGAAATTTTTTATTTTCAATGACTTAATCTTCAAACCGTTTCCTCCAACAATAAACACTTTTCCTGTATTTAATGGACAGAATGACCACCTAAAATGCATGTCATCTTGACATATCAACAGTTGGTTATGAACTTCATTTCATTACCCAGCCATTCCTACTTCAATAAATCTGCCAAATACACCTCTCCATGCTTCAAAGAGCGTACTCTCTTATACTCTCGAATTGTACTAATCAACATATCGATATCAGCAAAATAGCTTCTTATGTACGCCTGAGACTTTATATTGCCCTTCAACTTTAATACCTGCTTGCAGAAACTACTTGGCGACATAACACTGGTTTTTTTCATGTATTCATTGTATTTTCCCTCCGCAAGTATCAGTAACATTTCAATCTCCGGAGACGTAACAACCTTAATAACATCTACCTTATATTCATACGCTGTACTCAGCCGAAATCCTTCTGAGTGCGAGTCCAAAACTCGAAGTATTGTTATCTTGCTTTCAAATCCTTTTCTCAAATACCGCTGTTCAAATTCTTTGCCATTGCGGCAGCGGATTACCTCTTCATTTAGCATTCTTTCACGAGAAAAAACGAGTCTATCCGCATCAATAAGCATATCAATTATTGCAGTTTCAGCACCACCCTCGCATATACAAGCAACTATCGGAGATAATTCTATCATTCGTTATCCTCCACTATAGTTCCTGTTGACAATACCTTTTTTAGTCTCATTGATGCTTCATATGACGGAGTTGTTCCTTCTAGCATTCCACTCTGAAAAGCATCGCTCTTTTTAATATCATTACGCGTCAATATATGATGTAATTTCTGAATCGTTATTCCGCCATTATTCCTAATTACATATATTCCATCATTTCTATCCAATTCATCTAATAATTCAACATAATGTGTCGAATATATCAATGTGGCGCCATTTTGATTTACACGCTTATCCATAAAGAATCTAATCAATGTCGCAACAATCTCTTTATTAAAATGATTCTCAATTTCATCAATAATAAAATATCCACCCTTTATCAGAACCATCCAGGCATGCATAAACACATTCAATCCTTTTATAGTACCCGATGATAAATAATAGCTAATATTCTGTATCCCACGCATAGAAATCGGCATATCATCTTTTTTAAACTTTACAATCAATTCAGTCTCATTTAGGTTAAAACGAATATACTCTATGCTAGGGTCAAGGAATTGTATTAACTCAATTGGGAAATTGCCAAAAGAATTTAACACGTTAAAATCCGTCCATTCAGTCAGGTCTCTGAAGAACACATTTCCTGTCTTTCCAAGTGCTATTACTATACTTACGTCATCTTTAAGGAACATGAATTGTTCCTCGGAAATATCTCTTGTTTTATAAATATTTTCATCTCCGAAAACAAACAAATTTGCCTTAGATGTAACAGAAGTTGCCCTGCGAATATACAGTTTTTCTTCAAGAATTACGTATCTATCTGGTGCTCCATCCTCCTTAGTTACACCTATAATAGTTTTCAACAAGCAAACGCCTTTTTTTTCATCATAGAAGTATACTCTCAAATTAACTCTATTAGATCTATCCAATACCACTTTTGTCGGAATATTATTAATTGCCTCTGCATTAAGCAAGCTCATTACAAAAGATATGAGTTTTAATGAAGTTGTTTTACCAGAGGCATTAACTCCCACAAATGATAAAACATTATTCGTATATGTACTCCCAAATGGATTATAAAGCATAGCAGCATTATCGGGATAAACCCTCTGCTCTGCGTAGAAATCAATAACAATCTTCCCACTAAAAAGAAAAATCCCATCTGCTTCAATTCTTAACAGTCTCATTTCTTTCTCCTTTCATATCAACGTATTACACGTTATTACACCATAATATTATCACATTATCTCTATTTTTCAACCCATATAAACGTTTTTTACGTTTTTAATCCTATTTCCATGTTTTGCTGTAAATTTCATGTTTGATTAATCCCATAGTCATCTTTTAACATTCCTATGACATCGTTAGCGTATCTTTTTCTAGCCTTTTCATGTCCCTGTATTTTCATAAAAGTAAGCTTGCTCCATTGAATAATCCAACACACAGAATCTAATAATCAATGTGAGGATTTCCCACATTATTCAGATCTAAACAAGGCGGAAGATCTCTCTTCCGCCCTGTTCCTTTCTTACCATGTCTGTTTCTTACAACAGTTCTCTTAATTCCGTATATGGATAGTTGAATGCTTCGGCCACCTTTTCATTGGTCAGCTTGCCAGCGTATGTATTCACGCCTGTCGCAATGACTTCCTTTTTGCAAGCCTCTTCGAGTCCCTTATCCGCAATCTCCAAGCCATATCTTAATGTTGCGCTTGTTAAGGCAATGGTGGATGTTCTGGCAACGGCACCCGGCATATTACCGACACAGTAGTGGACAATACCGTCTACGATATAGATCGGATCGGCATGCGTTGTCATATGGGATGTTTCCCCGCATCCGCCCTGGTCAATGGCCACGTCCACAAAGACGGCTCCCGGTTTCATTTCCTTCAGGTATTTCTCTTTAAAGAGCTTCGGTGCAGCAGCTCCCGGAATTAGTACTGCCCCTACCACCAGATCCGCATTGAGCACTGCCTTTTCAATATTGGCATCCGTAGAGATAAGTGTCTGCACTCTCCCTTCATAGATATCATCAATATGTTCCAAACGTTTCATGTTGATATCCAGTATCGTGACATTGGCACCCATGCCAACTGCGATCTTGCAGGCATTAAAGCCGACCGTACCGGCACCGATGATAACAACATTCGCCTTTTCCGTTCCCGGTACACCGGATAACAGAACACCTCTTCCGCCAAAAGTCTTCTCCAGATACTTTGCCCCTTCCTGAATGGAAAGTCTTCCGGCAATCTGGCTCATAGGCGCAAGTAACGGTAATGAGCCGTCCTTTTCCACCATCGTCTCATAAGCCACCCCTTTGACTTTTCCCTCTAACAGGGCATCTGTCTGCGCTTTGTCTGCCGCTAAGTGCAGATAGGTATAGAGTATTAACCCTTCATGGAAGAGCGGATATTCGCACTCTAAAGGTTCCTTGACCTTTACCATCAGGTCTACCGCGTCCCATACCTCTTTGGCACTCTCTAAGAGGATTGCTCCCGCTTTTTCATACTCCTCATTGGAGAACCCGGAGCCTACTCCTGCATCTTTTTGGATATAGACCGTATGCCCGTGACTTAAATAGGCTTTGACATTGTCCGGTGTTAACCCCACTCTGAATTCATTGTTCTTGATTTCTTTTACGGATCCGACTTTCATACTTTTCTTTAACCCCTTTCACTTAAAACGTACGTGTTGAATCTTTACTTGAAATAACAGGAAGAATTCCTTCAATTAAAGGAAATTCAATTATAAATGATGTCTTTAAAACAAGAATGGTAATGAACTACTCTATATCCATTACCATTTCTCTTACCTATTTAAATTATACAATTTTTTCTTACGTAAATATGCATCTTTTTGATATATACACATAGATACACAAGTGCATTTATACGTTTTTTCTTATATCGCTATTCTTTTTCACAAGACTTTTAATTTTCATAAATAGAGTTTTGAGCATTCTATCGTGCATAATACACAAAAAACTATAGAAAGTAGAAAACACTAATGCACTTAATAGTACAAAGCCAAAAATGTTTTTTGGAAGTACTTGAGAAACTATATAACCTAATCCGCCTGCTACCGCAGTACAAATAGAAATAACAATATAAGCCTTCCATTCTAACCCAAATTCAAGTTGTATCTTAGTTTTATTAAAGACAATAATTTGAATTAATGAGAATGTGGTTGTTGCAATTGCAGTACCTAAAACGACACCTGCGAGTCCCATGAGATTCGATAATACTATAGAGGAGCCAATATTAACCGCAACCTCTAATATGCTTAATAACATTGGACTTTTAGTATCATGAAATGAATAAAACGCTTTTGTCATTACTTGCTTGATACACGTTGGAATTAGACATAACCCATAGTAGAATAAACCAATTGAACTTCTAGTAACAGCATATTTTGTAAAATGGCCATGTCCAAATGCAATATCAACAATAGTCTCCGGGTAAATTAACATGACTAATGTAATTGGTATCCCAATCAAAAAAGTTGCATGAAGTGTATCCTTAATTAACCTTTTAATAGAATCAAGTTCATTTTTAGCAACCAATTCAGAAATTTCCGTGAATATAACCGTTGATATTGGAATACTAACGATACTAGAAGCAAATTGATATAACACTGTAGAATAATGCACAGCTGAAACTGCCCCATCTTCTATCGATACCAATAACGTCTTATCTATCATTTGATTCAATTCTATTGTTGCATTACTGAGTAAAATTGGTAAAGCTTGAATCAATAGTATTTTAGTCAAATCGTTCCATGGATTTCTTTTCAATCTAAAATCCACATATTTTTTTCCATGAAACGATAGAGTTATGAACTGTGCAACATAAGAAATTGGTAGAGCTAAAACAGCAGACATAATCCCTATTCTAGGACTAAATACAATAATCATCAAAATTAAAACTACTGAGTTTATAATGCCAGAGACGTTAGAAAAACCATATACTTTTTCACCATTTAATAGATTAAGGTAAATATTTGTGAGCAGAGCAAATACTATCCCTCCTGCCATTATTCTCAAATATAGAACAGTATTATCAAACTGAGATCCATTATATGTTGGTGCAAAAACAGAAATAAGAATTGGTGAAGTGATTATCACAACTAATGTAAGCACAACGGCAAACAATGACATTAGTATTAGAGTTTCTGCGGCATATTGCATGGATCTATCACGACCATCACTCTCTCTAACCTTTACATAAATAGGCAAAAAAGAGATTCCTATAGAAGTGGTTATCATATATAACACATTTGCCACAATAGTGCTAGAAAAATAATAAGCATCTGAATTAAGATCAGCACCAAAATATGAGGCCATTATTATAGTTTTACCAAATCCAACAATTTTGGTTATAATCGTCAATGTGAATATTAGAATAGTAGATTTGATTATTGTTTTCTTTGACATAACCTTTTTTATCCTTTATTAAACACAATATTAGCTAATCAACAATTCTCACCCTTATCAAAGAAGCATAATGCAATTCTTTTATCTATTGTTGTTCCAAATCTATCAATAATGCGATTGAATCCAAGTTTTTCAAAAAAAACTTGACGTAGTTTTTCAATCAAGCAGCAAATTCCAAAAATCATTAATACAGAATAGAGAATGTTTGAAAAAAGCATAAAGCCCTTATAAACAAAGAAAGAATTCAGTATAATATGCAACTGTTCTTTAATTCCAAATTGCATATGAATCAAATAAACGCCCAACATAAGAGGTGATAATGCATTTATGAGTTTTCTACCTTTATTTACATTAAGATTTAGAAAAATAAGAAACAACGATACTGTACCCACCAAGGCAGGGAAAGAATTATATCGATATAGAAAACCAGATCCTACTATTCTCCCAAGTACACTTTTTGTTGTAAACGCTACGAGATATCTTGATCCCGAAATCGTAATTACGCTTAGTATAAACAAGAATGTCAGCTTATAAACATTAAGCACCCTTTCGCTTCGTCGTATATATGTTGCAATCAAATAAAGAAATATAAACCAAAGCCAATTATAACCATTATTCACATAGAAAGGATCGCTAAATCCAACTATAGAACCCGGATTAAAAACAAACAGTATAGATAATAGCAAGATGAGAAAAAAGTGCTGTTTTTTATCAATACTATTCAACAATATATTAATAAATGGATATACGCAGCATAATCCCATATAAGCGGTAATATACCAGTACTGTGTGGTCGAAATAGGTAACAATACTTTTAATATATTTATAGATGATAATTCTAATTTTCCTATCATGATAAGAGCCAAAGAGAAAACCCAAGTATAAAAAACCACAACACAATATATTCTCAGCATACGTTTAAACGAGAAATCACGATTATACAAAAAATACCCAGATATCATTGCAAAACAATTTGTAAAACAATATGCAACAGCGGAAAGAAACTGGGTTATGTAATATTCCGGAGAAAAAACAGTAATAGAACTCAAAGTGCCACTCAAATTAAGAACATGTGACATGATAATCATCATCATAGAAATGATTTTTAATAAATCCAATGAAAAATTACGTTTCTCCAATTTGATACTCCTTCTATACCTATTATATTTCTTAATTCAATGTAATCATGTCATGATTACCTGCTTCACTTGTACTTTGTCCCATCATCGAAAGGATGATCATTAGTATAAGCATTCCATGCGTGATTAACACAGGCATAAGAAACGTATTAATAATCGTATTTGATAAGTATAATGCTGTTGCAGCTGATAATCTTTTATCCAATCCTACAGTACTTCGATCAAACAATCGTAAAACATATATTAGAATAATTGGCATAATAAAGATACCTGGTTTACCAAAATTCGTCACAGCATCTGCAATGAGTCCATTATTTGCATTCATTGAAGTCCGTCCAAAATATTGAAAGCCAATGATATAGGTTATTCCCTCAGAATTCATTCTATATGGACTAGCGAATCCAAAATATCTCAAAAAACTACTTCTAAAATAATCTGGTACATTTATACTAAAAAAATCGTAATAGCAATGACTAAGGTAATTAGGGACAAACATTAACCTTCTGATTATTAGTTCTAGAATCACAAAAGAATCCAACAAATAATATTCTATAGCTGCTATTAAAACAATTAAAAGTATACTAATTCCTATAATTAGTTTTATCTGCTGTGAATTAAATTGCTTACAAAAATAAATTATAAATAATACCAAGAACGGCATAAAAAACGTAGATTTTAATCCATCAACTCCGAAGCTTAACATCTGAGCAGCAAAAAACAGTATGGCCATTCCACGTTTTCTTTTTAGTACACTATATGCAAATAAAACAGGTGTAATGGCTTTAGTCCAAGCAAACATATATGATACTATCGTAGGGAAATGATAAGATCTAGCCTCTATTCTCAAATCATAAACAGAATATAAGTCAAAATTCAATCGGAAATTAGTATATCTACCTGATATAAATACAACAAGTAATAAAGAGAAGAGCCCTATTGCCCAAGAAATCCTATCATTAAACGTATAATGTCCAGCTTTAATTCTTGGAAATGCTTTTACTGGAATGGATAATGACAGTTTCTCTGCAAGTACGAGAATTAACCAATAAATACAATTACTCACAATATATTCAGAACTAAATATACCAGCAGCAACACAAGTTGTGAATGGTACAAATGAGACATAAAATAAAACAGAGACAATCAATGCAGAATTTCTATCTTCATGCGACAATAAGATTTTTCTTACTACAACAAAAGATATAAGAAGAATAATCCAAGATGTTATAATTAGCGTACTTGATCTGTAATCATGAAACCCATAGTATCCATACTGTTTGGATATTACATTAAAGTAACCAATATCAAGGAACACCCTAGATACACATATTATCAAGAAATAGTATAGCTTAGCAGAGTATCTATTCCATTCTTGTCTCACTTCATTTGCCCCCATAACTGTATAATAACCATCAATTAAATCTATAAAAACACTGATTCATATCATCATAACATAAAACAATTCATAACAATTATTGTATTGATCAATTATTCCAACCTGCATATAAGATTGACTAACACAAATATGTTCGAAGTTAGTACTCTTTGGTATATAATCTGTAGACAGGTTTATGTGATTAATTGTTATACTTGTATTTTTCAATATGTATTCTATTCTTTATTCAAAACGTATTTATAGAAACTAACATATTGTTTTGCAATAGTATCCCAATCGAACAATGTGACTTTTTGAGTTAATTCTTTATAATCTTTATTATATTTTCCGCATATTTTATAAATTGCATTTACCATTTCACCAACATCATTATCATCTACAGCTTCTCCAACTTCACCTTCAGAAAACTGTCCATCAAAGCCTTGGCCTCGAGTGAATATAACCGGAAGGCCTTGACTCATGGCTTCTGCATATACTAGTCCAAAAGTTTCTGTATGAGAAGGCATCAGAAAAATATCAGCATTTCTATAATAATTAACTAATTCTTCTTTGCCTTTTTGAGATACATATACCCAAAAAGGATACGAACACAATTTTTTATATACTGATTTATCAACTATTTTTCCTATTGAAGTTAAAGTGCATTTCCATCCATTTTCATTTATTAGAGATAAAGCTTTTAGTGATAATTCAATATTTTTATTCTTATCTATACCACCTACATAAATACACTTTAAAACCTTTTCATTCATAATGCGATTTGAAATCGAAGCATAATCACGCTCAAATAAATGCTCATGCCAAAAATCATCAATTCCATTAGGTATTATATAACTTTTCTTTATAATATCATTCTGATACTTAACAGGAACATATTTATCAATAACCGTATCTTTATATGATTTAGACAAGAAAAACACTGCTTTTGCATTGTTAAGGATTTTCACTCCTCGAGATCTCAACGCTATTCTCTTTTTAAAAAAGAAATTAACATCCGTGTTTCTTACAGCTACTACATAAGGGATTCCAAATTGCTCATACAATTTCATGGCTATATTGCCATCCGTGAAAAGTGTATAAGCATGAATGATATTAAATCGAGAAAAATCATATGTATTGCATATTGTTGAATATATTTTATTCTGTTTTTTGAAGTATAGTAATCTATCCCATTTATTAAAACATTCTTTGATTGTCACATAATTCTTAGGTTGTACGATAGACTTTGCATTGGGATAAGTCGGAACAAACACTTCGTTGTCAACACTATAGTTTCTTAGGTGCTCTACCATCGTTTGATGTAAAAGCGATCCTGTATAATTAGTATTAATATGCAACACTCGCATAAACCATCATCCTCTCTTCAAAGAAGCAGATAAATTCTTATAACCTCCACCAGTGCATTCCAGATTCTTTCAAATCATCCACTTTAAACAATCCTTTTACATCAATAAGAACCTTCTCAGTATCTTCACATGCTCTAAATAATTTCTTAATATCTTTCAAACTCAGCGCCCTAAACTCATTATGCGCAACGGCTACAATCACACAATCTGCATCTACTACATCTTCCATTTTTGTGAGTGTAATTCCGTACTCATGCATTGCATCCTGTTCAGACGCCCACGGATCAACTATAGTGGGCAGAATACCAAATGTATTGAGTTGTTTTATAATATCGTTTACCTTACTATTTCTTGTATCTGGACAATTTTCTTTAAAAGTCAGTCCAAGAATGACTACTTTGCTCTTTTTTGGAGCCTGACCAGCTTCAATCATCTTCTGAATAGCCTTATTAGCCACAAAAGCGCCCATGGAATCATTCACGATTCTTCCATTAAGAATAATCTGACTATGGTATCCTAATTTCTCTGCTTCATAAGTAAAGTAATAAGGGTCAACACCAATACAATGCCCACCAACCAATCCTGGTCTAAAACCCAGTGCATTCCATTTGGTGTTCATACCATCTACAACCTCATTTGTATCAATATCCATTCGGTCAAACACCATGGCCAATTCGTTCATGAAAGCAATATTAATATCTCTTTGACTATTCTCCACCACCTTCACAGCTTCAGCTGTTCGAAGATTAGATACTGGATAAGTTCCAACTTCTATAACAAGATCATAAACAGCCTTTATTTCATTTAGTGATTCCTTATCAATACCCGAGACAATCTTATGAATATTCTCAAGTCTATGAACTTTATCTCCCGGATTTATACGCTCAGGTGAATAGCCAATTTTGAAATCGATTCCACATTTTAAGCCAGACTGCTTTTCGAGAATCGGAATACAAACATCCTCAGTACACCCAGGGTATACTGTAGATTCGTAGACAACAATAGATCCAGCAGTAAGGTTTCTACCAACGATTTCCGACGCTCCAATAACTGGAGTGAGATCCGGTGTATGGTCAGTATTTACAGGTGTTGGTACTGCAACAATAATAAACTTTGCATTTTTTAATTCGGTTTCATCGGCTGTAAAGTGTATTTTTGTATTCTTTATTTCATCGTCCCCAACCTCTTTAGTAGGATCGATTCCAGACTTATACAATTCAATCTTGGCTGCATTGAGATCAAAGCCTATTACATTGATGCCCTTCTTAGCAAAGGCATGAGCAATAGGCATGCCAACATAGCCAAGGCCAACAAGGGCGAGAGATTCTTCTTTTGCTACGAGTTTGTTATAGAGTGTCATTTCATTTTCTCCTTCTATTTATATACATCGATTGATGACATCAATGAGACTGTCACACAATACTTTATAATCATATTTTTTTGCACACTCAGCCGCATTAAGGCAATAATTCCGGTATTCATTCTCTGTTAAACCACATAATGAAGAAATTGCCTGAGCTATTGATTCAGGAGTTTGAGTATCTAATTCAATCCCACAAACACTATTTCTAATCACACTGTGTCCTACAGAGTATGTCATAAGAATCGGTCGCTTTGCAGCTAAGTATTCAAAAAATTTATTCTGACTTTGTCCATACTTATCAAGTAAAGTACTACTGTTATGAAGAATTGAAGCATATCCTTGAGAGAGAATTGACGGAACGCTTTGTTTTGGCACCCGACCCATAAATGTGATATTATCTAGATGCTTTGCTTCTTCCCGTAATAAATCCAACTCATCTCCATCTCCATATACAAGAATTCTTGCCGTGGTATTTCCAATCTCTTTCAGTTTCTTTGCAGCGGAAACAAGGATACCAAGATTGTTCACTTTCCTAACTGAACCTGTGTATATAAAGTTTTTATATTTTTTATTTGATATTTCATCATCTGTATAAGGATGATCTGTAATATTCTTATTAAATGGTTCTAAATCCACACCATTACTTATGTGAATTACTTTGGACTTAGGAATATCATGCTGCCAACCTTGATCTTTTATATAGTCATATCCCCCTGCCCACGTCATTATCACATAGTCAGATTTTTGATAAATCCATTTTTCTCCAAAATAGAGGAGACGTATTAATGGATTTGTTCTCGTCCATTTTGAAGAATATGCAACTATACTCTCCGGCCAAAGGTCTCTAATCTCACTAATACATTTTATGCCGAATTGCTTTGCAATTTTGATTCCCGCGACTAAAGTCAACGGATGAACAGAAGAAGCATATATGATATCTGGTGTCCCATTTTTTTCCGCATATTGTTTTGCTACTTTTAATAAGCCTTGATAAAAATCTATCATATTTAGAACACGCTGGATACCATTATTTTGGTAAGCTCTTGTTCTAATAAAAACATAAGGAACATTTGTTTCATGTTCTTGCTTTTCTACCCAAAGATTATTAATATCAAAACAATTCTTACGTGAGAAATGATCATAATTACTACAAAATACTACTGGATTAAAACCTTTTTCCTCTAGATACTTTGACATGTAATAATGCCGACCACCGCCGACCAGGTACATGTTTCCAGCATAATGATTTAGTATCCATACAGTTTTACTCATTTGATTTGTCCACCATTCTTGTGTTTTGCCGGAATTCCTATGTATATGCCGGATTCTTCCAGATTATTTATTACCACTGCACCGGCACCTATCATACAATCAGCACATATATTTATATTATTGATCACAATTGCGCCAGCGCCAATCCATGAACATTCACCAACATTTACTGTCCCACATAGATGAGTTCCAACAGAAATATGGCAATAATCGCCAATAATACAATCATGATCAACAGAAGAACATGTATTAACTATAACGCCTCTACCAATTCTCGCCTCGGGATTCACCACAGCTCCAGCCATAATTACAGAGCCAGCACCAATTTCAACACTTTCAGCTACCACAGCACTTGGATGAAATAAAACAGGAAAAAACCTGTCCCTATTTTTTTTCATTATTTTTTTTCTAATCTCAGCATTACCGATAGCAACAAAAACATCACCCTCTAGCTGAGAAATCATTGAATCTGGACCAAGGACTGGATATCCAGCACAATTCTTAATTTCCGGATTATTATCTAAAAAGACAATGTCGGTATATCCATTTAATTCTGCAATATCCGCTACCACTTTACCATGACCCGAAGCGCCGATGATGATTAATCTATTCATTTTCTTTACTCCCCATGAATTCTGTCATTGTTGCAGACTCATTACCACTGATACCTTCCCGCTTTAACACTGTTCTTACAGTATCCAATATAATCTTCACATCACCTTTAAATGTAATGTGATCTACATATTTGACATCCCAATCAAATTTTTCTTCCCAACTGATTGAGTTTCTTCCATGTACCTGTGCAAGCCCAGTAAATCCTGGCCGTACTTCATGCCTTCTTGCCTGATGTTCGTTATATCGTGTTAAATACTGTACAAGAAGAGGTCTTGGACCAACAACAGCCATATCACCTTTCACTATATTAATTAGTTCTGGCAGTTCATCAAGACTCGTGCTGCGAAGTATTCTTCCAAATGGTGTCAACCTTGCTGCATCCTGTGCGGGATCAATCACGCCATCTTTAGGGGGAAGCATTGTCCGAAACTTATACAGTTTGAATATTTTTCCATCTAAACCTGGCCGATTTTGAGTGAATAAAACAGGACTGCCGAGTTTTACTCTAACCAAAATAGCTACAATCAATAAAATAGGAGAAAAAACTATAATAGCACCTGTAGAAAGAAAAGCATCTAATCCTCGTTTTATAAACCTTTCATATATACCAAAAGGTTTATGATTATTGTCCTTTTTCTGAGCCAAATCCATTATGGCTGCGATTATACCTACAATTAATGCAGCTATTACTATCCATTGGATTATTCGTAACACTATCATCTAAGTTTTTAATCTCCAGTTAAATTGCTATATCTTATTTAAAACATCTGTGAATAATATCAATAATGATATCCTGCTGTTCCGGCTTCATTTTGTTATCACTTGGCAAACATAATCCTCTCTGGAAGATATCTGCACCAATATCAGCACCGCTTCCGGCAATATAGGCATTGGATCTGCCTCTGCCATTACCTTCTACTGTCACAAACGGATGGGTACGGTAGATTGGCTGACAATGCATCGGCTTCCAGATTGGTCTTCCTTCCGCATTGAATGCAGCTAAAGCATCCAGGATTTCCTGTGGGGAACTCTTCCCGCTGACACTCTGATAGAGGTAATCCTGTTCTCCTCTCACCATGGGTGCCATGGCATCCTCATCGATGATCATGCAGCTGAGCCAGTAGTTTGGCTGACTGTTTTCTTCATCGAACGGATTCATCTTTACAGGTAAATCTTTTAAACCTTCTTTATAACGCTCATAGATGGCTTTCTTCTGAGCGATATGTTCATCTAAATATGGAATCTGGCCGCGGATCACTCCCGCAATGATGTTACTCATACGGTAGTTGTATCCGATTTCTTCATGCTGATACCATGGAGCGGCTTCTCTGGACTGTGTAGACCATTTCCGTACCTTATCCGCATCTTCCTTACTGTTCGTTAAGAACATGCCTCCGGCAGAACCGGTAATGATCTTATTTCCATTAAAGGAGATGCAGTTATAATCTCCCAGAGCTCCGGTTTCCACCCATTCGCCATTGAGTTTATATTTCGCGCCTAAACTCTCTGCTGCATCTTCCACAATTAAGGCACCGTGTCTGTCACAGATTTCCTTAATCTTTTGCATCTTACCCGGTGTTCCATATAAGTGTGCAACGACAACCAGACGTACATCCGGATACATTTCAAATGCTTTTTCTAAAGCTTCCGGACTCATATTCCAGGTATCATATTCCGTATCGATAAATACGGCTTCTCCATCTTCATAAGCGACCGGGTTAATGGACGCATCAAATGTAACATCGGAGCAGAACACCTTATGTCCCTGCAGTGTTCCCGCATTCGGCTTTGCCTGTCCGTACAGTTTCTCCCCTGCCAGCTTTGTGGCTAAGTGAAGTGCACTGGTACCACATGATAACCCTACCGCATATTTCACACCGACATATTCCGCAATCTGCTGTTCTACAACATTAATGTTTTCCCCTACCGTGGAAACCCAGTTCTTCTGGATGGCATCATCCACCCAGTACTGCTCTTTTCCATGCATGGTTGGAGAAGAAAGCCATACTTTCTTTTCAAACGGTTTGATTCCATCAAAGCGGGGATCTTCTAAAAACTTGTTCACTGTTTTTGCCTCTTATTTCTTTTATAGTTAAACAGAACACTTCTGCTTACTGATCATCTTCCTTGAATAATTCCTGATACTTACTGTCGATCTTAACGGACTTTAATTCCGTTGTTTTTACAGGATGATACGTGGATACAAGGCTCTCCACATAGTCACGGATATGCACGTTATCATTCTCATATGCCATATCCATTAAGCCATCCAGTTTCTTTAAGAATTCATCCGTATCAAACGCAATTGGTTTGCCGATGAAGATCATCTTGTTTGGTGTTGTGGTTAATCCCTCTTCACTCATCAGTTTCTCTTCATACAGTTTTTCTCCTGGTCTTAAGCCAGTATATTCAATCTTGATATCAACATCCGGCTTTAATCCGCTTAACTTAATCAGGTTTCGAGCCAAAGTATCAATTTTTACCGGGCTGCCCATATCCAGGACAAAGATTTCTCCGCCCTTAGCATAAGTACCCGCTAATAAGACTAAGGATACCGCTTCCGGAATCGTCATGAAGTAACGGATGATATCAGGATGCGTTACCGTAACCGGTCCGCCCTTTTCAATCTGTTTCTTAAAGACCGGAATAACGGAACCGTTGGAACCTAGTACGTTACCGAAACGTACTGCCACAAATTCCGTCTTAATATTCTCAAACGCTTCTTTTGGAAGTTTCTCTTCTCCGCTGTGGGTAAAGAGTTCCGGAATCTCACAGGCTTTTCCTTCTTTGATCTTCTGATCAAATGACTGAATGATCATTTCGCATAAGCGCTTGGAGGCACCCATGATATTGGTTGGATTCACGGCTTTGTCCGTAGAAATCAATACAAATCTCTCACAGCCGTTTACCATAGCCGCATACGCTGTCTTATAGGTACCTAAGGAGTTATTCTTAATCGCTTCACAAGGTGCATCTTCCATCAATGGAACATGCTTATGTGCTGCCGCATGATAGACAATCTGCGGATGATATTTTTCAAAAATCTGGAAAATCTTACGGCTGTCTCTGACAGAGCAGATTCTTACCACTAAATCTAAATCAGGGTGTGTTTCCTTTAACTCCAGCTGAATGTCATAGGCATTATTCTCATATACATCCACAATAATCAGCTGTTTCGGATTATGATTGGCAATCTGGCGGCATAATTCCGACCCGATGGATCCTCCGCCACCCGTAACCAATACTACCTTCCCGTTAATAAACTGGAAGACTTCCTTTAAGTCCGGTGTGATGGGTTCTCTGCCTAATAAGTCTTCTACGGATACTTCTTTTAAAGAATTTACCGTAACATCACCCAAGGCAATCTGGTAGAAACTTGGTAAGATCTTTAATTCACAGTCTGTTTCCTTACAGATATCCAGAATGTCACGTTTGTCTTCTGCAGATGCACTTGGGATAGCTAAGTAAATCTTATTGATATGATATTTCTCTACATTCTCTAAAATATCCTCTCTTCCGCCGACAATCTTTACTCCATCAATATATCTTCCCCATTTATTGGGGTTATCATCAATAATACAACTGACAATGTCTTTGACTTCCTGTGCCTTTTCAATATCATGCAGAATGATTTGGCCTGCATTACCCGCCCCAATTAACATGACATGGTTTTTACTGCCCCCACCTCTTCCGCTGGCGTTTCTTGCACGTAAGAGTAAGAGGAAGCGGTAACTGAAACGGATGCCTAAAACCAGAATAAACTGGAACACGGCACCGAAGATGTAATAGGAGATTGGCATTCTGGCTAAGAATAAAAGAGTATAACCAACCTGGAATACCGTAGTAATCACGCTGGATAAAATGACTCTCAATAGTTCAGAGTAAGACGCGAAGCGCCATAAGCTGTTATACAGTCGTAATCTCCAGAATACCAATAAGGAGAAGATGCTATAAGGAAGCACAACGCTTTTCCAGGTATTCAGGTAATTCAGCGGAATGGCGGAATAACGCAAATCAAAGCGCAGTAATAGCGCTCCAAAATACGACGCATTGATACAGATCAGATCATAAAAGATCAGTAACAATGCTATACTGCGCCAGTGACGCTGGCTTTTTAATTTTTCAAATAATTCTTTCAAAACTGCTAAACCCCTTCAAGAAGTCTGTAAAAGACCCATCCAAACCCTGTTGGCTTCTTTTCCTATGACATCCCTACTGATTCAGAAGTGCCCATCGCAACTATCATCTTCACTAAGGAACAATTCCCCTAACAATAAAAACAATCATAAGCTTCAGAAGAAACTATCTGTCACATATGATTATCATTTTGCCGGTGATTAAGTACGCCATCAAAGCATCTGCGCTTTGCGGCTACTTTATATTATATCGAAAATAGGAGGAAAAAGCGCGGTAAAAGCCATCGTTTCAGCACGAATCCATGCCGTTTCGACAAAACAAGCGCATTTTGCAGACAAAATGCACGTTTCTTTTGAAGATTCAAGGATTTTATCGCGTTTTGATCTTTTCGAAACACACGGAAGAGAAGAAATAACAATCCCCATTGCATAAAATGTACAATGGGGATTCTTGATGTTATTGCTTGGTTTTTGAGAACGGTGGAAATGGAAGTATGTTCCTTACCCGTTGGCTGATGAGATCTTGATGATATGCAGAAACAGATAGAACTTCTCATTGGTCCCAACACTGCATTGATAGACCTCACTTACCTTATGGATGATTTCTTCCACAAGTTCATACTGCTTTGGATACTTCTGCATGAGCGGCTGGTAAAGATCATCCAGCTGAGTATCTTTTGTGTTGCTGATCTTTCCTGTTACCACCATGTTCGCAAAGCGCTTGGAGTGAATCAGAAAGCGGGAATAGTCCACGCTCTTAATGTCGATTTTCTCTCCGAATTTGTCCTTTACCATGGATTCGATCATCTCCACGATTTCCTTTACCTTATTGGATACTTCCGAATAATTCAGATGCATGACCGATTCCAGTAAATGAACGGAGATGAAATAGATCTCACTGTCATCGAACTGAAGCTGGAAGTGCTCTTCCATCATGGAAACGATATGTTTGGCAACCTCATAGATTTCCTCATAATACAGTTCAATTTCCGTTGTGAGGATGCTGGAGAGTTCAATCCCCTTCTGCAGACGTTTGACCGCAATGTAGATGTGGTCCAGTAAGGAAAGATAGAAAGAGGAATTCAGTTTCACGTTGAGTGCCTTCTCCGTATAGTCTTCAATCTGAATTACTAGGTCCCAGTAGTCTTCCGGTACTTCATCCAGAATGTCACGGATCATGCGGTAGTGTTTCTTATCTGCCAGCTCAAACACCCTGCTTGCAGAGCGCAATGAAATGAAGTCACCGGCCTTTTTGGAGAATCCGATGCCTTTACCCTGCAGAATGACGGTTCTGGTCAAGTCTTTCGCCTCGACAACGTTGTTATTATAAACACGCGAGATGATCATGATTTCCTCTTTACTATCTTTTCATAAATAACACTTTCTCTTTTTGAAACCTAAGCCTCTTTCTTAAGCATCTTATGGAATGCAAAGGCAAAACCGAAGGAAGCAATCGCCGTTACGACAACCGTGATAATCACTGCCGCAATGGAACTCTCCGGTCCGACATATACCGGTAAACCTAAGAGGTATGCCGGGGCAAATGTATAC
Source organism: Erysipelotrichaceae bacterium (assembly GCA_045539425.1). GTDB lineage: Bacteria > Bacillota_I > Bacilli_A > Erysipelotrichales > Erysipelotrichaceae > RUG14871. The sequence continues at coordinate 23,805 of JAZQFH010000011.1, forward strand.
TGCTTAACGCCAAGGATTGCGGCCACAAGACCACCCACAAAGCCGGCGCATTCCGTTGCCAGATACATCCGTTTGTCTTTCATTAAGACGCCGAAGATAGCCGGTTCACTGACGGCACCGAATAACATGGTGATGGAAGTGGAAATACCTGTTTCTCTGTCGGCCGCATCTTTGGAAAGGAACGCATAAGCCAGAGCTACAAAACCGATGGCTAATTGAGCACATAAGATACCGACCATGCCGATTGGGTCATAGCCGTATGCCGTAATTGTCGCAATGTATAAGCCAAAGCCTGCACCTGCCAAGCCGAAGGTCACTAAGATCGGGTGAATCAAAGCAATGATCGGGACAAAGAGCGTCTTATGGGCAACGATGAAGTTTGTCGGTAAAGCAAGCAGGTTATTGAATAACTGCATTAACGGACCGACAAGCAGGAATGTCACAGGAATCATGACCAGAATGCTTAATGCCGGACGGACGATTGTCTGCAGAATGCTCGGTAAGACTTTCTTTAAGAACTTCTCTACCTGGGCATAGAGGTACGTTGTTAACATGGCCGGAATAAACTGTCCGGAATATGTGAACATGGTTACCTTTGCGCCAAATAAACTCAGCTGTTCTCCGCCGTTTAACGCATTGACGTAGAATGATGCTAAAGGCATTAAGACGATAAAGGCCGCCATGGATTCATTACAGCCAAGACGCTTCGCTCCGCCGATTGCCAGAAGTACCGGCAAGAAGTACATCATTGCGTCGCAGCAGCCCACTAGGAACGTATAGGTAGCGCCTGTCGCATCCAATACACCAAGTGTGCTCAGAATCGTTAAGACCGCTTTGATTAAGCCGGTTCCGATCATCGGCATCAACATGAAGCCGATGCAGCTCTGCATGTAGGTACCGATATCCAGCAGAATGTTTCTGCCTTCTTCTTCAACGTTTCCTCCCGCTTCCACGTTGTAGCTCTGAATGAAGTTGCGGTAAAGATCATCCACTTCATCGCCGACAATAATCTGATACTGGGAACCGGTGATAATCACGCCCTTCACGCCTTCAATCGCTTCCACCTTGCTTTCGGATGCTTTCTTCTTGTCTTTTAACATCAGTCTCAGTCTTGTAGCGCAGTGGGATACATTGGTAATATTGTTGCTTCCGCCAACCGCGTTGGCAATTTCTTCTGTCATCTTTTTGAGATTCATTTGTTTTCTTCTCCTTCTCTTTTTTATAAACTGAAGAATAACGTTTCTGCTTTTCGTGCACTAAAAGTATCTGCGTCCTTCTTCATTTTTATCTTCCGTAATACCGCTATCAAACTGGAATCCTGCAATCTTCCAGACGTTGTTCTCTTTTCTGAATGTAATATTCCACTTACCGGAATAGTAGATGGTTTCATAGTTATACCTATGCAGAAAGCGCGTCCCGATGCGGTTAGGCTCATAGCGGTAAATCACCGCATGCGCCTTATTCCCGTCAATTGTTAATTCTTCAAAGTGGGCAATGTGATTCCATACGGCTTCTTTGGGGAACACGTATTCCCCGTGCTGTAACATCTGCTTTCTCTGTGCTTGGAAGATCTGAATGGAATCCTCCACACTCATTGCTTTCCCGTTCTGATACTCCTTCAGCTTTTCGTTCTTCATTTCAAACGGGTCCGTATAAACATTTCTTAAGCTTTCAAATCTCTGCGTATCGATATCCCAGCAGTATTCATAGAAACACTCTCTAATCTGCTCTTCTTCGCTTCCTGTATTAGGATAGTCAAACGGAGAAGTCATCTGTCTGTATATCTCTTTCCGATTGCCGTTCAAAACGGAATAATCGATCAGGACCCACTTGCCTTTAGCCAGTAAGCTGTTTCCGCACTCAAATGTCATATTGTTTAAGAGCGCTGTCATCTTCCAGTTTCCTTCCTCAAATGAATAATGGATATTATTTAAAAAAGCACACTGAAACAGATGCAGGAAGCCGTCCGTTTCTTTTCCATACAGATGTACCGTATAAACGCTCTGTACTGCTTCTGTTTCTGACACCATGCGTATCACGTTATTAAAGACACGGATACGGACAAGATCTGTCTCCAACTGTTTCTCTTTCAATACATTCAGGCATTCTTCTCTTCCTTTTGCCTCGCCGAATGCAGAGGAGTTCAGAGAGATGTTACTTGAGAAACAGGCGGAGAGAGAATTCCAGTCTCCGCTTTCCCATGCTTTAACAAACTGATCAAATGTATTTGGAATACTTCTTTCCCTCATCTTATTCCTCCGTAAAGATCTTCTGATATAACCTCTGACATAATGATTCATCAAACGGCAGTGTCGGATTCTTTGTTGTGGTCCTGCTTTTTATGGCATAGCGGCACATTGCTTGGATTTCTTCTTCCGTCGGGTCCATGTTTTCCGTTTTTGTTAAGTGGAGATGCAATATCATCTTCTGAATCTTATCCAAAAGTTTTCTGCCGTCATTCTCTCCAATTACTTTTTCGGCAATCTGATTCAGTAATTCCGGCTTTGTTTCATAGATCATTTCACTGATTTCCCCTGCCACAATCGCTAAGGCGTGCCCATGAGTCAAGTGATAGTGCTCGGCAACGGGTAAGGAGAGTGAATGGATCAGCATTCCTCCCTGCGGAAGATCTGTTCCCAAGAGAAGCCCTGAGAGGAAGGAAGCTTTCAGAAGTGCTTCGCAGTCTTCCCTTTCTCTATGCTCATATGCCTTTTCTGCGTGTTTTAAAATCAAACGCATCGCTTCCGTAGCGATAAAATCCGTGATGCGCTCCGGGTCATTCAGAAGTGATTCATAGCTGTGGCAGAAGGCATCAAAGGCACAACCGGCCAGAATATGACTTGGGCAGCTGTAGAGTACTCTTGCGTCTTCATAGACCAAATCATAGGACATAAGCGGATCTCCGACAGAGACCTTATGTCCTTCCTCGGTGATCACCGTGGCACCGCTGTCCATCTCGCTTCCGCTACCGGCAGTTGTGGGAATGGCAATCATGAGATGTGTCTTATGATCAAATCTTTTTCTGTCTGGATCATTCATCGTGTATTCCAGAATGTCACCCTCATGCTCCGACATCATAGAAATCATCTTGGCTGCGTCCAATACGGATCCTCCGCCAAGCGCCACGATTGGAACACCGGAGGATTTCTTCAGTAAGGCTGCCCCTTCTCTGATTTCCTGCACCTTCGGATTCTCAGTAATATTGGAGAATACGATTACCCGGATGTTCTCTTCTTCCATCCGATGCAGTAAGTCTTTTACCCAGTTGACATTTATCAGATTCTGATCCGTGATCCAGAAGACTTCACTTCGCTTATCTTCTTTCAGAAAAGCTGGCAGTAAAGCACTGCAGCCTTCCCCGAACCGGATTTGCTTATTTTCAATTTGAATCTTTCGAATCATGTATTGCCTCCAGGAATGCACAAAAAAGCGAGACCAAAACTTGCTGTAAGTTTCAGGTCTCGCCAATTACTTGAACTGTTACGATCCTAAAGATGTATCTCTGTAACTGCATTATCACACAGCAGTATTACTTCTGTCAACAGTAGCAATGTGAAAAGATTTATCTGTCTATTCCCAGCTGCTCTGCGAGCTCTTCGAGTTCCTCTTCACTCATCTCATCCAATGCATACAGATCACTGAGGGCTGCCGGAAAGCCGTTGAGAGCAGCGGTACCGTAGTAAGACTCTATTGCTTCCTTCAGTTCTTTTTCATCTTTCATTTTCTTGCCTCTATTGATAAGAAGGCCCGCGTAATACAGGCCTTGTTACATTAGTTCAATTCAATTGTGTGGATCTCATTCATCCAGCTGTAATACACCGAGATATCTTTCGGCATGCTGCTGACTTTGATGCGCTCTGTAGAGTAAGCAGAGACATTCATCCGCTGATAGTACGGAACGATGACTCCCCAGTCCATGATGATGTCATAAGCCTCTTGATAAAGATTCTCTCTGACATCCTGATCGGTTGTCTTTAAAGCATTTTCCAGAATGCTGTCAAGCTGCGTATCCGCAATGCTGTAGTAATTGTTGCCGCTTGCATTATCACTACGATAAATCATATAGATATCCGGATCCTGCGTCGTACCCCAGGCAGCAGTCCATATTTCGACTGTACCCTCCGCAAGATCGTTGAGCACCGTTGTGAAACTCTCAACATCATCGACATTCAGCGTAATACCCAGCTTCGCTAGCAAGGCAGAGGATTTTACGGCAAGATCGTATGCCGGATGTTCTCCGTTTCCGTGTCCCGGTACCATGAAGGTGTAGCTCAGTTTCGCCCCGCTTGGTGCTTTCGCACTGTACGTGCCGTCCTGCTTGGCAGTGAACGTATATCCCGCTTTTTCCAGCCAGCCTTTGGCGGCGTTGAGTGCTGCCTCTTCTTTCTGCGATTCACTCATCGTGGATCTGTAGATGCTATTGCCATTTGCGTCCTTTCCGAAAGCCGTCTCTTCCTCTTCCGGATAAGTCCAGCTGCTCTTGGATACCGGATACTCGACAGGTTCTGCAAGTTCACCGTAATAACTCCATATCACCGTTTCTCTGTAAACACTAAAGACTGTCGCAAACGCTTTGCGCAATGCTTTGGAAGCTGCGCTGTCTTTATTGGCTGCACCGCCGACATTGACCAGATCCGCATTGAATCCGATATAGCCATACCCCGGATTATAGCTCAGCATACTGGTGAGCTTATCTCCGTTAAGCTGCTGATTGCTGTTATGCGAATAAATACTTGCCACATCATAATACAGACCGTCAATATCCGCACCGTTTTCCGCAATCAGCTTTGCCGAATCGTTAGAGGTATCCGGCGTGAGCACAACCGTTTTTATCTTCGGTGCTCCGCGATAGTATCTGCTGTTTGCGCTCAGTTTCACGCTTCCGTCTTTGAACTCTTCAAAGACGTATGGTCCGGCGCCAAGCGGCTTGCTGCTCTTTTCTCTGATCTGTTCCAGATTTCCCTTGCTGAAGTCTGTACCATAGTAGTGCTTCGCCGCAATCGGGAAAGTCAATTTCTCCAGATTGGGAGCGTGGATGGATTCGAAATAGAGACGCAGCGAATAATCAGAGGTTCTGACAATACCGCTGATGCTCTCCGCACTCTCCCCGATCTTTATCGCTTTGCGGTAATTCGGGAATGTCGGGAAGTACGTTTCTACCGTTTTGCCGGAAGGAGATTCATACATGAATAAGGACTTTACATCTGCGTCATAGGCATCCTGCATTGCCCTTCCGAAATCCCGGATCGTTGCGCCCGGATCAAGGGGATATCCCCACGCGGCCGCTGCGTCCTCCAGGGATTCCTCACCCCAGTTTTCCATGACATAATCCACAATTTCCTGTGCCATGATATCCACTGCCTCATCGTATTCCTTCCAGAAGCTCTCCTGCGTGGCTTTACTCCAGTCGGTAAAGTCCGTATTCTCCCGCGTAAACGAAATGAAGAACTGATAGAGAGGCCCGAAATTCTCCCGGTATGCCGCCAGGCCCGTAATCGGGAGGTAGGCGAATGTCGAATCTCCGTCATACGACGGGTCCGCTAAAACATACATCGTAAAGATGACATCGTCAATCGTCATCTTCACACCGTCAGAGAAATAAATATCATTTCGTAAGGTGATATCAACCGTCATCGTGCCGTTGGCATCTTCCGTAACCACGGCATCCGCAACACCCTGATATGTATAATCCGTTCCGAAATAGGAAGAGGTTTCTCCCTTACTGCTCTGTAACAGGACTTTCCCCTGCCTGTCTACCGGTAAAAGCGGAACCTGCGTCAGCGTCACGACATTCTGATCTGCGATTCTCTCCGCAAAGAACGGGGAGAACTCTCCGCTCAGCGTATCACTCGCTACCCTCAGGGTGTCATTCCCCGTCGGTTCCGGACTCGGTTCCTCTGGTGTGATGTAGTGATAGAGATGGTTTAAGCGGTAAAGGAAGACCGCTAACTGGGCTCTGGTGCACGGGTCATTTGGCGAGAAGTGCGTTTTATCCGTCCCCTTTGTTAATCCCACATCAAATGCCCACAAAATGGACTTGTATGTCGTATTACCCAAGGACTTGGATACATCATCAAACGGATTATCTTCGGCACTTACGGCCGGTTTTCCTGCCGTACGCCACAACATAACGGCCATGTTGGCACGCGTCGTATCGCCACTCGGATTGAAGGTTCCGTCCGCATTTCCCTTTACAATTCCCTGCTGATAGGCCCATAAGATTGCTTTGTATGTTGTATTGCCTAATGCCGTTGTAACGTCTGGGAACGGATTATCCGTCACGTTTACGGCCGGCTTGCCCTTTAAGCGCCATAACATGACGCATAACTGGGCACGCGTGCAGTGATCCGTTGGGGAATAGGTATCTGCGCTTGTTCCCTTGACGATTCCCGTCTCATACGCCCATAAAATGGCTTTGTAGGTAGTATTTCCGAGTTCTTTTGTCACATCCGTAAACGGATTTGCCGCCTGGTCCGCAATTCCCATATCCTCTTCTGCCACTAAAGGAAATGACAGATTCAGAAGCAGAAAAAAGGCCATGCATACCGATAAGATTTTTTTCATGAGGCAGCCTCCTGACGATACAGATTATTTTTCTGTATTTATATACTCATTTATTATAACATCGATTACGGACATCGAATTGCCACTTTAAAGGAAAATCCGGTAAAACGGAACAACTCTTCTCTTTCAAAAAACGGAAATTAACGCTACAATAGTACTGGTAGGAGAATTGGAATCACGTGCCGGACAATCAACGAGGCTCCTTTCTCCCCAATTCGGGATATAGCGCAGTTTGGTAGCGCGCATGAATGGGGTTCATGAGGTCTCGGGTTCGAATCCCGATATTCCGACCAGAAGAAAAAGAAAAGAGAGCGGATCCGCTCTCTTTTACTGTTATTGGATATGTCTGACCCAGTTTGTGAAAAACTGCATCATTCGCTCATCATCATTCATCCGTTCCGGATGCCACTGCACCGCCAGAATATCCATCTGATTCTGCTCGATGGCTTCAATGATGCCGTCCGTGCACTTCGCACTGATAGTGAAACCTTTGGCTACTTTTTGCACGGCCTGATGATGTGAGGAGTTTACCTGCATACTCGCATATGGCAAATATTTGTACAGTGTGCTGTTTTCTTCGACTTTTACTATGTGATAGCAGTTTTTGTCGTCCGGAATGACGCGGTGTTCCACTTCCGTCTCCCGTTCGCTTTCAATATCCTGATAGAGCGTCCCGCCGCACGCCACGTTAATCAGCTGCATGCCCCGGCAAATCCCCAGGATTGGTTTCTTCTGCTTTATGGCTTCTTTGATGATTTCCAGCTCAAAGCGGTCATTCTGCAGATTGCTCATACCGCAGTAGATGCTTCGTTCCGCATGGTAGAACGCCGGATCGACGTCCTGTCCGCCGGGGATCAGTAATGCATCGAGTCTCGCGACGATTTCCGGGATATCCTCAAGGCTGGTTTCCGTCGGAACAAGTAACGGCGTCGCTTTCGCCTGATGCAGGGCATTGACGTAAGCCTGCTTCTGGGCATATAAGCCTTCCACACTGTTATAGTGGGCAATTAAGCCGATAATCGGATGTTTCATATTTCAGTCCTCATACTTTCTGCGGATCGTCTCTACAATCTCACTTGGTACAAAGCGGGAGAAGTCCCCGTGGTTCTGGGCAATCTCGCGTACCGTGCTGGAAGAGATAAAGCTGTTTTCCGGCTTGGTGATAAAGAAGATCGTCTCAATCTCCGGAGCCAGCGTCATGTTCGCCGTTGCCAGCTGCAGCTCCTGCTCAAAGTCCATCGTGGCGCGGATCCCCCGAATCAAGAATTTGGCATCGAGTTTCTTGGCCACATCCACCGTCAAGCCTTCCCCTACCAGACACTCCACATTTTCAAAACCTTTGGTAACCGTTCGTAAGAGTTCCAGCCGCTCTTCCACGCTGAAGGTATTGTGCTTATTGGGGTTCTGCATGATGACCACGTAGACCTTATCCACTAAGGTGCTGGCGCGCTCGATAATGTCCAGGTGACCGCTGGTCACCGGATCAAAGCTGCCCGGATATACTGCTGTTTTCATAAGAATTACTCTCCTTTTTGGTAATAGGTGATACGGCTCTGCCCGTAGATGACTTCTTTCTCTTTCAAAAGGCCACAGAGTTCCTCTTCAAAGCTGATTTCTTTAGCGCTTTCAAAGATGACGATGGCGTCAGGATTTAAAAGATTCCGTTCCGCTAAGACGGAAACGGCTTCCCCGTATGCTTCCTTCATCTTGTATGGCGGATCCAGATAGACGTAATCGAAGTGCTCTTCCGTACTGAGTAAATAGCTTTTATAGCTCTGCACATACACTTCGCTCTCTTCACTCGCCTGTAACATCTTCAAATTCTCTTTAATCACGGAAGCTGCCCTGGGGCTCTTTTCCACAAAGACGGCTTTACTTACGCCGCGCGAGAGCGCTTCAATGCCCATGGCACCGCTGCCTCCGAAGAGATCCAGAAAGACGCCTCCATCAAAAAAGGGACCGATGCGGTTGAAAATGGCACCTTTGGTTTTCTCCAAAGTCGGACGTGTCTCCGTCCCCGGCAAACTCTTTAAGATTCTGGAGCCGTACTTTCCGGCAATGACTTTCAACATTCTCAGTTCCCTTTGAAATGAATCTTACGATTCTGTTTGACAATAAACGACTGAACCATTCCGACGCAGGCCATCGCCGCAAGCGAACTCGTGCCGCCGGAAGAGATCAGTAACAGCGGAATACCCGTCAGAGGAATCAGGCAGGTAACGCCGCCCAGATTGAAGAAGAAGTGGATCATGTAGTACATGGCGCTTCCCACAATGATGATCTTTCCCTTCTCATTCTCCACGCGTAATGCGTATTTAAAGAAGGAATAGACGATAATACCGTAACCGATTAAGACAAATAAGAAGCCGAAGATCCCGAGCTCTTCCACCACGACCGCCATGATAAAGTCGGATTCCGCAGCGGAGATATAGCCGTATTTTCTCAGCGACTTCCCTAAGCCGACACCCTTCCAGCCACCCGTATTAAAGGCGATCAAAGAGTTGACCAGGTCATAGTAACCTGTGCCATAACGGTTGGTAAAGGGGTTATTGGCCGCCTTGAAACGGACAACCTGGTATTTTAAGGCCGGCAGTTTATCTAAGACCACCATGCCCGCATCACTCAGTAAGAACATCATTAAGAGGACGAAAACCACAAGCAGGATCATGATCAGCTTCTGCCCCGGCTTTAGGATCTCGTTTGTCGGGATCAGGCAGCAGATTGCCGTAATCAACATTAAGACCATCGCGCTTCCGAAGTCACGCTGCAAGACCAGGATAATGAAGAAGTACGCCATAAAGATCGTAAACGGCTTCTTCATGACCTGCATCCAGTCACCCCTCTTGCGCCTGACATCCCCAAGATAATAGGCAACAAGGATGATCATGACAAGCTTGGCAAGTTCTGACGGCTGCAGCGTGAAGCCAACAAACGGAACACGGATCCAGCCGCGGGAACCGCCGATCGAGCCGAAGAACATCGTCGCAATCAACATAAGACCCATGCCCACGACGATCTCATTGAAATACTTCTTTACCATATCAAAACTGAAGTAGTTCGCCGTCCAGACCATGCCGACGTAACTGGCCACAAAGATGATCAGCTGACGGATGGTGGTACGGAAGAGTTTGGCCATCGTGACCTTGGTGGAGTCCATGTTGGCGCTTACCTGCATGACCACGCCGAAAATGCCGAGAAGAATGACCGTCCAGTGTAATAAGCGGTCGTAGCCTTCCGGCATCATATAGAGTTTCCGTGAGAGTCTGCGGTTAAATTTCATCAGTAATATACTATCAAAAAAGACGCATTCAAACAAGACGCCGCTTTTTGGGTAAGCGAAAACTAACTGCTGTGGAAAGTGTCACAGAAACTTACGTACATTCAGCAGAAAATGTCGCTTATTTCAAGGCGTGAAAAATGTGTAAATGTGCCCATTTCTACGTGGGATTCTCACATTTTTGAAGTCGCTTTCATTCCGTAAGCGCTTTCTTTTAGAAATGAGACATTTTATAAGCATATTTTATTCTTTTGCATATTGCCTTAGGCATCTTTTTTCTTTATAATATGGGCGTCAAGATTTCTATCTCTAATAAATCATTAAATATAGATATCTTAGTTATATTAGAAAGGTATCGTTTTTGTTTATGGAAAACAATTATGTGAATATTCTTCCGGATACCGATCGGCATCTGAGAGAAAAAAGCGTGGATGTCAGATTACCGCTTTCAAAAAAAGATCAAGAGGTCATGGAAGGCCTCATCAAATATGTCGTCGATTCCCGTAACGAGGAACTCGCAGAACAATATCATCTGCAGGCTGCCAGCGGCTTAGCCGCCCCGCAAATCGGCGTCAACCGTAACATGATCGTCGTAGTCACGGACGAAGAAGATGAAGAAGGCAACGTGGAACAGAAAATCACGGCCTTAGTCAATCCGAAGATCGTCTCTTACTCGGAACAGTATTCCTATTTATCCAACGGTGAAGGCTGCCTGTCTGTCCCGGAAACTCATGAAGGATATGTTCCGCGTCATGCCCGCATCACGGTGGAAGCCTACGACTATCTGGCAAAAAAGAAGGTCAAAATCAGAGCCCGGGGATACTATGCCATCGTGCTTCAGCACGAAATCGATCACCTGTCCGGCATCCTCTATTATGACCACATCAACAAGGTCGATCCGTACCATGAAATTGCGGACGCAATCGTGATCGACTAAACCTCGAAAGGAGGTCCTATGAAACGCAAACAGACAGCTGTAAGGATCCAGTCGGATATCAGCTCCATCTCGCAGGGAACAGAGCGTGTTTTAAAACCGACGGATACGTTTGTTTATGCCTTAGGCGGCCTGGATGAAGTCGGAAAAAACATGTACTGCGTCGAGCATGGTGACACCATCATCATCATCGACTGCGGCGTCAAGTTCCCGGAAGAAAGCCTTCTGGGGGTTGACTATGTCATTCCGGATTTCACACATCTGATACGGAATGAGGAGAAGATCAAGGCTCTGATCATCACGCATGGTCACGAGGATCACATCGGCTCCATCCCCTTCCTGATTCAGTCCGTCAAGATACCGAAAATCTACGCCCCGCGCTTTGCGGCAAGCTTAATCGAGAAGAAACTGGAAGAGCGGCGCTCCAATCGCCAGGTTCCCATCGAAGTTATCGATGAGAGCTCGCGTATTGAATGCGGACCGCTTGTCGTCGGTTTCTTCAACACCATCCACTCCATCCCGGACTCCCTGGGTGTTTTAGTCAATACCCCGAACGGCAGAATTGTGGAAACCGGAGACTTCAAGTTTGACCTGACCCCGGTCGGAACCAATTCCGACTATCAGAAGCTGGCCTACATGGGCGAGATCGGTGTCACTTTACTGATGAGTGACAGCACCAACTCCGAGATCAATGACTTCTCCGCCAGTGAGAAGCAGGTTGCGGCCAGCATTAACGACATTATCAAAAAGGTACGGGGACGCATCATCATCTCCACCTTCTCTTCCAACGTCCACCGTGTCCAGCAGATTCTGGAAGGTGCGGTCAGCTGCGGAAGAAAGATTGCCATCAGCGGACGCTCGATGGAAACCGTCATTGAGATTGCCCGCAACCTCGGCCACATCCATGTGCCCGATGAAGCGTTTGTCTCATTGGAGATGATCAGCACCGTTCCGGCAAACAAGTTATTAATTCTCTGCACCGGCAGCCAGGGGGAACCATTAGCCGCCTTAAGCCGAATTGCCAACGGTACGCACCGTGACATTCGCATCATGCCGGGAGATACGGTCGTCTTCTCTTCAAGCGCCATCCCGGGCAACCAGCAGAGCATCTCCAAAGTCGTCAACTCCTTAACCAGAGCCGGCGCCAATGTATTGACCAACACCCCGCTGACTTCCCTTCATACGACGGGACACGCCTCGCGGGAAGAGCAGAAGCTGATGTTGCAGCTGACAAAGCCGAAGTACTTCATGCCGATGCATGGCGAATACCGGATGTTACGGATCCATGGGGAAACGGCCGTGGAAACAGGCGTGGCTCCGGAAAACGTCTTCATCTGCGCAAACGGAGATGTTGTAGTACTGCGTGACGGGGAAGCATTCCTCTCCTCGGTCCGTGTACAGACAGACGCCATCTACGTTGACGGAAACGACGCCTCCGGCTTAAGCACGGCCGTCATCAAAGACCGCAAGATTTTGGCGGATAACGGCTTAGTCTCAGTCATTGTGGCCATCGACTCCCGCTCCAACAAGATCATCTGCCGTCCTTCCATCGTCAGCCGCGGCTTCGTCTTTATCAAGGACTCCCAGCCGCTCTTAAAGGAAGCGGAACTGATTGTCTATGATGCTTTACGGCGCAAGATGATGGAAAAGACAACCTTCGGTGAGTTAAAGAATACGATCCGGAACTCCTTAGAGCCTTTCCTCTATCAGAAGACCCACCGTTCCCCGATCGTCATTCCGGTCATTCTGAACCATAAAGATGCCATGGCACAGATCCTTAACCGCCAGGCAGGATACTCACAGAACTAAAAAAGAATTACGAAAAAAGACGGTACCTGTGAAACAAATCGTAATACGATTGTTTCCCTTACCGTCTTTTTGTGATGTCACTCAATTAAATATTGCTTTTGAAAAGCCATTCAGCCAGATCCACAATTCTGATTCCCTCGTATTGATACTCTGCATGATGAGTCCTTGCGATCAGCATTTTAGGATATGCGTCTCTTATTTTCAGTAAAGGCTCCACTTCTCTTTCAAAGGTATATTGATTGGCAATATTATCTGACACCTGCAAATATAATATTTCATTTCTTTTTTTCGCTACAAAATCAATCTCTTTCTGATACAGTTTCCCAACATATACTTCATATTCTCTTCTCAGCAATTCAATGGCGACCATATTTTCATATGCTCTGCCATAATCCATATTGACTGTCCCAAGTCTCGAATATCTGAATATTGGATCACAAACATAGTATTTGTCATTTGATTCTAAATACTTTTTCCCCTTTAAATCATATCTGCGTATTTTATAAAACAGAAAAGACCGGCAGATATAAGATATGTAATTGCCAATCGTCTTATCATTTGTTTTAATTCTTTTTGATACGAAAGCATCTGAAACATTTTTTGCTGATGATAGATTCGAGATATTGTCAAGCATATAATCAACGAGTTGATCAAGTATAGCTTTATTTCGAATATTATACTTTTGTTTTATATCTCGAATTATAAGTGTCTCATAGATTTCGTTTATGTATTTGTATTTGTCCTCATATTCATTATACAGATAAGCCCCTGCCATACCTCCTTCGGAAAAATAACGTTCAAACCCGCTTTCATAATCCGCAATATTGTAATACCTCATGAATTCAGTCAGGGAAAACGGATATACTTCTATCTCGTATTGTCTTCCGACAAATAACGTTGCTAAATCACTGCTGGAAAGAAACGCATTTGACCCGGTAAGATACATATCAAACTTTCCAGCCTCATATAAACTGTTGATTGCTTCCTCAAATCCTTCACATCTCTGTATTTCATCAACTAAAAGATAATTATGAACTCCTGGTTTATATTTTCCGTCAACGTACTGTTCGAATGACTCGGCATTTCTCAATGGTCTGTATTGCGATTCATTGAAATTAATCGATATCACATTACTACTGTCATTAAGGCCAATAATATACTGATTGAATTGTTCTAAAAGTTTTGATTTACCACATCTTCTGACGCCTGTTATTATCTTTATGTCAGGAGTTCCCATCACATTGATCAGTTTTCTCAGGTAGTACTCTCTCTTAATAAGCTTCATATTGCTCACTACTGTAATCGTTATCCTTTCTATAGGAATATTATACTGTAATATTTCGAATATTTAAATTATTTTCATTTTCTCGAATTAGAAAGTGTAAATCAAAGGACCGTGAATTACCGAACAAGGCTTACTGCAGTGCACAGATGTTCTTAAAAACCAGATACTACTGTTGCCTTACAATGACTTTGACCGCAATCTCAATCATCTATGAAATGTATCATATGCTAAAGGCCGCCGAGCCAGCATGGCAGTGTGCCAACCGATGGTAAGTTTAAATAGACAAGTGTATCAAAAGACAATTGAGCGAATCGCTTTAAAGTGTAAGGGGGATTGAACAGATGGCTGGTTAGACCTGCACTTACTGTCATAATCTCAAGTCCCGTGCAAACTGTACCGTTCTCACGTCTTTTTTTACTTGATTTCTTATTTCAATGCGAAAAAATGAATTTAATCCTCTTCTTCCGTCTCAATTTGTCCTATCATGAGTTCATCAACCTCTTCCAATTGGAAGGGTTCTCCGTATTCACGTACCATGGACTCTTCTCTTACGACCCATTGTTTTCCGAATTTGCAGGCATCCTCTCCGACCACCAGCTTCCCGTAAGAAATCGCCTTGCGCAAAGTGCTCTCATTCAGTCCCCACAACTCTGTCGCATCCGTAAAAGCAATCAAGCCATCAAACGGTGTATCAACCTTTACTCCGTTTTCATATAATTCTTCACAGGATAAATCAAGTTCATCATCCCATACAATTCCGTATCCTCCCGTATCAACTGTTACCTGGGAGAACAAATCAGGATTCATTTGGAAGCGCTGAAATGGAATCCATTTGGTAAAGAGCGGTTTTACATCATAGATTTTTGTAACACCTTCCGCAAATTGTACTTGTAAACAATAATCCGGAAGCGGACGTACTGATTTAATTTTGTGAAACATGTATCTCTCCTTTATTCGAGTGGATCAAGTGCTTTAAACTGCTGCGTTTCCCACATTGTTAGCAGTTCAGTATTATGAAGTAGTACCCACTCACGTACCATCGCAAGAGCTTTTGAAGGAAAATAACCTTCCATTACACTCCCGTTTTGAATATCAATTGCGGCCATATCATCATGATAAATCGCATGAATATGAGGTGGATTATGCTCCGCCTGCTGAAAATACATGCGGATGACAATCCCGTAAAATCTGGATAAAACCGGTATATGAGTGCCTCCTGTTGATGACAATTACATTATATCACGTTTCCGTGATATTTGTTCTTTATATTTCAATCGAAATCATTCTGCGATTCCTTTTCAACTGCTTCACTTTTCATAAGAAACACCGATGCATTTCTGTGTTAAAATAAGAACATGAGCACAACATTAAAGAAAGTACTGATCGGCGTTGTTTCCGCACTGATTATCGCGGGGCTATTGACACTGGACGCCTTATATATCGGACCGAAGAAACTGAAGGTCCGCTACGAAACCATTGAATCCAATCTGATCAGCGAAGACCTCAACGGACTTACGATCTGCGTCTTCTCCGATCTGCACTATAACAACTTTGTGAACAAGGAGCGCGCCCAGAAGATCATCGACAAGATCAACGAGCAGAATCCGGATGTGGTATTCTTCCTGGGAGACCTATTCGATCATCCATCTGTCCACGTTCCGGGAGAAGTCTGTCAGGGTGATCTGATTCAGCTTCTCTCTTCCATCCATGCCCCATATGGCAAATTCGCGGTCTTAGGGAACCACGATCTGGAATCCCCTACCGCAACCGATATCGTAAAGAACGTGCTCTATAAAGGCGGATTTGAGCTCAAGGTGAATGAGAACTTCCAGATCCACCTGCAGAAGCACTCCGGCATCCAGATCATCGCCTTAGACTCAGAACTCTTGGGTGAAATTGATCCCGTTTCCGCCTTTGAGGGAAGCGAAGAGAACATGTACCGCATCGTTCTCTGCCATACCCCGGATACCATTGATAAATTAAGCGATTACCAGTTTGACTACATGATGGCCGGCCATTCGCACGGCGGCCAGCTCTATATCCCGCTCATCGGTGCCATCTACATTCCGCAGTACGCCTATAACTACAACCACGGAAAATATGTCATCGATGCGAAGACACTGGATATCACAAACGGCGTCGGCACGACCCGCAAGGACATCCGCCTCTTCGCCGATCAGGAGATCGTCGTCTACCGCTACTATCACAAATAGAAAAAAGGCATCCTGCTTAAGGAAAATGTATTCCCTAAAAAGATGCTTTTTATAGTGTTCTAATTAACCGCGGATGAAGTCGAAGCTGATCTCTCTGCCGTCACGCTCACAGACGATATTGACCTTGGCACCGGCCTCTAAAGCCGTATAGGTATCGCCTAAGTCTTCCAGCGTATTGACGCTCTTGTTGTTAATGGAGAGGATCTTATCCCCTACCTGCATGCCGAGCTCTTCCGCCAGGGAGTTTGCCTGGATTTCAACAATGTAGATGCCGTTTTCAACATTTCTGTCTAAATTGTAGTATTCCGCAGCGTCCGGGGAAGTGATATTGGCATACTTGATGCCGATGGCGCGTCTGCCGGTCACGTATCCCTGTGTCACCAGGTCGTTAATGACATTCTTCACATCATCGAGTGGGATCGCAAAGCCGATGCCCTCGACGTCTTCATCAATTGTCTTGGCATTGACGATACCGACGAGTTCCCCGTTCAGATTCATCAGTGCTCCGCCACTGTTGCCCGGGCTGATCGGAGCATCGATCTGAAGCAGAGTCATCTCCTGACCGTCAATGGTGATCTGACGCTCTTTGGCGCTGACAATACCGCTGGTCACTGAGCCGCCTAAGGAGCCAAGCGGGTTCCCGATGGCGATAATCGACTGGCCGACTTTCAGGTTATTGGAGCTGCCTAAGGTGACGGCGTGCAGATTTGTCGCATCCACTTTGATGACCGCCAGGTCCGTATCCGCATAGGTACCGATGACCGTTGCCGGATATTCCGTGCCGTCCGTTAAGCGGACCGTGATGCTCTTGGCATTCTTGATAACGTGGTTACAAGTCAGGATGTAGCCGTCGCTGGTGATAATGACGCCGCTGCCGGCACCGCTCACCACATACTGCTGCATGAACCAGTTGGTCGAGACCGCTTCCGTTTTGATCTCCACGACCGTATCGGCATATTTTTCCACCACAGTCGGGATCGTGTTCTCATTTGCCGGCTGGTATAAGTTCGCCTGCTGCGTCGGGCTTTCCACATATTCCACTTCGTGGATCACCGACTGGCTTGGATTACTCTTCTGGGCTACTTTCGTGCCGATATAGCCGCCGCCGAATGCCAGCGCAAAGGCCAGGATCAAACCGACGATATTGCGCAACATGCCCTTATTATTCGCTTCACGCACCTGGATCTTTTCATAGTAGTCATTGGTCCTCTTGACTCTCTGATCATTCGCAAAGACCTCATCGAGTGTGCGTTCGAATTCATCCTTTTTCTCTTTCGGTTCCATTGCCGGTTTTTCAGCTTCCGCTTTTGGCGCTTCCGCTTCCTTCACCGGTTCGGCTTCGGCACTCTCTTCTTTCAAAGAAGCCGGCTCTGCGGAAACAGATTCTTCGCTATGCTCAGCTGCTGTTTCTGCCGCAGGTTCTTCTTCCGGCACAGCAGTTTCTGCCTGCTTCTCTTCCATTAGTTTCTTCTCTAACGCTTCCATGGAAGCTTCGAGCTTCTCTTCCGCCTCTTTTAAGGCCTTGACGCCTTCCGAGACTTCCTCGGTTGCCCCGGTTTCGATCTTTTCCGCTGCGGCTTCGATTTCTTCCGCCGCCTTTTTCGACTCTTCTCTGATGATATCTTCCGCTTTTTTGGCGGCTTCTGTATTCTCAAGATTTTGAGTATTGAATTCCTTGTTTAATTCATCTTCCATACACAATACCTCCTGTTTTACAAGTAACATCCTATAAGCGCAATGTGAACTCTATGTGAAGTGCACCTTTCGCTTTATTTAAAATATAGCGCGTTTTAGCACTCTTGTAAAGAGTGTGCTAAAAAGATGACCCCTGCGGATCATCCCTGTTTCTTTTTCTGCTGATTGTGGATCTGCCTGGTCTTGAGCTTCTCCGCTTTCTGCGTGGAGTAGGAGAACCTCCCCAGCTTCTCTCCCAAGGCAAAGTATTCGCCATGGCTGTAAGCGACTAAATCCGCCTTTTCCAGATTAATTCTGCCCTTTTCATCCATCACGCTCTCATCCACCGTAACGCAGACCACTTCGGCTAAAAACATGTCGTGCGAGCCAAGCTCCAATACCTGCTTCACTTTGCACTCCAAAGCCAGCGGGCACTCCTTGATGGTCGGGGCGGCTACCATAACGGAATCCTGACGCGTTAAATGAAGATCACCAAACAAGTCAAACTTGTCGAGATTTCTTCCGCTCTTAATGCCCACAAAGTCGGCTGCCTTCACGGTTGCCCTGTTTGTCAGATTCATGACAAACTCCCCGCTTTCTAAGATCATATCGTGAGAGCAGCGGCTCTTACGAATTGACACGGAAACCATCACCGGGTCGGAACATACCGTACCCGCCCAGGCGGCTGTCATGATGTTTTCCTTGCCGTCAGGGGACTTGCAGCTGATCATCACGCATGGCACCGGGTTGAGCAGATTTGCGCTTTTCAGAGTTATTCTTGCCATAGGTTGTACCTCGCTTTGCGTTTTCATTCTATCATAATTCCTTCATGGAAACATCTAGCTTGCAGGATATTGGAAAACAGGCGTTATACCCTATTATACCCTGTTGTCATTTAGGGTATAATAGGGTATAATTTAGATAGCTATCATGGAGGTGAAACATGGCCTTGATTGATGAAAAGTCACAGATTTTACAATTGGAGAAACAAATCGAGGAACTGCCGCGCGGCTCGATTTCCACAAAGAAAGTAAACAACCATACATATTATTATCACCGCTGGTACGAGGGAAAAGTGAAAAAGGAACGGTTTCTGCCGGACACGGACGTTGCAGAACTGAAGTCACTGATTGAAAAAAGAAAACTGCTTCAGCAACAATTGAAACTGCTGAAGGAGAAGCTGCCCGTAGTTCGGACCACTCCGCTGAGAGTTGAGTCTTCCCCCTTTCTTACGATTGTCAGGCGTAACGAAGAACTAGAGTCCTTTTTTCAGCCGGCATTACATTACAAAAGACGTGAATGCTTTTCTTTGCTAAAGGATTATCTGCTTTCTCCTCCGAATGATAAAGTGTTCGTCATCTACGGACTTCGCCGCACCGGTAAGACAACATTGATACGTCAGGCTCTTTCCGATCTTTCAAAAGAGATGCTGAAAAGAACCGCATTCATTCAGATCACTCCCCAGAACACGCTGGCGGATGTCTATAAGGATTTGCGCATATTGGAAAGAGAAGGATACCGGTATGTCTTTCTGGATGAAGTGACGTTAATGAAAGACTTTATTGACGGTGCAGCTGTCTTCTCTGACGTATTTGCCGCAAGCGGAATGAAGATCATTCTCTCCGGCACGGATTCTTTGGGATTCCTGTTTACGGAGGACGAGCAACTGTATGACCGCTGTATCCTGATTCATACTACATTTATCCCCTACCGCGAATTTCAGGAGGTATTGGGAATTCAGGGAATCGATGAATATATCCGCTATGGCGGTACCATGAGCTTAAGCGGAATCAATTACAATGAGGATTCCCCTTTCGCAAGCGAAAAGAACGCCAACGAATATGTGGATACAGCAATTGCACATAACATTCAGCATTCTCTGCGCTATTATCAGCAGGCGAATCATTTCCGCAATCTGCAGGAACTCTTTGATAAAAATGAGCTGACAAGCGCGATCAACCGTGTTGTTGAGGATCAGAATCACCGCTTTACACTGGAAGTTTTGACGCGGGATTTTGAGTCTGCAGATCTTGCGTTATCCGCCCGGAATCTGCGGCATGACCGCAGCCATCCCACAAACATTTTGGATCAGATCGATATAAAAAGCATAACGCAGCGGCTCATGGAACTATTGGAAATAAGAAACCGCAAAGACCAATCGGTTACTTTAAAGCCTGTTCATGCCGCCGAGATTCAGGAATACCTGGCGCTATTGGACTTAATTAAAAGCGTGGATGTTGTGAGTATGCCAAGCGGAGAAAAGACAACACGTACCTTAATCACCCAGCCGGGTCTCCGTTACGCCCAGGCAAAAGCACTCATTGAAAGTCTTTTAATGGATCCCGCTTTCATCGATCTTTCCATCACACAGCGGAATCAGATTCAAAATAAAATTCTGAGCGAAATCATGGGCCGCATGATGGAAGATACCGTGCTTCTGGAAACAAAACTGGCAAATCCAAAAAAAGACGTCTTCGTTCTTCAGTTTGCGATTGGCGAATTTGATATGGTGGTATTTGATTCCTTTGACAGCAGTTGTGAAATCTATGAGATCAAACACAGCAGGCAAATCGCTGCGGAACAGGTACGGCATTTAACGGATGAAGAAAAATGCAGAATTACGGAGCATCGTTTCGGTACCATCCGCAAAAAGTATGTCATTTACCGCGGCCCAAAAGACACATTCAACAACATCGCATATCTCAATGTCGAAACGTATCTGTGCAGCCTGAAGTGATACTTCAACACGGATTCCTTCTCTATTTGTATGTAACAAGTACAAGTTGGATAAAAAAACAAACAAGCAGGAAATGATTGATACACTTCCTGCTTGTATTTATTATTTCGCAACGATGTTGACGATCTTGCCTTTGATGACGATGACTTTCTTGACTTCCTTGTCTCTAATAAACATCTGTACGTTCTCAAGTGCAAGTGCCTGCTTCTGAATGTCTTCTTCACTGGCATCCTTAGAGACCTTGATGATGCCGCGGACCTTGCCGTTGACCTGAACGGCAATCTCCACTGCGTCTAAGACCAGTTTGGATTCATCGTATGTCGGCCAGGACTCGTAGGCAATCGTATTCTTGCCGGTATAGTGCTGGTAGATCTCTTCTGAGATATGCGGGCAGATCGGGCTGAGAAGCTTGATGAAGTTCAGTAACATCTCTTCATTGACCTTCTCCACGCGGTAACATTCATTCACAAAGATCATCATCTGGCTGATGGCCGTATTGAAGCCTAAGGCATCCATGTCTTCGGAAACCTTCTTCACCGTGAAGTTATAGACGTAGTCCAGCTCCGGTGTTGCTTCCCTGACGATTTTGCCTTCGCTCTCCATGCAGAGTCTCCAGACGCGCTCGATCCATCTTCTGGCACCTTCGACGCCCTGCTCGCTCCACGGCTTACTGGCCTCGAGCGGTCCCATGAACATTTCATATAAGCGCAGCGTATCCGCACCGTAGATGTCCACGATGTCGTTCGGATCCACGATGTATTCCGGGAATCGCTTGCCCATCTTGATGCCGTTGGCACCCAGGATCATGCCCTGGTGCACCAGCTTGTGGAACGGTTCCTTTACCGGGACGATGCCCTTGTCATAGAGGAAGTTATTCCACATGCGGCTGTATAAGAGGTGTCCCACCGCGTGTTCCGGACCGCCGACATACAAATCGACCGGCAGCCAGAACTCCAAGAGTTTCGGATCCGCAATCGCGTTATCATTCTTCGGATCAATGTAGCGCAAGAAGTACCAGGAGCTTCCTGCCGAACCCGGCATGGTGCTCGTTTCCCGCTTGCCCTTCTTGCCATTGATTTCCACGTTGACCCAGTCCGTTGCTTTTTCTAACGGGCTTGCGCCGCTCTTGGACGGTTTGTAGTCATCGAGCTCCGGAAGAATCAGAGGCAGCTGCTCAAGCGGTAAGGCAATAAGGCTGTCATCTTCCATATGGACGACCGGGATCGGTTCACCCCAGTAACGCTGACGGGCAAAGATCCACTCGCGGATACGGTAGTTGACCTTCTTGGTACCGATGCCGCGCTCCTCTAACCATGCGATCATGGTATTGATGGCATCTTCCTTATTTAAGCCGTCTAAGAAGCCGGAGTTGATATGCACGCCGTCTTCCACGTACGCTTCTTTTGTGACATCTCCGCCTTCTAAGACCGGAATGATTTCCAAACCGAACTTCTTCGCAAAGGCGTAGTCACGCTCGTCATGTGCCGGAACGGCCATGATGGCACCTGTCCCGTATGTTGCCAGGACATAGTCAGAGATCCAGATCGGGATCTTCTTGTTATTGACCGGGTTAATGGCGTAGGCGCCCGTAAAGACACCCGTCTTTTCCTTATTGAGTTCCGTACGCTCCAGATCGCTCTTTGTGGCGCAAAGCTTGACGTAGGCGTCCACTTCGGCTCTCTGCGCGTCCGTTGTGATTTTCTCTACCAGTTTATGCTCCGGAGCCAACACGCAGTAGGTTGCCCCAAACAGCGTGTCCGCACGGGTCGTAAAGACCGTAAATGTATCTTCATGTCCATCGACCTTGAAATTGACATGCGCGCCGTACGATCTGCCGATCCAGTTGCGCTGCATTTCCTTCGTGCTTTCCGGCCAGTCGATCTCATCCAGCCCTTCCAGTAAGCGGTCGGCATACTTGACGATGTCGATGACCCACTGCTTCATGTTCTTTCTTACGACCGGATAGCCGCCGCGCTCGCTCTTGCCGTCGATGATCTCATCGTTGGCTAAGACCGTGCCCAGTTCTTCACACCAGTTGACCGGCATGTCCACGCATTTGGCCAGACCGTCTTCAAATAAGAGTTTGAAGATGTACTGGGTCCACTTGTAGAAGGAAGGATCGCAGGTGGAAACCTGTCTGTCCCAGTCATAGGAGAACCCGATGTTCTTTAACTGTTTGGTAAAGAATTCGATGTTGTTTTTCGTGAAGGATTCCGGATGGTTTCCGGTATTGATGGCGTACTGCTCTGCCGGTAAACCGAAGGAGTCAAATCCCATCGGATGCAGGACATTGTAGCCTTCCATTCTCTTTTTACGGGAGACGATATCCGTTGCGGTATATCCTTCCGGATGACCGACGTGTAATCCGGCTCCGCTTGGGTACGGGAACATGTCCAGTACATAATATTTCGGCTTGCTGAAATCCCAGACATCCGTCTTGAATGTCTCATTCTCTTCCCAGTATTTGCGCCACTTTGCTTCCACACTCTTATGATTGTAGCTCATATCTCTCTTCCTCCTGATTCAACCAATAAAAAACGCCCTTTGCTAAGGACGCTTTATCTGCGCGGTACCACCTTATTTCATGCGTAACTCACATGCACTCAACGTTATAACGTTACGAACGGACAACAAGGTCAGCTGATAGACGAGTTCCTTCTCCCGTGTACCGGCTTGCACCTTACGCCGGCTCTCTGGAATCACTCTGGATCCGTACTGCTTCTATGTAAGCTATTTCCCTAAAATCTTATCAAATCTCACCATGTTATTCAAGGTTCAATAATCGATAAAGGAGATGTTTCTGTCTGCCGCATTCTCAATTCCCGGTACGCTTCCGTTTTCGCTGTACTGCCACATTGCCATCTCATAGGGATAATACGGCTCGGACGCATACTGGGCATACCATTTGTCGATATCCTTCACCTGCTCCAGATCCAGCTTGGAGAAGATCCAGTGGGAGTTGGCATAGATCATCGGCGTATAGCCGGCTTCCTTAATGGTATTGCAGAAGGCAATGGTGATCTTTGTGACTTCTTCTTTGCTCAGGTTATTCGCTCTGGCATTCGCATTGAACTCTTCCATGTCGAAGCAGACCGGATAGTCCACCTTGTAATCCTTTAATAAGGAGATCACAAAGGAGGCTTCCTCAATGGCTTCCGGAACGTTGATGGCCTGGGAAAAGAAATAGGCACCAAGCTTCACCCCGGCATCGTTGCACCCCTGCGCATTCTGATGGAAGTAGTCATCCACGTTTAAGGATCCCTGCGTATAGCCACGGTATCCCACCCGTACCATCGCAAAGTGGATTCCGCTCTCCTTGACCTTGTACCAGTCAATATCACGCGAGTAAGACGAGACGTCCACGCCCTGATAGGTTTCCGGATAATAGGTCACTCCGTCTTCCTTGGTGATTAAGGACCAGTCATAATTGTGCAGGTTCAGATTACGGTCCAATGGTTCAAAGACGATCTGTCCGCCATCGTAGTAGACGACTTCCTCCGGGAAGACGTCACGTAAAAAACTCGTCGGCAGGCCGTAGTTACGGGCATATTCACGGATATGTTCCTTCATGACGTACTCCTCCGGCGCCACATACTGCTTCTTTAAATCAAAGTACTGCTTGAGCAAAAATACATTGGCTGCCACCAGCAGTACGATCAGTACCTTTTCAAAAATCTTCATTGGTTCACTCCTGTTGTATCTCTTTCGCAAGGTGCGTATTCGTTATTTTTCTTATTATCATTGTAGCACATCTTTCATTTTTCCATCTTTTTCCCTGTCCTCTTTCACATATCTGTCACAAAAAAACACGCCTTTTGAGGCAATGGAATTTCAATGAAAACGGCTATTGTTTTTTGAAAATGTTATGCTATAATAATTATGCCATCGGGATGTAGCACAGCTTGGTAATGCGCTGGCTTCGGGAGTCAGAGATCGCAGGTTCAAATCCTGTCATTCCGACCATTGTAAAAACAGAGAGCGGAAACGCTCTCTTTTTCATACCAGTTTATACTATGATATAATTACGGTATCGTGATGGAGTCCCTCCGCAATTGTAGCGGAGCGTGATTCCATCACCTTTCTTTTTCTCAAAAAGAAAAGCCGCCTGATATCCGGCAGCTTTTCTGATTTCTGATGCTTTATTATTAACCGTTTACTTTCTTATAAAGAGTAATGAAACGTTCCGCAAGAATTCCGAAGGATTCTGCAGACATCAGCTGGTCTTCAGCATGTGTTAATAAAATGTTCATTGGCGGTAATTCACCGTTCGCAAATTTTGTTAATAATCCCTGATGAGCAGCGTGTCCTTCGTTGAAGGCAGCTTTCGCTTCTTCAATCTTCTGTTCCGCTTCTTCGTATTTGCCCTGCTCTGCCAGGTCGATCGCATTGATATAACTGGATCTGGCATCGCCAACATTCGCAATGATGTTGAAGGCAACCATTACTAATTCATCATCCATGAATTATTCCTCGCCCATTAACTTCATGGCAGTCTGCAGGACAACATCGCCCTTCATCATGCCGTATGTACGTGTGTCGATGGATTCAATCGGTTTATCCGGGAATTTTTCCTTTAAGCCGCCTAATGCATAGCGTACCTGTGGTCCAACTAAGATGACATCAGCTTCCGGGCCGTATGCATCAACTTCGCTTAAGCCATAAGCATCGATGCTGTAATCCTTACCGGCAGCAGTAGCAGCCTTTCTCATGTTGTTGACTAAGATACCAGTGGACATACCACCTGCACAGAATAATACGATTCTTTTCATTTTAAGTAAACTCCTTTCAATACTTGTAAGCGCTTACGCGCGTCTACCCATATTATACGGGCTTTCATCTAAAATAACAATATTTTTTTAATCGAGGTCTTCGCCATCCGAAGCGATGACTTTCTGGTAGTAATAGAAGGAATCCTTACGGCTTCTGGCCAGCGTTCCCTTGCCTTCATCGTCTCTGTCGACATACACAAAGCCGTATCTCTTGCGCATTTCCCCTGTTCCCGCGGAGACCAGGTCAATGCCGCCCCACATCGTATAACCCATAAGCGGAACGCCGTCGATCACAACCGCATCACGCATGGAGGCGATGTTCTTTCTCAGGTAATCAATTCGGTAGTCGTCGTGAACGCTGCCGTCTGCTTCCTTGACATCATTCCAGCCGATGCCGTTCTCCACGATCCAGAGCGGTTTACGGTAGCGGTCATACAGCTGATTCAAGGCGATACGCAATACCTGCGGGTCGGTTGCCCAGCCCCAGGCATTTGTTTCCAGATACGGGTTCTTCACGGCACCGGCAAACATGTTGCCGAATCCGCTGGCTTCCCCTTCGTGGGTTGTGATCGTCGTAGAGCCGTAGCAGGAGAAGGAAAGGAAGTCCGCGGAATAATTCTTCAATAATTCCATTTCGCCTTCCTGACAGTCTAAAACGATGCCGTCGCGTTCATACTGTTTTAAGCGGTACTGCGGATAGCTGCCGCCGGTCTGAACATCGGAGAAGAACAGCGTGCCCTGCATCATCTTTAAAGCCTTCAGCTGATCTTCCGGATCGCACGTTAATCCATAAATTGGACCGTATGCCAGCATCTGGCCGATCTTTAATTCCGGAGACAGTTCATGGGCGATCTTGACGACTTTCGCACTGGCCACAAACTGATAGTGCGCCGCATTGGCTCGGTTCTGCTCGCTTGCGTCCATCATGCCGCCGCCCATCCATGGCATCATGTCGATGATGTTGATCTCGTTGAATGTCAGATAGTATTTGACTTTGCCGAGATAGCGCTTCATAACCGTTTCGGCATACTTCACATAGAAGTCGATCAGCCGTCTGTCTTTCCAGCCGCCGTACTTGATGGTCAGATTGAGTGGTGTTTCATAGTGGGATAAAGTGACTAACGGTTCAATGCCGTACTTCTTGCACTCATCAAAGACGCTGTCGTAGAATTTCAGACCCTCTTCATTCGCCTCTGCATCGTCTCCGTTCGGGAAGATTCTGGCCCAGTTCATGGAGAGACGGAATGTCCTTAAGCCCATCTCGCCCATTAAGGCGATGTCTTCCTTGTAGTGATGATAGAAATCGGTTGCGATGTGGCTCGGGTAGTATTCATTCTCGAGCACGGATGGAACTGCACCTTCCGGGAACTTCATGTTCGGTCCGAATGCCATCGGCGTGGAACCTGTTTCCCCTGTTTCCGGAATTCTCCAGGTTACGCGTCTTGGAACCGTGTGGGAGCCGTTGGTGAGTACGTCGCTTGTGTTCGGGCCTTTTCCGCCTTCATCCCAGCCGCCTTCATACTGATTGGCTGCCGTGGCTAAGCCCCATAAAAAATCTTTTGGAAATTTTGCCATTTCTTTTTTCCTTTCCTTAATCCAGGTCTTCACCGTTAGTGGCGATGACCTTCTTGTACCAGTAAAAACTGTCCTTGCGATAGCGCTTCAGTGATCCGTTGCCATGATCATCCCGGTCTACGTAAACGTAGCCATAGCGCTTCTTCATCTCGCCGGTTCCAGCGGAGATGAGATCGATACAGCCCCAGGAGGTATAACCCATTAAGTCGATTCCGTCCTCATCAATGGCATCTTTCATGACTTCAATATGCCGTCTTAAGTAATCGATGCGGTACGGATCATGAACCTTGCCGTCTTCTGTTAATTCATCTACGGCACCGAGTCCGTTTTCCACCACAAAGAGCGGAAGCTGATAGCGGTCGTAGAGTTCGTTGAGGAAGTAGCGCAGCCCCTGCGGATTGATTTCCATGCCCCAGTCCGTTGCGACAAGGTACGGGTTCTTTTTTGAAGCAATCCCGCTTCCCGCCAGTTTGAGTTCCGGATCCACCTCTTTGGAAGCATTGATGGTCATATAGTAGCTGAACGAGATAAAGTCAACCGTGCCTTCTTTGAGCAGTTTTTCGTCTCCTTCTTCCATCACGAGCGTGACACCCTTTTCCTTTAAGAGCGCTTTGGCGTGATTGTTGTAGATACCCCTGCACTGTAAATCGCAGAAGTAGAACTGCTGATAGTTCTTCTTCTGGAATTCCAGCATGTCTTCCGGCTTACAGGTATCCGGAATAAAGAAGAGTCCGCCCAGCATCATGCCCATTTTAAACTGCGGGTATTTCGTATGCGCCAGTTTCACCGCTTTCGCGCTGGCCAGAAACTGATGATGTGCCGCCTGATAGGTCAGCTGATTTAAGGAGACACCTTCCACTGCCTTGCAGGCACCGGCCATATACGGGTTGCCGATGGCGATGCAGTTGATCTCATTGAAGGTCAGCCAGTATTTGACTTTGTTCTTGTAGCGCTCAAAGATCACTTCACAGAAATGATAGTAGAAATCAATGAGTTTCCGGCTGTACCAGCCATTATAGTGATTGGCCAGATACAGCGGCGTTTCATAGTGCAGAATGGTGACTAACGGTTCAATGCCGTATTTTTAGCATTCATCAAAGACGTTATCGTAAAATTGCAGTCCTTCTTCGTTCGGCTCCGTTTCGTCTCCCTGCGGGAAGATGCGGCTCCAGGCGATGGACATGCGGAAGACCTTGAAACCCATCTCGCCCATCAGCGCGATGTCTTCCTTGTAATGGTGATAGAAATCCGTCGCGGTATGATTGGGATAGTAGACACCCTCTTTGATTTCCGAGTGATATATCCTCTCTTTACTTGCGCTTCCGGCAGTGACTGCATCAAAGATGCTCGGTCCCTTTCCGCCTTCATTCCACGCGCCTTCATACTGATTGGCGGCGGTAGCTCCGCCCCATAAAAAGTTCTTCGGGAAGCCCATATTGTATTTCTCCTAAAAAAAGAGCCCAGGTAAAAAACCTGAGCTCAATGTAAATGTTGAATTAGTTTGCAGCCTGTTCTTCTGCGACTAACTGTTTTTCGTAGATCTTGAAGAACGGATACCAAATTAATCCGTCCGGGATGAGTAACAGATAATCCCAGATGAAGTTTGTCCAGCTGAATGTGCTTAAGAATCCGCCGAAGCCCATCGGCAGTAAGGACATGATCATGATGTAACCGAATTTCAGGAAACCGACTCTGTAAGCAAGATACATTAAGATCATGTTTACAGGAATTGTCAGAATGTAAGGGATACATAAGATCGGGTTGTACATGATCGGCATACCGAATGTAACAGGTTCATTGATTCCGAACCAGCCCGGAACTAAGCCTAACTTGGAAACGGCTTTGATCGTTTCGGATTTGGAACGTAAGCCCATGATACATAACGGTAATGTGTTACCTGTACCGCCGCAGCATGCTAAGCCGCCGAATAACATAGAAGCATCGAAAGCGTTTTCAAATGTTAACGGAATGCCCTGTGCATGTAAGTTAGCACGGTTTGTAGCAGCCATGATCATTGGTGCCATCATGAAGGAAATCAGAACCATCGTACCGTGGATACCGAAGGACCACATTAAGCCGGCCAGGATACCTAAGATCAGCATGCCCGGAACGGATAATAATGCAGACAGCGGAGCAGCTAAGACTGCCATAACTGCGGAAGCCATGTTCAGAGCGCCACCGGAGACTAAACCGATAATGACGTTGACGCCATAGCAGCAGATAACCGCGAATAATAACGGCAGGATTGCATTGAAGGAAGCCGTTAAGGATGGCGGGCAAACTTCCGGCATCTTGATACGGATATCTTTGTCAATGCAGAGTTTTTCAATACGGCAAGTTGCGAAGCAGACGATGAAGCCGACGAACATACCTGTTGCACCTAAATTGGAAGTATCAAGTCCTGTATCCGCATATTTGGAAACGCAGAGTAAGAAGACGACGATACAGTTGATAGCTGTCATTAACGGTGTTTTCAGTTTCAGGTTCTTCGCATAGTTGTTACCTAATAATGCGACGATCCAGATGGAAATCAGGTTCATTGTCATGTTGTACGGTTCATACAGAATCTTGTAGATCTGAGAATCTGCAGTGAACAGATGTAACATTTCAGAACAGACAGCACAGATGATCGTGAAGACCGCACCGACCATGATCGGAGCCATCATTCCCATCATTGCGCCCTGCAGAGCACTGACGAAGGAGTTCGCAGCTAATTTCTGGCCGCCTTCCTGCAGTTTCTGCATGAATTTGGAATTAAAAAATGCATCCATATTTTTTCTCCTCTCCTTTAAAATAATGGATTTCAATCTATCCCCACTTTCCTTTCTGTATGAAAAGGAAAATGTGAATAAATATTCAGCAAGGCCATTATAACAGAGAAAAAAACACAATGAAAGTGCTAATTGTGTGAAAATATGTGCTGATTAAAGCGCTTTCAACATACACGTCTTTGAATATTGAACACTTCGCAAAAAGTGATTCATTTCTTTCCCCTTTTCGCTCTCTTGTTTTCCTGAATTGTTTTTCTTATAATGAAACCATGAAACTCGACAGAATGTTAAAAGTCACAAGCGATCAGTTCTACGACTATGTCGAAGAGCAGTTTATCAAAGACGTGGAAAAAGCCACCTCACGCCAGATCAAGCCGCGCGATATGAAAGACGGCTTCAAGTACACGCGTACGGATCAGAACGGCAAAATCGTGATCTACCTGGATCACTACACCCGTGGTAAGATCTATGCGGTCAGAACCGTGCAAGGAAACTTCTCCGCCTCCACCTCCTATACTACCGAAGAGACGCCGGAAGGTCTGCACACCATCATGGAATTCTTCGACAGTTCCTTTGAAAAGAAGAAAGCGAAGATGAACAAGCTGTCCCGCAATTTCAACGAGCTGATCTACTACAGCCGTATGTCTTCTCAGATCGGACGCATGGCCTCCCACATCATCAAGAAAGCCAACGGGTTACCCATCCGGGAAGAACCGCCGGGACTTGTGGCCGCAAGACATGTCAGCAACTTCATCCAGAAGAAGTTCAGAAAAAAGAAAGACGATGAAAACGAATAGAGACGTACATTCACGTCTCTTTTTTTCGGTATAATAAAGTCATGATCAAGGCAATCGTATTTGATGTCAACGGAGTACTGCAGCGGCCGTCTTTCCGCCACTTTTTCCCCTACGTTCATCTTTCCCCCAAAGAGCTCTACATCTTCTTCCGCATCTCCCGCTCTGCTTCCTTCCAAAAGGCAAACCTCGGGGAATACGGCACAAGAGAGGAACTCGTGGATGCTCTTTGTCACGAATTACCGCAATACAGCGAAATAATACGCAGGGTGTACAAAAAAAGGTGGGAGGACTTTTTTGTGGAATGGAAGTCCGCCACCCGTGTTTTAAAAAACTTAAGTAAAGAATACGACATCTACCTGCTCTCCAACCAGTCTACCGAGGAGAAAAAACATGTCATCGCTTACCATTTCCTTAAACACGTTAAAGGTACCTTCTTCTCCTGTGACATTCATCTCATGAAGCCGGATCCGGCCTGCTTTGAGGCGTTTCTGAAAGAGTATGATCTCAAAGCGGAAGAGTGCCTCTTTATCGATGACAGCGCAAAGAACATCGCTGTCGCCAAACAGCTGGGCTTTCTCTGCTTACGCAAGGATCTCTTCTTCTCTGAAAGGAAAGTCAGAGAACTGCTAAAGAAAACAAATACGGAGAGTGCATAAGCACTCCCCGCTATTTTCTATTTGAAGTTTCCGACCCATAACGGGGAGTTTGTTTCCTTCAGATGATCCTGATAATCATGCGTTCCGAGAAGCGCATCCCGGAAGTTGACCAGTTCGATCTTGTTTTCGATGATCCACTCCCTGATCTTCGGGTCGCAGCACCCTCTCAGCTCTTCCACACGGTGGATCGTGGCACTGCTTTCCTGCATGATGTAATCATCCAGATAACCGGTGTGGCCGTTCGTCCAGCAGATCTGATCGTCGTTGTCCCATTGGATGGACATCATGTTTCTGGTCGTGTTGTAGTCCTTGAAGATGGCCAGATCATACGGCGGATTGAACTTCTTTCCCGTGGTCCACGGATTGAAACCGCCCTTCTGGAAGGCCATATCCTCCAGGCGGTAGTTATTCGGTCCGAAGCACCAGCTTTCCATGTCCAGATCCTTCCATCTCTCCAGTCTTTCCGCTTTTTTAAAGCCGTACATGATACCAAGCTTGTCACAGACATCCTTAAATGCCTGCTCCAGCTCGTTTTTCGGCTCGACCTGCACTACCGTGCAGATATCCGGGTATTTGTCTAAGATGGCATGGCAGCGATCCATCTCTGCCATAAATTCCGTGTAGGCTTCCGCGTAGGGAACTTCCGCCATCCACTGCTGGTTGTGATGACGCCAGCGGAATCTCCCCTCTTCATCCACCATATGCGGAATCAAAGCAGGATCCGCCACCGGTGTCTCCCATAAGTGGCGGTGCCAGCCGATGGAGAGCCAGGGGCGCTCCTTGAGCCAGTGGAGAACTTCTTCGGTATGCGGAGAGTCGAACATGACATCCGCATGCGTGGAGATTCCTTCATCGAAGGCTTTCATGCAGCCAAGATCATAAGCCAGCGTGTATCCGACATCATCGGAACTGTATGCGAGTTTTTTCATAAGTTTGCTCCTTCAATAGAGAAATGCGGCTGCAGAGGCAGCCGCATTGCGTATTTTCAATTATTCTTTTACGGCTTCGGCATCTGCCTTATCAAGGGCAGCGTCATTCATCTTAACAAACGGGATGTATAAGAGGAATGTCACAAATGTCACCAGGAGGTTCACAACTGCGCCCTGCCAGCCGTAGTAGAAGAATGCCTGTACGGAAGTCGGCAGAGTCCAGGCGACGGAAGTACCGTTATTGTATCCCAGGAATCCGATCAGCTGTGCGCCGTGAGTCAGAACCCAGCCGATGATTGGTGTTAAGAGATACGGGATGAAGAAGTTCGGGTTCATGATGATCGGAACACCGAAGTTTGTCGGTTCAGAGATATTGAAGAGGTAAGGAACGATACCGATCTTGGCAATTTCCTTGAGCTCTTTTCTGTGGGATGCAAATAAGATTGCAAGGTTGACCGCAAAGCCTTCACCCAGTAAGACCGTGCCGACGAACATGTTCGGTAACGGCTGACCTGCCGTGTAAGCTGCCAGGTTGCCCATTGTCTTTTCCATGAAGATAACCATGATGATCGGCATCATGATCATGCCGCCGTGGATACCGAAGAACCAGAGCATTGTGCAGTAGACAACTAAGACGAATTCACCGAAGGCATTGGCACCGACAGCCGTGAGCGGTACACGTACCAGAGCGTAGATGATATCCTGCAGCGTTCCGAAGGATGTGAAGCTTAAGGCAAAGTTAATGACCATGAAGACCAGGCAGACCGTTAAGGACGGTAAGAGTGCCACGAAGGACTGGGAAACCATTGGCGGAACACCTTCCGGAAGTTTGATGGTGATGTTGGCTTCGATCAGTTTCTTGAAGATCCAGCCGACAAGACCGCCGACGATGAAGGCACCTAACATGCCCATCGTGCCGATGTAGCTCGCCGAGTTGTCGCCGCAGGAAATTAAGAAGCAGCAGACGGACATGATGCCGCATGCCAGAGCGTTCTTTCTCTGCTTATTGCTGACGGCATACTGATAAGCCATGCAGAAGGATAAGATCAGAGACATATAGCCGTATGTGCTGTTATAAACCAGGTTGAAGGCATTCACCAGACCTGTGCTGTTGATGAAGTTTGTCCAAGGTGTGAACGGTAAACCAGTCAGTAATGAGAACAGAGAACCGACTAATGTGACCGGTAACATCATGGCCAGAGCTTTCTGAATATACTGTAAAGCTGCAATGTTATTTGTCTTTTCCGCGATTTTCGCTAAGACCGCTTTTAATTTTTCCATTTCTATCTCCTCGATTATTATAAAATGCTTTCTGCCAGAGCCAGAATCTTGTCGGCTCTCATTTTGCCGTAGTCATCCTTATCGATGACGGCAACCGGAATATCGTCACCGTATTCCGAAACCGCGTCCATGACGACATCGATCTTGCCTCCGACCTGCGGGCCGATCAGGCAGCAGTCAAAGGATTCCTCATCATCCACGATGTTATCCACGGAAGTGGCCCAGATTTTATAGTCTTTT
The DNA here is from genome assembly GCA_045539425.1 of Erysipelotrichaceae bacterium. Lineage (GTDB taxonomy): Bacteria > Bacillota_I > Bacilli_A > Erysipelotrichales > Erysipelotrichaceae > RUG14871. Next base: position 57,316 of record JAZQFH010000011.1, read on the forward strand.
CCCTGCTCTTCTGCGAGTCTTCTCATCTTCTGGACGATCAGGGAAGTGGACATGCCTGCCGAGCAGGCTAATAAGATTTTCTTCATGAATTATTTCTCCTGTTATTTTTCTTCTAACTGTCTGTAGAGTTTCAGAATGATTTCCGCCATGTCGATCATGGTTGTCGCCATGGAGAAGTGGTCCTGTGCGTGGACCATGATGATGTTGATGTCGACGCTCTCGCCAGTGCATTCCTGCTGGATCAGCTTCGTCTGAACATGATGGGCATTGACCAGGGATTTCTTGGCTTCTCTGATCTTCTGCTCTCCTGCTTCCAGCTCTTTGTTCTGAATCAGTGCAATCGCTTCGGAAGCCTTGCTTTTGGCATCACCTGCTTCCGAGATGATCTCAAAAGCCAGGCTGTATTTATTGTCATCCATATTTAGTCTCCTAATTTTTTCTTCATGATGTCGATAAACGTATCATAATCCTCCGCTTTTGTGAGCTCGCGCAGCGTGGACTGTGATGAAATGATCGTGCTGAGACACTCGAAGAACGTGTCATTTTCCTTGGCGAATTTCGCCGCGAAGGAAGAAAGCAGTACGATTTTGACTTTCTGATCTTCCGTCCAGTCAACACTCTTTTCCAGAATGCCGATTGAGACAAAGGTGTCTTCCGTGAGGATCTCGTACGGGTGCGGCATGGCGATTCCTTTCGCAAAACAGGTGTTTGCCAGATTTTCACGCTTCAGTACACCTTCATAGAATCCTTCCGGTAAATCACGGTGCTTTCTGATGTTGTCCACCATGATTTTCAGGACTTCTTCCTTACCGGAAGCTTTGATTCCGCTCAGGAAGAGATTTCTCTCAAAGTAGCGGTAGAAGCTCTCCTCGTTTCCCGAGAGAACCTTCAGAATCCGCTTGTCATCCTGATCCGTAATGAAGTGCGAGATCAGCAGGTACGGACGTCTGAAGTCTTTCAGCGGAATGGTGGAGAAGATGTAATCGTATTCCGATACATCCATCTTCAGTACATTGAGATAGTCCACAACCGTCACGCGGTTCAGATAGCGCTCATATTCCTGCTTGAATTTCACCTTGAGCAGAGCCGCGCTTCCCCGTCCCGTGGAACAGACGATCAGAATGTTCTTCTTTTCCTCTTTCTTCTGGTCATTCATCGACAGCTGCAGATGCAGTGCAATGTAGCTCAGTTCATTTTCGGAAAGCGTTGTGTTCAGTTTTTCGCTGAGGAACTGTCCGCAGACCGAAGCGTAGTCAAACGCCCGGATGTAACGGCTCTTGATTTCCTCCAGCAGCGGATTTCTGAGTTCCAGATTGTAGCGGATCCTGGAGAGGAACGGCACCATGTGCAGTGCCAATCTCAGCGCCAGGCGGAAATCCGTACGGAAGTCCGTCTTCCGGTACTCATCCAGATAAGCGAGCATCTCTGCCACCAGTTTCTGTGTCTCGCTGTTTACGACATATTCCGTATCCAGCGATTTCTTGGAGCAGAGGTGGATCGTGCAGTAGTAGATCTCGTTACGCGGAAGCGATACGTTCAGCATGCTCTGAATGTCAAGGATAATGGCACGGGCAAGTTCGAATTCCTCTTCCTTTTCAATCTTGGCTTTGTCCTCCTCGGAGAACTCTACCTGATACTGTTTCTCTGCGCGCTTGATGGCGACGTAAAGATGGGTGACGAGATTGTCGCAGATCATGTCGACTAAGCGGTAGTTGAACTTTTCGCACTCATCGATGATGATCGTCTTGATTCGGGCCAGGATCACGTTTTCTTCCGTGTCTGCCGAATAGGTTGTCGCATAATTGGAAGAGAAGAGATTCTCCGATTCCATCTTGGCCAGAGCCTGGCGGACCGCAATTTCATCCGCTTCAATGCCCAGGCCGTAATACGGTTTATTGACCACTTCAATTCCAAGCTGTTTCAGATGGCTGCGGACCTCTTTCAGATCCTTGCTCAGCTGATTTTTGGAGATCATGAGCTCTTCGCAGAGATCATCGGCCTTGATGAAGTCTCTGTTCTGTAAGAAGCGCTGACAGATATAGTTGATTCTGGCTTCCTGATTGTTGAAAAGACCTTTCTCCTCTTCCTTCTGGCGCGGAAGCACCTCATGAAGATAGGACTGGAATTTCCTTTCATCCTCAATCATCAGCGTATAACCGTTTCCCCTTCCGGTTTTTCCGGAAATTTCGGCACCGTAGTTCAAAAGAGACTCGTTCATCTCCTTGATGATGTACTTGACTTTGGAGCGGGATACACCGATGCTGTTTGCCAGCTCTTCCGTTCCGAGCGGCTGTTTCGCTTCTTTCAGTTCTTGCAATAACTGAATCTCGATCTCTTTCATTTTTTCCCCCAGTTCTGTGCTAGCAGTATTATTACGTAATCACTAAGGTTTACATCATCATTATATCCGTGCGTGGAAAACACTTCCACACACTCAATTCGTCCAATATTGGTCAAAATCGGTTTACTTTAAGTCGTTATATGTTATTAATTCAATGTCGTTCTCGCGAATCCACTGCTTGATCTCATCGCTCATCAGCATTTCCGCATCCTTAAATCTCTCTAAGGAGAGCGAGCTGAGTTTCATCAGATCCGCATCCACATACCCGGCGTGACCGCCCAGCATGGCATACTCGTGCGAGAGCATGTACTCTTTATTACGGTTGATATCCACCCACGGGTCATACTGCATCATCGCACTCATATCCGCCACTTTGGCCATGGAACCCTGATGGTCTTTCAGCCACATGGCGATGTCATACTGATCGATGGCATCCTGCGAGAAGATGACGCCCGTCTCTTTGGAGATGCGGCGGATTGTCTCAATATAAGGTTCCACCGGGAGCGAGTGCACGTGTAAATATCCCGGCTTCTGTCCCGTCAGTTCCACAAAGCGGTCATACTGTGCCTTGAGTTCGATATACATCTCATCTAACGGCAACATCTCATATCTGCCCTCTTCACTCTGAATGCGCGGATCTCTGACGCGCACGGAAGAGCGGATCAGATTCCCGTTTTCATCCACCAGATGCGGAATCAGTTTCGGATCGGCGCAGCAGGGTCCGGAGACGTAGTTGAAGTCGATGCCGAAGCAGACATGCGGTCTGTCCTTCATGAAGCTGACCGCAAAAGGAGCGCTTGGCATATTCGCAAACAGTCCCGTGTTGCGGACGATGCCGAGGTCGATGGAATCGATGATTCCGTAGGTAACGGCTCTTGTGAAGCCGAAGTCATCTGCCTGAGTTAAAAGTTTCATAACGTTTCTCCTCTGTATTATTTCTCTTCAAAAAAGGCCAGCGCTTTCTCGATGGAAAGATCCCAGAAGCGCCATTCATGCCGGTAGGAAGGAACCGATTCAAAGCGGGCATCCAGTCCGATCTCTTCCGCATATTGTCTGAATTTCAGCCACTGCGGATATGCCTGGTCCGCTTCCCCGCAGGTGAAATAGAGTTTCACCGGGTACGCGTTATCAACAAGTGCCTTGCAGTGATCCCAGGTGTTCTCATTGGAGAGCAGGAACTCCTTCTCTCCTCCGGCACGCTCAATATCGTGCAATAGGCGCTCTCTGAATTGCGGCGGCAATTCAGAAATGTGCGCGAGTTCCTCGCGTAAATCACGCGGTGAGCTGGAGAGAACCGCTGCCTTGGCAAAGAGCTCCGGGTGAGCGCAGACGAACTTCATCGTGCCTCTTCCGCCCATGGAAAGACCTGCCACAAAGTTGTCTTCGCGCTTTCTGCTGGCCGGGAACCAGTTGTAAACTAACGGCATCAGCTCTTCAAAGACGAAGTCCCACATGTTGTATCCCATCGCGAAATTTGGCCAGTTCTCATAGACCGTATTCAGGCCCGACGGCATCACAACGATATAGTTCTTTTCCGTCGCATATAATTCAATCATGCTCTTGCGCACCCAGTCGGAGTGATCTCCAAACGTTCCGTGCAGCAGCCAGAGCACCTTGTATTTCTTTTTCCTGGAGTAGAATTGTTTCGGATCTTCCATAAACGGACGGTCCGGCAGAATCACGCTCACCGTCGTGTTTCCGTAAAGATGTTTGCTTTCCAGCTGCAGTGTGACAAGTGCCATCTCTAATCCAGCTCCTTTCCGTCAGACGCTATGACGTTTTTATACCAGTAGAAGGAGTCCTTGCGGTAGCGCTCCATACTGCCTGTTCCGTCATCGTTGCGGTCCACGTAGATGTAGCCGTAGCGCTTGCGCATCTCACCGCTGCTTGCCGAGACAAGATCGATCGGCCCCCAGGACAGATAGGCGCGCACATCCACGCCGCTCTCTCTGGCACGCATCACTTCTTTAGTATGATCTCTCAGATAGCTGATGCGGTAATCATCATGTACTTTATGATCTTCTTCCAGCTGATCAATGGCACCAAGACCATTCTCCACGATCATAAGCGGCAGATGATAGCGGTCATTGACGATTTCAAGGAAATAGCGCAGTCCCAGCGGGTCGATTTCCTGATTCCAGGCATTGCGGCCAAGGTACGGGTTACTGACACGCTTGTCGGATTTTCCTTCCGTACGTTCATCATGATCACTCATCACCGATGTCTGATAGTAGGAGAAGGTATACATGTCAATGACACCTTCCTTTAAGTCAATCCTATCCTGCTCCGTGATATCCAGCTCAATGCCGAACTGATCCCAGATGCGCTTCGCAAACGTCGGGTATTCCCCGAACACCTGAACATCGCTGGAATAGTAGATGCACTGTTCCATGTAATGACGGGTATAGAGTATATCCTTCGGATGGCAGGTTTCCGGATAGGCAACCAGTGCCGCGATCATGTTTCCGACTTTGTTTTCCGGATTGATCTGATGCGCAAGTCTTACCGCTCTTGCGCCGGCCACAAACTGGTTGTGCAGCTGCTGATAGATTGCCTGTGCCTCTTCCCTTGTGCAGTTTGGCTTAATGCTTGGCAACATGGCGGAGAGATTGATCTCATTGATCGTGATCCAGTAATGCACTTCATCTTTAAACTCTTCAAAACAGGTTCTGGCAAATTTCTCATACAGATCGATGACCTTACGGTTCTGCCAGTTGCCGTAGTGCTCTTCAATATAGAGCGGTGTATCAAAGTGCCAGATGGAAACAAGCGGCTCAATATGATATTTCTTTAACTCCTGAAAGACGCGGTGATAGAAATCCAGTCCCTTGCGGTTTGGCTCTTCCTCTAACCCCGTCGGATAGATTCTGGCCCAGGAGACAGACATGCGGAACATCGTAAAGCCCATCTCCGCCAGCATGGCGATATCCTCTTTATAGTGATGATAGAAGTCCACGGCTTCATGGTTCGGATAGAAATAGCCGTCCAGCACCGCGTAGCGTGCCCCTTCCGGCAGTCTTCCGGTGTATTTGTTATAGGCTCCGCCATTTCCGTCCTTATCGATGTAGGTGATCATGCGCGGTGTCTTGTTGGTGCCGCCGGTTGTGACATCGGTCAAAACCATGCCTCTTCCGTCTACATTATAGGCGCCTTCCAGCTGATTGGCAGCGGTTGCGCCGCCCCAGTAAAACTTCTGTTCCATCTTATTTCTCCTCTTTCTCTAAATTCTCCGCAAAGGAAAACGGCTTCTTCCACTGTTTCATTTCCCTCAGGAGATCTTCATCAAAATTACATCTTTGTTCACATGTTTCCTGATACAGGTAGGTATAGGTTTCGCCCTCTTTGCACTCATTCCACTTTAGATAGTTCTCACAGTTCACATCTCCGGTATGCGCAAAGTGAAGAAAGCGCGTGACAATTTCCTTTTCCAGGCGTTTCGTGGCTCTTCCGATGTCGCTGGAAGCCACAAGATCCGTATTCGCAAAGACATACGGAATATCCGCGCAGTGCATCGGCATCGAGGACTCATTCAGCTTCATTGTCGGGCAGAAGAGATAAAGATACGTCGGAGCGCAGCCTTCCGCTACTCTCTTTTTCGCGTATTCAATGCTGCCGAGGCGGAAGACATCCGCGTCATACGTTAATACGTCCACCATCTTCTTTTCAGGGAAGGCTTTTTCAAACTTCTCCAGTACGCGATCGACTCCTTCATGAAACATCTCCTTGACGTATGGATATACAACGGATTCTTTCGCGAAGCGATCTGCTTTTCCCTTTAAGGAAGAGAATTCCGCGAAGGTGCTGCCGATGATCACCGGTACTCCTTTCGCAAATTCAGAGAAGCCGACATGCATCGGATCCCCGAGGTAATCCACCCCTCTTTGCGGGGCGAAAAACGGCGGACCGGCAATGCCGCACTCCGCATTTGCCTCCCAGTATGCTTTGGTAAGCACGCTGTAATCCATGGATTCGATTTCTTCGATATTGTCTTTATTTAAGTTCAGCTTTTTCAGGAAAGCTTCCACAACGCTGGAGGTATCCACACCTTCATCGCTTAAGAAGTCTCCCAGCGTTCCGGACATGATCATCGCCTTATGGAAGAGGCCAAAGGCACTTGGCATGTTCATTAAGGAAATTACCTTTCCGCCGCCTCCGCTCTGTCCGAAAATTGTGACGCTGTCCGGATTTCCCCCGAAGCGCTCAATATTCCGCTTCACCCACCGTAAAGCCGCAACCAGATCGAGGTTGCCGGCATTCGCCGAGTGAATGTATTTTTCCCCGTACTTTCTTAAGTCCAGATAGCCAAGCAGGTTCAGCCGGTGGTTCACCGTTACCACGACCACATTCCCGCGCTTGGCGAGATTGTAGCCGTCATAGGCCACCTGCTCAATGGAACTTCCTGCAAAGAAACCGCCGCCATGGAACCAGACGATCACATCCCGTTTTGCATCATCCACTCCCGGCGTCCACACGTTCAGATTCAGACAGTCTTCCGACTGCGGATAGAAGCGGTGCGGTGTCGCCAGATCATCCCCGATGATCTCCGGCATCATCTGTTTCGCAATATAGCCGTAGGAAGTCGCTTCCTTGACGCCATCCCATGCTTCTGCTTCAACCGGCGCGCAGAAGCGCTCCGCTTTGGCATAGGGAATATTGAAGTAATGATAGATTCCGTTCTTCCTGTATCCGCGCAGTTTCCCCTTATCGGTGGAAACCACAGTGCTTCTGCCATGTTCAAAGCTCATGGTATCTTCCCCTCTCAATTACCGTTTTTCTCTTATAACATCCTGGATATTGACCAGTTCCACATTGTTTTCCCTGACCCATCTCTTCAGTTCATCCGACATGAGGAAGCCTGCCTCCATGGCACGTAACATGTTATAGGAGGAAAGCGAAAGCAGATCTCTGTCCAGATAGCCCGCATGAGTATGTAACATGAAGACTTCATCCGACTGTAATGCCTTATTCAGGACATCGTCAAAGCGTCCTTCTTTAAACCATGCCAGCGGGTCATTTTCGCTCTGTGTCAGAACGTTGAATTCCCATCTGCCGTCTTCACGCTGGATCGGGCGTGCCCATTTCATTTCCAGATCGTTTTCCAGGCTGAAATTCAGTACCTTGATCAGATTCACAACACCGTACTTTTCGCAGATATCATTTAATGCGCGGCGTGTTTCATCGCTCTCCCAGGCATGTCCGCCGATATATCCCGGCAGTTTGCCCGTTAATTCGATGAAGCGCTTGACCTGATTGTCATATTCCAGATACGCTTCTTCATATTTCGCGTGATGCGGATCCGTCTGATCCAGCTTCTTATGCATGGAACTCGTTAAGAAGGCACCATTCGGCTGAACCAAAGACGGAATGAGTTCCGGAGAAGTCACCGGGGATCCCGTGGAAAGATTGAGGTCCTGTCCCAGTAAGAGATTCGGTGCTTCCTTTGCCTTTTCGGCACAGTACTCTGCCCAAGGCATATTGGTGAAAAAGCCAGTCTGTGTCATCATGCCTTCCTTGGCACATGCCACGATACCGTCCGCAACTGCTCTTGTAATGCCGTAATCATCGGCCTGAATCATCATTTTCATAAGTTTCAATTTCCTTTCCTATTCTGCAAGCGGTTTTGATTTCACCGCTTTATGATTATTGTTAAAAAGATGGAAGTACGCCAGTCCCGCCAGGCACAGAATTGCCAAAGCGAGAAAGGTCAGACGGTACCCGCAGGTTTCAATGACAAGCGAACCTGCCATGGGTCCGATAATGTTTCCAAGATCCTGCCCCACCAGACACGTGGAGATTGCGACACCGCTCTTCCCCTGCTCGGCCACCCGGGCACTCTCCGCCTGCAAAGCCGGAGAGCCCGTTCCCTGTCCCATGGCTTTAAGCACAGCCGCAATCAGAACAACGTAGAGTGTTGTTGCGTTAGATAAAAGCATCATGGAGATTGCGGAGAGGAGAAAGGCAGGATAGATAATGTAGGCGATTCCCCTGCGGTCATGAATCTTCGAAGCGATTGGTTTTAAGAGCGCCATGGCCAGCGAATTCACCGTAAAGAACAAAGCGACATTATCAATTTTTCGTACAGTGCCGAAGTTTCTGAGATAATATGAGATAATTCCGTTTCCGATCGAGAAAATGCCGATCAGAATCATATAGGGCAAAGCGTCTTTATAGATGAGCTGATCCGCACGGATGCGGAATGCCTCTTTTGTTTCAGCCGATTCAAATTGATACGGTAAGAAGAAGATAATCAGAAAGGCAATCCCGTTCAGTAATGCCGCTAGGAAGAAGACCCACTTCATGGAGAAGGCATCTGCAATCATGGAGCCGATCTGCGGACCGAACATCGATCCGATGAGCTGGCCGAGACTCAGATACGCCAGACTTTCCGCCAGAGCGCTCTTTTTCAGAAACGTTGTCGCAAATGTCAGGGAAAGCGTGGCGGTAAAGCCGAAGGAGATCCCGTGCAGGATGCGTACCATGATAATCCAGAACACATTCGGGCAGAGCGGATATAAAAAGAGGCTCAGCGAATTCAATCCGTAAAAAAGAATCATCATCTTCTTCTGATTGTAACGGTCGCTTGCCCAGCCGGAAAACGGGCGGAGCGTCATGGATACCCAGGAGAGAATACTGGAAATGATTCCGGTTAAGGCAAACGGAACCTGCATTTCCGTCAGATAATCCGGCATAACGGGATTTGTCATATACATGGCAATGCCGTTAAACAGATTGATCAGAAAAACCAGAACAAACGTTCCGGTCCAGATTTTCTCTTTTTTCTCCGTATGGTGTTCCATCCAACTTCCTCACTTCTGTATTTATCGTATCTGTTTATAAAGAAGACCTCCAACCACAAAAAAGGACCAATATTGGTCCATAATTGATTTCACCGGTTTTGTTTTACCAGGGGATAATATCTGACACTCAGATCATCCAGTTTCAATACCGCAAGCTTGCTTAAGGAGCAGTCCATGGCCAAGCCGAGGTCGATGTCATACCACTCCCCGTCCGTCTCCACTTCATCCTTGCGGAATTCATACTGCACGATCGTATGTCCGACGATTACGATCTTCCCTTCCACCTTGACGTATGGATCTCTCGCCCAGACAAAGTCATTGATGTGGTCCCTGACTTCCTCATAATAGAGATACGGTCTGTCGGCGATTCTTGCCGGATAGGAGTGTACCAGAACAAACTGCCTGTGATTGACCTCAAGCTGCATCAGTACCGGAAGGTTGTAAAGATAGAGATGAATGTCGTTCTGCTCCTCTGCGGAAAGTTTCTGGAAATCCCTCAGCGTTCTCATTCCGTCATTCCAGTCCAGCCAGAGCATCTCCATCTCCTTGTATGCTTTTAAGTAGCGCAGACGCGTCGTCAGAGACCCCTTCGGTAAATGCTGAAGATTATATTCCGCCATTAAAAACTGCAACATCATCAGTTCATGATTTCCCATCAAGAGGGTAAAGCGCGGATCATTCCGGATCAGGTTTAAAACCCGGATCCCGTCCGGTCCCTTGTCAATGGTATCGCCAAGACAGATTACCCTGTCCTCTTCCGTGATGTCCTTTAAAAAGTCCTGAAGTACGGAAAGATGCGAATGGATGTCGCTGATCACATAGGTTGCCATATTGTTATTTCAAATACTGATGATAGTCTCCATAGGTTGCGCGGTAGGAAGAAGCACGCTCGATATGCGCAAAATCCTCTTCATTCGGGAAATAGGTCGGCTCATTCTGCGGATGATCCTTATAAATCTTTAGAATATCGAGCGCATCTTCATAAATGTCCCGGAATTTCATCTGACCATACATGCGCTTCGGCAGAATATAGATCGGAATTTCCGGATGAAAATCCTTATAGAAGTTGTTCATTTCAACTCTTAAGTGCGGACAGCAGCAGAGAATGTCAAACTCCTGCAGTTTCCCTCCGGCAGAGTGAATCGACATAAACTGAATATTCACTTCGTCTTCCAGACCGCTCTCGCTCATCTGTTTTTTCATCTCTCTTGCGATATAGTAAGAGGAAAAACCTCCTGCGCAGCAGATACATATTCTAAGCATGATCGTTCTCCTTTTCCGCATTTTTCCGTATTTCTTCCTGGCAGACCAGCACATTTCCCAGATGCATATATTCCATGCGTTCTTCTTCACTCACCAGATACAGATCCGGTATGAACTGTTCCGGCAGACGCTTCTTCAGTTTTGCGCGGATCTTTTCAAGCGGAATTTCCAGAGGAATGGCGATGGCGATTGCTTCCGGTGCCATAAGGGCAATATTTTTCGCCAGAGCTTCCGAAACATATTTCAGATAGCCCTGCGGATTGTTTTTGGCCTTTTCTATCTCGCTCCGCTTTAGAAGCAAGATCAGCTCTCCCGCCGCCTTCTTTCTTCCTTCATAAAGAACATCATTGATAATATAAGCCTGACCGGCGAACGGTACCCTGTTCTGGGAATGGAAGGTCAGGGTATGGTACTGCGGATGGGTGTGATGGAAGCCCAGGGCTGCCATGGAGGTGGTCCGGTTGATCCGTACCTTCAATCCCATCTTTTCTTCCAAAAGCTGACGGATATTCTCCCGGTTCATATAAGCGAGATTCAAAGCAACATTCGCCGTACCGCCGTTGATTTCCCCCGGCATGCAGACAGAGATATATTCAATTTCATATTCCGGCAGCATCGCAACGTGGACTGCATCTAAGATATCGTCCATATCATACTGCAGCTTCTGCAATCTGACTTCCTTTTTCATCTCCCCGTCCTTGTAGACACGGAACACATAATACGGATTCCAGTGAGATACGAATGTGATGGAAAGAATCCCCGCATGTTTGACTTTTTCCTGCAGGAGGATCTCGGCTTCCTTTTCCTTCCCTTTCATTTTGGCGGTTTCCAAGGAAAGAGCGACAAATGTAATGCATGCCGCTGCATTGTAGCTGGAAAAGATCTGGGTCGGGAGGGTGTAAACCGGTTTACTCGGATAGGCGGAACGTACTTCCGACTGTCTGTGCCGGATCTGCGGCGCCAAGAGAATCACATCATAAGCGGAAGCTGTCTCGTACAGTTTTGAGTAGGAAACGGCGGAAAAATAGTAATCCGCTTTCAGATATTCCGACGTTTCATTCAGCTTCTCCGCAAAATACGAAGTCGTCAGCCCTCCGGTACAGCACAGAAGAACCCTGGTCTTATCATGGCCTTTTGCATCCTTCAGCGCGTGAACCATCTCTTCAAACAGCTGATGGCAACGTGCTTCACTGTTTTCCTTCAAATCGAAGTGCAGATAGAAAAGGTCTTCCTTCGTCCGCACGGAAATAATACGCATCTCAACGATCTCATACTCGTAGATTGACGCAAAATTCACTTCCGCGGCAGCGTAATCCGTGACAAGGCGGAGATTATCTTCCTCCTCTTCCAAACGGTAAAAAGTTTCCGGATAGGACTGAATCCAGCTTTTGAACGCTTCTTTTGTGTAAAACTCCATATGGTAACTCCCTGTGGCTCTAATTATATAATATAATAAAAAAACAGAGAGGGAAAAGTATGAAGGGTGTTATATTTGACATGGATGGCGTCCTTTTTGACACGGAGGCGCTCTGGCAGAAATACTGGAATTTAGCAGCGGAAGAAGCGGGAATCACGCTTCCGGCTCAATTCAAAAAGGATATCTGCGGAAGCAGCGACAAAATGCCTTCCGTGGTAAGCGCCTATTATGGCGTAAATGACCCCATGCCGATCATTATGAAAACCTACGGACGTTTACAGGAGCACTTAAAGCGGGAACTTCCGGAAAAGGAAGGACTGCACGAAGCTTTGAAAGAGCTCAGAGAGATGGGCTTTCGGATTGCGGTGGCTTCTTCCAGTCCGACGGAAAATATCCTTGCCAACTTGGAGCGCTCAAACGTACGGGAATATTTTGACGTCATCACCAGCGGCCAGGAAGTCAAAAACGGCAAACCCGCACCGGACATCTTTCTTTTAGCCGCAAAGCGTCTGGGATTACCGGCGGAAGAATGTTACATCTTTGAAGACGCCTATAACGGCATTCGGGCAGCAAGCGCAGCGCACGGAGTACCGGTTATGATCGTGGATCAGAGCGAGCCGGATGAAGAGATGGAGCGCACGGCACATTTCATATGCCGCTCACTAATGGATGCAGTAAATAAAATCAGGGAAGAAGCCTAGGCTTCTCCCCTTTTGTTTTATAAAGAAAAACTCCCGCCATATGACGGGAGTAAGAATCAAGTCAATTACTTTCTTAAACCTAACTTTGCGACTAATTCTCTGTAGCGGTTGACGTCTTTGTCTCTTAAGTAAGCGAGTAAGCTTCTTCTGGAGCCGACCATCTTCATTAAACCTCTCTGAGAATGGAAGTCTTTCTTGTGGACTTTTAAGTGCTCAGTCAGACGGTTGATTTCTTCCGTTAAGATAGCGACCTGGACTTCAACGGATCCTGTGTCACCTTCGGAACGGGCGAACTTCTTGACGATTTCCTGTTTTTCCTGTTTGTTTAACATGTTTTTTTCCTCTTTCTTTCTGTCCTGCAAAGCCAAGGTTACGGTTGAGGATTCCGTGATCCTAGCACTGCAGCCTATTTATATTAACACAGTTTATTCTACTGTGCAATACTTTCCACCATGGCCAGATTCTCATACATGATCTGGACATAATCCTTGTTTTCCGAGATCTGCGTCTCCGTGAGTCCGGAGAGGTTGCTGAGCTTGATTTCCATTAAGTTCAGCTCATCCACCAGCTGGTCGTAGAGCTCTTTCATATCGTCCGTGAGGTTGGTCTCGGTGACGATGTAGTTGACTTCATCCTTGATGATACGCTCCTTGATCAAAGCGAGCTGCTCCTCGTTTGGCAAAACGCCGTAGCGCGAGAGAATCACCGGATAGACCTGAATGCCGTAGTTCTTCTGCCATGTGCCGAAGCTTGGGGACATCGTGACGATCTTGATGTTGCTGGAAAGGGATTTTAGGAGCTGGTACTGCGAGTCGAGCTGTGCCAGTTCCGTCTCCAGTTCCGTATAGCGGGAGTTGAAGTATTCGGATTCCTCCGGATAGTTTCCAATCAGCCACTTGCGGATCTGGTTGCCCATGGAAGTCATGGCGACCGGGTCCAGCCAGATGTACGGGTCATTGTCATACATATCGATGGAGGAGAACGCCACCCCTTCATAGTACGGGGATTCGACACCGATCGTGCTCTCCCCGACCTGTACCGTCGTATAGCGCTGGAAGGAATACAAACTCGTGGTGTTCGCCAGGTCGATGATCTCGAGATTCTCCATCTTGCGGATGTCCGGAAGATAGATCTGCAGATACGGTTCCACCTGCCCCATGTAAAGGAAGAGGTCCGCATCGCTCAGCTGCTCATTCCAGTCGGCATTGATATGGGAGCGGATGGCAATATTACCGTCTCCGATCATTGTGCAGCTCACGCGGTCTCCGCCGATCTTCTCCACCAGATATTTGATGGGGTACATCGTCACGCAGATCTTCGGCTGCTTCAGTTCGCAACCGCAGAGATTGAGCGTACACATCATTAAGATCAAGAGTCCCAGTATCTTTTTCTTCATAGAAACACCTTCCGCTCTCTATTATACCATACTTATGCCAAGTTGGCTTTATTGCTTCTAAAGGCGCCAAAGCACATCGCTCAGCCCTTTTCCCTCCAGGTGTTTTTTGATACTGTAATAACCCTCTTCCGAAATGATCAGATGATCGAGCAGCGGAATCTTCATCGTCTTTCCTGCCCTGATCAGCTCCTTTGTGGTTTTGATGTCTTCATCTGACGGAGTCAGAGAGCCCATCGGGTGATTATGCACGCACAGGATCCCCTTCGCCCCCTGCAAAAGCGCTTCACGATAGATCTCCGTCAGCGAGATGGCTGCGGCGCTCTCACTTCCCGCAAACATGCGGCGATGGGATAACAGGCGTCTCGATGCGTCAAGAAAAAGCACCAGAAAGATCTCCTTGCGCTCATTTCCGATCTCCCGCTTCAGCCACTCGATCAGTGTTCCGTAGGAATCAAACACCTCTTTCTCTTTGCTCTCCTCCAGCATCAGCCGCTTGGAAAGCTCAAAGCAGGCCAGAAGCTCCAGGCTCTTTGCCTTTTTAATGCCCTTCTCCTTACATAAGGTCGCATAGTCCAGATTGGACATCTCCCGTAAGGAATAGCGGCTGAGCAGTGCATCCGCCACTTCCAGCACACTCACCCCTTCATACCCGCTTTTGAGTAAAAGTGCCAGAAGTTCGCGATTGCTTAAGGCAGCGATGCCTTCGCGCATTGCCCGCTCGCGCGGCAGCTCCTCTTTCCGAAGTTCCCTTATCTTCATAATATCTTCCTCCGGCGCAACAGCGCCAGTACAAAGCCAAAGAGCAGATACGGCAGAAAGCGCACCTTCCGCTCCTTTTTCAAAGCCATGATCAAGAGTGCCAGAAGGCACGCATACAGTAAGGCTTCATGCACAAAGAGGAGCGGATAGCGGCTGAGCAACGCACAAAGGGTAAGAGTATCCGCCCCTCCGATATATTTCTGCCAATAGCGTCTTGTCAGATACACAAGCGCCGTCAGCAGGTAGGCACAGGGATAACGCACATCCAGTAAGCCCGCCAGAAGCCAGAGGTCCACTTCCCCTTTCCGGTAGTCCTGAAGTGCGAGTAAGGAAAGCGAGAGCAGGCTGAGAGTGTCTCTCATTTGCCCCAGGAGATCGATAAGCCTCCCGGAATGGTTACCTTTCCGCGGGAACTGAACAGGATCTTCATGATTGCGATGGCTCCGGCACCGATGGCCAGATAGAGTACGGCAGTTGTCATAAACGTATTCTCCTTTATTTTGTCTTAGTAATATATAACGAAAAAAAGTGAGGATTCCTCACTTTTTTATCGATTCTGATTTTACTGTTCTATTCTTCGTCCAGAAAGTCTTTCGGAGAATACTTTCTGGCGACGGAAGATGAGAGAATGCTGCGGATGATGTTCGCACTCGCCCTTCTTAAGTCCTCACGCGTCAGTGTGCCGCGTTTTAAGCCGTTCAGAATCTCTTTTTCATAAACCCTGTCACCCGGCATGATCAAGTCATTTCCGCTCGCAATGGCCTCATCCGTATGTCCCTGACCCGCTTTGGTGGAATACCAGTCGGTCATGACGATACCGTCAAAGCCCCACTCGTTGCGCAGCACCTTGGTGTTGAGGTCATAGCTGTCCGGAGTGTAGGTGCCGTTGATCTTGTTATAGGAAGTCATGATGGCTTTGGAGTGCGCTTCCCTGATATTGATTTCATAGCCGCGCAGATAGATCTCACGCAGTGCCCGCTCTGAAACGTGTGAGTTGGAATAGACTCTGCGGTCTTCGGTATTGTTGCAGGCAAAGTGCTTGATCGTCGTGTAGTTGCCCTCGATCGACTGTACCCCGCGCGTCATGCCGGCAGAGATCTTACCGGAAAGCAGCGGATCTTCGGAGTAGTATTCGAAGTTTCTGCCGCAGAGCGGATTGCGCTGGATGTTCATGCCCGGCGCCAGCCAGTAAGTAATATGGAACTTCTCCATTTCCTGACTCACGGCTCTGCCGACTTTTTCCAACAGTTCCGGATTCCAGCTCTGTGCCAGGTTGGTACCGACCGGGAAGGCAGTAGCGTTCTGATAGAAGACGGTGTCCCCTTTATGCGGCCTCAGCAGCAGCAACATCCACTGCGGCAGAGTTTCCATAAAGGAAAGCAGATAGTAATTGGGGAACATGCGGATGCGTCCGTTCTTGCCGACGGCAGTCTTGCGCACAAGCCGTAATCCTGTCGGACCGTCCGCCAGATTCACGGAAATCAGTCCCTTATTCAGTAATTTATAGGTTGTCTTTCCGGCAATGCCCGGCGTACAGAAGGCATTGGTATCCATCATGCCAAGCGTCCCCACTCCGGTGCAGAGATCCGCCATTTCCTCATCACTTAACTGATGCAGAATGGCATCCACCCTTTCATCAGAGTAGACCGGAGGCTTGCCGTACGTATAGGTTTCGGTTTTTATGCAGGATGGATCCAGCACCATTTGCGGCAGTCCGCTCAGATTTTCCTGTGCTCTTTCCACTTTACTGTGCAGCTGATTCATATCTTCCGTCGTACGGAAGATGTGATCGTGACGGGAAAGAATGACGTCTTCTTCCAGTCTGACGGTCGCAACCGCCTGCGTATTATCGGATGCATTGCCCAATCTCAGGATATAGTCTCCTTTCTCCAATACAAACGCAAGTTCTTCTTCCGAGAATGATGCCAGTTCACGGATATCAAAGGAAAGCTTCACTTCCTCTTCCTCGTTACATCTGAGTTCTCTGGTCTTCTGGAAAGCGACCAGACGCTGATATTCCTTATCCAGCTTTCCTTTCGGCAAGGATGCGTAGATTTGTACGACTTCCCTGCCCGCGCGCGGCGCCAGGTTCTTTACATTGACGCAAAGCGTCACGGTGCGTCCCTCAAGCTTTGCCTCACTCAGATGCATGTCAAAGCGGCTGTAGCTTAAGCCGTAGCCGAAATGAAAGCGCGGGGAAACGCCAAAGGAGTCGAAATAACGGTAACCGACATAGATTCCCTCTTTGTAGTATTCATTATCCGGATCGTTATTCAGATAGCTGAATTCGTTTCCAAACGGGATGTCCGCATACTTTCTGACCCAGGTGGTGCTCAGTTTGCCGGAGAAATTGCGCTTGCCCGCAAACAGGTCCGCAAAGGCTCTTCCGCCTTCCTGACCCGCCTGGCCGTAGAAGATCAAAGAACAGTTGACTCCATCGATCTCGCTGAGATCCATGGAGGAACCGGAGTTGATCACAACCGTCAGATGCTCAAACGCTTCCTTTAAAACAAAGATGTCGTGTACTTCGTTTGGCGTCAGATGGAAGTCGGAATTGGAAATCTTCTTATCCGCCCCTTCTCCCGACTGGCGCGAGACGACGTAAATCGCCATCTTGCGATCGCTTTCCTTAAAATCGGAGGAACTGATCACACGGAAAGACGGCAGAGTATAATTCACCGCTATGACATCGGCGGAAGGAATGCCGGTATGATCCCTGATCCACTGGGCGTGGCTCTTTTCTTCCAGTTTCCGGTATTCTTCCAGATAGGCTTCCGAACTGAGCGTAAAGCCCGCTTCCTTTAAGCCTTCATAGATACTGACGGAATGGCGGTTATTTGTCTCACCGCTTCCCGTTCCGCCTTTATACGTAAAGCAGGCCCCGCTGCCAAACAGGGCGACTTCCCTGCCTTCAAATGGCAGAGAGCCATCATTTTTGAGCAGCACCATGGATTCCACGGCCGCTTCATAGGCAATTTCCCGGTTCTCTTTTTCAAGCAGAGTTACCGTGTCGTTATAGTCACCGCCGATGATCCGTTTCATAATGCGTTCTCCTCTTTGAGGTATTTCACCAGTTTTTCTTCCATCTTCGGAGTCCACCATAAAAGATATCCCGCTTTGGACGGATGGATTCCGTTGACCATATAGCGTGCATAGTCTTTTTCAGAGACGGCATTCATCTCTTCATCATTCCATAAATCAATGATGCCGATTCCCCACTTTTTCTGAACCTGATATAAGAGATCGATCATCGCCTCATATTCGGCGCTTGGATACTTTGTTCCGGTATAGAACAATACCGGACAGTTCCAGGTTTCCTTCACGTAGGCAATGATGTACTCGATGGCACCCGCCACCGTTTTGGTATCGAAGGATTCCTTCGCAAAGCTCTCATTCACCCGCCCCAGCGGTTTCTTCAGCGAGGCGTCATTGGTGGAAAGCTGACAGATGAAAGCGTCTGCCGGGAAGTTCTTGTCAATAAAGCGCAGGCGCTCCACATACGACTTTCTCCCCATCACATTCTCTTCCACCAGTGTGGTTCCGCTCACAGCCTCCTTATACGCCACGATACCGTCGCGCTTCACCATATAGTCGACAAACGATTCTCCGCCGGCGGCAGAGCCGTACGTCACGGAACTGCCCAGAAAGATGATCCGTTTATTCTTTAAGGAAGCCGCAGGAAGTTCCTCCACTTTCTTCGCTTTATAGCGGGGAAGGTTTCCCGTGGACAGTTTTCCCGTCTGCTTCAGATAGACATACGCCGTGGGCAGAATGATCGCGCCCGCGACAGCAGCAAGTGCAATTTTACTCTTCTTTTTCATATATTGTTCACCCGGATCAGCATAGTGATCCCACTCTATTTCTATTGTACGTTTTTTTATTTCCGAAGGGTATCACTTCTTACTTCATCCGGAAAAAATCCGCCGAATCATACGGCGGATACATCTTATTTTGTAATGTAGTAGACTTCCTCTGCTTCCGTAACACCGTTCTCATTGAAGGAGTCAATGGCAATGTAGTACGGCTGATAGGCATTCAGGGTGGTCAATAGGATTTCCGTTTCCTCATAGACCATGAAGCTGGAATACAGTTTGTCTTTGGCGATGCCGAAGCGGATGTTGTAACCGAAAGCCCCTTTTGCCTTGGAGAAGCGGATATGGCAGTCCATGCCGTTGCCTTCTCTGGCTACCAGGATGTTGCGTACCTTGTCCGGTTTTTCTCCCTTTCCCACGCCGAAGACGCGGAAGCCGGAGAGGGCGAAGACTTCGTGATACGGCAGCTCGATGACTCTGACGCGCAGATAACGCACCTCATATTCCTCATTTAAAATCAGATACGGATGCGAGCGGTCATCATCCCGCGCTGAAGCATCATGGATCATAAACCAGTGTTCCTTATCCACGCTTCCTTCCAGCACAAAGCGGGTCTTCAGCTCCTTGTTCGAGTCGATATAGCGCTTGTTGGTCATGATATTGGAGCGCTCCAGCGTCTTATCCGTAAATTCCGGAACGCTTTCCTCCGCAAAGTTCAGCTGTACGGAGTGCGGACGGTAAACATCCCCGAGATCCAGTAAATACCAGGCTTTTTCTTCTTCCGCTGCCCACCAGGTACGGATGTTTTCATCCAGTGCCATCTCGACCGGGTGTCCTTCCTTGGAAGAGGAAGCTTCGGCTTGTTTTTTATAGCTGAGCAAAAAGTACTGCGGTTTAAGGTCTCTGGCATCAAACTTCCCTTCCGGCAATACGACCGGGTAATCCGCAAAGTTCTGATTGCAGTAAAGATAGCCGTCTTCATCCAGTCCTGCAGGGAAGATACCGACGCGGCGCTCAAAGTTCTGGTTTACAGAGATGCGCATCGTTGCCGCATGGAAAATGTTCCCATCTTTATCCTCAATGGTGGATCCGTGTCCCGCACCCGTGATAAAGCCGCTTGTACGCAGCGAGAACGGCGTATTCGGCATGAACGTGAACGGACCCAGCGGTTTATCGGAAACGTAGTAACCGTCGCCATACGTGGCCATTTCCGTTCCCGGTGCCGCATACTGCAGATAGTATTTCCCGTTCCACTTGTTCATATAGGCCCCTTCCATGTAGGGCCTTCCGGAGCGATTGAGAAACATCATGACATATTTCATGAACCCTTTGGAATTGGATTTCGGTTTGCCCGGGTAGAAGTAACGTTCCCAGCCGTGAATGGATTTATCCTGATCAATCAGAGCCACCTTTTCGCCGATTGGCAGCATCGTCTCTCTGTCCATCTCCACGCCCCATATGGGCTCCGTGTTCCCGCAGCCCCAATAGAAGTAAACTCTGCCGTCTTCATCCTCAAAAATGTCCGGATCCCAGAAGGCAAACGGTTCACTCACCTTTTCAAAGTCGTCACTGAGCGGATCCCTGCTTCTCCAGATGGTGCTCGCTTCACTCCGCGTGGAGGCACAGAAGTAGAGATAGTCCCCGATCTGACGGACGTCCGGTGCATAGCGGTACATATCCAGCGAGCGGTTTTCATGCCACTTCCAGTAAATCATATCCTCCGAATAGAAGAATCCGGCAGACATGGAGGCGAAAAGATAATAAGTGCCTTTGAAAAGCACCATTGTCGGGTCAGCCGCTTCCCTGTGAGCGCTGCCGCCGTAGTGCTGGAATTTGTATTCCAGATCGATCGGATTGCAGTATTCTTTTTTCATATCGGTTACTCCCATGAATCATGAAACTCTGTGTATCTGACAGAGTGAATCATCTTATCATTTACAGTTTATTTGTTTTCTGCCGTTTTTTCTATCTGATTTTCCTGATTCGTGCGTTTTTCCTATTAATACGCTCCTCATTATCTGTATTCCGGCATGAAAGGAAAAGCTGTCCGATAGACAGCTCATACTATTCCGTTAAGTCACAGCTAGTGACTCTGACGACTTTATTCAGATCCGCAAGGCTCACTTCCACCTGATATCCGATCTTTCCGGCAGAAAAGAAGATGGTTTCAAAGTCTTCCGCACTGCTGTCGATAAAGGTCGGAAACATCTTTTTCATGCCGATCGGAGAGCAGCCTCCGTGGACATATCCCGTTAAGGGTAAGAGTTCCTTCTGCGGAATCATCTCAATGGATTTCTCCTTTGCGGCTTTGGCAGCCTTTTTGAGGTCCAGAGTCCTTTCTCCCGGCAACATGAAGACGTAATAGTGTCTGCTTTTGCCGACGGTAACAAGCGTCTTAAACGTACGGGATGCTTCCGTGCCGAGCTTTGCGGCAACTTCCACGGCCGACATGACTTCCGTGCTGCCGATGCAGTATTCTTTGTGCGGTATCTTGCGCTGATCCAGGATCCGCATCACATTGGTTTTTTCCACTTGCTATTCCTCTTCTTCCGCCTCGATATAGACCGGACGACGTAAGACTTCCGTATACGTCTTGGCCAGATACTCCGCCACAACACCCAGACAGACAAGCTGCACGCCGGCAATCATCACAATGGCGTCAAGCAGCGTAGAACCCGAGTGCGTAAAGAGATGCACGAGCCAGAAGATAAAGCCGATGGCAAATAAGAGTACCCCGCAGATCAGCGGCAGTAAGAGCGGTACCGTGCTGAAGGCAACGATGCCGTCAATCGCATATTTAAACAGTTTCCAGAAGCTCCACTTGGTCACTCCGGCTACACGTTCAATATTTTCATAGGAAAGCCATTTGGTCTTGAAGCCGACCCAGCCGAAGATGCCCTTGGAGAAGCGGTTGTATTCGCTCATCGACAGAATGGCGTCCACCATGACCCGCTTCATTAAGCGGTAATCCCTCGCCCCTGAGACGATATCCGCATCCGAGATGGCATTGATGATCTCGTAGAAGCGTCTGGCAAAGAACGAGCGTACCTTCGGCTCCCCTTCCCTTGTGCTTCTGCGGGTAGCCACGGAATCATAGTCCTCTTCCTTGAGTGTTTTGTACATTTCCGGAAGCAGGGACGGCGGATCCTGCAGATCCACATCCATAATCGCTACAAAGTCCCCCGTGCTCTTGGATAAACCCGCATACATGCCGGCTTCCTTGCCGAAGTTGCGGCTGAAGGAAACATAGCGGACCCGTTTGTCTTTCCGATGCAGATCTCTTAGGATCGGTAACGTTTTATCTTTGGAGCCGTCATCAATGAAGATGAATTCAAATTCCTGCTCCTTCATCTCTTCAGCCACCTGAATGATGGCATCATAAAAGTAAGGAATCGATTCCTCTTCGTTATAACATGGGACAATAATTGAGATCTTATCCATGACGGTTCACCCTCTGACTTTGACTTTATTATATCATAGAACGCAAAAGCGGGCGGCATGTTTCCAAAGAGGCAGTATCCGAAAGGAAAAAGCCGCAAAAAAAGCGGAATTTCTTCCGCTTATGATTCTTAGAAACGGTTACGGATGAAGACCGGAATATCCGTATCATCCTGGATGTCTTCCGTACCGACATTGGTTGTCTGGCGCGGGAAGGATTCCTGATAGGAAGGAATGTCATTAACCGGGTTGTACTGCTTTGTCGCCTGTACCTGCGGTTTTTCTTCCGTGATGTCAAAGCCTGTGGCAATGACCGTGACGATGATGCTTTCGCCGATCTTTTCGTTGATGGCAACACCGAAGACGACATCGATATCGCTTCCGGCTGCTTCACGGATGTAGTCGACTGCATCGCTCGCATCGTAAGCCGTGATGCCGGCGCCGCCCGTGACGTTGACGATGGCGTATTTCGCACCGCGGATGTTGGCTTCCAGTAACGGGGACTTGATGGCCTTTTCGGCAGCTTCCTGGGCTTTCTTTTCACCCTGTGCCATACCGATACCGATCAAAGCCGTACCCTGACCCTGCATGACTGTCTTGACATCGGCGAAGTCGAGGTTGATCATAGCCGGAACCGCAATCAGGTCCGTGATCGTCTGAACGCCCTGACGGAGGACGTTATCGGCTTCTTTTAAGGCATCCGCAAACGGGATTCTGCCGATGACTTCCAGAAGTTTGTTGTTGCTGACGATGATCAGAGAGTCAACGTATTTCTTTAATTCATCCAGTCCGTTTTCCGCCTGAGTGGAACGTCTCGGTCCTTCAAATTTGAATGGCTTGGTGACAACACCGACCGTTAAGGCACCGCTTTCCTTGGCAATCTTCGCAAAGAGCGGAGCTGCACCGGTACCGGTACCGCCGCCTAAACCAGCTGTAAGGAAGACCATGTCCGCACCCTGGATGGCCTGTTTGATTTCTTCTTCGGCTTCCTGAGCTGCCTTGAATCCGATTTCCGGATTGGCACCTGCGCCTAAGCCTTTTGTTGTCTCACGGCCTAAGATGATCTTGTTCTTGACCGGAGAGGTGTTCAGCACCTGTAAGTCTGTATTGGCAACATAGAATTCAACACCCTGAACTCCATCTTCGACCATTCTGTTGACTGCATTGTTCCCTGCACCACCGATACCAAATACTTTGATTTTAGCAACCTGGGCATAACGTAGTTCATTCTGACTCATAACAATTCTCCTTCACCTTGTTAGTTTTTCGCAAATATTCTCTTGAAACGATTGGATAATGTATCTTCCTCGTTTGTCTTCTTCACCTGTGGTTTTTCCTTCTCCACATCCTTGAGGTAGTCCGCATGATCAATGCTGTAGAACAGCTGATTGGCGTAACCTCTCTGATCGTAGTAGGCATACACGCTTCCGACAAGCGGTGCCAAGGCACCGTCGCGGATACCGAGCGTTTCCGGTGTGTAGACCTGCGTATCGATTCCGAAGACGCGGCTGAAGTATTCGTTGATCTTGTGGATCTCGCTGCCTTCCCCGCTGATCACGCAGATGATCTTCTCGCTGCTTAGGATATCCTTGGAGATTTCCTTCAGCTTGCCAACCATCCTTGCTAAAAGCGGCATCGTCTTTTCGGCGATTTCGCGTGTGGAGATGGTATGCGGTACTCCCGCCACCGTCCAGTAATAGATCGGCGTGTCGCTCAGCTTATCGGCATCGATTTCCAGATCGTATAACAATAAGCGGTTGCACACATCCATCGGCAGATCGTAGGCATCCTTTAGAGCCTGGATCATCTCGCCGTATCCGCCTTCCACAACCGTGGAATTGATCAGCTTTCCGTTGGCCAGTAAACTCAGTGTCGTATTCTGACGCTCCAGTTTCAAAAGCAGCACGTACTTTCCGACTGCCTGGCCGAATAATGCCGTTTCGCTTGCCAGCGCATAGGAATCCAGGCAGATATCAATGACCCGGTACCCTGCCTTTTCCACTAAGCCGACATACTGATAGATCATTTCCTTATCAGCCGTCAGAACTTCAACTTCGACACCCAGCGTATCGCTCTTCTCTTCAATCGGCAGCCGCTTGGACGGATAGCCGTTGACGATGTAGCGCATCGGAACGAGCTGAACGATCTCGCTGTCGGCCGGAATATCCACAAAGCGCGCTGTCTTTAAGGCGTTCTGGATATCGGCTTTCTCGATGATCCCGGTGTTCGTATTCACCATGATCCTCTTGGAATGGCGTCCCATATGGTAGGACGGTACCAGAAGGATGACTCTGCGGATCTCTGCTCCCAGCATTTTGGAAGCGTTGCTGACTGCTTTCTGTATACTTAAAATAACAGCATCTTCATTCACCACTGTCGTGTTGGAGACGCCGCTGGTTTCGACTCTTTCAACTTTCAGAACATTTAACTTAAAATTATGGAACTCACAGACGATTAACCGGATCTCATGATCGGCAATCTCCAAAGCCGCAAATATTTCCTTATTCACAAAAGCTCCTCCATACTAATATATATAATATCACACTGTGATGGATTTTTATATTACCATTTCACTCTTTTCGGGAGTTTCTTCCTCGTCGCTAAAGTGCCCGCAAGTGTCATAATTGGGACAGTTATTGACGCAGGATCTGCGGGCGATACGGCGCAGTTCGCGCGGCACGAAAACATCGATTTCCTCGTTGTCATAGCCGACTAAGAAGTTGTGGTCATCGATGATGATCGGGCGTCTGAGCACGCTCGGATTCTGCTGAATGAAACGGATGAGGTCGCTCATGCGCATGGAATCGACATCGATATTGCCTTCCTTGATGATCTTGGAGCGCTTGCTGATGATGTCATCCGTCCCGTTGGCGGAGCGTACCAGAAGCTCCTTGATCTCATTCTCCTTTAAGATCGAGGTAAAAATATTCTTTTCCTCGTACTGTAATTCACGCTCTTTGAGCCACTGCTTTACCTTCCGGCAGGATGCACAGCCGGGTGATGTGTACACTACTATCATATTCATACCTCCATCATTTAATTATAAACGAACCGGGGCAAATTATGATATGTTTTTTCAAAAGAAGATGAATATTTTCATGAAAAAGATTCACCGTTTTCCGCCCTTCATTTTCCTCTCTCCATTGTAATGCGCCCAAAAGTGTGCTTTAATTAAAAAAACGGAGAACGGAATAAAGTACGACTTAGCCGGAAAACAGAGAAGCAGTGGCTGCTGAAAACTGCTCAGAGGCTTTGATGCGGAAAGTGGGTTCCGGGAGTTGAATCGTAGCGCCGGCGTTAACGGCAAGAGAGGTCGAAAGACAATTTAGGTGGCACCGCGGAAATATTACGTCCTAATGGGTGCTTTTTTATTGTTTCAGAGGAGTCAGAGAATTATGAAAAGAATGTTAAGTGGAATCAAACCGACAGGACAATTGCATCTGGGAAACTACATCGGGGCACTGCGCAATTTCGTCAAATACCAGGACGATTATGAAATGTATGCCTTTATCGCCAATCTGCACTGCATCACCATCTATCAGGATCCGCAGACGCTGAAAAAGAACCTCAGAGACTGTGCGGCGCTGTATCTGGCATGCGGGCTGGATCCGAACAAGGCCATCATCTTCCAGCAGAGTGATGTGCGTGCCGTGGCCCAGTTAGGCTGGATCATGGAATGCAACTCCTATCTCGGAGAGCTCAACCGCCAGACGCAGTACAAGGATAAGGTTGCCAAAGGCGAAACAGGACTTACGGTCGGCTTATACGCCTATCCTACGCTGATGGCCAGTGACATTCTGATTTACAGCTCGGACTATGTTCCGGTCGGCGAAGACCAGAAGCAGCACGTCGAACTCGCAAGGGACATCGCTCTGCGCTTCAATCACCGCTATGGCGAAACGTTTGTCGTACCGGAGCCGTTAATTGCCGAAGTCGGTGCCCGTATCATGGACTTGCAGGATCCGACACGCAAGATGAGCAAGAGCGACAACTCCGACAAGGGCTGCATTTATCTCTTGGATGATCCGAAGCGTGCCCGCAAGAAAGTCATGAGCGCCGTCACGGATAACGTCGGCATCGTTCAGTATGACAGAGAGAACCAGCCGGGCGTGGCCAATCTGTTACAGATCCTCTCCTCTTTGACCAATGAGCCGATCGACTCCATCGTCAAACGCATGGAAGGCAAAGGATACGGCGACTTCAAGAGAGAAGTTGCGGATGCCGTGGAAGCGGAACTCACCAGGATCCAGACGGAATACCACCGCATTCTGGACGAAGGCATTCTGGAGAATGTCTTACGCGAAGGTGCCGAAAAAGCCAACCGCACGGCGGAAAAGATGCTGCACAAGGTTCAGAAGAAGATCGGTGTCGAAATCTTCTAAAACATATCAATTCAGACATAATAAAACAGCCATGTACATATTTCTGTACGTGGCTGTTTTTGGTATTCCAGTGATTTTCCTACTCTTCCCCTGCTTCGTGATTCATCAAGAGCTGATAGGTCAGAATAAAGATGGCAAATAAGAGCAGTGCGATATGGATCAGGGATCCCCACTCATACACCCATCCGCCAATTCTCACACAGGTGAGCGCTTCTTCCGCACTGAAGGCATTGATGGCCGCAAAGCCGTAGTAGGCAACGGCGATATGGATCGCGCCGGTAAAAATGCAGCCTCCTAAGAGGATGGCTTTGAGATACGGGAATCTCTCCGGCAGCTTACTGAAAAACATCACGATTAATATCAGTAAGAGTGCCGTACGCACAAGCCCGAAGGAGTAGTAGTACGTCCAGAAAAGCGGATACTCATCGAGATAACAGATAGCCAGATTTCCGAAAAACGTGTAATAGAGCGGATCGTAGTCCAGAATATTGTAGACGTCATTTGCCGTCTGGACGTGATGCAGGAAGCGTCCCACCTGGCAGTTGTTCACAAGCCAGCTGATATGGATGATTCCCATCGCCACGCACAGCCAGTAGATCCGCTTGGCATAGCTGTTAAACAAACGGTCGATCTTAGACATGTTTCAGAAACTCCTTTCCCTTGATGACTTCATAGCGGCTGAGGTCATAGAAGTTATTCTGCCGCAGTGCCTCAAAGAGGACGAGTGCCACGCAGTTGGAAAGATTGAGGCTTCTTGCCTCCGGTACCATCGGAATGCGCAGGCAGTGCTCCAGATCCGCTTTCAGGATCTCCTTGTCGATGCCCGTGCTTTCTTTCCCGAAGACGAGGTAGATATTCTCTTCCGGCGGCGTAACGAAACTGACATCGGAATAGGTATTCTCCCCGTAACGCGTGATCAGCCAGTATACGCCCGGATTCTTTTCCTTAAACTCTTCCCAGGACTCGTATTCATGCAGGTCGACATCTTCCCTGTAGTCCATCCCGCTTCTTCTTAAGTGCTTCTCATCCAGATAGAAGCCGTACGGCTTGATCAGGTGCAGCGGGGAATTTGTAGCGGCACAGGTCCGCATGATATTGCCGGTATTCTGCGGAATCTCCGGCTGGTATAAGACGATATGGATCATCCTAGCCTACCTTCTTTCTGTAAAGGAAGCAGAGCCCGTTTAATATACCGAAGCCCGCAAAGAACGTTAATACGATGCGTAAGACGATATCCGCAAAGAACTGCTCCGGGAAGAAGCGGATCATCAGATCCGTCGCCGGATTGAGCAGCCAGAAGTCGTTCTTGGTAAAGAAGACGTGATGGAAATTCGTCCAGAAGCTGTTGAAGTCCATTGCCGCATAGAGGGCAATCGCCCCGATCACAATTAAGAAGATCATCGAGACATTGGGGAACGCTCTGCTTAAGTCTTTGAGAAATCCCTTCTGCCCGTAATTCAGGAAATAGATCAGAACCACCGCCGCAATGCATACCTTGCGTACCACATCCGCGCTGAGATAGAGTGCCTTGACATCCACCATGTGATCCTTTTCGCGCTTGTTGAACACTTCGCGCTTTTCTCCGTCAATCACGGCCGTCACCACCATGTCTTCTCTTCTGTCCGCCGTATAGTCCAAAAGCACCTCTGTTGCCGTGATCAGCTCCTCATACGAGCAGCCGACATCTGCAGCAACATTGAGTTTGGCATATTCCGTTTTATAGAAGTTCAGATTGAACATGTTGACAATAATCGCTTCCAATAGCAGAAAGACGATCAGTGCCGCACTGAATACATTACAGCTGATCTTCCGCATTGTCTTTCTCCTTTAAGAATTCCAATAGCTGACGCGTGGCTTTGCCGCGATGCGAAATGGCATTCTTTTCTTCCGCCGTCAGTTCCGCCGTATTCCTGCCTAAGGACGGGACATAGAAGATCGGGTCATACCCGAAGCCGTGCTCCCCTTTCGGTGCCTTGGCGATTTCCCCGTGCAGCTCTCCTTTAAAGAGTTTCTCTTCGTTTTCGGAAACGTAAGCGATCACGCAGGTGAAGAATGCCCTACGGTTATCGGCATCTTTCAGCCTCTCCAGAATCACGCGGTGCTTTTCCGGATACGGGGTGTTTTCCCCGAGATATCTTGCGGAATAGATGCCCGGCTCATTGTTAAGTGCTTCGATGGAAAGGCCGGAATCATCCGCAATGCAGGTATGATGCGTATGTTCAAAGAGCGTTCTCGCCTTGATCAGAGCATTCTCTTCAAAGGTGGTTCCGTCTTCGATGATTTCAATCGGATCAAAGTCCTTCAGACATTTGATTGTATAGCCCAGCGGACTCAGCATCTCCGTATATTCCTTGACTTTATTCATGTTTGACGTTGCGATAACGATCGTTTTCATAATGTAATCTCCTCGATTCTGTTTTCTTCTTCATCCACCAGGTAATGCCGGCAGATTTCATTATTTCTATGATACACCACAAGCTGGCGGATCATCTTCTTTTCATAGTAGAACGGAAGATAGACAGCATAGTGCTCAAGCTCATACCAGTTGAATTTTCCGCTTTCATATAGATACGTCTTATCTTCAAATAATGGAAAGAGCACGGACGGACGGTTCTTCGTCTTGCGGTAGTAGTCATAGAGAAGACTTGCCTTCAGCTTCTCATCACTCATCTCGCCCTGAAGCGCCTCATACATCTTTAGGAAGTATTCCGGCAGCTGGTACGGATGCGGAAGCGCAGCGACCACCCTGCCGATTTTTTCAAACAGCGCAAACGCACTGCCCTGATTCTCTTTCAGAATATTTTTGACGGTGTGCTGCATCCGTCCGTTATTATAGGACTTTTCACATCCGAGTGCCACCGTGCGGATCCTGTTTAAATCCTCTTCGCTGAGCCATCTAGTCTTTTCCACTTCATAGGGAGATGCATCAGAGGCAATGATACCGAAATTGGCGGACTGATAGCGCAGCGAGGTTCCCTTTAAAAGCTTCAACAGCCCCAGCTGCACTTCCTCGGTATAAAGCGAAAAGAGCTCGTTAAACGAATGTTCGAAGGATTCGATATCTTCGTAGGGTAAGCCCGCAATCAGGTCGGTATGAAGCGTAATCCCCGCTCCGTTCAGCCTTGCGATCACGCTCTTCAACCGCTTCAGATCACTCTTGCGGTTGACGGCTTTTAGCGTCTTTTCATTAAAGGACTGCACACCCACTTCAAAGCGGAAGCGCTTCTTATCCATCTTTGTGACCATGTAGTCGATCATCTCTTCCGGCAGCGTCTCCGCCACCAGTTCCATCTGGAAGCTCTCCACGCTCTCAATCTTCTCCAGGCGCTTCAGCGTCTCTAAAGAGCGCTTGTAGTCCAGATTGAAGGTACGGTCGAGAAACTTCACCTGCCGTATTCTGTACTGTTCCATCTTTTGATAGATCCTCTCCATGTATGCATCGGAGAACTTGCGCACGACGCGGTCGGTTTCCGAAAGGCAGTAGGCACAGCCGAACGGACAGCCGCGGCTGGTTTCCACATAGAGATAGCGCTGATAGAGGTCATGCAGATCAAACGGCAGAAAGTACGGATCTTCAAACTGTTCGAGATAGCTTAGATCCACCCTTCCGACACGCACGCTCTGTCCTCTGTGCTCCTTGGTACAGTCCGACTTGCCCGTCGTGATGTACTTCCAGAGTTCCACTTCCCCTTCTCCGACACTGATGGCGTCGATGTCGTGATCAAACCAGTCATCATTGTCAAAGGTGACATCCGGGCCTCCGAGAATGATCTTTATCTGAGGTTTCTTCTGCCTTATGAGCGGGATCCAGGCCTTGACCAGTTCGCTGTTCCAGATATAGGTCGAGATACCGACCACATCAAAATCCTCCAGGTGCATTCGCTGTGTGATCTTAGAGAGATCATCGTTAATGGTATACTCCTGCAGCTCCACGTGTACATCTTTCGGAGCAGTGACATACAGCCAGCGGATGGCCAGGTTCTTATGAATATATTTGGCGTTCAGCGTTGTTAAAAGGACATTCACAGGGTTATTTTACCACAGTTATCCTTCATAACATATTCCGTGCAATCCGCAAAAAAAGAGATCCTCCTTAGGGGGATCTCAATTTTGAAAACTATTTTTCGAGTGCTTTTTTCGCTGTATCGCAGATGTTCTTGAAGCCGTTGGCATCATGAATTGCGATTTCGCTTAACATCTTACGGTTGATGTCGACATTGGCGACCTTTAAACCGTGCATTAACTGAGAATAGCTTAAGTCGTTCATTCTGGCTGCAGCGTTGATACGTGCGATCCATAATTTACGCATTTCGCGTTTCAGTTTCTTTCTGTCGATGTAGGAGTATTTCAGGGAATGCATCACCTGCTCATGAGCAGTTCTGTATAATGCATGCTTGCTGCCGAAATAGCCTTTCGCGAGTTTTAATACTTTCTTTCTTCTTGCTCTGCTTGCTACGCTTGCTTTAACTCTTGGCATGTTTCAATCCTCCTCTTAGTCCTGAATCAGCGCTTTGACGCGTTTGAAATCGCTCTTGCTGACTAATGCTGGTTTACGTAAGTTACGTTTCTGTTTGTGTGTCTTATAAGGTGCACGGTGGCTGACATAAGCATGTCCGCGTTTTAACTGACCACTACCTGTTCTGTGAACACGCTTTGCGAGTGCTCTCTTTGTTTTCATCTTAGGCATAATTCTTTCCCTCCATACTTTATTTTTTCTTTGGTGAAATTACTACTGACAGTATGTTGCCTTCCAGCTTCGGCTGTTTCTCCACATTGGAGATATCGGCTAATGTCTCGATAAAGCTGTCCATGATCTTACGTCCGACTTCCTGTCGGGTCATCATACGACCGCGGAACCGCATATCGGCTTTGACTTTCATGCCGTTTTCCAGCCATCCTCTGGCCTGCTTGACTTTGGTATCAAAGTCGTGTGTGTCAATAACAGGAGATAACCTCAGCGGTTTCACCTCTGTTACATGCTGATTCTTTTTGGCTTCTTTCGCTTTCTTCTGTTGTTCAAAACGGTATTTGCCGTAATCCAGAATTTTACAGACTGGTGGAACTGCGTTCGGAGCTACGCAGAATAAGTCCAGATCATTCTCATAGGCTTTTTCAATTGCTTCCCGGCGCATCATGACACCGAGCTGTTCTCCGGTTGGACCGATTACCATAACCTCTTTGAAACGGATGTTCTCGTTTACAAAGTCGTCCATGTTATTCTTTCTGTTACTGATTTTTGTCACCTCTTTCATCAAATAGATAAATAAAAAGCGGACGTACACCCGCTATGTTTGCCTATACATCTTCGATAGCTCTATACCCATGTCCTGAGGACAATCAGGTGAGAAACGGGTGTTTCTACTTTCTATTGCTTGAATATCTTATCATAGGGAAGACAGACTGTCAACGCTTTTTGCGTCTCTTTCCGCTCACTTCTCTCTCAGATATCCGCGGATATTATAGCACTCTTTCCCTCAATTTCCAAGCATATGACTTCCCTTCTCGGATTTCGTTTCCCTTTATTCTTTTTTTATTATAAAATAATGGTTAGGAGGTATCCGTTTATGCTGAAAAGGAAACTCACCTGGGTACTGATTCTGCTTCTGTTGATTGGAGCGGCATCCGGGTACATTATATTCTCAAAGAATGACAAGGCAATCGACCAGCTGGTCGCCATGGAATACACAGAGGAGGAGGCAAAGAAGATCAGGGATCTCGGCATTGCCGATGACGTCATCCGCTTCGGTAACTGTGACCTCTTCGAATATGCCTTCCGCAACAATGCTGTCACAAAGGATAACTACAAAAGATATCTGATCGCCAACGATGCGCTTCCGCAAGGATACAGCGCGGAGGATATCACTCAGAGCATGGATGCCATGAGCAAACAGGGCTACAGCGATGAGGAAGGCTTCTCCCTGATGAACCGCTATCCGAAAGAGACAACCGCAAAACTCTTCGAATATCCGAAGCCGGAGAAACTGGATACGGTACTGAAGCTGTTGGACAAAGGCTATTCCGTTGAGCAGAGCATTCAGCTTTCCAGTGAGAGCACCGACATTATCGATCAGCTGATCGGAGAGGATGCCGATTACGAGCTCTTAAGCAAGCTGCAGGAAAAAGGCTACACCCTCTCGGAAACGGTCAACATCATGAAGTCCGTCCCGAAGGAATATCATGAGCTCCTGAAGAAAATGAAGTATATTCCGACACTGGAAAAGCTGGCCTTTGAGGAAGGCTTCCAGTTCGATCTGTTACCGCGTTATCTGCTTGCCATTGAATTCAATGACAAGACCCCGTGCGAAGCCGTCAGCTGGGTCAATAAAGATGGCGACTACATCCCGGCGGAAGATGTCCGCTACTCCGCACTCTACCACGATGAAAAGGAAATCACCAATCCGGACAGCATCACGGTCTACATCAACAAGCGCAGCTATCTGCCAAGCGACTATGTACCAAGCGACTTGGTCAGCTTACCGGAAGGCTATTACGGCAACGATCAGCCGATGCGCAAGGAAGCCGCCGATGCTTTGGTAAAGATGAGCGATGACTGCCTCGCAGCCGGCTATGCCCGCCTGTACGGTCAGAGCAACTACCGCTCCTACAAACTGCAGAACTCGCTTTACAACCGCTATGTTTCCAATAACGGCAAGGCCAGTGCCGACCGCTATTCCGCCCGTCCGGGATTCTCCGAACACCAGACAGGTCTTGCGACAGACCTTGGCGGAGGCGTCTACGACATGCTGGACTTCGCCTACTATCCAGGATACAAGTGGGTCGTACAGAACGCCCACAAGTACGGCTTCATTCAGCGCTACCAGAAAGGCAAGGAATTCCTGACGGGATTCCAGTATGAATCCTGGCACTTCCGCTATGTCGGCGTCGAAGCTGCCACGATCATGTACGAGCACAACTGGACACTGGATGAATACGTCGAGTTATTCGATAACTAAAACCCTCACGGAGCAGCAGTATTGCTGCTCCTTTTCTTATGCATGAAAAAGGCACTCCCCTGACGGAAGTGCCTTCTGCTTTGAAATGGTTCAGCGATGTTATTTGGTTGTCTGACGCGGCGTGTAGACGTAACTCAGATTGATGGTACCCTCTTCGTTTTCGTCTTCCAGCATCTTTGTCATCTTGCGCATCGCAACCGCACCTAAGTCATAGGACGGAAGCGAGAAGCTCGAAAGCTGCGGACGCATCATGGAGTTATACTTTGTATCAATCAGACATACAACTTCCATCTCTTCCGGAATATTGACGCCGATTTCCTTTGTCGCATTGATGCAGGCCATGGCCTGGGAATCACGGTTGGTCAATACCAGCTGATGGCGGTGCGTCTTGAAGTATTCCTGCAGATAGTCATAGGAATTATGGTATCCGCGCGGAATCTGCACGTAATTCTCAAATGTCTTGCCGTGCTTTTCAAAGGCTCTGCTTGCCCCGGCGATCATCTTGCGGATGGAATTGCGGTGGGTACGGTCTTCGACGATCGCGATATCCGTCACACCCTTATCCAGATAGGAATCCACTAACTCTTCCACAGCCTTTTCGATGTCGACATAAACGCTGGAGGTGCGGTGTCCGCTGATCTTGTCCCCGATGACAACGATCGGGATCTCGTAGCTTGTGAGAATCTTGATCTCCTCATCCTGCAGCTTGTCGGAATAAATGATAACACCGTCCACATGGGACTTGATGATGTTCTCAATGACTTCACCGATCTCGGTGATACCTTCCGTCACCGTGTGCAGCATGATGTTGTATTTGTAAATCTTGGAGACGTCCAGTAAGCCGTTGATAATCTGTCCCGTATACGTGAATGACGCTTCCGGGATCACCAGCGCAATGGTAGTCGTCTTTTTCAGCGCAAGACCCTGAGCCACGGCATTCGGTTTGTAGCCCAGCTTCTCAATGGCGGCTTCGACGCGGTCACGGGTTTCCCCGCGGACGATCTCCATTCCGTTGATTACACGGCTGACCGTTGCCAAAGACACATTGGCTTCCTTCGCTACATCGTATATGGTTACTCTCTTCATAAATACCTATTCCTTCGGATCTTCGTCATCCTTTTTCAATAATTCCTCGATTTTTTCGGATACCAGTAAAGCGAGGTTGATTCCTGCGTTCTTCACCTTCTCCAATCCTTCCTT
The DNA here is from genome assembly GCA_045539425.1 of Erysipelotrichaceae bacterium. Taxonomy (GTDB): domain Bacteria; phylum Bacillota_I; class Bacilli_A; order Erysipelotrichales; family Erysipelotrichaceae; genus RUG14871. The sequence goes on from JAZQFH010000011.1 coordinate 91,775, forward strand.
CACGTCCGGCCGGTTGAAGAAGTCTTCCACGGAATCCTTTACCGTATTGACCGTCTTCTGGACTTCTTCGCTCTTGATGAAGTCATCCAGCTTTTCGCCGGCCTGGTTCAGAACTTCTTTTCCTTTATTGAGCGTGGAGTTGACTTTTTCGTCTTCCTTCAGCTCCTGATATTTTTCTGTGACATTTTTGGACAGATCACTGACTGTCTTGGTTACCTTTTCCAGGATTTCCTTGAAGCCGTTATCATCCTTTTCATCATCCAATGTGGCACCATAGGCAAATTCCAGATCCTTGGTTTCCTTTTTCAGATCTTCCAGTAATTCCTCAATGGTAGCTTTTTCTTTTTCTTCACTCATTCTTCATTACCTCCCGTCTCTTCTTTCACTTCTTCTTCCGGGACTGCAACTTCCGATTTCACGGCTTTCTTGTCAAAGCGTTCAAAGAACGCCTTGAGCCAGTCCAAGAAGGCGTTGAAGTTTTCCGAGATAAACTTCAGTGCATCACTGACGACCTTGTTCGTCGCGGTGTTGACCTTATCGGCCGAACGCGAGATGTTCACGACCGTCTGAATCGGCTCCTGCACCCGGTCGATCGTCGTATTGACCGAATCGATCGTTCCGTTCACCTTCTCTAATGTGAACTTGATGTCATGCAGGAACATGATTATTCTCTTCATGAGGATAACCAAAAAAATCAAAACCAGACAACCGAAAAACGGAAGCAGTTTTGATGATACTTCAAATAAAGAATCTAGCAGTCTATCCATAATAATACATCACCTTTTATGGATATTATAATACAAATGAAAAAATTTTCAAGATTTCTGATAGCGTTTTACCAGACCAATTTTCGCTTCTGCCCAATTATTTCAGGCATTCCTTTACCATTGCGCTCAGATTGTAAATATCCTTGCTGCTCATGAAAAGGAAGACTGCCGGTGCCAGTGATGCGAGATATGCGGCATCTTCCGCATTTGCGTCGACAACGCGGCTGTTTTCAATACGGTCCTGCAGATACGTGATATCGATATCGATGCCCTCTTCCTTGTCGTCAATGGAAGTAAACGGGCAGAGGCAGACTTCATCCGCCAGCTTCAGAGCACTGGCAAAATCATCTGCAAAGCGGTACACGCGCGAAACGCGGTGCGGCTTGAATACCGCCACGATCTTCTTATCGGGATAGCGCATCTTCGCGGCTTCAATGGTCACTTTGACTTCCGTCGGATGATGGGCATAGTCGTCAACGAAAACGTTTCCGTCTTCCCACTCCTCCACGACAAATCTCCGCTTCACGCCGCGGAACTTCGCCAGTCCGCGGTTGACATCCTCCGCCTTCATGCCGTGCAGATAGCCAAGCGCAATCACGCCCAGCGCATTCCACAATAAATGTCTTCCGACAAACGGCAGATGGAATTCGCCATACACTTCGCCGCGGAACTCCACCGTAAAGCGCATGTCTTTTGTGGTTTCTTCAATATTCACGGCGCGGAAATCGTTGCCTTCTTCCACTCCATAGTAATAGTAACAGTCGCATCTCAGCTTCAGGTTGCGAACTTTCGGGTCATCTCCGAAAAGAACCAGACCCTTCTTCACCTGTCCGCTGAACTCTTCATATGCCAGATAGTAATCCTCTTCCGTCTTGAAATAATCGACATGGTCAAGATCGGCATTGGTAATGATCGCATAATCCGGATGGTATGCGATGAAATGGCGGCGGAATTCATCCGCTTCGATGACGAAATTCTTCGCGCCTTTTTCAATATGTCCCGTGCCGTCCCCAATCAGATAGCCGGTGCTTTCACTCTCACTTAACATCGTGCTCAGCATACCGGTCGTCGTCGTCTTGCCGTGGCTTCCCGCCACCGCAAAGGACAGATAATCCTTCATGAGCTCACCGACGAACTGGTGATATCTCCAGCAGCGGTTATGCTCAAACGACCTCGCCTTTTTCACTTCCGGGAAATCTTCCAGAAAGGCGTTGCCGATGATGATGTTCATATTGTCATGAATGTTGTCTTCGGAAAACGGTAAAATCGGGATGTTTCTCTCCCGTAAGCTGTCTTCCGTGAAAAAATGCTTTTCCAGATCCGAACCGGAGACCTCATGACCGAGATCCTTTAAGATACAGGCTAAAGATGCCATCCCGGTTCCTTTGATTCCGATGAAATAATACTCCATAACTAGTCCTTGAAATCAAACAGTGTCGGCTGTTTTTCCCTTTCAAAATAGTCTTCTTCCTTGAATTCCTGCATTGCCTTGCGGATCTCCGCCGTACGGGCTTCAAAATCCATCGACATCTGCTCTTCTTTTTCTTCCGGCTTCTCTTCCGGAACTTCTTCCTTTACAACTTCCTTTTTCGCAAGGATATCCTGAATCGTCGGTTCCTTGTCATAGGAGAGCTCTTCCTTTAAGTCACGGATCGCTTCCTTATCCGTCAGCTTCGTTCCACCGAGATGAATGCTTTCCGTAAAGGAACCAGCCTCTTCTTCCGCGGCTTTCTCTTCATGGACTTCCTTCTCTTCGAGCAGATCATCCAGCGAGAAGTTCTGAATATCCTCTTCCCTGACGTCTTCCTGAATGCTCTGCGGGATCTCTTCCTTCGGTGTCAGCCCGTAGATCGGGGAAACGATCGTTCCGAGTACGCTGGAGTTATGAACAGGAGAAGTCTGAATATTGGTGACCGGCTTGGTAATGACTTCCGTCTCATTCACACCGAACATTGGGGAGATGACCGGGCGGAATTCATAGCCGTTCTTTAATGTCGTTGTCTGCGGCATTGCGCTGTTTGTCTTCTGAGGTTCTTTCTTTTCCTTCGGTGTTTCCTTCAAAGTTGTAACAGGAGTATTCTCCTTCTGTGTTGGACGCGATTCATTAATGAAGATGGATTTCTTCTCTTCCTTCTTCCCTTCCGCTTCCTTCTTGACTTCCGGCTGTTTCGGACGTGTTAAAATCACCGGTTCCTCTTTTTTCGGCTGTACCGGTTCCTTCTTCACAGCTTCACGCACAGGCTCCGCCTGTTTTCCTTCGTCTTCGATAACCTCTTCTTCCGTTTCCACGAAAACGTTCACGATTTTACGCCACAGTGACATAACTCTCTTCTCCTTTATTCATTTCCTGCATTCTGATTGCTCTGACGCGGATTATAGAATTCTTCCGAGTCCGTAGCAGTTTCCCTGTTATTCAGATCATATTTCGGGTAATAGTCTTTCAGCATCTGCTCCAGCGTTCCATTCTCCGGCACATTCTGGGCAAAGATGCTCTGCGCTTCCTGCGAATAGGTGATGACTTCCTTGTTGGAGTAAGCCGCAATGATCTCCGAAGAGTTGATGCTGGTCGTGCGCGCCACACTTAATATCGAGCGTAACAGATCCGGCACTTCGTAGATCTCGCATTCGCAGAGATAGTAAAAATACATCGTCCGTACCATCAGGAAATACTGATGGTCGATCTCAAACAGATTGACCGAGAATGTCATATCCCGATTGAGATAGTTTGCCGTCTGATACACCTTCGAAAAGACGGCCTGCTCGTTTTCCACCGTATTGAGATAGGTTGCCATGCTTGTATAGTATTTTTCCGACACCACGGCACTCGCATTCAGACTCATCTGCACTTCCCTGCCGTTCACGACTAAAACGTCGCTAGATTCCGTTGTCTGTCTTCTACCGACGGAGAGTGGCAAATAGTAGGAATAGTAGGTTTTCTTGTTGGTCTGGTACTGGCTGACCGGAAGTTCCAAGGCTTCCTGGACGCTGTTTTCCATGTACCCGCTCAGATCCCTGATGTCGGCTTTGGTGCAGCCGGAGCAGATCAGTAAGATCAGAAGAATGCCGATGATGTTTTTAATACGCTTCAAGCATCTCACTCCTTAGATGTATTATAACCCTTTTGATTTATTTTTTCATCAAACGTTTCATATACACGGCCCTTTTGATCGGAACGCCCTCGCTCTTAAAGCGGCGCTCGTATTCCGTCACGGCGTCGTGATTGGCTTCGGAATCAAAATCCAGGCTGACTTCCTGTAAGCTCCACGAAGCATCCATGCTGACAAGAGTGAACTCAAACAGGCGGGTATTATCCGTCTTGAATGTCAGTTTTCCCTCATCATTCAGCACATAGGCGTACTTGTCCAAAAAAGAGCCATAGGTAAGTCTGCGCTTCTGATTGCGGTTTTTCGGCCACGGATCGGAGAAGTTCAGATAGAGATTGGAGACTTCCCCCTTCTCAAACCATAAATCGATCTCCGCTGCATCAAGTCCGATGATGCGGATGTTGTTTAAGTTTAAAGCTTCCGCTTTCTTTAAAGCCACGGCGACGCAGTTGCGCTCCTTCTCAATGGCGATCCAGCCTTCTTCCGGATAGGCTTCTGCCATGCTGAGCCAGTAGTCGCCCTTGCCGCAGCCGATCTCCACATTCAGTACGTCAAAGGGCAAAACACTTCTCCACTTGCCGCACAGTTCGCTCGGCGTCTCCATTAAGATTTCATGTTCTTCTTCCAGGTATCCTTTTGCCCAGGGTTTTGTTCTCATGCGCATGAAGTGCGTCCTCCTTTGAAATATGAAGATAGCCCCAGTTGCGTGGGGCTATCTATTCTGCTAGTTATCTGCGAAATTAAGCAGTTTCTTCCTTATTCGGCTTGTTGCCTTTACGGTCGTTTCTGCGTCTTCCGCCTTTGTTTTCCGCTTCCTTGAAGCCTTCCGGTTTTTCCAGTAAAGCCTTGCGGGAAACGCTGACCTTGCCCTTGTCATCGATTTCCGTGACGATAACGCGGACCGTGTCACCCAGTTTCAGAACATCGCTCGGTTTTTCCACGCGCTCGTAAGCGATCTTGGAAACATGGAGCAGACCGTCCGTACCCGGGAATAATTCCACGAATGCGCCGTAGTTCTCCAAGCGGACAACCTTGGCTTCGTAGATTTCACCGACCTTGGCAACGCGGACGATGTTCTCGATCATGGCCTTGGCCTTGTTGATGGCCTCGATGTCATGATGATAGATAATGACCTTGCCGTCGTCATCGATGTCGATCTTGCAGTCGTCGCATTCCGCGATGATCTGGTTGATGACCTTGCCGCCTGTACCGATGACTTCGCGGATCTTGTCCACCGGGATCTGCATTGAGATTACTCTCGGTGCGTACGGAGACATTTCTTCTCTCGGTTCGGGGAGTGTTTCGAGCATCTTGCCCATGATGAACATTCTGCCTTCTCTTGCCTGATGGAGAGCCTGTGTGAGGATTGCTTCGTCGATGCCGTGGATCTTGATGTCCATCTGAATAGCTGTGATACCTCTTGATGTGCCTGCAACCTTGAAGTCCATGTCGCCGTAGAAGTCTTCAAGACCCTGAATGTCTGAGAGAACCACTACACTGTCTTCTTCTTTGATAAGACCCATTGCGATACCTGCAACTGCAGCCTTGATGGGAACGCCTGCATCCATGAGGGAGAGTGTTGAACCGCATACACTTGCC
>JAZQFH010000012.1:0-64901 GCA_045539425.1 Erysipelotrichaceae bacterium
TCTTTCGAAAGTTGACGAAGCTGAGCTTGAATATAACTTGGCTTTGATGAATAACAGACCAAGAAAATGTATTAACTATTCATCACCATTGGAAGTACTTCATTCTTAACATGGTGTTGCGCTTGATTTGACAAATTATCAAAAAGAAAAAGTGAGCTGCGGAAGAACCGCAGCTCACGGTAAGATTTCACGAATTAATCAATAAATCCGTAAGTATTGTTTAAGCGGTAGAGGAAGACGGCTAACTGGGCTCTTGTGCACGGATCATTCGGCGAATAGTGCGTTTTGTCCGTACCCTTGGTCAAATTGATCTCATACGCCCATAAGATGGACTTGTATGTCGTATTGCCGAGTTCCTTCGTGACATCCACAAACGGGCTGCTGGTTGCGGTGATGGCCGGTTTGCCTGCCATACGCCATAACATGACTGCCATGTTTGCTCTGGATGTATTGCCGTTTGGATCGAATTTTCCGTCTCCGACACCCTTGACGATACCCTTCTGGTAAGCCCAGAGAATCGCTTTGTATGTCGTATTGCCCAAAGCCTTGCTGACATCACTGAACGGGTTATCGCTCGTACTGACGGATGGCTTGCCGGCTAAGCGCCATAACATGACGCAGAGCTGAGCTCTCGTGCAGTATTCTCCCGGACGGTATTCCGTTTCCGTAACACCCTTGACGATGCCGTTTTCATAGGCCCAGAGAATTGACTTATATGTCGTATTACCTAAAGCCGGACTGACATCCGTAAACGGATTGAACGTAATGCGTTTTTCTTCAGAGAACTCACTCCATTCACCATTGATGTACGCTCTGACTCTGTAGTCGTAAGTGACACCCGCTTCCACATCATCGTCCGTATAGACGTTGGTGACTGTTTCACGGATCAGATAGAACGTATCCCAATCTGCTTCCTTGCGGTAGACTTCATATTTGGTCGCATTGTTCACTTTGTTCCATTCAATGACCACACCGCTGGAAGTATTCGTTAAGGATTCGATTGCCAGTAAGACTTCCGGTGTCAGTTTTTCCAGTACTTCCACCTTTTCATCGGTATACGTCTTGCCTTCGAATTCGACTGTGGCAGTATATGTGATGCTGCCTTCCGCCTCTTCCGTCGGCTCAACGCGTACGCTGGTAATGACAGCCGCAACGCTCTGTTTGTGCTCTGCGTCATGCGAGCAGACAAACTCTGCGCTTGCACTGCTGTAGTCTTCCGCCCAGTTCCAGCTCTTCAGCTGATAATCATGTCCCAGAGCATCCAGCGTCACGACCTTGCTGTCTTCGTATTCCTCTTCGTTGAGAATTGTGTATACGTAGTAAGTAATGCTGCCTTCCGTTTCGCACGTCGGTTCAACTCTGGTTACTTCGGCTTCCTCATGGACCACTTTGGTGTGCGTGGCATCATGCAGGCAATAGAAGTGTGCGTCGGCAGATAAGTTATCCTCTGCCCAGACCCATTCCTTGAAGCTCCAGAGATGGCCTTTGGCTCTTTCCGTTACAGCTGTCTTCTGGTCGGTATAGACTTCATTGTTATATTCCACCGTTGCGGTATAAACGGTTGCTCCGTCTTCTTCGCAGGTTGCCGGACGGCTGGTAACACTGATTTCCGCTTCCAGGCGCATCTTGTGAGCTGCGTCATGTGAGCACTCAAAGAGAGCTTCTGCAGAGGCATAATGTTCATCCCATTCGAATCCGACAAACTGATAGTCGTGTCCGAGAGCCTCGATGGCAACTTCCCTTGTGTCCTCATACTCTTCTTCATCCAGAATCGTGTAGACGTAGTATGTGATCTTGCCTTCCGTTTCACACGTCGGCTCGACTCTTGTGACTTCCGCCTGTTCACGGATGTCTTTGGTATGTGTTGCGTCATGCAGACAGACAAAGTGTGCATCGGCATAGGAGTAATCCTCTGCCCAGTTCCAGCCTCTGAAGCCCCAGATATGACCTGTCGGGTTCTTTATGACTGTTTTGGTATCCGTGTATGTGACACCGAGATATTCGGCTGTCGCCGTATAGATGAACTCTCCGGCTGTTTCGCAGCTTGGCATGTGTTTCTCCACGCTGATGGTGGCTTCAAGTTCTACCGTATCCGTCGGATCGTTTTTATTCACTAAGACGAGTACGACCTCGCTGTAATCGGATTCCCACTGCCACTGTTTCACTTCATATTCCGCTACCTGATCCGGCTCAATGATAACCTGATACGGAATTGTGGCTTCCCCGTTCAGATAGCCGATGTAAACCGTATGTTCTCCAACGCCCCACTGGTTGTCCGGGCTCTGATCCTGTTGATAGTTGAACGTCAGATAAATGTTTTCCTTCTCCAGGATTTCATCGAGGACTTCCGCATAATAACCGGAATACGTCTTTCCGTTCAGAGTGACACTCATCTTTTCCGGAAGGAAATTATACATCTTCCATGTATCATCACTGCCTGCAACTCCGACAGTCATAGCATCCGACTCCTTGAGATGAATCGTTTCCACCGTAATCGTCAGACCCGGATCTTCCACAATGGTAATGGTATAATCCGCGACTTTCGAGCCCATGTACCCTGTCAGCATATGTTCACCGAGGTCCCATCCGGCACTGATTCTGTTATCCACAGTCATGTAATAACCGTAATTTGTTCCGAGATCCGCATTCACCTGCTCTTCCACTTCATTGCGTGTGCCATAATATTCTTTCCCGTTTGCGATAACACGGATCTTATAAGGGAAGATTTGATATACCATCTGCTGATACGGTTCTTCCGTATCATAGAAGGTCCAAAGAGAACCGTTTCCTTTGATGATCTTGTATGACGGAACTTCCAAAAGTTCAATCAGGTCTTTCTCAATGGTGACCGTATAGTTTGCTTCCCTTCCCGCAATGTGCAGGATGGACGGATGCTCTCCGACTCCCCAGAGGTTCGTATTTGTCTGATCGTCCTGGAAGTAATAATTGACAACCGTGATACCGTAGTCCTCTTCCAGCTGTGCCGCTACACTGTAAACGGAGCCGTCATATGTCTTATCCTTTGTTGTAACATGGATCGTATCCGGTACTGTGGTATATGCTTCATACTGTACAAACTCTCCGTCAATCTCGTTGTATCTGGTTTCCTTATGAGTTCCTTCGAACATGCTGATTGGTTCTGCACTGACGGAAAGAACCGGATTTTCCAGAATATGTACGGTATAGCTGCCGCTCACAAACCCGAAGGAAGGATTGCCGATTTCATACTCGATCAGATGATCCCCGATGTCCCACGGCTGTGTATCCGGATAGTTGAATGAGATATAAACTCCGTAATGATGATTGAACTCGTTCGTCACTTCAGAGAAAGTGCCGCTAAATACCGTTCCGTCCTTCATGGTTAAAGTCATACTGCGCGGTGATTCATCATATCTCTTATTACTGTCGTACTCCAGTTGGAACATCCGTTCCGGATAACCGTCTCCATCGAAGAAATACATATCATCTACCGTAATGCTCTCAATCAGACTCTCCTGTTCTTCCGTGATCGTGACTTTGTAGTGAGCTTCATGACCGCCGAAATGCATTGTGACATCATGTTCACCGACATCCCAGGATACCGTCGGGCTCTGGTCTGTCTCATAGTAGAAGCTGACATCTGCGCCGTAATCTGCCAAAAGCTGTTCCTTGATATCGTATGGACTGCCCGTATATGTCTTCTCTGCCGTTTTTACCGTCAGGGTATCCGGAGCAACCCGGTATTCCCGGAATGTGACTCCCTCATCATTGATCAGCGCCCAGTGATTCTGCTGGTTCGTTCCTTGCGGAATGCTGAAGTCTTCAACTATGACTTCCGTAATCGGATTTTCAATGATTCTGACACAGAATGTGCTGTCAATCTCTCCAAAGACAAAGCGTTCATAGTTGTCGCCCAGTGTCCACGGTTTTTCAAACTGCGTATTATAGATACTCTCATTGATGTCCGTACCGTAAGCCTGATCGATCTGCTCTTTCACATCGTAAATCTGTCCTTCATACTGTTTCCCGTCACTCATCGTCACGTGGATATTGTAATTGGACAGTTCATACTGCAACTCACTGTCATACTGTAACTTGAACAGATAGACCGGTACTCTGTCGTTTTCGAACTTGATAATATCGTCAATATACGCACTTGCGACCTTCACGTCTGTCGAAGTATTCTCTGAAATAATAACGTTGTAAGTCGTCTGAATTCCCGCAAAGTAGTATGTGCAGGTATGTGTTCCCACGCCCCACGGATTCACGGAAGACTGATCAGAATAATAGACGAATGACGGCCATGCCGTATACTGTTCCTTCAGCTGATCCGCAACATCATTCGGATAACCGCTTAACGTATTTCCGTCTTTCAGTGTTACTGTGATATATTCCGGATAGTCATAGAATCCCTGGTATGCCGTCGGATTCCCGCTTTCATCCATATGATCATAATCGTAGACTTCCGTGATATCCGATAGCTTATAATTCTTATCACTCACACTCACTTCTGCAACCGGGTTCTCAAGCACATGAGCCATATAGTTGAATACGTAATCATCAATGTGAAGCTCACAGACATGATCGCCGATTTCCCAGTTCTCGCTGCCTGTTTCCGTTGTCGTATAAACCCGGCCGACCATTCCGTAGTTTTCCTGTAACCAGCTGGAAAGCTGATACGTATATCCGGAGTACGTGGCACCATCACTCATCGTGACAGTCACCTTGTCCGGATAAATCTCGTATCTGTTACCGGTTGCCGGGTTCATGTCACCGTGGAAGAAATAAAGGTCGTCTGTTACGGCACTGACAATCGTGGCATTTTCCTGCTGCGTCATATAGACGATAAAGTCGATTTTCGGATCCATATTGCAATACTTCAGAATGACCGTATACTGAATATCCTTCTTCAGTTGCAGTTTCGTGTTCGACTCAATTAAAGTTGTTGTTTCGTTTTCCGGATTATAGAGATAATAATCGTAATATGTGCTTTCCGATCTCTGATACTGATCGGCAGGAACCAACCGCTCCGCCAGCTTATAAATGCCGTCACTTTCCGGTGTAAAGGAGAAGTAACGGTAGAGCACTTCGTTTTCCGCTCCGGCTTCAAAGCTGCTTTGTGTTTCAAGGTCCACAAGCAGTTCACTCATATGATTATCCACAATTGTAACCTGATAATCCGTCATCTCTCCGTTGAAGCAGAACTGTGCCGTATAGGTACCGACACCCCACGGCTCCGTATCGGTCTGGGTATCCTTGCATTCACGCTGGAAACTATATCCGTCATAAGCATCATAAAGATCACCCATGACATCTTCTTTCAGGCCTTCAAAAGTACCTTTAGTGGTCTCTACGACAATATACGGTGAGACATCATAGTACTTTGCATGACCATAGACCTGGTTTCCATTCTCATCGCGAACAACATCACCGTTTTCATCGTAAATCACATAATCCCAGTATGTGAATTTGTATTCGTCGATTTCCACGTCGCGAACTTCCACATTCAGAATCGGAGAATCGACAATATTGACGTTATAGTATGTCTGACAGTATCCGATTTTTATATTCGCCTGATGCATTCCCTTGCTCCAGACATTTGTGACCGACTGATCATCCCACCGATAAAGTTCCAGATGTGTTTCGGAAACAGCATTGATTTCCTCCATCACACTATTCTCATCGCCGGAGAATACGCCTTTATTGGTTGTTACCGTCATCTGTTTCGGCTGATGGTGGTAGCGGCCCCATGTTGCCGTGTGAAGTTCATTCGCATCGTCATAATAGTCATCTGTCCAGAAATAGACATCATTTTCAAACACAATGACATCTTCCACTTCGATGGATTCCACCAGGAGATCCGTATTGACTTCCGCCTTCAGTTCAAAGCTGGATGGATCGACGAAATCCGAATGAATTGCCACATAATATGTCTTTCCGGCAGTCAGTTCCGGATACGTGACAACGTCATCTGTTCCGTCATCGTATGTGTCATACGTGAGATCCTTCCAGTTTTCATCCAGGACCATAATATGAGCAGCGCTTCCGCCTGTGGTATAGATCTTATAGGTTTCCGTCTGTTCCGGTGTAAATGTGAAAAGACGGTAATCATCCTGATAGGAAGCCGTAATGCTCTGAGGAACATTTTCCTCAAGTACCGTAAAGGTACGCTCTACACCTTCCTTGATATACAATGCGCTTACAAAGTCACTGTATTCCGAATAGCCGAGGTTTTCCCCGTAATCCGCTCTGACACGTACATCATAACGATAGAACTCCCGGCTGTTTGAAATTAAGACATTGGAAGCTGTCGCATTGATCGTTCCGCCATACCAATCTCCGTTACGGAATGTTTCGTATGCACGATATTCCACATCGTAACTTACAGCATGCTCATCTTCCGTGAAATAGACATGCAGACCGTCTTCTTCCGACAAAACAGAGGTAATCTCCGGTGTTTTTACCGTAACGATTTCTTCCTCTTCCTGCCCTTCCACGTAATCATTCGGAGACATCGGATACTTCGCCATGAAGTCATCACTCAGGTACTCTTCATCACGCACATGATCCTTGTTGAAGTTTTCCATGTTACGTAAGTAGAAAGCGTAATCCACGCCTCCCTGATGGTAGGATGCATCCCATGTGGAATCGGTATTGTAATAGTATCTGCCCAGCTTCACGATATTCCAGGCATGTCCTTCACTCTCTCCGCTGGAATTGGTCGCATTTCCCGCAATGAGTCTTGCGTCAATGCCTTCTTCCAGTAACAGGCGGTACAGTAAAAGCGCATAGCCCTGGCAGACTGCTGTTTTATTGATCAGTGCCGCATAAGCGGTATATTTCAGCTTATAGGAATCATCATGCAGATTCGCATAGTCATACACGATGTTTTCCGTCATGTAGTCATAGATCGTTCTGAATTTCTCATAATTCGTTTTGCCCTCTAAGTTAAGGCTTGATAGCAACGAATTAACGGCAGTTGTCAGTTCCGTTTCCTGCTCCAGTGTTGTGTAGTAGTTCAGTGTAAACGTCAGCGTGTCCGTATAAACACCGCCGCTGCTGCCGCCGCTGATATCTGTTTCAAAGCCGCCGTACTGCCATCTCAGAAAATCCCCTTCCTGCGGATTTCCCGTATGCGCTAAGGCGAGCGTTATCAGACGTTGTGTAAACGCATTTAAAGCTCCGTCAGCAAACAGATTCTCTGTTGTCTGATATTGAACCACAAGAGTTGTTTCCCGCTTCTTCATTGCCTCTTTAAAGGCCTGGGCAACTTCCTCTTCCGTGGTATAGACAACATCGCTCTCCGCCTGCGGTACTGCAATAGCGTCAAGCTCTTTGGCAAGATCCTCTTCGCAAAGAACATCCGCATAAAGCGGGTTCACTTCAATCACTGAGGCTTCCTGCACATCATTATCAATGATTCGCTGCGATTCTTCCGCCATCAGATTTGCCGGCAGAATCTCACAGAAAAGACAGCAGACAAAAACCAATGATAAAAAACGTCTGCCATATCTTCGGATAATACTTTCGACCATATAGATGATTCTCCTTTATTCCCATATTAATTCTACCACTCAAAAGTATCACAAGGCATTCGATTCTACATGTTTTTTCACTGTTTAAATCCAACCGGACAGCAATTAGGCAAAATTGCTGCTTTGCCCATTTTGTAAGATTTATATATAAAGATAAAATGAAACCAAAGCAGTTTGTATGAAGCAGTTTAAGTTTAGCAGTCAGATCATTGAAAAAGGAAAGTATTTGTTTTACAGCATTTATCTTTCATTATGCTTCTGCATTACCGTACAGTTTCCAACGCTTCAGGATTTACCGCTTGCGACCTATTCCGAATTACCCGACACACCCTGCTCCCGCTTTTTGAATCATCTGCGTATTCTATTGGACGCGGGCTACGGAATGCCTTCCGCTCTGCTCACCATTCTGATTTTCATCTCTCTAATCAAATTCCATCAACAATACGCAAAAAAACTACATCAATGCAAGAAGAGCACGAATATCGTTCTCATCCTTTTGAGTATTGTCTTTGCCTTTTTGAATGTCTCGGGGCTTTGTATGTATCACCTTGAAAAGCTCGAGTTTTTCCGCTCTAAGACATGGGCCATCGTGATGATGTTGGTAATGATTTCCCACGCCTTTGTATTCTATCTGGTTTCTTTTATACTATTGGATCAATTGGAACATGCAAAAGTAAAACCTTCCGCATTTGATGAAAGAAAAGCAATCTTATCGTATGCGGGAGTTATTCTACTCGCCTGGCTGCCCTGGATCATATCTTATTATCCGGCAAGCATGAGCGGAGACACCTTCCGCCAGTTGCACTCCTATGTTTACATCATGGAAAATCATCATCCCTGGTTCTCCACAACCGTTCTCGGCCTGTTCTACTCATTGGGAAGAGCCATACATTCTCCGGAAGCGGGTATTTTTCTCTATGTCTTTCTGCGTGACATTCTGATCAGCCTGGTTTTCGCAAAAACGGTTGTCAATTTAAGAAAGACGGACTATCCGCGAATTCTCCATCTGCTGGTACTGCTATTTTATGCATTTACTCCTGTCTTTGGTGCTTATGCAAAACATTCCTTTAAGGATACGGCAGCCATGGGACTATTCTCTGCGTTTATGCTGGAATTTGCGATGTGGATCAATGCGTACAGAAGCGGGAAAACCGGATTAAATCATGCCGTATACTGCGGACTGTTCGGACTTTTGGCCTCGCTGTTTCGTAACAATATCATCTACTGTGTAATGCCGGCACTGTTACTCTCAGCACTTTTTACATTCCGAAAACAAGGCTTCAAAGCATTTGTTCCGCTGATGATCCTGTCCGTTTACTTTCTCTATTCCGCTTTTATCTTCAACGTTGTCGGCGTCAGAAAAGGCTCCGCAAATGAAGCCTTCTCTTTGCCGCTGCAGCAGGTTGCACGTGTCGTAAAAGAACACGGAGATTCTTTGAATCCGGAATATAGAGATTCTATTGACCGTTATCTGTATTTTGACGAGTTAGCCGGAAAATATGACCCTATCCTTTCCGACCCGGTCAAAGGGAAATGCATCCGTTCATTTGAATCAGCGGAAGATGAGTCTGCCGCAAGAAAAGCATTTCTAAAGACATGGGTTGTTATGAGTGTCAGATATCCTCTGACTTATCTGGAAGCTGCTGTTGCACAAAGCTATGGTTATTACGCTTTTACGCCGAACATGGCGGAAGGAAGCGGGAATAAAAACAGCGGCATGACCATCTTTGACTGGATCGGCGGAAAATATGACGGTATGTTTGAAACATTCTCCTATCGTGAGCCGCTTTCCTTTTTACGCAAAGATTTGCATGCCTACGCAAAAGTATGGGATAAGATTCCGCTTATTTCCCTGCTGGATGTCTGTGCTGCCTACACGTGGGTAACCGTATTGATTGCCTTGCATCTTCTTTTACGGAAAGACTGGCTGGAACTTAGTCCCGTATTAAGCTCCTTACTGTTGATTCTCAGCTGCATTGCCTCACCGGTCAATGACTGCTTCCGCTACTTTATTCCCGCAGCCGCTTCACTCCCCTCTTTGTTATTGCTCGTTAGGGGGATTCCGGAAAAAGAAAGCGGGAGACAACACAACAGAATATCAGTGCTGTTGGCAATCATAACAATTCTGTTTGTTTTCCTTCTTTCCACTACCAACGGATACCATCTCCAATAGCATTTCTCAGTACATAAACAGAAGATTCGCATCTTCTGTTTCAAAAGCAGACAAAAGCCGCATGTTAGCGGCTTTGTGTTTTAGATGTAATGATAGAGATTGTTTAACCGGTAAAGGAAGACGGCTAACTGTGCTCTTGTACAGGGATCATTTGGCGAGAAGTGCGTCGCATCTGTTCCCTTTGTAAGTCCCACATCATACGCCCAGAGTATGGCTTTGTACGTCGTGTTACCCAGGTCTGTGCTGACATCTTCAAACGGATTATTGGAAGCGTTAATGGCCGGTTTATTGGCCATACGCCATAACATGACGGCCATGTTGGCACGTGTCGTATTGCCGTTCGGATCGAATGTACCGTCTTTGTTTCCCTTGACGATGCCCTTCTGATAGGCCCATAAGATTGCCTTATATGTTGTATTACCCAAGGCGGAAGAGACATCCGGGAACGGGTTATCCGTCACATTCACGGCCGGTTTGCCGGCTAAGCGCCAGAGCATGACGCAGAGCTGGGCTCTGGTGCAGTTATCAGACGGGGAATACGTATCGGAAGCGGTTCCTTTGACAATACCGTTATTGTATGCCCATAAAATGGCCTTATATGTGGTATTGCCCATGCTCGCTTTCACATCCTTAAACGGATTCTCCGCAAAGATCGTGACGCCAAACGGAACCTTCTGATCCTTCTGATAAATGGCGTAACATTCATACGTTCCGGTATCAAAATTTGCATCCAGTACCGGAGTGATATCCATACTGACATTAAGGCAGATATTCTCCGCTTCGTAGAGCTGATTTAAGATCTGGCTGCGTTTTGCCTTATAGCTTCCCTTGGATGTTTCAAAGGAAATATTCGGATCGATCGTTGCCATACAGACCAGTCTGTCCCCTTCATAATAGGAGGTGATATTTTCCGGTAAAATCGTAACCGCTTCGGCTTTGAAGTTGCGGATACAGTTCGGTATGACCGTTACCGTATAATGTGCGGAAAGATTCCTGAAGCGCACCGTCCCCAAATGAGCTCCCAGACCCCACGCTTCCTCTTTCTGCGTGTCATCGAAAGTGAGACCGTAGCCGTATTTCTGAATCAGTTTTGCCTGCACTTCATCGAGGCTGCCGCTGTATGAAATACCGTCAATATAGGCACTGACGCGCAGCGGCGTGAACGGATAGCACTGGTATTCGCTCTGACCTGTGATATTCCCGTTTTCATCAAAACTGTAGTTATACAATGTGATGGTATTATTCTCAATCACCTTGAAGGATTCGACCGAGATGACATTCCCCGGGGTGACGGTTTTTTTCTGCCATACGCCTGCCCATTCTGCCGCATTGGCCGGATACTGCTGCTGCAGTTCCGTTTCGCTCTTGCTTAAATCTCCATGCGTCCAGGTTCCTTTCGGCAATGCACCGCCATCCTTCCAGACGGTCCAGGATGTTCCCAGCGTTACGCTGCTTAGCGCGGAGCAGTTCGAAAACATGGAGTTCATGTTGGTTGCGGAAGCGGTATTCAGCGTGGAGAGATCAATCTCTTTCAAACTGCTGCAGCTGGCGAAGAGATAGCTCATGTCCGTGACATTAGCCGTATTCAGATTTCCCGTCTTCAGTGTTTCCAAAACACTGCAGCTGCTGAACATACCGTATATCTTGGTGGCGGAATCAAATTCAAACGAACTGATATCAATTTCCTTCAGGCTGGAGCACTGCTGGAACGCAGCGTTGAATACGAGCACGTTGGAAGTATCGAGGTCTCCCAGAACCACCTCGCTTAAGGAGCTGCATCTGGCAAAAAGGTACTGGATGGAATCCAGCTTCGCACCGTTCAGAGGACTCAGGTCCGCCTTTGTCAGGGAGGAGCAGCCGGCAAAGAGATGGGATATATTCTTTAGCGCCTGCGGTGAGAACACGCTGAGATCCATGCTCTTTAGAGCGGAACAGTTCTCAAAGAGGCTCTGCATGGTTGTGACTTTGGACGTGTTGAAACCCGCAAAGTTGACGGAGCTCAGGGATGTACAGCCTTTGAAGACTCCGCTCATACCGGTTAAGGATGCGGTATTCTGATTACTCAGATCGACGGAAGTCAGGGAAGTGCATCCTTCAAAGAGGCCGTCAATTGCATATGTTTCGGAAAGATCCAGTCCGCCAAGATCCACTTCACCCAGTTCACTCTGATTGATGAACCAGTAACGCAGATAGCGCGGATGGATGACAAAGCCGTTCTCAAATACCGCTTTTTTAATCGTCTCGCTTCTCCACGGGACATTTGTCGAAGAGAAAGATCCCGTCTCAAAGCCGGTATAGACTTTCCCGCTGTAAGCTCTCTGATAAAGGTCCGTTACGGTTGCTTCGGTATTTGTGGAATATGTATTGGTAGAACGGATGAAATGCATCACGCCGTTTTCATCCACCACCGCATAGGCTTCTCCCCTTCTTACTACCTCTTCTTTTGGAATCGTAAGAGAGACACTTTCGGAATTCTCTTTGTAGACAGCGGTATAAATTGCCGTGCCGTCCTGTCCCGGCGCAGGGAATTCTTCCCTCATTGAGACTTCCGCGCGCTCTTCCGTTGTGTGGGAAGCGTCGCGGCTGCATTTCAATACTGCCCAGGCAGACGTATAATCCTTGCTCCAGCGGAAATGATCAAATTGGTAATCGTGTCCGGCTTTCTGCGTTATGACTTCTTTGGTATCACTGTAGGTTTCTCCTTCATACGTCACGCTTGCCGTATAGACAATCTTCCCGTCCGTTGTGCAGCTGACCGGAATCTCTTCCTTGGTAACCTCACACGGTATCAGGAATTCTTCCTGCGTCTTGCTGTTAAGGAAGCGCGCTTTTGCCTCATAGCCGCTGTCGGTTTCTGTCCAGACGATTTCTTTAAAGACCGTCAGAGATCTGGTCCAGATTCCCTTCCACTCAGATGCGTGGGACGGATAATCCTGCATTAACATCGCGGAAGTCATGCCAAGATGGGCTTCCTCATTTTTCCAGTAGCCCTCCGGCAAATTGGAATTCGCAGCCCAGTAAAGGAAATTCTCGCCCAGGGTCAGCTCTTCAAGTGCCATACAGTCCTCAAACATCGCGTACATATCGGTACGGCTGCCTGTCTTAAAACCGGAAATATCAAGCCTGCTTAAAGCATTGCAGTAAGCGAAAAGACGGTTCATGTCATTCATGGTCTTGGTTTGAAAACTGCCAAGATTCAGCTCACTTAAGCTCAGGCAGAATTCAAACGTGCTGCGCATGCTGTTCAGCTTCGGTGTACTCTTTTCTGGGAAGGTTACTTTCTTCAGAGCAGTACAGTAGTAGAACATATTGTCCATCGTCGTGACGCTGTCAAAATCCAGAGCACTCAGATCAACTTCCTCTAAGGAACTGCAGTAATGGAACATTCCCGACATATCCTGCACAAGCGGTGTATGGAAATTCGCAAGTGAAATGCGTTTCAGGGAATCACAGCCTTCAAACATGTAAGACACGGATGTTGCACTGTCGGCACTGAAGTTATTGAGATTCAGCTCTTCCAAAGCCTCGCATCCGGAGAACATGCTGGTAAAAAACTCCACATTGCCGGTGGAAAAGCTGCTGAGATCCACTTGTTTCAAAGAGGAACACTTCGCAAACATTCTGTCCATTGTTTCCACCTGATCTGTCACAAAACCGCTCAGATTCACACTCTCCAGACTCTTGCAGTAAGCGAAGAGATCTCCCATAAATCTTAAGGAAGAGGTATGAAAAGAGGAAAGATCCACTGTTCTGAGACTTTCACAGCTCATAAAGAGGCCTCTCATGTTTTCCACCTTGGAAACATCCAGTCCGCTCAGATCCAGCTCACTTAACGAGCTGCATCCGTAAAACGTAAGCTCCATATTCACCGTATTGGAAGTGTCCAGCCCCGAAAGATCCACCGTCGTAATCTTACTGCCTTCCGCAAACCAGCGGGATGTGCTCTCCGGCATGATCTGATAGCGGGAATCAAAGACAACGGAAGTGACAGTATCGTTCTTCCAGAACGGATAATCTTCATCGTAATAGTTGTAGTATCCCGTTTCAAAGCCGGTATAGATGATTCCTTCCACTTCTTCCTGATAGTGGCCGGTCACTTTCCCCTCTGTTCCGTTTTCATAGCTGTTGTCGCTTCTTAAAAAGCGCAGCTCTCCGCTATCCTGTAATACCGCGTAAGCTTCACCGCCCGAATATACTTCTTCCGCGCAAACGCTTAACGCCATGCTTAAGGAAAGCAGAACAGCGAAACAGAAAACAAAGCCGAATGCTGTCTTTTTGAGATGTTTCATGATATTCATAACCAATTCCCCTGATACATATTTTTTGTAATTATATCATTTCATACTGCATAAGAAAAAGAATACAAAACAAAGCCGCATGTTAGCGGCTTTGTGTTTTAGATGTAATGATAAAGATTGTTTAACCTGTACAGGAAGACGGCCAACTGTGCTCTTGTACAAGGATCAGACGGTGAGAAGTGCGTTGCATCCGTTCCCTTTGTGAGTCCCACATCATACGCCCAGAGTATTGCTTTGTACGTTGTGT
Source organism: Erysipelotrichaceae bacterium (assembly GCA_045539425.1). Taxonomy (GTDB): domain Bacteria; phylum Bacillota_I; class Bacilli_A; order Erysipelotrichales; family Erysipelotrichaceae; genus RUG14871. The sequence continues at coordinate 14,233 of JAZQFH010000012.1, forward strand.
TACCCAGGTCTGTGCTGACATCTTCAAACGGATTGTCCGTGGCACTGATGGCTGGTTTATTGGCCATACGCCATAACATGACGGCCATGTTGGCACGTGTCGTATTGCCGTTCGGATCAAACGTACCGTCTTTATTTCCCTTGACGATACCCTTCTGATAGGCCCAGAGAATCGCTTTATATGTTGTATTACCTAACGATGAGGATACATCCGGGAACGGGTTATCCGTCACATTCACGGCCGGTTTGCCGGCTAATCGCCACAACATGACGCAGAGCTGGGCTCTGGTACAGTTATCGGACGGGGAATACTTATCATCGCTTGTTCCCTTGACGATTCCCTTTTCCACTGCCCACATGATGGACTTGAATGTCGTATTACCTAATGCAGAGGAAACATCGTTGAACGGATTGTAGTAAAGCGTCACCGTGTTGCTGTAAGGAGAAGTCTTCTTCGCCTGCTCATTGTAGGAAGTGACAACGTAGCTGTAACTGACGCCCGGTTTTACTGTGGAATCCAGATAGTAGAGCTCTTTTGTGGTTCCGATCTGGCTATAGGAGCCGCTTCCGCTCTTGCGGTAAACTGTGTACTGATCGGCATAATCGGCTTTTGCCCAGCTTAAGCGGATGCCTTTTTGCGGCTGATTCTCCGCTTCAATCTGCGGTGCTTCCGGTTCAACGACAGGATACGTGAAGTATCCCGGCTGTCCCGGCTTGTCAATTCTGGCATAGTCACTCTCCACATGGAACATGGAATATGCTGTTCCGTTTCCGCCTTTCAGTTTCTCACAGCCTCCAAACATATTGGAATCAATGGTCTGATTGCGTGTATCAAATTTCTCCGTCGCATAGATCGTCTTCAGTTCGTAATCGCCGTCAAACATGTAACCGAAATCCGTCACGTTCAGCGTATCGAAGGAGCGTAAGTCCAGAGTTGTCAAAGCAGAACAGTCAGAAAACATGTAATGCATCGTGGTTGCCTTGGATGTATCAAAAGATGTGACTTTTACGCTCTTGAGCGATCTGCATACATCAAACATGTTGGAGAAGTCTTCGACATTGGAAGTGTCAAAGCTGCTCAGATCCAGCGATTCGATTGAACTGCGGGCGAACATGTAATGCATCGATGTCACATTCTGCGTACGGAACGAGGAAAGGTTGAGTTTTTTGACCTTGGTGTAGCCAAACATCTGCTCCATCGTCGTACAGCTGGAAGTATCCATCCATCTGAGATCCAGCTCCGGCATGCTTTCTCCCATGCTGCGGAACATGGCATTCATGTTGGTTACCTTGGAGGTATCCAGATTGGAGATTTTCAGCGTTTTGATGACATCCAGATTGGAGAACATCTCATCCATATTGGTAACCTTGGAAGTGTTGAAATTCGAGAGGTCCAGCGCTTCCAGACTCCGTAAGCCGGAGAACATCCCCGCCATGTTTTCGGCGTTTTCCGTATTCCAGCTGGAAAGATTGAGTTCTTTCAGATTTCTGCATCCGTAGAGCATATAACTGAAATCTTTGACTTCCGACGTATCAAATCCCTCTCCGTCAAAGGATTCCAGATTCTCGCAGTTGGAGACAAGATAGCTCATGTAATTCTTATGGATGGTATTTCCCTCCGCCACATAGACGCGCTTCACCTGATCCGAATAGGAACCGAGCGCATAGTCGGCGTATTTGCCGATGGACCAGTTATAGTCTTTTTCGACATTGGTAAATACCGTGCCCTCAAATTCGGCACCGTTGATGTCCCTGACTTTCGCAGTCTTCTTATGGGCATACGTATCCGTGCTGCGGAAGAAGATCAGATCCCCTTCTGCTGTCAGTACCGCATAGGCATCTCCCGTCAGCTCTTCGGCATTTACGGAAAGCGGCGCAAGCTGCAGTAACATAAATAGTGTCAAGACATAGATCATTATTTTTTTGAATGGTTTCATAATGAATTCTCCCCTGTTTTTTTAAATTATAGCATCATTTCATAACCGTATCCTTCGTATATAAAAAAGAAGCGGAAAACACCGCTCGTTCCGCCAACCGGATTTTCCTTGCTTCTGCTTTATTGTGCATCAATGACGCGGCAGTTCACTGTGTGGCTGTAAGCCGTACAGGCGTCCATGGCTATGATTCCTTCATCGATAAATGGCGTAAAGACGGCATCCGGTGTAAATTCCCCGCTGCATATATGATGCAAATGGCAGTGCCCGTAGGAGGTATGCCAGTGTCCACACCAGACTGTTTTCCCCGCTTCATCATACCCTTTTGCCCAGGCTTCCATGCCGTTAACCCATGTGGCATTGTACCAGTCCTTCTTTGAGGCATGACGCCAGTTGGAGAGTTTTCGCTTCCCCAATATCTGACCGTGAGAGCCCTCTCTGACATTTGGAATCCACCCATGTACAAAAATTTGATTACCAACTTCCGCATAATAGCGGCATTCCGTGATATACTTCCGCCATTCCTGATGCTCTTTCATCTGCTTCCGTATCTCCTCCTCACTGTAATCTCCTGTCAATTGTATTGCCGTAGAGAAGGTACCGTTATGTATATCCCGCCAGGTAAAGCCGTTGCGCAGTGCTTCTTCCATTAAGAGTTCATGATTTCCCATGATCAGGATCTTGCGCTCATGCGGCAGACTGTTCACAAATTCCAGCATCTCCCTCGCCTGTAAACCCCTGTCAAAAAGATCACCGAGCGAAACGAAAATATGTTCCGGATTTTCCTTCTCAAAGCCCTGAGAAAGGAGTGCATCCATCATTTCATCATAGAAGGCATGTACGTCACTTACAATAAAATACCGCTTGTTCATACCTCTATTTTACCAAAAGAAAACCGTATCAGTATGATACGGCTCTGAGATTTGATTGATTTGATTGAATTAAGCGATGTGGCCTTTCCGGGAGATGACGGCAATGACATCATCCACATATTTCTCACACTCTTCATGTGTTCCGGCTTCCACCATGACGCGGATGACCGGTTCCGTTCCGCTTTCACGGACCAGGATACGGCCGTTGTCACCTAAGGCTTCGGCAACTTTCTGCACGGCTGCCTGGACATCCGGATCGTTCTGCGCTTCCGGTTTGGATTTGACGCGGACGTTCTTTAAGACCTGCGGATAGAAAACGACCGGTGCTGCCAGTTCACTCATCGGTTTTTCCTTCGCCAGCATGACTTCCATCATCTTAAGGGATGTCAGGATACCGTCACCCGTTGTGGCGTACTTGCTGAAGATGATATGTCCGCTCTGCTCGCCGCCGATCCGGTGACCGTTGGCTTTCATGTTTTCGTAGACGTACTTGTCACCGACTTTGGTCTTTTCATATTCGATGCCGACCTTATCCAGTGCCTTGTATAAGCCAAAGTTGGACATGACTGTTGTGACGACTTTGTTGTTTAAGAGTTTGCCTCTTTCCTTCATGTATAAGCCGTAGATGTAGAGGATATGGTCGCCGGTGACGACATTTCCCTTATCATCGACACATAAGCATCTGTCCGCATCACCGTCATAGGCAAAACCGACATCCAGCTTGTTGTCGACAACGTACTTCTGCAGGTTCTCAATATGCGTGCTGCCGCAGTTGGTATTGATATTCAAGCCATCCGGTTCCGCATTGATGACGTAAGTTGTAGCACCTAAGGCATCAAAGACTGCTCTGGCAATGGACCAGGAAGCGCCGTTGGCGCAGTCCAAACCGACCTTGACTCCCGCAAAGGAGTATTTGCTTAAGGAGATCAAATAACCGATATAACGGTTTCTGCCGGCGACATAGTCAACTGTCTTGCCAATCTCATCACGCAAAGCAAGCGGAATCTCGTAGGCACCGTCGATGTACTCTTCAACCTTGAGGATCGTTTCCTCATCCATCTTTTCGCCGTCACAGTTGATCAGCTTGATACCGTTATCATAGAACGGGTTGTGGGATGCGGAGATCATGATGCCGCAGTCGAAGCGGTCAACGCGTGTGATATAGCTGACGCTCGGAGTTGTTGTAACATGCATGATGTAGGCATCTGCGCCGCTGGCCGTAATGCCGCTGACTAAGCCGTACTCAAACATGTAGGAGGATCTTCTGGTATCCTTACCGATTAAGATCTTCGCTTTTTTGTTTTTGTTCTTGCCGTAATACCAGCCAAGGAAACGGCCGATCTTTACCGCATGATCATACGTTAAGTTTACGTTGGCTTCGCCGCGGAAGCCGTCTGTTCCGAAATATTTGCCCATTAGAGTCTTTCTCCTTTTTCGATATCGAGGAAATACTTGTATGTATCCACTGTCAGCTCACCGCACGCTGCCTCGTCGCACGCGATGATGGCGCCGTTATGCAGCTGTAATGCGCTGCATGTCCACTTGTGGGAAACACTTCCTTCGACCGTAGCCGCAAGCGCTCTGGCCTTATTGTGTCCGCTGATGAGAACCAGGACTTCCTTGGAATCCGTCACCGTTCCGATACCGACGCTTAATGCCTGGGAAGGAACCTTTTCCGGATCATTGCCGAAGAAGCGGCTGTTCACGATTCTTGTGTCCGTTGTCAGGTTTCTGACGCCCGTACGGGAAGAAAGAGACGTGAACGGTTCATTGAAGGCCAAGTGTCCATCGACACCGATACCGCCCATAAATAAGTCGATTCCGCCATAGGAAGCGATCTTTTCTTCATATCTTGCGCATTCGCCTTCCGGATCATCCGTCATGCCGTTTAGGATATTGATGTTTTCCGGCTTCATGTCGACTAAATGATCGAAGAAGTTGTCATGCATGAAATACCAGTAGCTCTGATCATGTTCATGCGGCAGGCCGAGATATTCGTCCATGTTGAATGTGACGACATTTGCGAAGGAAACTTCCCCTGCCTTGTTCATGCGGATGAGTTCCCTGTATACACCGATCGGAGAGGAACCTGTCGGTAAGCCTAACACGAACGGTCTGTCTTCTTTGTGATTATTGATTTTTTTGGCAATATAGGCAGCTGCCCATTTGCACATCTTGTCATAATTGTCCTGAATAACAACTCTCATAAGTATATATTCCCCCTTACACTTACTTTTCTATTCTAACATAATTCACATACCTGCGTTTTTGTTAATTCTGCATATTTTTCTGTTTGTATTTCATACAAAAAACAGAGAGAAAAGCAGTTTCTCTCTGTTCTGTACCTAATCGATTTTCCAGCTTCTGACCCGTTTTTTCATGCCTTCGACATCCAGCACCCCGTTCGCAAAACCTTTGCGGATAAGCTCTGCCGGGACATATTCATCATATTTTTCAAAGACAGGCACTTCGTTTTCATAGACGAGTTCCAAAGGATCAAATTCCTTTTCCGCCTCTTCAGCGCAGATCTCATAGAACTCTTCTTCGCTGACTTTCATTGTAAACTGCATGAAATACGGCCGCGAGGAGTTTAAGCCCTTTAAGCCCAGACGCTCTCTGCAGCGAATCTTGAGGAAGCGCTCCAAAGCCAGGAAAGCATAGGAGCCAAGCCACGGGAAGAGTGCCCACATGTTTCCGCCAAGATGAATGAGCGGATGGTAGCGCATGCCGCTCTCAATAAACATCTTACGCGCGTCTTCCAGTCTTGCGACGGCGTGTTTCATCAGATACGGGTAGTGTTTCTCTTCCGCTAATACCCCGTACATCCGCTCTAAGATGCGGGTGTGGATATCACCGGCACAGTCTCCGAAATACGCCGGAATATTGCCTTTGACCAGCGTACAGGATAAGGTGTGCTTCTTATGGTCCACTTCCTCTACGACCCATACCCGACCGGCAATCGCAATCTTATCTCCGACCGGAGGCGGCTTGACGATCGTTCCGAGCTCTTCGCTGCCGCTCCTTACGGTATATTCCAGATTTTCCTGGAAGACCGCATAGAATTTATACTGATTGACGATCCTCTCCCCGGTGATGCCGACGATCAGACCGTTGTTCTCGGTTTTATTGATATGGTCAATCTCAATTAAATGCCGTAATAAGATCTTATAGTCTTCCTGCGTGATCTTGTGGAAGCCGGAAAGACTTAATACACGGGAAGCCAGCTCCGCCGGTGTCATTTCACCCTGCGAGGCGAGTGTACTCATCGTCTGATGATAAAGCAGACTGTACGGATAGCGGTCGAGTCTTGGAGGTTCCACAAAACGCTCTTCCACGTATAACTGCACTAAGGCAATCCCCTGAATCAGATACCACGGGATGCTCTCCGGCAACATGGCACGCGCTTCCGCATGATCCTCGCGCATCACAAACCACATCTCCGACGGATCTCCGCGTCTGCCCGTCCGCCCCATACGCTGTAAAAAACCGCTGACCGTAAACGGTGCATCGATCTGGAAGGCACGCTCCAGCCGGCCGATATCGATACCGAGCTCCAAGGTCGCCGTAGCACAGACGGAATAGAGGGAATCATCATCCTTCATCTCCGCTTCCGCCCCTTCGCGATAGGATGCCGACAGATTGCCGTGATGGATCAGAAAGCGCTCCGGTTCATTGTTGGCTTCCGAGTACTGTCTTAAACACTGACAGACAGACTCGCATTCTTCACGGGAATTGGTAAAGACGAGGCACTTCTTGCCCTTGGTATGCTCAAAGATATAGGCTAAGCCCGGATCAGCCGCTACCGGTGCCGTGTCCGTCGCCTTCTCGAGCAACGGTACTTCCTCCGTGACTTCCTTCCCTTCATCCGCCTGCGGGTCCGTGTTATAGAAGTGCTCCATGCTTAAGCGCCAGACTTCCTTTCCACCGTCAAAGTGCGGAATTTGCGTCTTGCGTTTGGAGCCGGATGCCAGAAAGCGTCCTGCCGCCTCCGGGTCTCCAATTGTGGCAGATAAACCGATGCGGCGCGGATTGCAGCCGGCAAGCTTGCATAAGCGCTCAATCAGACAGAACGTCTGAAGTCCCCTGTCGCCTCTTAATAAAGAATGAATCTCATCCACCACGATAAAGCGCAAGTCAGAGAATAAGGTCGGCACTTCCATGTGCTTGTTGATCATTAGGGATTCCAGCGATTCCGGTGTGATCTGGAGAATGCCTCTGGGCTTTTTGATCAGCTTGCGTTTATGCGACTGGGCAACATCCCCGTGATAACGGTAGACCGGAATGCCTTCCTCTTCGCAAAGCTCATCTAAGCGCAGAAACTGGTCATTGATCAAAGCCTTGAGTGGTGCAATGTAAAGGACCCCGACGGAGTTGGGCGGATCTTCTTCCAGCAACGTCAGGATGGGGAAGAATGCCGCTTCCGTCTTACCGCTGGCGGTGGAAGCCGTGATTAAAACATTATCTTCCGAACTGAAGATGGATTCCCCTGCAGCCATCTGTACGGCCCTTAGTGCCTGCCAGTTATTGCGGTAGATATAATCCTGAATAAACGGCGCATAACGCTCAAATACGTTCATAATGTAAACTCCACATACTGCTCATCCGCTTCATCACTTACCGCTTCGCTTTTCGCATAGGAGAACTCTTCGGAATTGAGCAGCTCCTGCATGTTCATCTGCGGATTCTGATAGAGCAGATCCAATAGTTCAATAAAGTCACGGATCACTTCACGCGGCGTGATATTCACGTCCGCCCCGATCCGGCTGTATTCCAGTTTGATAAAGGCACTTAAGTCTTCCAGTGTCAGCTTTTCTTCATAGTTGTAAAGATCCGCGTGCATGCCTCTTAGCTTCTCACATAATACCAGCATCTCTTCTGCTGTCAGTGCTTCCAGCCGGATTACCGGAGCCAAAAGGTCTCTGGCTCCCGGACGTGAGAATTTGCCTTCCGCTAAGCGTGAACGCAGTGCTTCATAGCTGTAGATACCTCTTCGATGATCCTCAAGCGCCTGCGGGGTGGAGCCCATTAAGAAGCCCAGGTATTTCGCTTTCCCCTGCAGGGTATCGTTATACATCGTTAAGAGTTTTTCATAGTTGTACTGGCGGGTGATGGCATTCGGAATCTTGTAAAGGTTGACCAGTTCATCGATCATCACCATCATCCCCATATATCCCGCCAAACGGAAGAAGGTCGCAAAGAGCTTGAGGTATTCATACCAGTCATCATCGGTAATGATGATGTTGACACCCAGCTCATCCTTCGCTTCTTTCTTTAAGGTATATTCCGCCCGGAACCACTTGATGACCTTTCCTTTCAAGTCATCATTGGAGTCGATATAGGCGTGATAGTAAAGCGAGAGCAGCTTCGCGAATTCAAATCCATGTACCATCTCACTGACGGCACTGGTCACCGCGTAAATCTTCGCATCCACCGCCTTGCTTAAAAGCGGATCTCCCGGTGTGAGTCCGGTTTCATTTACCGCTTCCGACTGCATGGCATTGATCCAGCGGTCCAATACCAGCGTGAGTGCGCCGCCTTCCGGCTTGGTCTTTGTGGAGAGGTTTCCGATGAGTTCACGATACGTGGCCAGACCCTGACCGCGCGTTCCCTGAAGTCTTCTTTCCGGAGAGAGGTCACAGTCACAGACGATAAAGCCGCGGTCCATGACATAGTTGCGGATGGTCTGGATCAGAAAGCTCTTGCCACTGCCGTATCTTCCCACGATGAAACGGAAGGAAGCTCCTCCTTCGGCAATAATATCCACATCATGCAGTAACGCATCGATTTCATTTCTTCTGCCTACCGTAATATACGGTAACCCGACTCTCGGGACGACTCCGCCCTTTAAGGAATTCAGAATCGTCTGGGCAATCCGTTTCGGCACCTTTCTTCTTTCACTCATCTTCCACTACCTCGCAATAACTGTTTTACATCATCCACGTAATCTTCGACCAGCATGATGTCTTCATCGTCCGACTCCACCACGCTGTCTCCGATTTCTTCATAAAATGCTTCATTGATCGCGTCCGTTAAAACGGATGCCATCAGATGGTTTTCTTTTAAATACGCTTTGACATCTTCCCCTTTGAGCAATATTTTCAGTACATTTAATTGCTCAGAGGTGAGATTCATATTATTTTCCGTAAATTCTTCCGGTTTTTCTTCCGCTACAGGTTCATTTTCTTCTTTCAGCTCTTCTTCCGTCAGCAGGCTCTTTTCCGTATAGACAGCATCACTGCGGATCTGGCCAAGACTGCTGAAATCAATATTGATCTTCGGCTTTCTGGCCTCTTCCCACTCTTTCTTCTCTTCCTCGATTGCCTTATCAATATAGGGCGTAACCCATGCCTCTTCCTTTTTGGCAATCAAAGGATGAGAGAGGTTCAGACAGATACGGAATCGGCGTTCCGCTTCATGCAGCAAGCCCTTGAAAAGATCCATGTGGTAGAAGCTTTCGTCATACCGGTAATAATACCAGAGTCCGCTCTCTAAGTGGAACTTTCTGAGGGGTGTGACGATATATTCCCTGTCTGTCTGCCGCTTTTTCGGATAATATACGGCATTGGCCAAAGGATAGTAGCGTATTACTTTCTGCTCACCGAATACGGCAGTGAAAATATCCATATCCTTCTCACGGTAGGATTCGCTTAACTTCCTCCATAGTAACACATAAAGCCGTTTCCCACGTGCTTCTTCCTCTTTCAAAACAAGACTTTTTTCCAGCTGCTTCTTCTGGAAATGGTTCATGGCCTGAAAAACTTCATCGTCGTTATAGATCTCAGGATACTTTAAGATCATTAGGGACTTATCCAGATCATAGAGCTCCGGCTCAGAATCCCAGAACACCGTTTCCGCCGGCAGGTTTTCCAATAGTGCCAGCTCACTCATCCAGCGTCTTAAGTACACCCGGATATTCTCTGAGGCAAGACCGCTGTCAATGAAGTTTTTCTCAAACGCCTTCATCTTTTCGATGCTGTCCTTTGTGTCTTTTGCCCCGATGCCGTTTAAAAGCTCATAGAGATACATATAGGCATAGGTGTTATTGACTTTGCGGTAATCCCCTTTTCTGAGTGCCGTCCTCCAGGCAAAAAATCCCCGTAAACGGCGGATATTTAAGTCATGGTAAACCGGGAATAACATGCTGAAATCTTCGTCTGAGAATAAATCATCCTCATAGTTCTCCATGTATTTACCCTGCCAGTAGAAGTTCTTACAGCGCTGCGCATGCGAATTATCTTTATATTCATAAAGCTTCATCATCTTGCGGATCTGATCCGGGATCTCCGTACGCTCTTTATTCATGTATTTGCCGAAATCAATCATCGTCGACTGATATTTCGGCTTTTCTTCCGCCTTACTGGAAAGCACGATCGTATAGCCTCGCTGCTCTCCGCTTGTCACTGCTCTGTCAAAGAGCTTGTACACAACGCGTGAATCGGTTCCATACTCAAAGCTGATACCGAGCCATTTGTCCCCTTTCATGCGGTACGGAAGCGAAAGATACGGAATGTATCTTCCGTATAAGCTCTGCCTCCCGCACTTCAGATCGCATTTTTCGATTACTTCACCGGTATCGGGATCATACTGACGCATTAATAAGGCAACCCATTTGTCGGTATACGGATCTCTTAAGATGGAAAAATTCGGGAAGTCCTTCCATTTGTGCTCTTCCTCGATTCCGTATTTTTCCTTTGCATACCGTACTAAATCCTTTAATTCCATGCCTATGATCCTACCTTATATTTTAACAGATATCCCTGCAAGCGCAATGTTTTACTTGAAAATAATTCGTGTAAACCCCGGTTTCAAACCATTCGTTTAATCATACGTTTTATCTTTTATAAAAATCACAAAAATCAGGCATCTCTTGACTGAAGATGCCTGACCTGTATCAGTTGATCTGTTCCGGGAAGAACAGAGCTCTGTATCTGCTTAATAAAAGTGAAAACAGATAGTTTTCCTCTGTCTGACGCGCTTTCAGCTTTACCATCATTTCCCTGTAATGGTCCCGGATGTACTCCTGATACTGCTTTTCAATCTCCGGTTCATACTTCGGAGGAAAACTGCCGCAATTTGGATCATTGTCACGGGTCCATAAAGAATGCACGTATCCTCTGACGGCATTTATCAGCGCTTCTGACGGAAGACTTTCGATATCAAGTCTAGGCGCAAGCAGCTTTACGGACTCTTCCAGCTCCGCATGTACAATGCGGGTGTGATCTCCCAGAAGATATACGAATTCCGCAGAACTGACAAGCTTGCGGATATGACGGATATTCTCCGGAATCCAGAGAAGTTTCTCCTCCCCATCCATAGCTCCGGGATCCCGCACATCCTCCACGCTTTTCGGTAATTGCCTGTCATCTAACACCCGGTCCAGAAGACTTTCTTCCGCAATAATCCGCACCCCTTCCGGTACATGGCAGTGGTTCACCCCGAGCACAAAGGTATCCGTATCGATCACGGCATGACAAATATAGGTTTCGTGCTTCTCCTTTACATAAACCGGAAGATCATAGGTAACTCTGGATTTACTGATAAGTGCCGTATGATCCTCTGAGGCAGTATACAGTTCATTCTGCGCGGATACATTGATTGAGCGGAAATTCTCACATCCCTGAAAGGCACTGCCGCAAAGATAACGGAAATCCCTGCCCAGATAGAGCGAAGTAATCCCCGTATTCGCAAAGGAGCCATCCCCGATGTATCTTAGTTTTTCGGACCACTTCACTTCTTTCAGATCCCTGCAGTTACGAAATGCCCTGTCAGAGATTTCTTCCACACTTTCCAGTTCTACCCTGCGCAGACCTTCCGTATCAAAGAACGCATCTTCCCTGATGACTTTCAAACTCTCCGGAAAGACGAGGCAGTGCTTCAGCGTACGTTCTGCGAATGCACTTGGCCCGATGCTGACGGTTCCGTCAATAATGACAGTTTCCGCTGTTCCAAGTAAGAGCTCATATCCTTCTTTCGTCAAACGATACACCCCGTTAGCATTCATGTCCGTATAGTACGGATTCTTCGGATCCACACTGATTGTTTCCACTTTAGTAGAGGCGAGTGATGTCGGATCGAGGTTTCTTACCCCGCTGCCAAAATGCAGCACCTTGATTCCGCTCAGCTGAAACGCGAATTCCTCGATCGTTTCGCAGGAATCGGGAACACTGAATTCACTCAGCTCCCAGCAATTCAGAAAGGCATTGCTGCAAATGCGTTCGATACAGCACGGCTCTTCAAATTCAACGCTTTTTAAGTGATTGAACAGATACAGACCGCTGCTATCCAGCTGTGTGACCTCGCTGGCGATGATTACCTTCTCAATACAGTTCGGCTGAATGTCACGATAGTTTGCAAGAATTGTCTCTTCCCTGCCATCGTAATACAACACGGAGCCGAACTCTCTTAACTCATATGCCATCGTCTTTCCCTCTTTCTCAGCAGATCATTTTGCTATCGTTACCGGAGCCGGAGGTAGCATCTCCGCTGCTCTGATCACTGTTGCGGATGATTTCAATGTCCGTGATGTCTTTTCTCTGAAGCTCACTCAGAAGCTGATACATTGCCATCTCATCAAAACACGGAACCAGGAAAAAGCAGTCATGATCATGCCATTTGTCCAGGATCTTAGGTGTGATGCTCCGGCTTGCTGCGTAACTGCGCAGTACGTCCATCACTTTGGAGATTTCATTGAATTCCGGCTGGATCTTCAGGCTATAAGCACAGTTTTCTTCCAGAATAACAGGCCCTGATTCTTCATCGTGCAGATTCAGGTATTCCTGCTCAGGGATTGTTTCATAAATCTTGCAGTTTCCACGGAAGTAGCTGAACTCATGGGTTTCCTTCTCAAGCGGCTCATAGGTAACGGTAATGCTGTCTGTCGGACGGGAATATGCCGGGTTGCCGTAAATCCGGCACTGATGCTTTCTCAGTTTTCCCATCGCCTCTTCTTCCTGCATCTGATTCTCTTTTTTCAAAGAAGCCGCAATATCACTTCTCAGTTTTGCATCCACAAGCGGGAAGACGGCATAGCAGCAGAAGTCTTTCTTCCGCTTCAGTTCAAAGCGGTTACTCAGATATGTGACGTGAGCATTCTCTTCCGTACACGCGAGTAACTCCTCCAGTGTTTTGAAGTGATCCAGAGAATACCGATTACTCTCAAGGATATAGTGCATGGGACACTCGCTTAATTCGTTCACAAGCATCAATTCTTTGAATAAGAGTTCCAAGAGTTCCGAATACTTCTGATCCCGCTTTGGCAGACGGACGCAGAGAAGAAACGGATCATATTTTCGATTGTAGAGATTCACATCATCAAACATTGTCATGGCATCAATGCCGCTGTCACAAAGATATGCGTTCAGAAAGCGCTCCAGGCAGACGGATAGAACGGTTTTCTTGGTGTCATAGGGAGAAATCAGAAACGGTGCGTATAAGCGGCGGTCAATCCCGTGCTCACTTTTCGCAGAGAGTACCTCAAGAAACATGTCTGTTTCATATTCGTTGTTTAAGTGCTCCAGTACTGTCTTATTACTGAGATATTCGAGAATCTCTCTGACAGACTGGAAGGAAAGGCACTTCTCTTCCCTCTTCAAGAGGCTCATCGTAATGCCGCTCAGAAGATTGATTCCGATTCCGTTCCAGAAATCCTTCTCTGAAAAGAGGGACTCATACATCTCATGTATCAGCTGCTCAAGGATACAGGCCTCCTCTTCCTCATACAGATTTCCTAAGATTCTTAACGGATTCCAGCGGTTCGGGGAATGCAGCGGATTCTTAAAATCCAGGTAGAAAATGTTATCTCCGTAGTTGCTCAGATCAACTCTCTCCAGCCAGGCTTTCGGATCGCGCTCCGTAAACAGGATCACCGATTCTTTTTTCTCTGCCGATCCTTTCAGTTCGTTTTCGGCACCATACCTCCGCAGAGTATATGCGGAGTCACCGATGATGTAGGTATTATTGTTCATATCAGTCATATTATTCTCCTTTCTTTGCCTCTACTTCCTCTGTCTTTCTAAGAAAGAAGATTCCGCTCAGCAGCATGCCGATACATAAAACCAGATTTGAAAGTGAAAGATAGTTATAGTAGTACGTCAGTTCCTCACGCCACAAGTCCAACAAGAAGTGCACCAGGGAATATAATGGAATGGATGCGCTTGCCAGCAAGCAGTATGCGCTTTTCTGATGGAAGATTCCGAGTGCAAAAAGAAACAGTGTCAGATACGGTAAAGTCTGATACAGCACATACATAAGGAATACTACCGGACCGAAGGATGCATTGTATTTCAATAATCCGCTCACCACTTCCGCCTTTTGCAAAGCATAGTTGCTCTTTTCATAAAGACCGATTGCGACACACAGGAAATACAGATAGGATGCTTCCCTTCTAAACCGCTTATAATCGAACAGACATCCAACGGACAGAAGCAGACACCCGATTCCCTTTGTGAACGGATAGAAAGCCTGAGTTTTCGAAAAACTGCTATTCATTAAAGACAAGCCATATTCGAAATAGACACGAGCAAGATAGCTGAACGGAAGAAACAGGAAGAATCCGTCAGGTGATATACTCCTGAGAACAGGATTGGATTCCAGCTTTTCATCCAGATATTCCAGATATAGAAGAAGTTTATTCATCATTTTTCCCTCCTGCCTATAAATACGTATTCTGTGACTGAAAAATCACATGAAACATATCTTTTTCAAAAAAAGCGGACCATTAAGATCCGCTATGAATTCCACCAATTCCCGTAAGATAAAAAGCATGCCAGCCGATATCGCAAGAACCCATTTCCAGATTGACTCTGCGTAAATCCAAGTTTTCCTGAAATGCGTAATGCCCGATCTTTACGCCGGAAGCGAACTGTACCCTGGATAACCGGTTTTTCAGAAAAGCACCGTCTCCCACCTTTTTGACACCTCTCAGAAGCAGAGTTCCTTCCAAGGCACAGTCACAGAAGCAGAAATTGCCGATTTCCCGGATCGTTTCACTCAGTTTCACCGCCTTCAGATGATGACACGACATAAATGCTTGTACATTCAGACGACTCATAAGCATACACAAACTCAGATCCACTCTTCGAATATCCGTGCTTTCAAAGGCATTTTTGCCGATGGAGACAAGGGTCGCTGGAAAACGTACCTCATCAAACGGCAGGCGCATTACCCCCTGATTGATTCTCAGAAAACTGATGTATCTCAGCTTTCTGCACAGGGCAAACGCATCTCTTCCAATTGACACGGTATACGGGGAGAGCGTTACGGCACGTAAACTCAAGCATTCTTTACACATGCCCTCCGACACAGCAACACATCTTTCCGGCAACGTCAGCATTTCCAGCCCGCTCCTCTTAAAAGCATTTCTGTCAATCTGAGTGATACTGTCAGGGAGATGGATTTCCGCTAAGGATTTGCACCCCTGAAAACAGCCCTCGGGAATGGATATTAATGATTCCGACAAAACGACATTACTGAGTTTGGGGCAGTTTCGAAAAGCTTCTTTCCCGATTTCAACCACACCGTTGTTGCACTCAACACTCTTCAAGTGACTCATATACGCAAAGGCATTTTCTTTAATATGTGTCACTCCCGTTTCCAGCGTAACTGACTCAATACGCTCAGCAACAATGGATTCCGGAAATCCGCAGAATGTATCTGAAGAAAGACGGAATTCCCCTTCCGTTTGATCAACTAATCGATAGTGGATCATCCTCTGTTCTCCTCCTTGATAGTCGGAATTCCGATCATGATCTCTTCCATAGACACAAGTCGGTATTCCGTAAGAAATGCCACACCCTGCAGGAAATCAATTGCCCGCTGCATGTCTTCCCGGGACAGCTTGCTGAAGTTGACAACAACAATATTGCCCTGCTTCATCTCCCTTGCGCTTACTAAAAGATCATTCAGTTTTCGCGGTTCATTCAGGATGATACGGATCTTTGTATCATCCGCATCCGGTATTCTCGGAGCATCAGAACTCACCGGCTGATTTTGAACGTCCTCCTTTTCCGGCGCAATAATATCCAGCATCTTCTTCCACATTTCTTTCCACGCGTTCCACATTTTATTTCTCCCTTCCGTTGTTATGATAAAAATCACGCAGTTTTCTGATCCGCTTTACGTTCCGTAAATAGCGGATTGCTTTCGCTTCGATCTGACGGATGCGCTCCCTGCTGAGGTGGTATTTCCGTCCGATTTCCTCCAGTGTCCACTCTCTTCCGTCGATTAAGCCGAACCGGAGGCGCAGCACCATTACTTCCCGTTCACTTAATCCATCCATTACCGTATTCAGTGTTTCTTTCAGAAGGTTGTGATCGAACGTTTCTTCCGGTCGCGGAATACTCTGATCTTCCACAAAATCCCCGAATTCCGATTCCGCATCTTCCCCGACGGGGTTGTTGAGTGAGACGGGATCCTGACTGACTCTGAGAAGATAACCTACACGTTCTTCCGGAAAGCCTTCTCCAAGATAGTTCGAGAGTTCTTTTATGTTCGGTTCTCTGTCAAGCTCACATAAGAGTTCCAGTTGTGCCTGACGGATTTTACCCAATGCTTCGCCCAGATGTACCGGAAGACGGATCAGCCTTCCTTCATCCGCGAGCCCTCTTGCACATGCCTGACGGATCCACCATGTGGCATAGGTGGAGAAGCGGCACTTCTTTTCCGGATCATATTTCTCCGCAGCCTTCATTAAGCCGATGTTGCCATGCTGTATTAAATCTTCCAGCGAAAGCCCTCTTCCCGTAAACGTTTTGGCAATGGATACTACCAGCCTTAAATTCGCGCAGATCATCTTTTCTTTAGCGTCCGAGTCTCCTGCGGCAATTCTTTTTGAAAGATCCACTTCTTCCTCCGCCGTCAATAACGGGATACTTCCAATCTGTCTGAGATACAGACGAATGGGATTTGGACAACCCGTCTCACATTCCGTATTCTCTTTTTCCATAGAACTGACTGACTCTTTCATTGAAACCTCCCTTCCTCTATACATACGTTTTCTCTCTTAAGAAAATCACACGAAAGAAAATGTATTCTTTTTGTGACTTTTCCTCTTTCAAACCCGTATAAGGTATTAGAAAGGCGGTAAGAAGCATGATCATAATCAACACACAAGTGATGCAGGAAACCAACACAGATAACAAGAAGAAAATCGTCACTGATTTTTCAGAGATGACCAAGATGGAGCAGCAGTTCTTTCTGAGCGGTAACAAGAGTTCTTATGAAAAACTCTTGGAAGAGAAGAAACAGCAGATCATCATCTAAGCAGACATCGTTCAAACAAAGAAAAGGCACGGAAGTAACCGTGCCCTTTCTGTATCCTTCAGATATCGGAATCTTTTCCCGTTTGATGTAATCGGAACCCGACCTTTTTGCCGCTTTGCGGATCATAATTGACATGAATCAGCTGAATGTGTTTCATTACCAGTGACGCCTCCCCATCCCGGTAGATAACGGACAGCGTGCCGTTTTCCAGCATGTTGCGTAATCCTTCATCCAGCTGATCGTAGTTCAGAATCTTCATCCGGTTGATGCCGTTTTCACTGCTTTCAACTAACAGCTCTATGGATTCTTCGTCTACCTCTTCCGTGTTACGGTATGAATGCTGATTATTGTCCTTTGCGATTTCCCCTTTTTCCAGTATGGCGGTTTCTATTATTTCACCGCTAAAGGTGTCATATCGTATCGGTGTTTTTATGATCTGCTCCAGACAGTTGCCGTCTTTTGTGGATATTGTAAGATCAAACAGATATACGCAAGGCTCATTCCTGTCTTTTTCTTCTCCGGATAGAGTAATACTGTCTGAGAGCCCTGCCTTCTCTCTGCGTAAGAGATCCTCGACTTCCATGGATGGACGGGAGACACGTCTCAGGTAACGGAATACCCCTTCGCTGCTTCCGTATGCGGGATAGCAGCTCTTATGATCCAGCCTTGCGTCCTTTTCCCGCTCCGCTTTCGTCTTTTTTCGAAACAGTAACATGTATTTCCCTCCTTTTGTTTATGATGGTTTTGATTGGTCTGAGATCGCTTTTTTGCGAAATCTCTTCTGATTACTTTTGTAAAGAAGTCTGTAGAGGCGCCGGTTTTCCCTTTGTAGCATTAAGATATAACGGCTCTTTTGAAGAAAGATCAGCCGGAGTGCCATCCACTTTGCGATTTTCAAAAGATCCTGCTGTGGTTGTTCCAGTATTTCAATCTGTCTGAGCAGCTGTTTGGGATCACGGTTATTAGCGAGATCACTAAGTGCGATTTCTATAGCATCTCTCAATACGATCAGCGCTTCATGCGAAATTAGCAGTCTTTGTACCAGCCGGACTTTTTCTTTCTCTTCCATGCATTCAGCGGGTCATCGTGTCCGCATAGCGGATCTTTTTCGATAACATAAAGGAATGATACGCATCATAGATATCCTCTCTATGGTATTCATCCTTCATATACTTCATTAACGCAAGCCTTACTTTACGTTTTGCCGATCCCAGTGTTTTACTGGTAAGATCCTTAGGATCCAAGTCAGAAAAGCTGACAGGGATATCGGAAAGAAAGGAAAAATTCTTTACTACCTTTTCCCAGATGTAGTTTCCGCCGTTTGTCCGAACACTCTCCTGCAAAGAAGAATACTCCGGAGATTTACTGATTACCTTATGAAAGAGAGTCAGCAGATAAGCCGGATCATCTTTGAGAATGTAAGCCGTAGCGTAAAGCATGCCGATTGCCTCTTCAGATACATCGAAGGCGCCATTTGTGTTTGTCTTCTTGTCTTCCGTCATATCGAGGATCGTTACGCTGTTGCCATCTTCATCATTGATACTCTGATCCAGAAAGATGAGATTCGGACGATCTTCGTCAAATTCGGAATGCTCATTGTAGCTGCGCACTTTATTCAAAACAATCATTTTACAATAGCTGTAGCGGCCTTTTCTGTCAGCATTCAGGATATGATTCCAGACAGACGTTTCTCTGAAATGGGATTCGATTTCGGAACAGACCAGATCTTTCACTGCCTGCTCTTTCTTTTCCATAGCACGAAGCATATTGTTGCTTTTACCTTCTGAAAGACATTTCTGAATGAACTGGGACAGAAGTCTGTTATAAGTGAGCATGACATAGGGACTCAGAGCCGTATATGCATGAATATCATGATCTGCAAAATACTCATAAAGATCCATCAGTGTAAACTGACTGGATGCATCCCGGAAAATGCCGGCAGTAGTTTCATAAAATCTGCCGGAGGCAGATGTACCGATATTCCACAATACATGTTCTTTCAAATAACTTTCAAGTTCATTTGCCGTTAAATTGCTGATTCTCTCGTACCCCTTATCATATGAATCTGCATTATATAATTTACATTCTCTGTTTGTCATGATACTTTTCCTCCTTACAGCGCAATAATAATCAACAATGTCATTGACTAACAGGCTGAAAAGCACCATTAAAACAAGCAAAAAGATTTACATTATTACATTATTTGTATATATATTTACTGTTTTACACATAATGTAAATAACAAGTCACAACTTATCAGTCATAGAGCTTCATTTTTTATTGACATTTCTATACCTGCATTTACAATAAAACTATAAACAATTACTTTTTTATCATGGAAAGGAGATTCAAATGGAAAACAGCAGCGAAATGTATACATATCTGATGCAGGTATGCGGAGAAGAGAATATCTTAACCAATCAGCGGATCATCTCAAAAAACCGTGTTACAGATAACTACCGGGATCTTTGGCTGTATTTTCATTGGATTTATTCAGGTCTTATTTCAAAACGAGAAAACCATTATTATGATTGTCTGAGCGAGCCGGAATACAGCAATATTCAGGATGTTTCGGGATGTCTGAATCAATACCTTTCGGCAATTGAGGATCTTCCTTCCATGGAAAGAAAATCGAGCCCGTTAAAAATCGTTTTAAGCGGAGGAGATCTGGAAAGCAGTGAGGCCCGTATCAAAACGGTACGGAAATTTGAAAAAGGATTGCGCCTGTTCGTTAAGTACCTTGTTCTGTTAAACAAGCAGCAGTCCATCAGTGATACAGAGTTGCGTAACACCTTACGGAAATCACTCCTTTTTGCAATAGGTACGATTATAGATACTGCCAAAGAAGAGAACCTGAAGGAATATGACAGCGTGGATCCAGACGAATTGGCAAAGCAAATCATGAAGAGCTCCTATTTATCCCCCTCCACGCTCACTGAAATCAGTTACGCTCTTTTCCCGCCTCAATCCCCGGAAGATAACAGATACCTTAGAGCACGATCAGGAGCGGAAGAGCGAATTGCCCTGTACCGTCTATCCAAAAAATATGGGTTGAAGCTGAAAGCACTTGTGCAGCAGTACATTGATTCAACGGAAGAGTATCGTGACTCGAAAACTACGACAATCATTGAAGAATATCGGCAAATCAAAGAGAGCCCGGAAATCAGAACACAGCTGTGTGCCTACCAGGATATTCTGGATACATTCGCAGTCTCTCTTTTATGTGTTAAAGCTCATAAGACTGATAGTAAATCCGTCAGTATTCTCCTGGATGCATTTTATTACCGGCTCATCCACCCGAGAGATGCATCCGTATACAATCTGCAGGGACGAAATGAACAGGCAGTACAGTTACTTGAATATGCCCGTAATATTTCCGAAAACAGATTTTCGAAAACGGTTTCAGATAAAAAGGAAAAAAGCAGAACATTCGCTTTTATTTCCCCCGTCTCCGTTCATATTTTCTATCAGACAAAAGGAAATCATGTTGCTTATCTGGATAAGCATATGGATGATTATGTCGAGTTCGATCTACCTCAAAACGAGGAAGATAAAAGTATCTTTTATTTCACCGGAAACAATTTTCAATTCGGATTCAACTGTACCAAATTGGGAAAGGATAAAACCGTTTTTGACCTTAACGATTATCTTTCCATCGACCAGATCAGAGCATCATACGACCGTACAGATGCACTTAATTATCTGAACCAGAATAACATCAAATTCTGTTTTGAACAGTTGGAGTATACCGGCACAAAAGAAGATATCGCTCTATTGACTAAAAAATTGCCGGATTTTCATAAGCAATCATTTTATTTTACGGAGCTGGCAAAAGGTTTAAACTGTCTCATCCGCCTCAGTATGAAATATGATGACATTTCCGCTGCAGATACGATTTTTGAATTGGAAAAAAGCCACGGAAGCAATTCTATCTATAAAACGGTATGCCAGGATGATCTTACTAAATATCATGAATTCTATAACACAAAAAAGAAGAAAGTCACGATCAACATGTTGGTGATTTCCCCTGTTAACGTACAAATCTTCATAAATGATGATAAAACACCGGCGTTTGACATCAATCTGTTCCAGTATGGTATCACAAACTACCAGAAGCAGGTTAGTATCTATGAAAAGGAGAAAAATACATTCACACTAAAGATGAATAATAAAACCTCTTCCTTCACATATGAATACGCTTCTCAGGATTTGATCTGGAATTTAAATGAGTATCTTTCCAAAGATGAAATCCGTAACGCTTATGATCTGGAGCAGGCCAGAAAGAACATGAACACTTCCTATGGTCTGACGATTCTTGAAGAAATCGGAGAAGCGGATGATGTAAAAGCAATCTGGGAGAATGCCTCCTGGAAGACAAATATGGTGATACGTTTTCACGCCTTTAAAGCCATTTGCAGCATTGCATTACGTACAGAAGATAAAGATGCGAAAGATTTTGTCGATTCTATCTGGGAGAAAGATATCAAAGATATTAATCAGCTGACTCTGTACGAAATCAACCGGGATTACCGAAAAGCCTTATCAGCGAAAGCTGACAATCATTACCTGGAAACCATGGATGAATTGAAGAAAGCAGAAGCAGATTTTACGGAAATGCTTGAAGATGAAACCAAAAGACCTTACGTTTATGAATTCCTGAAAAAACTATATCAAAGCAGACTTCAGGATGCCGAGGCTGCTGAACAGGTGGATACATTTGAAAAGGTATACAGCAGTAATTACTTAAAAGAAATCCATCAGGAATATATGAAAAAACTCGGCATCTACGATGAAGTCATGCAACATATCAAACAGTTCAAAGAAGACGAAGATAACAAATCGCAGAAGGAAAGCGGAGTATAGCTCCGCTTTTTTCAGTTATTGCAGCATCTGTCCGTTTTTTTGACCCGATTTTAGCTGAATACTATACACGGAATGTGACGCCTGACTCTGAATAGTGACAGGACAGGAGACACGAAGAGCGGATTCATTCCATGCATTAAGAAAAACCACAAACAGAAAGATGATTGACAGTAGATAAACAGCCAAAGGAATTGAATGAACAGGCGCAGATGCCTTTCCGTCTTCCCTCTCCTTATTATCCACTGGTTCCATTATTTCTTCTTTTGGATCACTCAATTTCTCTTCGCCGTTCTCTGTCTGATGAAGCAGAAACGCCTGTTCCCTCTTAGGGTCTTCATTCAGCTTCCGGAAAAACTGCCTTGCACCACCCGGTAATTCACTGAAGTGAATCCCCGGATAGACGCGGAAGATTTCCCTGCCGCAATGCGGACATCTTGTTATCTCAAGCGGAATTCTTAAAGAGCACTCACAGAGCCATGTAGTATCATCGGGTAGCTGAATCTGAGCTCCTTTTTTCTTTAATATCACAAGGCTCATGTCATCATGAAATACTGTATTCTGTGCAAGTGCATCCCAGCGTTCATTGATTGCCTTTTCTCGCCCTTCTTTCTCCATCTGATTCAGATACCATTCCGCCTGTCTTTTTACACCGCAAACAGAAGAATAGATCTCATATTTTAACCCGTCACTGCATAACAGTATTCCGCTGTATTCCTTACAATTCGCCTCCTTTATCACAAACGATTCCAGAGCATCGTTAGAAAAGACGGTTTTTGTCTGATTGGCGATGGAACGCCTGGTACTCTTTGGTAATTCAATCAGTTCCCCTTCCGCCTCTTTAAAGAGGCAGACGGCTCCGTCACCGAGCTGACCGTAAATCAGTTTCTGCTGCTTTTTCTCTAAAACCGCGAAGAGCAGTGTGCAGTCTGCTTCTTCTGCGGGTACATGGTACTTTGCGCACATCTCTTCGATGTTCTGACGTACGAAATGCAGGATATCCTTCCCGATTTCTTCCGGATCTTTTCCGTCAAAAGAATAAGAACTCAGGTAGTCCGGAAGAGACATCGTAGCGGCACGGCTTGCGACAATGCTGTAGAACATACCGGATAAGCCATCTGCCAGAACCCCAATCAGACGCCCTTCTGTTTCCAAAGCAGCGGAGCAGTCCTGATTGGGACGCTCCTCTTTGATATGATCCGTACCGCGGCGAGGCGGTTGCTGATAGATCAGCCACTGTTTCATGACTCTCACCTCTTTTCCATTCTATAAAGTTTTTCTACGTTTATGGATCAGTTCGATCTTACGGACTGCCTGCTTTTTGACAAATTCAAACATCTCACGCAGGCTCGCAAAGCCCATGGACCCTTTAATGGATTTTCCGATGAAATCGAAGAGTTCCTGGAAGAGTGCTCCTTCCAGATCACTGTCATCCGCAATCATGATTGCCTTCCCGGTAAAGTCCTCAGCCATCCGGTTCAGATAATCCTCCTCGACATGATTCCCAACTCCAATAATGTACGGGGCAATCAGATGCTCTCCGGAAGATGTATTGCAGTGAGAGCGGATCACATCCACGACTTTCTGACGGTTCGGATCGGTGTGATCCGGATCTCCGTCCGTCACAAGAACGAAGAACGGCAGATAGTATTCAAAGTTCGGATCAAAGTCCTTACGCTCTTTAATCTTGTTTTCAATCAGTTCATAGGAATACATCACGGCTTCAGAAGTATTGGTTCCCCCTTCTTTGACCGGTGTATAGGTCTTGTTCTGCAGTGCACTCAGCGGGCGGAATTCCGCATCCTGCTTATAGACTCCCGTAGAGAATGTTACAACGGCAACCTCCACTGCATAACGCGTCTTCGGATCGAGATTCAGCTGATCAAGCAAGTGCTGAATGGCCTTGTTCATAAACGCTGCACGCTCATTCATGCTCATGGATGGCGAGAGATCCAGGCACAGGACCAGAAACAGTACAGCCGAGACATTATAGATATTATCGTTTAACATGCTTTATTCCTCCTTTTACATGTTTAAAGTATGATATTCAATAAGCTGCATAGAGCCGGCAGCACCAGGGAAGAGACCAGTAACAGAATCACTGCCTTCTTTGAGTTATTTGACGTGTGTCTGACATTTCTCGCAACCACGGGAGTCACGGAATTAGCCGGTTTCTTCGGCTCTTCCCTTACAAACAGACGCGGATCCAGCAATGCACGGTAGAATTCCATATAGGATTTCTTTGCGACGGGATCATTTCCCACTTCTTCCAATGCAGCAAGGAGTACTCCGGGGCCTGGAAGGCTGTTATTCTGAAACACTTCAACAAAGAACTTCTGAAGTGTTTTCGGGATGGCAGCCCACTTTGCCTGATAGTGCAGATTGGATGAAACGGCTTCTTTTGAAAGCCGGAAACTGTGTGTTGCACTGCTGAGCGGAAAGAAAGTCGTATCCAAGGAAAGCAAACTGAACACAAAGGCGTAAAGTGATACATAAGAAACTTCAATCAGATCCTTCTTATCTTTGATTGTCAGTCTTCCATCCAACATCCCGAGATGGCTGAAGCAGGAGCTTCTGTAATCTTCCGAGTTGAAGGAATCGGTATCCACCAGGCACAGCATTCCGTCTCTCCGTACCGCGAAGTTCTTATCATTGAAGTCGGAGACGTGAATATCGTTGTAGTTGAGGAAGAGAAACTCTCTTACCATGCGGATGCAGAGATTCAGCACTTCGTAAACCTTACGATCTCTGTTTTCCGGGAATTTGTTCGTGACGCTTCCGTTAAAGAAGAGACTCACATCTGAGAGAAATCTGACTTCCTCCTTGCAGTAGCGGCGCATCAGGTAACCAATCGGTGTTCTGCATTCCTTCTCCGCGTAGACCACTTCCAGCGGAGAAGCGAGCCAGTCCAGTTTCAGTGTCTGATTCGCTTCCGCGATCTTCAGTATGTTTTCCAGTTTCTCTTTGGAGAGAAAGCTGCAGTCTTCCGTATCATAATTTTCCTTGTAAAGCTTTACAAGAACATCAGGCTTGCCTTTCAGCGAATAGATGTTTGCCTCCAGACCTCCTCTTCCCTCTTCCTTCTCTAATACATACGCGTTCCGTGCACTGAAAATCACATCATTTTCCATTTTTTCTCTATAGCGGTAAAAGCCTGTATCCTTATGCAAGGCGGAATCCTTACGCAGCGAAGAAAAACGGGAAAACGGAATCCGTGCGTTGTCATAAAGATTGAAGATATCCACGCGGATGTTATGAAACACCAAGCGGTCCAACAGGGAATAGTTTGCCAGGATCACTAAAGTCTTTGTATCTGCCGCAGCGATCCTGACGGTATGCGCATAGGTATCTTCGAGTCCCGAAGTCTTAGAGAAGAGAGGACTCAGAGAGAGATTTTTCCAATTAGCAATGTAGTTGTTACGGCATCTCTCATTTGCGACTTCATAGACCTGTCTTGCTTCTACTTCAAACGTTGCGGGAAGCTGGATTCTGCTCTTGCACATCCGAATGGCTTCCGTCATCTCATCATTCAGTTTATGAAACATGACGGAGGCATCCAGCACGATAGCATCATAGTGGTCAAAGTTCCATTTCTTCATTTCCTCTCTTCTCCTTTCTGTTCTGTTTATTTCCAGTAATCCTTTACCGCAAAGGCAATTGTATCGACTGCATCACAGAGCATTCTTGTTTCTGAGTCCTCAGAGATTACCGGTTCTTTCGTAAAGGTTGCCCCAACGCCAAGGGAATTGCTTTCAAAACCCAGCGGACCGTATTCCGCTTTCAGCCTCGGGTCCTTCTGCTGGAAATACAGGTACAACTCCAGCGGTGTAAACGTTGTAAGATCACGTCCCTCCAGGATCAGGCGGATGTTTGAAAAGTCAAACAGACAGACAAAGTCCGCTTTTCCCTCACTGTTATATCCGACGTGACAGAAGTCAAACTGATCGTAACTCACTCCTCCGCTTTCAAAGGGATGGAAAGTCCCCAGCAGATTGCGGACTTCCTCTCTTGTTGTTTTGTGGAAGAGAATCTCCCCCACGGATTTGTTTAATGTAATATGAAGTGTTTTCATTGCAGGTCTCCTTTCTGAATCAGCTCTTCCAGATAATTTCTCGCTTCCTGAATTCCCCGGTCATACTTATGTCCGAAGGTTTTCTGCAAGTCTTTCGCATCCATGTCAAAGGCGTCCATATAGCGCCCTGCTTCAATAAGTTGGCGCTGTGCATCACGGTATTCGGAAGCTCCTTTCAATCGATCAAAGCTGGCTGTGCGTAAATGATCGACATGTTCCAGCTGAATGGCTACCCCGTTTTCAAACGAGAGGTAGTTCTTCGACGAACCATACGAGATCATGTGGTGTGTATCTACTTCACCCTTCATTCCGTTGACATGGATTTCCTTGTAGCTTCCACCCATCTTGTGCGCAGAGGATGTTTCATACATCGATTCCCAGTTTTTGATTCCTGAAGAGGACGTGACGTCCCCGGCAGTATCTCCGGCTTTTAAGACGTCATGGGTGTTATCGGCAAACTCGGAAACGTTATCGATCATTTTGGCAGTCTTGCCGCTCTGATAGATCACCTCTCCGACAACACCAATCACCGGTAAAAGGGAAATCGCGTTCACGATGGCCCAGCCGTAATCCCCGTTTTTCACATCCGCAATCAAGTCCCGTGCATCCATCACAGCATCCACTCCCGTAAAGCTGAGTCCGAGGTTTGTCACGCTCCCCGCCCAGGTCACATCGTCCGTGAAGTCCCCAAGCAAAATCTGGTTAACGGTCTTTTCCGCAAAGCTCTTCTGGTGCTCCTCCGCCTCACGGTAATAGAACACCGGACAGGTTGTCTCTTTTGGGGAATCGCCTCCATTGGCTCCAACGAGTCCGGCATCCATCTGGTAGTAGGTATAGCCGTACGTCTGCAATGCTTTGACTAAGGCTGCCAATCCGGAACTCAATTCTCTGATTTTGGAAGATGCTGAAGTGCATAATCCTGCAGAGTGATTCGGGGATGCAAGGTATTTCATATAGTAGGAAAGCTCATTGAGATACCACTGTGCCGGTGTAACGGCATTTAAGGTTTCCTGGATTTTATTCAGATTTCTCTCAGGCATCTGCTCCCTCCTTTCGAATGGAAATGCAGACAGCTTTTTAAGCTGTCTACATTACGGCTTTCGCATTCATGCGGGCAAGGTCCACGTCTACCTGATTGAGCCCGTTGTTCGTCTTCTCCAAAGCGATATGGAAGAAACCAATCAGTTCATTGATCCGGTTCAGGATATTATCGCGGATGATCAGGTAATTATCACGGTAGGCCTGTTCCGCCATCCCCTCCCAGTAAACCGGAAGTTTGGTACAGACAACGGTATTTGTGTTCTTTACAACTTCCAGCATGCCGTTATGAACCGTGTTCAGCTTATTGATGGCATTGGTAATTTCAACTGCATTCAGAATCATAGTTTTCTCCTCTCTTTCTCTTAGATGTAGAAGCAGGAACGGATGACACCGGCAAGCTGTTCATCCGTCGAACGGGCGGCATTGATGTTATGACGGATGTCTTCTGCCTCGCTATTCAAGAGCTCAGCGAACAGATTGATGTCGGCAACTTTGCTTTCATACGCCGCAATCAGCGCTTTTCCGCTTTCCGCATTGAGCGATGTTGCCAAACCTTCAAACACTTCATCCATCTGACGCTTCAGTCCCATCGCTTCTTCCGCTTTTTCATTCAGTTCTCTGGCACAGAGTTCCATTTCGGAATAATCCCATTTCTGATTTACGTACATGTTCTTTCTCCTTTCACTATCTAATACGAGACGGAAGAGCTGAAAGTCACACTGGAATGATGATATTTTGCGTTATTCTGAATTTCTTCCAGTTCATGACCCAGTGCTTCCGCTGTCTGAATTCTCTTGTGAACCTCTTCTAATAAAATCTTCATACTTTCATCCGGCTCTTTTGAAACTTCTAAGAGGCAGCGGTATACTTCCCTCAGTTTGGCAGTAAGTCCTCTGGAAAGCTGAAGCAGCTGTTCTGCCTGCTCCACTGTCGGGTTTGGCGGTGCTTCAGGTAAGATCATCGGTGTAAAAATCATCTCTTGAACCTCCTTCCTATTTCTTTAAAATCAGTGTTGCATACTGTTCAAGATTCAAAACGCGTACCTTAGCGGTATCTTCCAGCTTTACAAGCATGCCGTTCTCCTTCTGAAGATAGAGAGTAAGACGGCTTTTCTCTGGCAGACAACATCCTCCGATCTCCTCGATTCCCTTGCAGATACTGGAGCACAACGTCGCAACGGAGAGATCAGCCTCATCGCTCAGACGCAGATCAATCATTTCAAAGTCGACATCCAGATTTGTTGTATCAATCATTAATAACATCCTTTACTCACCTCCCGTAATTCTTCTTCCAGCTGTTTCTGAAAGGCATCAACCGATATCACATTTACTTCTTCCGTCTTACTGACGGAGTTTATTTCCATTACCCTGACTTCATCTGCGCTATAGTGAATTGCCGCACTAAGGCAGAACATGTGATCAGGCTGAACCCGTACCAGTGTAAACTCTGATGATTCCGTCTCTGTCTGATAGTCCTGTACACAGGGAAGGAACAGTTCGAGTTCTTTGAAAGAATCAAAATAACAGAACTGCACCTTTTCCTTTTCTTCCCGTATTGCCGTAATACCCGTTTCTGAAACGTATAGATCTGCATGGAACCGGGTTGAGAAATGCACAATTGTCATCATGCTGACAAAGCACTTCATCTCCCTTAACGGCAGAAGAAACTGTTCCAGTCCCTTATCCGGGTAATAAACCCCGTCTTTATGGATACAGATCCGTTTTTCAATAAGAGAATCACGGATCTTCCAGCTGCTATCCTCCGTTACGTTATCCAATAACACGGAGGTAGGAAGCTCATCCATCTTCAGCAAGTGAAGAAGGACGGCTGCTTCCGCTCTTGGTATGACAAACGACTTCATGCTTCCACCACCTTTCCGAGCTTAACAGGGCATGTTTCTCGCGTGTCAGGTGAGACATGGATTCCCCAGCCTTCACTCAGCGGCCGCATCTGTATGAATGCCGGTAATGCACTGGCACCAAACGTGTGAGATGCCGGTGTGTTCCCGATCAGCATGCCGCAGTTATTCCCCTCGAGAAACTGAGCAAATCTGCTCGGATGCATTCTCGCACTGCTTTGATAATCCTTATGTTCTGCAAAGACACCGATGATCTGACGCGAACGTACAAGCTCCATGAGTTTACCTGTCAGTTCTGATGTGTTCTGCATTATTAGGCGGCTATAGTCGTAAATGAGTACCACCGGTTTCTGTTTGTCGATGGATGGCTCACAGAGATGTTTGAGCAGATCTTCAAGCTCTTCCTGTTCAAAGTAAGTAACCTCTGTTTCCTCTCTGAGCGCTTTTAATGCACCACGCTGGTTATCCACTACACATACATTCCGGTATCCCGCAGCGGCAAATGCCTTCGCCAGATAGCTCATAAATGAGACTGCATCCGGATCGTACAGATAAGAGACAAGATAGGTATTGAATCTTCTCACGTTCCAGCAATGAACTTCCAGATCATTCCCGATACCGACCGGGATTTCATCGAGATCCCCGTAAGGCAACCGAACTGTTTCGGGCATGAGCGGCAACTTTTTCGGAAGAGGTTTATCTCCCCAGAGGGAACGGTATTCCCGCACTTCTTCCTCAATCTCCTTCTCACTTTCCACAAACGGCAGTACGATCTGCGTTTCCAGGGTATGAGCAAAGAGGGATGGCATATGGACCAGACACCTTCCCGGATAGAACGGAACGGAGCGGATTGCCTCCGGATGTACTAAGGACCGGTAGTCGCTCTCCTCTTCCAGGCGGAAGGTGATCACATCCTGAAAGCCTTCCGGTATCTTACTGAAATAGGTAGCTTTTGTGCTTAACGTCATAATGATACTGATGTTATACTTTACACTTTCCGCCGTGATTTCCTTCAGCATGCCCGATAACACTTCCGAGTTCTGAATCTCGCTGTAGCAGTTGTCAATGATGGCAACCAGCGGGATTTCCCCCTTCGTTCTCTTTCGCTGAGAGATTTCATTCCGTAAGAACAGTAAGAAGTAGTAGAGTTCCTCTTTAGGAAGAATCGAACCGACCTGCGGGTAGCGGTAGCTGTTGTATTTCAAAGGGTTAGAGCTGATCAGATAGATGCCGACCTCCGACGGACGCAATCCGTAGTGCCGGTTACATAAGGAAGCGAGCACCGTTTTGATCAGTGTTGTCTTTCCGCTCTCGGGTACCCCGTACACAAGCAGATTCCGCTTTCCTGGTTCAATCGTAACGACGTCGCGGTTACGATCATAGATATCATCTGCAACCCCGATTGGAAAACCGTTAAAGTCCGGACTCCCCTTTTTCGGTGTTACTTCATATAGATGTTTCAGGTATCTGACAGCCGGAGCCACTTCCGGATCGATATCCTCCAATGGAAGCGTAAAGATTTCTTCTCCGACTTCCGGATATCTCTTACGGATTTCCTTGATAATACTGTCAGACTGCGGGTAGCGCTCTACCCCTTTGACATAGCGGGCTTTTGCGGAAATCGTCATGAAGTCGACTGCCCCCTGGTTTGTGTCATATACACTGCACAGTGCCACCTGACATGCAACATTGGTTTTTTTCGCGGAATTGATCAGGGCTCGTCCTTTGATCTGTTCCGTGTTTTTCTTTAAGTCATCTTCACCGTAGAAATCCACTTTCACATTGATATTGGTCCGTACCTGATTCGGGATCACCCCGTTTTTCGACTGGGTGGCCAGTAAGAGAATCATTCCGGCACTTCTGCCCACCGTCGCAATGTGGGTCAGATAACTGACGGCTTCTGGATCGGTGGAGAAAAACACCGAGACTTCATCCACCACAATCAGCAAGCGCGGCAAAGCTTCCATGGTTTTTCCGCCGTCTTTCTGATACTTTCTGTGATATGTGGCTAAATTATCCTGACATCCCGCCTCAGCCATTACTCTCTGCCGGTAACTGATCTCCGACTTTAACAGTTCGGCAATCCGGCTCAGGTCACGCTTAGTGACGTTTCCCTTCAGATTGGTAAACTCTCCCCGACAGTGCGGGAGGTTCTGAATCTCGCTTGACATGGATCCGCCTTTAAAGTCAATCACCACAAAGGAGAAATATTCCGGCGAGTAACGCGAACAGGCGGAAAGAAGATAAGTCAAAAGGAACTTTGACTTTCCGGAACCGGTCGTGCCGGTTACCAGGCAATGGTTTCCATCTCCTTTGTTGGATAAATCAATCTCGATTTTTCTGTGATCCACTCCCATGCCGACAGCAACCGGAAAATGGTCCTGAATCTCAGCGTTCTCCTCAACACTAGCCTTTGGAAGTTTGGATGCATACTGAACCTTCATCAGTTCATAGAAAGAAAGATTCTCCGGAATTCCATGGAGTGCACTCTTACGGTTATCGATCACTTTCAGATTGGAAAGCTGTTTTGCGAGTTTTGCGCATTCTGTATATGACATCATATTCAGAAGCACCCCTTTTCCGTTATAGCTGCCGATAGAGCCGGTCGGCTTACGCACGCATTCCATGCAGTTGTCTGCACGTGTCGGTGCATTTCCGCTAAAGGAGTAAAAGAGCACATGCACGTTTTCCGGAAGTTCTTCCGTATTGAAACGGCTGTAGATTTCCCCCTCTTTGCGCAGCACATCCGCATCGATAACCATCACGATGCTTTTTGGCTTTTTGCATGCATTCTGATACTGTTCCATGAATTCTTCGATGGGCTCCGAACCGTCATAAATCAAACGACGCTCCCCGTCCCAGACGTGCGGCAGAAAGCGGACCCAGTCCATCTCCTTTTCCGGATCCAGTACAAACCCCATCGTCACTTCCAGCGGAGCATGATAAAAGGCAATGCTCATCACAGCAGCGTTGACTGCCTCCGTAAATGCCTTCTCACTCAGAGAACGGTTCACAATCGCAAAGACCCTTTCCTGACTTAACGGATGAAAGACGGGTAATAGATCCATGGAACTCTCCATGCGCTCCTCCATCTTCTGCTTGAAGAGTTCGATGCTGAAATCATGCTCCGTGTAGGAATACTCAGGATAATGAAGTTTGACCGGATAGCGAATATGCCCATTTCCCAAATCAACTTGCAGAAAATCATCATGTTCTTTTAAGCGCATGTAGAGCGGCTCTTTCAGTTGCTGAATGATTTCCGCATACTGCGTGCATGATACATGACTATTCTTTAGGAATCTGGCATATTTCTGCTGATAACAGATCACCTTGTTCTCCACTTCCGTCAGATAATCGTCATAGCGGTTAGGCTGATAGACAATGCGGAAAAACGGGAACTGCACCGTTTTTTCAAAGGAATCCCTGAAGCGCAGAATCAGCTGCGTGATCACGCTTGCTGCCATGAAGGCAATGAACATTCCGATATTCGCTAAATGACTGCGGAAAAAAAGCAGGTAAATCAGAATGTAGGTTGCAATATTGAGCAGTGCCTGCAAGATTCCGTTCATGTTGTTGGTATCTGCTCTTTTTTCAACGGACAACTCCAGAGACGGAAAAGAAGAAGCCATAGTTCTTTTTTTTCGGATGAATTCTCTCATGGTGGAATCACCTCCTGTCACCTTTTCATACGGGTTTTTTTGACGAAAAATCACAAAAAAGCTGTCACGGATAAAATCCCGGGCAGCAGATTCAAACAAGCATCTGTTTTGCAAAATGCTATTACTATATATTTATTATATCTGCTTTACGTGTATACGTTTTGCGTGTATAGTATTGATGCAGAGGTATTTTGTTATGATCATGTCTTTTAATGATAAAGAAACGGAAAAGATTTTTCGTCAGGAATTCTCTAAGAAGCTGCCGGAATCCATACAAAAAGTTGCTTTAAGAAAACTGATCATGATCAATAATGCAAAAGACCTGAATGACCTTCGAATTCCTCCGGCAAACAGATTAGAAATATTATCCGGAAACCGTGAAGGACAATACAGTATCAGAATCAATGACCAGTTTCGAATCTGCTTCAGATTCAGTAACGATGACTTTTATGAAGTAGAAATTACAGATTATCATTAAGGAGGTAAAAGTATGACTGCCATGATTGAAACCACAAAAATGAGTGAAATACTATTTGAAGAATTTATGGAACCGATGGGTATTTCCGCCTACAGATTAGCTAAAGATATTCATGTTCCAACTTCCCGAATTCAGGATATTCTGCACGACAGAAGAAAAATCACTGCTGACACTTCCCTGAGACTGGCAAAGTATTTCGGTGTATCGGATGATTACTTTCTTAACATGCAGAACGAGATTGACATGAGAAATACCAGGTTATCCATCCGTGAAGAATTGGATCAGATCATTCCCTTCTCTCTTTCCCATCCATCACCATCGATTTAAATAATTCTATAGAATCACTTATCAATGACACGCGTACTGTTGTAATAAACTTACGCGTTTTATTTATGAAAACCATATAATTCTAAAGTTTTGTTATACGGAAATCTAAAGTTTAGACACAAGCTGTAATATATTCTTGTGTTTTGCCAGTTCATTTTGCTTTATCCGTAAATAAAACTGTCACAAATTCGATTTGTGACAGCAATAATTCAACAACTGATTTCAGTGAACGATGACATCTTTCCAGTACGCAAAGAACTCCCGCATGTAGTAGTGCGGAACTAAGATCCATAAGCCTTGCGAAGGTTTACTGGAAACGTGGGTAAAGCCGGCTTCTTTTGCCAACAGCTTTGCCCGCATCAGGTGATAATCGGCAGAAATGATCACAACATTCACTTCTTTCGGATCCTTCCCCAGTTCTTTTACAATGCCTGCCGCATTTTGGATATTCTCAAACGTATTGGTGCTCTGATCTTCTTTGTATATACGGCTTGTTTCAATACCGCGCGCACTTAAATAGTCATAGGCAGCCTGTGCTTCCGAGATGTGCTCATCACTCCCCTGCCCGCCGCAGGCAATCACTTGTGTATTTGGATTTTCCTTTAAATAAGCATCTGCCGCATCCAGCCTTGCCTTATAGTCGGTAGACGGTCCCCAGCTTTCAACTTTGGAGCCAAGAAGCAGAACATAGTCGGCATTCGGTAAAGGCTTACTTACAGCAGTCCTGATAATACAGAACTCCGTTGCGAGAAAGAAAAGTATTCCGCAGAGTGCCAGACCCATAAACCCTTTTTGAAGCCACGCTTTCTGTTTTGAGATCCAGAGTTTATCCCAGTAAGAGAAAACAATCAGAAGGATTCCCGCCACAAGCGAGAAGAAATTAAAGAGGAAGCGGACACCCAGCACGGCCAGTACCGCAAGGCCGTAAAGCATGAACAGGATTCCTATAAGAAAAATAATTTTGGACTGAAATGACGTGTGTTTCATGCTTCCACTATACCACGGAATACACTTTTTACTCTTAAAGATTTTATGAAGAACGTGTGAACGCAAGTTTTAGTTATAACTTGCCAAAGTAAAATCCGGTAATTAGGAAGGAAAGAAATTTGGCAGAATAAATAGAGTATTGAGCGGAATCTGCTGTCACAGTAAATTCCGCTTTTCATCATAAAGCAGCGAGAAAGATACGAAAGAAGCTGTTAATAAGCATGATAAAAAGACAGGACTAAATTCCGTTTGTCAAAGTAAAATCCGCTAACGATTTGTACTATCTGCCTGAAATAGGTTATAATGAAGTTACTTTAAAAGAGATGGCTTTAAAGTAACTTGATCAGGGAGTATTTCCCTGATCTTTACTTTTTCCAGAGTATCTTTTCCGTACAAGAGAGAGAAGATCGTATAAGGTGTTGATTCAATGGAGTTTCTTCTGTAGGCAGCGATATGTGACATCATCGTATCGATTTTTGACTGATCAAGATGATTCATACTCGTGCCTTTTGGGATGACTCTGCGGATCAGCGAATGATCTTCCTCAATCGAGCCTTTCTGGTAGGAGGCATAGGAATTACAGAAGAAGACATGCGTCAGTTTTTCTCCGGTGATATGATGATTCTCGATGGACAGCGGATCGATGAACTCGGTGCCGCGATCGGTCAGGATGACTGGAAAGATCTTGGAATAGAGTTCCTTTCCGAACAGATCCTGAAGGGAGATAAAAACCTTACTGACTTCATCAGAAGATTTCGTTTTCAGTAGGAAAGCCAGAGTAAAATGCGCGGCATTGATGTGGATGGTGAGCAGGCACTTTTCTTTTTCGCTTTTCGGACCTTCCACGGTGTCGAGTTCCGTAACGGAAGGATAGCCGTTTTCGCTAATGAAACGTATGAAATCCTCATAGCTTCTTCCCTGTCTGATCTTTACTTTATCCTTAGTCAGGTCATACACGTAGCGTTTTCTGGGTTTGAGTTTGACTTTGCGGATCAGATCGATGTTTTGAATGACGGTCTGACCTTTGTCTACAAGGCGATATATACTTCTTAGGGAATAGCCGATGTCGGGATTACTTGTGACGATATGATAGATCGACTGACCCTTATCAGCACCCTGCTTCAAGGCGGCATCCAACTTTATCTTTTCTTCCAGAGTGATATCGAGTCCGCTTCTGGATTCGCTGAGTAAGGCTTTGTATTCCTCTTGAGCTTTCACGGCGTCATAGTCGGCATATTCTTTGAATCGGCATCTTCTCTTATCGCAGCCATTACAGACAAAGGGGAACCGATCAAGTTTCGGGCATTTTTGAAGATAGTCCGGGGTTTTATTAAACCTGACCCTTTTATTCTCCGAAAATGTCCTGTGGTGTTTGATTTCCTTACTTATCGTTCTTTCATCTTTTCCAATCAAAAGAGCCATATCCCTGAGTCTGTCTTTTGCGGAAAGTCTTTCCTGGATTTTGATGCGGTCTGACAGGGTAAGATGCTTACTGCCTTTTATATTCATGATATCTTTCACTTCCTTTCTTTGAGAAAGGCAGATAATACATCTTCATTATCTTAGAGTAATGACTTTCTTTCTATAGGCAGACTAAATTGCATTTTCGTTCTTCAAAACGGATTTTACTTTGGCAAGTTTTAGCGAAGGAAAAAGCGTAGGAAAGCACGGAAATCCGTTGATTTTGCGTAATAACTGTGTTATGATAACAAAGCGAAAAAACTTACTTTGAGCACGCATAGAGGCTCAAGGCGGAAGGAGAGAAAGAAATGAAACAGGGAATCCATCCAAAATATGGAAAAGCAACAGTCACATGTACATCTTGCGGTGCAACTTTCGAAACAGGCTCCATCAAGAGCGACATCAAGGTTGATACTTGCAGCAACTGCCATCCGTTCTATACTGGAAAGCAGAGATTTACACAGGCTGCCGGCCGTGTTGAAAAGTTCAACAAGAAATACGGTTTCGACAAAAAGAACTAATTACAGATTATGGAAAGAGAAAAAGGACTGCACCCGGTTGGGAACAGTCCTTTTCTTATGTGTTTTTGAATGTTAACCTTCAAAATTATTTTACAGTGATGCGTCCTTCCGGTTGGGCGTAGCGTTCACTGACATTGTCCAGCTTGGAAAGATAGGCAGCGAAGACATTGCTGTCTGTCGGGCCGGCGGAAATAATGAATTCACAGTCCTTAAAGAGATTATTTCCGTCACCCATGTGGGCTAACACATAGTCCGGACCTCCGAGCGTGTAGGATTTTTCCGGATCAATCGGGACATATTCCCCGTTCTGTAATACCATGACATCTTTGACCCGGCGCTCGCCCGTGATTTCCACAAACATGTTATCCGCGTCCACAACAACCGAGGAAGGGATGGAGGTGTCAATGGTGTATTTTAAGCCGGATACCTGTAAGAAGCCGCCGAATTCTCCGACTGCCTTCTCATCAAAGGAAGGAAGCCCTTCCGTAAAGCGGGAGGTGAATTCCAGGGAATCCAGGATCTGCTGACCGGTTGCGATGCAGCTGGAGAGGGAGTTCATAAACGGTAATACATCGATCACATTCTGATGCGTGATGTCTCCGGCAGGGATGGTTTTCCGTACCGCTCCGCCGTTGACGATGACGATATCCGTCCCAAGGTAATCCCGCCAGGCGTCCGCTACCAGATTGGCCAGACCGACTTCACGGTTTCTTACCAGGCGGATTCCGGCTTCATCCGTGATACTTAAATCGAAATCCGTATGGGAGACTTTGACATTCAGTAATTTTGCCAGAGCTTCTTCTTCATCGGCGATGATACCTTTGACTGTCTCATCTTCCCTGTCATACTCGGAAATCAGCATGGTCTCCAGCGTTCCGTCTTTGCCGATAAAGAGTTCTCCGACATTGGCCATCTTGGTGCCGACGGAAGAGAGCAGGACGTCTTTTCCTTCCTTATTCTGATAGGTTTCCCCGATAATGACCGCATGGGCATGTCCGTCCAGAACGGCGTCAATGCCTGTGGTGTTGCGGATCAGAGTGACGGCATCGTACGGCTCGTAAATAACGCCCGTGCCCAGATGCGTTAAGGCAATCACGTAGTCGGCACCTTCCTTCCTTGCGGCATCCACACTGCTTTGAACTCTCTCTGCCAATACGAGTCCGCTTTCTCCGCTTCCGAAGTCATAGACGAATTTGCCGTCTTCCATAAAGTAAGCCGGCGTGGAGGAAATGAGGGATTCCGGGGTCAGAACACCGAGGAAGGCTACTTTGACGCCGTCAAAATCTTTCATCACATATCCCGGTGTTGTTTCAAAGATGTTGGCCTTTGTTCCGGAATAGGCTACGTTGCAGGCGACAATGTCGAAGTCTGCCAGCTTCATTAATTCACTGAGACGTTCCATGCCATAGTCAAATTCATGGTTGCCGATCGTCGCAATATCATATCCCATGGCATTCATGATATGAATGATCTGCTCACCTTTGGAGATGGAACCGATGGTTCCGCCCTGCAGGTAATCCCCGCAGTCCACCAAAGCGACATACGGATGTTCCGCCTTATCGTCATCGATCAAAGCTTTCAGTTTGGAATAGCCCAGATTGTCGCTGACGCCGCAGTGAACGTCGCTGGTGAAGAAGATATGAATGTCATCCTTTAATTCGGGTTTCTTCTCTTCTTTGGCGCAGGCGAAAAGAGTGAACATAAAACATATGGTCAGTAACAGTTTGATGATTTTCTTCATACGGAAAACTCCTGTCTTATGATTCTATATTTTATCAAACTTCCGCTGAAATTGAGCAAAATGATAAAAACAGATGAGAGGAAACGCGGAGAATAGTGTATGATAATGAAAAAGGAGATATATATCATGAACCGCAAAAAAGCACTGATTCCGTTGTTACTTGTTTTTCTCTTACTGTTAGGCGGCTGTAAAGGCTTTAAATATTCCTTCACCAGTTTCGGTGACAGCACCAAAATCGAGGTGAACGGAGCTGAGGGAGACTATGGAGAATCCTCGGACTTTGAAGTCGGGAAGAACCGTCAGATCATTCTGAAGTCAGAGCTGGAAGAAGGACAGCTGCAGATCGACTTTGCCGAAGCAACCGTATTCTATACGGATTCCGATTCTCCGCGAGATGTGATTATTGGAGATGTTGTCACCAGCGTCAAGATCGGCAAAGGAGAAACACTGAACTTTGATCTGCCGCAGGGAGACTACGTGATGTGCTGTACTTGCATCGGCACGACCAAAGGCGTCGTCACGATGGATATCGAGAAGAAATAGAAAGAGAACAGAAGAGTGAATAAAGGACCGCAGGCATGCGGTCCTTTTGAATGATTAGCAGAGTGCGATGAATTCGTCGATCTCATCGGCCAGAATCTGCAGAGAACTTCTCCAGAAATTGATGTCCGTCAGATCGATGCCGGCAATTTCCGCTGCTCCTTCCACCGTTGTCGTTCCGGTGGCCTGTAAGAGTTTCTTGTAGAGCGGTACAAAGGAAGCACCTTCCTTTTTATACTTGGCATAGAGTCCTCTGGCGAAGAGTCCGCCGAAGGCATACGGGAAGTTGTAGAAGCTTAAGTGTCCGCTATAGTAGTGGCCTTTGCAGATCCACATGTACGGATGCAGATAATTCGGATCCAGTCCGTCGCCGTACGCTTTCTTCTGTGCTTCCAGCATGAGGTTGCATAAGTCATCCGCAAACAGGAATCCTTTTTCCCGGTTCTCAAAGACGGAAGTCTCAAAGAGGTAACGGGAGTAGATGTCGCAGACAATCTGGTTGGCGTCGCACAGCTGGCTTTCAATTAAGGCTCTGCGGGAGATCGGGTCTTTCTCTTTGGCGATGGCGGCACTGAGCGCTACCACTTCGTTGAAGGTGGAAGCCGTTTCCGCAACCGGCATGGAGACATCCTTATTTAACAGGGAGTTATTGCGCAGGCAGTGATTGTGGAAGGCGTGTCCCAGCTCATGGGCCAGCGTGATGACATCGCTCAGTGTGCCGTCGAAGTTGGTGAGAATGCGGCTTTCCTTTAAGGAATCCACGGAAGAGCAGAAGGCTCCGCCGACTTTTCCTTCATGCGGATAGAAGTCGATCCAGGCTTCATCAAAGGCTCTTTGGATCATCTCCGCCTCTTCTTCATCAAATCCCTTGAACAGGGAAACCAGATAGTCTCTGGCGTCCTCGGTGGTAAAGGTGTCGCTGTTTCCTTCTAACGGCGCAAAGAGATCGTAGAACGGCAGGCCGTTTTCGTGTCCCAGCAGTCTGCCCTTGGCTTTCATATATTCATGGAATTTCGGTAAGTACTCATTGATGGCTCCCATTAAGGCATCCAGTGTTTCCTTTTTCATATGGGCATCCTTCAGTGTCTCATCCAGTGGGGAGTCATAGCCGCGCAGCTGACAGTGGGAGATGACTTCCATCTTGATGGAGTTTAAGGAGAATGCCACGGCATCCCTGATCCGGTCGTAGGATCTTAATTCCGCTTCATAAGCGCTCTTTCTGACTTCTGCACTGGCATCGTAGGCCTTGTTGCGGATATCGGAAAGGTTGGTGATCTTTCCTTCATATTCAACCGGTACCGTGGAAGTCAGATAGCTCTGCAGTTCTCTCCAGGCACGGGAGCCGGAGATCTCGTAGATGCTGATGGCTTCTTCCACTTCCGGAGAAAGCGTATAACGGGAGCTTTCCTTGATGTTTTTCAAATAGAATTCGTGTTCCTTCAAAAAAGCGTTGCCTTCGATCAATGCATCCAGATCTTCGCATCCGGCAATGTATTTTACAATGGTGGTATTCGGAGAAGAAAGCCGGCTCAGCTTCTTGGCCAGTCTGCCGCTGACAGCGGAAGAGGTGGCATCTTTGGTGTTCACGGAACGTTTCAGATGGGCAAAGGAAAACAGTTTCCCGGCCGTCAGCTGAATTTCGATGGTGGACTTCAGGGCCTTCACCAGTACGTCTTCCGCGTTTCCGCTGAGATCCTTCGTGAATTCCTCCATTTCGTTAATTAATGTATCCAGCAGATCTTCATCTTTCTGAAACTGCGGGTCGTCATACCCGCGATACAGTTTGGTAAGTGACCATTCCTGATTCATGTTGTATTTCCCCCTTATTGTGATTTATTATACCATGGCTTTAATTTTCTCTACGTTATGTGCTTTTTGTACACAGTTGACAAAATGTCACACGGATTTTCTTCTGTTTTTCCGGTACTTCTGTCTATAATGAAGTTGAAGAGAAGAAGGCATTTCCATCATTGATAAGAACAGGGTTGTTTTCCCAATGCTGTTAAGGAGGGAAGAAAATGAAGAAAGCGGGAATTCTGTTACTGATCGCGCTGATCTGCGGCATGTTACTGTCGTGCAGCGGGAAGGTGCAGGATGTGAATCTGAAAGACTATGTAACATTGAACCTGGACGGATGCAGCGGAAAAGCAACAGGGGAAGCAGTGTTTGATTATGCGAAGCTAAAGGAAGCTACCGGCATAAAAAACAGTGAAACCTGGGTGCAGGTAACACTCAGTAAATCCTCCATGATAAAAAACGGAGACGTATTGAAGGTGCAGTGGAAGGTAGATGCCGAAGAGATACCGAAAGGGAAGTGGCATGTGATCTATGAAGACTATGAAATAAAAGTCGGAGAAGATACGGCAGTCCTCTCAGAGGAATACAGCATACTGAAAGACGCGGAAGAGTGGCGGAACGTATTTCTTTTTTCGAGCGGCAGAGATTTGCCAAATAACATTGCAAAGT
Organism: Erysipelotrichaceae bacterium; assembly: GCA_045539425.1. GTDB lineage: Bacteria > Bacillota_I > Bacilli_A > Erysipelotrichales > Erysipelotrichaceae > RUG14871. The sequence continues at coordinate 55,308 of JAZQFH010000012.1, forward strand.
ATTCCCTAAAGAAAATCATCTGCTCCTATAGCAGGTCTTACAGCCGCTGTGAATACGAAACGGAAGACGGCAGGAAACTGTATCTCCGTCTCAGCAATACCGATCAGCAGATCTTAACGGAAAACCATATCTATCTCCCTTTAAAAGATCTGGGGGAATATGAGGATGAAATGGATTTCATGCATTACGGGGCTACGTATACTTACAGGGGTTATGAACAATCCAACGGGGAGTATCCCTGCCTCTTCTTTCAGTGCAAATCCAATTCGGAAGATGGAAACTTCTTTGTGTCCTTTGAATGTGAAGACGGGATCTCTTTTGAAGAAGCCTTAAAGGCAGTGCGGATCATCCGTGGCGTCGTAAAGGAAGAGGCAAAGGAAGACGACTGGGTAAGAGCGCTGAAGGAAGAACATCTGACGGAACTGCCGCAGGATGCCAAAGCACAGGTTTATCTGATCTATCCGCGGGCGGATGATGTCTGGCTGAACAAAAAGGAACATACCAGAATCAATGAGTATTCCGTTAATGCGGTAACCCTAACAAATGACGGGTTCTTCTATATCGGCAGTGCCGACGGGTTTGACCGCACGTTCATCGGGAAATACGAAGCCGTTTCCGGAAACCTTTACCGGTTCTATGGAGAAGAAGGACTTTGGGGAAGTGACGGCGACAGAACACCGGAAAAGGAAGTTCAATTCGATCCGAGTGACACCAAAGGATACTTTGAACTCTTGGAAAACGGCGTTATGCTTATGCTGGATCAGAACCGGAAGCCGTATTATGAAGAGGAGGAAAAGAATATTCTGTATCTGATCGGTACGGAAGACAGATATCAGAAATAAGGAAGGAGTCATGGCATGAAGTGTAAAGTGATTCTTTTGATCACGGTGCTTGTACTGCTTACGGGCTGCACGGCACCAGAGGAGAAAGCCATAAAGGAAATCAATCTGAATCCATACCTCAGCATAGTAGAACAGGGGGTTGATGGGGAAGGCGTGGCGGCCTGGTCAATCGATGAAGCGGTATTAAAAAAGGAAATCGGAACAAACGACTCCCTGAACGAACTGATTTCCATAGAGGTGGAACCGAAAGAAAAGCTGAAAAACGGCGATATCGTTCATGTGAAATGGATAGTGGATGCGGATACGCTGAAGAAGAAGTACTTCGTAAACCCCGTGTACAACGATTTTGAATATGAAATCGGGGAAAATACTCCGCTGGACTACTGCAACAGGTCCTGCCGCTATGAACAATTCAGAAAGGAAGTTTCCTTCTCTTATGAAGTTCCCATGTACTGGGACCTCAGGGAAAAGGAAGGCGTACAGAACAGCGACGGATCCGTCACTCTGTCTTTATATGAGCGGGAAAAGGCGGGAGAGCTTCATATTGCGGAAAACGGAGAAACAACAGCCGTTCCGGAAGGCTTTAAACAAAGAGAGATCGTACTGAAAGACCCGGAATCCAAAGAGATACTGCGGAGAGTGAAAGCAGGAGTGAATTCCGAAGGGTTGTATGAGTTCTTTACTTACACAAAAGATTCCGTGGTTTATACGTTCCGTTTTGATCCGGGATTAGAGGAAAGAAAGCTGCTCTGGACAATCTGCGAGAAAGACTATGTTCTAAAAAGGGAAACGGAAGCGGGCCGAATCACTTATAAAATATCAAATCAGTTACCTTTGGACGAAGGAAACACGGATGTGGAATTCTTTGTGAACAGGGAGGATATCAATACTGCTGAGAAAACATTCGTGAAAGGAATGGTGAGCATTAATATTCAATCAAACGGGTTAATTACTGTTTCCTATGGCAAATGGGGAACGGGACTGTATTTCGGATTCTGGCAGAAGGAAGCAGGAAACCGTATTTCCTTCTTTGGAACAGACAACCCCTATGAATTGACGCATGATGACAGTCCGCTTTATCCAAAAATTCTATGCGATAAAACGGTGGACGGATATCTGGAATATCTGAGCGGGGATACACTTCAGCTGTACGATGCGGATGGAACCCCTGTCAGCAATGCAGTATTTGTCAAAAAACAATAAGAACAAGAGAGGGATGCACAGCATTCCTCTCTTTTGTGTGGCGGGTAGATGGTTCACAGATTTTATCACGCCGTTCCGTATCGATCTGAGACCATCACACTGATGACCTGAAAGGGTGAATACTTTCTTATGAATCCAGTACGATCCAATAGCCATTATAGTCATCACCGTTTCTCTGAATGAAACCCAACTTCTTCAGAGTTTTGATTGCTCTGTATACGGTTTTCTCTGATTTTCCAATTCTCATTGCGATGTCTTTCGCAGCATAACAATCAGTTTCTCTGTCTTGGACATCTCACGGACATTTTTATGTCCAAGAGTCCGGCATCAATTGTTTTGGTCTAACTCACCTGAATATTCGCAGAGATATAAACCCAGTTCATCAGGTCTAACTGAACATACCCGTTTACAGCGGTTTCATTGTCCTTGATAACATGTACCCACTGATAACCGTCAGGCTGAAACCCCGGCAGGAATTCCATGATTCGATAGTGGTGAGTACTGTCTGCAGATTCATGGGTAAGAGTATACTGAGGAGTTCCGGTAACCGCACTTGTTCGAATTGCGGGCTGACGTGACTGACTTGGATTGATCAAAAACAAAGGAGTTGTGTTGTATTGATAGGATTCATTCGCAGACAGAAAGGTGTAACCATTCGGATCAAGCTGTACATATCCATAGTAAACCTGATTTTCGCCGGTGGTATATTTCACAAATGCCCACTGATAACCATCAGACTCAAATCCTTTTCTGAAACTGAGGATATCAGCCTCACTGTAAGTCGGGATAATCAGATGATAAGCTGCGCCGGTAGAGGGCAGTTTTCTTAGTGCGGCTGTGTGAGAGCTTGTATGGAGTTTTACAAAGGGAGTAGTGCTTGCGGGATAAGAGCCGGAAGAAACAATTTTGAATGTGTATCCGTTTGTTCCATTGGATCCTCCTGCAGACTGGTATGCATATCTTGTGAAAACGTCACACGGATTAATGTTTTCGTGCATGATGAACTGACCGCCACTTCCGGTATATTTGGAAAACTGCCATCCCTCTGCAACCTCCATATGAATATGCTGCTGAATTCTGCTTCCGTTACTGAACCAGCCACAGATTCCTTCTTTATAACAGACGGTTCCCTGGGTATACACTACAGGGTCAGTTTCCTCGTAAACAAAAGTATTAAATCCGAAAGCCGCAAAATCTGATCCGTTCATATGAGTAAGTGCAAAGGTTAAAACTCTCATCTGACCATCTTCACACATGACAGGAGCCTTATTTCCGGTTGCATCACAGGTTCCGAACATTGCTGTGTTGTACGGACCGATTTCGTGACCGGACTCATAGTAATTTTCCTGTCTTCCAAAATTATAGGTTTTCAGTAATCTAAGGTTACATGGAGCTTTCCAACTTGCCGGAGATGTCGATGTTCCACAGATATCCCAAGCCAAATGCGTAGACTTATAGCGCTGTGAAATGTTTATAACATCCATTGGATAAATTGCGTATTGTGTCATTTTTTATAATCTCTCTTTCTTTTAGAGAGAATACCGGTATTCTCGTGTCGCTGTTTCTTCCTGTATCACAACTGTGGCGCCGAAAGTTGCTCGCAGTGCAGAACCTTTGACACTGTCAGTCTAACATGTGAACTTTTATATACTTTCCCATTTCAAATAGGTTTTTCTATTCTTATATGATCTGTTTCAGAAGACGAAGATTTGATTCAATATCATAGTCACTGTAGTAACGCAGGATAAAATTAAAAGCGAGATCTTCCCTGGTTTTATTGAGAAGATAACCTGCTTTATGGAATAAATCCATGGAAAACTCATATTCCAGATGAAGACCGAGGCACAGCTTCAGGACAGTCAGCTTATCCGGAGTCAAGTCATCGTTGTTTCTGAGATTACCAATCGTATTCTTAGAAAGATCTGCGTCTGCTTCGAGTAATGAAATGGAGACATTCCTGAGATTCATGTGCATTCTTAAGGTTTCGGAAAAACTGTTTGGCAGTGATTGTAGAATATTGTATATTTTTTGATTAATGGCTCGGATATTCCCGGGTGTTTCTGTAAGTCTGTTCATATGTTTAACCTCCGTAAAATGGGCCCGGAGTTATTGAAACACAGATTATATGTCAATTATTATCCAAAACGGACTATTGATAGACCAAAAGGAAATCTCACAATTAACACTAAGTAAACGAATTATAATGAGGTTTATTGTCATTTTTATCTCATTTCACAAAATGTCAAATTCGTTTTATTGAAATAAACGGAAGAGAGAATACAATGAAATCATGAATGAAATAAATTTCGGAGATAGAATCAAGAATGAAAGACTGAAGCGAAATCTGAAGCAGGAAGAAGTTGCCCGTCAGTTTAATGTGTCTGTTTCGACGATCTCTCACTGGGAAAGCGGATCGCGCTATCCAGATTTGGAAATGCTTAGGAAGATAGCAGACTATTATGCCTTGTCAACAGATGAACTGCTTTCCAGAGAGGATTACATACGTATCCCGGAAAGAACACCGGTAATGGAAAGCAGACAGGATAATATGATTGAGGGAATTCTGTTCAGTTGCCTGATGATGATATATTTATTTCGGATAATGTTAGATCATACTGTGGTAAGTGAATTACAGGGAATTGAGTTCTATCTGTTTGAAGATTACTCGATTCTTCTTATATCTATATTAGGAATTATTAAATCGGTAAAAAGAGAATTCAATCCTAAGATTATTGGGTTGCTTTTCATTATTATCATGATGAGATTTTTTACTGAATGGGTTGTACGGTACATTGTGTCTGTTTGGGATTTCGGCTTTAGCTGGAAATGGCTGTATTATTACTGCAGAGATGATTTTGTTTTTCCTATTATATATTCCATAGCAACCTACCTTTTCTATTTTAAAGAGAAGGAAAAAATGTATTGGATAATACTCTTTTTAACAATTACATTATTTCTGCATTTTTTCTTGGGAGGATACTTAGAAGGCCTTGTCTATTGGAAATATGACAATTACGGACAATTCTTAGACTGTGCACTCATGGCACTTCGAAGAGTAGTATTGGATGTAATCACAGTTCTGGAAAGCACAAAGCTGTATCTGAAACGTCGGAAAACAAAAGCAAAAATGAAACATATTCTGGAAAAGGAAAAGGAGGAAAAGGAATATGAGAAAAATCATTAACTTAATTCTGTCATTTCTGCTGTTGACAGTAGTTCAAACTGTAAACTTGGATGCTGAAACGACAGAAGAAATCCTGCTGGATGGACACATGATTGAAATTCAAGCGGGGGGTGTAATCAAACCTATCGTTTAGAATCGGAGGACGGAGTCTGGATTATAGATATTATAGAGATTCCAGTTTACTATCCTGACTATTTGGAAAATTGGGGATATGGTGCGTTTCTTAAGACAGTTTCATGTAACTATTTCAGTGGAGAAGGTGTGGAAATACGTATGCAAGCAAGATTCTCCGGGAGTGTCTCCGAAAGCGGAGGCGCATATTTAGGAATGCCATCTAATGGAGCGTTTAGCTCATCGTCTTATTCTGCAACCGGATCTGCATCATACTCTGTAATAAGGAGTCACAGTACATCTTCTCAGCCGGCAAAAGCTCTATATAGTCAAGTGTGCAGAGAGAATGCATCGATGATGTATTGTACATTTCAAATGTCATTGTCTTTAACGCACTCCGGTTCTGCCACAATACAAATCACAAGATCATAACAAGACAATTCTGCGGTTTCCCTTTTGGGGAAACTGCGTTTCTTTCCCTGATTTCATGGCACTTCCTACCGATTCTTGATATAATGGGATAGGTTAATCAAGTGAGGTCATGAATTATGTATCATGAGTATAAAAAAGGATATCTGGAAGTCATCTGCGGATGCATGTTTGCCGGGAAAACGGAAGAGCTGATCCGGCGCATTAAAGTACTGGAATTTGCGAAGAAGAAAATTCTGGTTTTTAAGCCTGCCATCGATAACCGCTATTCAGAAACAAAAGTGGTATCCCATGCGGGAAGTTCCACGGAAAGCATTGTCGTAAATGAAGCGAAAGAGATCCTGGACTATATTAAAGAGGACACGGAAGTCGTCGCAATTGATGAAGTACAGTTCTTTGATCATGATATCATCTATGTCTGCAATATTCTCTGTGATAAGGGAATCCGCGTCATGTGTGCGGGACTGGATACCAACTTCCGTGCAGAGCCGTTCGGCCCGATGGCGGAACTGATCACTTCTGCGGAATTCGTGACAAAACTGACAGCAGTCTGCACCAAGTGCGGTGCACCTGCGACGAGGACACAGCGTTTGGTCAACGGAGAGCCGGCCAGTTATAACGATCCGACCATTCTGGTCGGAGCATCGGAAAGCTATGAAGCAAGATGCCGTCACTGTTATGAAATGAAAGACGCCCCGACGATCAAGCGCGGTAAGTAGCGAAACATCAGAAACCCCTTAGGCCTTCTCAGGTAGTTTTCAGCAGGAGGACAGGGGTTTTCTTTATATATAGATAAATAGGAAAAGAAAGGTGGAAAACAAATATGAGCGCAATTATGGAAAAACTGAAAGAAATTGAGCAGAGATACAATGAACTGGAAAAGCAGCTGGTTTCCGATGAAGTCATCAGCAAGCCTTCCTTAATGACGAAGATTGCCAAACAGCAGGCTTCCTTACGTCAGACGGTGGAAACCTACCATGAGTTATTGACATGCCAGAGAAACATCGAGGATGCGAAGCAGTTACTGCATGAGCATGATGAGGAAATCAAGGAAATGGCTCAGATGGAACTGGAAGAGGAAACAGCCAGAGAAGAAGAACTCCTGGCCAAGGCACAGATTCTTCTGATTCCGAAAGATCCGAACGATGACAACAACGCCATCGTGGAGATCCGCGGAGCGGCAGGAGGAGATGAAGGAAACATCTTCGCGGGAGACTTATACCACATGTATGTCAAATACTGTGAAAACATGGGATACAAGGTTGAAGTATTACAGGAAAGTGAATCCGAAGCCGGCGGGTTCGCTCTGGTCTCCTTTATGGTCAAGGGAGACGGGGCCTACGGACACCTGAAATTTGAAAGCGGTGCCCACCGCGTGCAGCGTGTTCCGAAGACGGAAACCCAGGGACGTATTCACACTTCCACGGCAACGGTACTTGTTTTAGCCGACGTGGAGGAAGGCGATATCGAGATTCCGGACAGCGATCTGGAAATCGAAACACACCGTTCCAGCGGTGCGGGCGGACAGCATATCAACAAAACAGACAGTGCGGTCCGTATCGTTCATAAGCCGACAGGGATCACGGTCAACTGCCAGGACGGCAGAAGCCAGCTGGACAACAAGGCCACGGCACTGCGTCTGATCCGTGCCAGAGTCATGGAATACATGCAGCAGAAAGCGGATGAGGAAAAAGGTGCCATCCGCCGCAGCAAGATCGGTACTGGCGACCGTTCGGAAAAGATCCGTACCTACAACTATCCGCAGAACCGTGTTACGGACCATCGTATCGGCTTAACGATCAACCAGCTGGACCGTATCGTGGAAGGTAAGCTGGACGACATCATCAACGCATTGATTGAAGAAGATCAGAAGGAACGGCTGGCGGCACAATGAGCACGTATCATGAACTCGTCCGCGAAGCCAACCGTCAGTTAAAAGACTATAATGTCGGAGATAATACGGCGAAGTATTTTCTCTTTGAACTCTTAAACGAGCGGGAAATCGACATGTATCTGCATTATGAAGAAGAAGCCGATGCGGAAGTGGAAAAGATTTACCGTGAAGGAATCGAACGGATCAAAAAAGATGAGCCGTTAGCCTATATCCTCGGGTATCAGTGGTTCTACGGCAGAAGATTCTATGTGCATAAGGATGTATTTATCCCGCGCTATGAAACGGAAGAACTCTGCGGTGAGATTCTGGCCAATGTGGACGAATACTTCCCGGAAGGGGAAGTGACGGTTGCGGATATTGCCTGCGGCAGCGGGGCAATCGATGTCACGCTGGCTCTGGAGGAAGAGCGCTTAAAGGTCTATGCCACTGATCTGAGCGAGATTGCCGTGGAAGCGGCGGCGAACAACGCAAGGAAAAACGGAGCGGATGTGACGTTCTTTGTGGGAGATCTTCTAAAACCGATCCGCGAAAACGGCCTGAAGCTGGATATTCTGGTCTGCAATCCGCCGTATATCGTAGATGATATTGCGCTGGATCCATCGGTTGTGAATTATGAGCCGCATATGGCACTCTTCGGAGGAGAGGACGGTCTGGATTTCTACCGCAGACTGCTTGCGGAAGCGAAAGACGTGATCAAGGAAAAGGCCATGATCGCCTTTGAAATCGGGTATGATCAGAAAGAGGCTTTGTTAGAGTTGGCGAAGCAGTACTTCCCAAATGACAGAGCGGAAGTTGTTAAAGATTTAAACGGAAAAGACAGAATGTTTTTCCTCTATCATAACTTATGAGATACAAAACACTGAGATTAACAAAAGAAGACAGGGAAAGCGTAATCCAGCTTCTTCAGAAAGAGGAAGTGGTGGCTTTTCCTACGGATACGGTCTACGGGGCCGCAATCCGCTATGACAGTCCTTTGGCCATGAAGCGCTTAAAGAGGGCGAAGCACCGTCCCGAAAGCAAGCCGTTCCCGATGATGGTGGCGGACTTTGAGCAGATTTACGAAGTGGCTATGGTGAGTGAGAAGGCAGAAAAGCTGATGCATGCCTTCATGCCCGGCGCAATCACTCTGGTATTTCTGAAAAAGGAAAGCGTAGCGGACTTTGTGACCAACGGATTTGAAACCATAGCCATCCGGATGCCGGATGATGACTGGATCTGTGAAGTCATTCGGAAGAGCGGACACCCGCTGCTTGTACCAAGTGCCAATTTATCCGGAGAGCATCCGTGTCATACTTCGGAGGAGGTTCTGAAGCAGCTGGACGGCAGAATCAAGGCAGTTGTTCTGGGAGAGAGCGAGAGGGCACTGAGTTCCACGATTGTTGACGTAACGAAAGAACAGTACGGAATTCTGCGTCAGGGACCGATTTCAGAAGAAGAAATACGTACGGTATGGGAAGGGTAATACCTTCCTTTTTTTTGCGGAAATGAAGAATGTTCCGAATTAGAACATAAAAATGTGAAAGGACGGAAGAGTAACGGGACTATAATGAAGGTAAGGAAGCGTATTTATAATGTTTAGTGAAAAGTTGCGAGAACTGAGAGAACAGAGTGGAATGAAGCAGGAAGACCTGGCAAGAAAGATGTATCTTTCCAGACCTGTCATTTCAAAATGGGAAAGAGGACTTCAGTATCCGAATGTGGAGCAGCTGAAACAGCTCTCGCATATTTTTCATATCAGCATGGATGAACTGATGGATAACACGGACTTTATGACCATGCCGGAAGTTCAGCCAATCATGGAGACAAAGGAAGAGACGAATCTGGAGCTGATCATCTTCAGTGCACTGCTGGCTCTTTATTTCATCAAACTGCTATTTGATCTGACAGTGAAATACTGGCCGACACTGATCGACTGGTTGCTGGAAGATATC